>NZ_JBMWDO010000008.1:0-34307 GCF_049545475.1 Stenotrophomonas sp. NPDC077461
CGCAGGAAGCCGATGATCTGTTCTTCGGAAAAGCGCTTCTTCACGTCCAATCTCCTTGTCGTTGAGGATTGGACTCCAAACCGTCGTGCTACTCAGTCCCGGGGGGACGTCGCCCCCACAGTGGACCGGACAACCTTACGGCTAGCTGCTGGTTGCTGACGCCCCCCCCAAACAAAGGACTGGTTTCGATCAGCCTGCACTCGACCGCTCGCGGCAGCGCCGACCGCGCGCAGGCAAAAAGGCCTCGAACCTGAGCGCCCTTAGTTCGTAGGGACGATCTCGGGCCTCAAACATTAAGAACGATTCGCTTGGTGAGCGCGGATGACATTGGAGGAACTGTGTGCAAGTGGCGACAAGGCCAATACAGGAGAGGATGCGAGCCGGCGTTTAGATGGGGTTCGTCCGCAGCTTAAAAAAAACACAACACCAACCTAATTCAATCCATCGACAGCATGCAAGACCCCAGTCAACCGAAGTGATTTGTTATTACACCAAGCCCGAAATTTCTCTGATGAACGCGGCGACATCAGACCTGCCGTCGTCCAACTCAACACCAAACTCTCTCGCAGATTGCTGCGCCAAACACTCCATGCCACCAAGAGCTTGGGCAACTTCGCTTATCAGCGACGCATCGCCACCCACAACAACCGTCTCAGGATCAAACCATAGAAGAACGGAGAAATCCCTTGAAACAAGATAATACTCCGGGCAAAAATCAATACGATCAATGAATTTCACATAGTCACACCAGTCACCCAACTCAGTCCACGGGAAACACTCGACCCCAACTGGCGATGTCAGCGCCGGTACAAACTTCAACGGCATCGCACCTCGTAAACCAAGTCCGAAGACAAGACTATCAAAAACCGCCCTCGGAACCCCAGGAGCACCATAAAGGTCACGATTCAATAAAATCCCCAACCACGTCTTGTCCTTGAATGGAAATCCTGGAAAATCTGAAAAACTCAACAGATCCTCGATTGAGTCTTTTACTCCACCATCCTGAGCAGCACTCATGAACTCTTCTCATATCGAGTGGTTTGAATAACCTTACCATCTGAATCACGGATTTTTATGGTTGGCGCACCTTTATGATCACTCTTTGTGCTTGTATGTTTGTCAGCCACACCACCACCTTTCAAGCTCTTTACCTCAGTGACGTTCCCATGTCGATCCTCATAGCGTTTCGTATCTCCGACGCCTTCGATACTACCCCACGCTGCGTCTGCAGCGTACGCACCGCCAGGATGCACATCACCATTACCTGACTTGGATCCTGTGGATGGCGAAGTCCCCTCCTTGATTTTGTCGGCAGCAGAATTTACGGTATCCGAGCGTTGAACAAGACGGTCCAGGCCTATGACAGCCAGTATTGCGGCGACAACGCCACGACCTCCACTGGCACCACCTGCTCCTGCTCCTGCGCCTGCTCCCGCCCCGCTTCCTGTGGCCATTCCCGCCTCCGCGCATACAGCCGCGTTTGCGGGGTTCATTGCGCATGCGACGACGCTCTGCCGCCCGTCTGGGTCAGTAAACTTGTACGGATTGTTGTTGGCGTACCGGTACCGATTGAACTGCCCCACCGGCTGCTGATACGCGGTCACCGGGTCAACCGACAGGAACACACCCAGCTGCGGATCCATGTACCGCTGCTGCATATAGCTCAGCCCGGTAGCCCCGTCCATGACGTGCCCGGCATACCCCGGCCCGTCCACCACCTTGCCGATCGGCGCTCCATAAGGCTCGTAGTGCGTCCGCTCGACCACCACACCCGCCTGGTTCGTACTTGCTACCGGACTTCCCAGCGCATCGGTATGCAGGTACGTGATGGTTGCGCCTGCCGCGTTGTACTCACGCTGCGCGATCAGGCTGCCGGCGAGATGCACGAACTCACGGCCGACGCCCTTGCGTCCATCGCTTTGGAACACCAGGCGCCCATCTTCGGCGTACTGGGAAAGCACGTTACCGGCCGTGGGGGAGTGGGCCAGAATGCGACGCCCCAATGCGTCATACCGATACGTTTCACTACCAACTACACCGCGTAGCCGGTTACCGAGGTCGAAGATGTGGAAGACGCCATTCTTGCTCTGAAGATTACCTTGGACGTCGTAGCTGAGCCCCATGACGGTGCTACCCGCCCCATCGCGCACATTGGTGAGCTGGTTGCGGCTGTCGTACCAGTAGTGATGATCCTTGACGCCCGGCAGCGTCCAGCTCTTCAGATTGTCAAGCGCATCGTAAGTAAAGCGATGCCAGTAGTCCCCACCGAAGCTGTTTGAACCCGCCGCGATCAAGCGGTCAAGACCGTCGTAGTACATGTGGCGGTTGTAGAACGGCCCCAGCGCCAGGTCGAAGATGTCGCTGACGTTGCCATTCGGGTCGAAACGGGTATCGAAATCGAGCACACCGCTGTCGGTGGTGCGCTCCGGGAGTTGGCGCTCATTCTGCTGCATCGAATGCACGATGCCGTTGCCGTAGGTGAACTGCTTGATGCCGCCGTTGGCGTGGTAGCGTACGCCACTGGCGAAGTTGCCCACACGCGTGGCCTGACCCAGCGCATCAGGTGCGTAGTCCACGGCCAGCCCGCTGGGCCAGACCTGGCCAGCCAGGTGGCCGTTGGCGTTGTAGCTGTACGCGATGGGCCAGTCGTACCATCCTGGCTGCGCCGAACGCTCAACCGTCAGCAGGCGGCGCTTGTTATATGCATAGTGGTTGTACGCCACCGTGGTGCCGGCATCGTTCAACACCATCAGCTGTGATGGCAGGCCGTCCGGCGTATAGGACCAGTCCGTATTGCCATTGCCGTCAGGGAATCGAAGGTGCACCGGCCGGTTACGCACGTCGTAGCCGCGCCATGCAGCACGACCGCTGGAGGTGATGGCCTCGGTGTTGCAGGTCGCGAGGCTGGGGTAGTCCATGCCTGCCGCCGACCAGACCAGGTTGCCGCCAGCGTCGTAGTCCATCAGCGTGGTGCCGGTTTCCGGCTCCACGGTCTTGCACAGCCGCTGATTGGGCGAGTAGACGTAATGCCGCGTGACAGATTGGCTGCCGTCGGCGCTTCGACGGGTAATGGCCTGCGGCTTGCCGAACAGGTCGCGCGCGATCTCGGTGACCGCTCCTTCAGGCGAATGAATCGATACGGGCGTATCGTAGGACGGCTGCCCGAACATCTGATACCGGGTCAGCGTTTGCTGCGCACGCGGATTGACTGTCTTGACCTCGCCACCGGCCAGGTAGTGCGTGGTGCTGACCAGCGGGCCAAGTTCGCTGCTTTGTTCGCTGGACGTCGCCCGCCCGAGCGCATCGTAGCTCTTCCACGTTCCCTTCGAAGGCACGGGGAATGCACCAGCCGGATACGACGCGAACGTCTCGCGCCCATCGGCGTCATGGGTGAACTTCTGCAGCCGCTGGGTACCAACCTGATCTGCGGCATCGTACTCTTGGGTGATCACCGGGCGCAGGAGCCCGTCAAAGTAGGTGATCTTCCTGGCATTGCCCGTTGCCACCACCTGCCCCAGCTCGATCTTGGGTTTGGCGAAGGGCTCGACCGGCGTCACCACCATCCAGTCGAAGTGATATTTGCTCCCGTCAGGCGCCTGGGCGAGGAAGCCTTCACCGGCATGCCGGCTCTTCAACGTGGGCAGACACGAGAGCATCTAGTTGGTGGACGTCAGCCACGGATACGTGCGCCCGTCGGTAGGTGGCGCGGGCGATCCCACCACTACACCTCACGTTGCACTCTGCCGGACACGCAGGCGTGCGTCCCGCGCCTCTCAACGACCTCCGCGCTATGGCGACCAGATCAGAGAATTATCGTGAGTATCAAAGAATACTCTTTCGCAATCCCGCGAGAAAACGAAATACTCAAAGAAGTGCAATTCGCCAAGCAATCTCACCAGCTCCGCACCCTGCTCGATTCTCAGCACCGGCCACGGCGAAGGCTCATCATCAGTGACGACGAGAAATATGGGATCTCCCATATCGGCCAGGAGCGCCGAAATTCGCTCCTTCCATCCACCACCTGATTCGCCGTAGTTCAGCGACCCGGCATTCTTCAAGGACTCCCACCAGTACTGCCGCTCCGAATCAATCCCATGCACGTCGACCAGACTCGCAAGCAGCGCCTCCGCATCAGAAACTTCTGAAACGCCCTCATACCCAAGCGAACAGATCTTCCTGGCCGTCGCTACAGCACTACTATCCTGCACGCTCATTGGTCTTTCCTATCCGGCCTTGATGGATGACGCTCCCCTGAATATGGGATATTTCCTCGCTGCGCACCACCTTCCCCCCTCTTGCCTGCCGACTGCCAGCTTATGTGCTGAGTATCATGGTTCGGCCCTGGACTTGCATGGGGTCCATCGTATCCAATTTTCGCCCCACCCTCCCCCTTGAACTCCACAACTGTACCCGTCTTCTCGTCAACCTTTGAGAAGGACACGTTGCTTGGGTCATTCATCCCAGCCTTCTCAAACGCCTCCCGTCTCGCAGAATCAAAGCCTTCTCCTACCCTCCCTCCGGTACGCGCACCGTCAGCGGCTTTCTCGAACCCTCTGATCGCCTTGATCGCGGTGCCTGCACCCCCGGGCACAACGGGTAGCACAGCAGCAACGGTATCCACGACTGCACCGATTGAATCGACAACACCGGCACCAACATTCCCCTCGCTGAAGTTGGAATAGGCGCTAGCTACTCCCATTGCCACATTTGCTACATCCCAAGCAGTCTCAACGATTCGGCCATCCGGATCAGTAAACTTGTACGGATTTCCATTTGCATACCGATACCGATTGAACTGCTCCAAAGGCTTCGCATACGCAGTCACCGGATCCACGCTCAAGAACACACCCAATTGCGGATCCATATACCGCTGCTGCATATAGCTCAGCCTGGTAGCCCCGTCCATGACGTGCCCGGTATACCCCGGCCCGTCCACCACCTTGCTGATCGGCGCTCCATAAGGCTCGTAGTGCGTCCGCTCGACCACCACACCCGCTTGGTTCGTACTTGCCACCGGACTTCCCAGCGCATCGGTATGCAGGTAGGTGATGGTTGCGCCTGCCGCGTTGTACTCACGCTGCGCGATCAGGCTGCCCGCAAGGTGCACGAACTCCCGACCCAAGCCCTTGGGTCCGTCGCTCTGGAAGACCAGACGGCCGTCCTGCGCATACTGGGAAAGTACGCTCCCGGCACCGGGAGTAAAGGTCAGTATCCGGCGTCCCAACGCATCATAACGATAGCTTTGACTACCCGTGACCTCCCGCAAGCGGTTGCCCAGATCGAAGCTGTGGCTGATGCCGTTCTTGACCCGTAGATTGCCTTGCGGATCGTAGGTGAGCCCCATCACGGTATTGCCCACGCCATCGCGCACATTGGTGAGCTGGTTGCGACTGTCGTACCAGTAGTGATGATCCTTGACGCCCGGCAGCGTCCAGCTCTTCAGATTGTCAAGCGCATCGTAAGTAAAGCGATGCCAGTAGTCCCCACCGAAGCTGTTTGAACCCGCCGCGATCAAGCGGTCAAGACCGTCGTAGTACATGTGGCGGTTGTAGAACGGCCCCAGCGCCAGGTCGAAGATGTCGCTGACGTTGCCATTCGGGTCGAAACGGGTATCGAAATCGAGCACACCGCTGTCGGTGGTGCGCTCCGGGAGTTGGCGCTCATTCTGCTGCATCGAATGCACGATGCCGTTGCCGTAGGTGAACTGCTTGATGCCGCCGTTGGCGTGGTAGCGTACGCCACTGGCGAAGTTGCCCACACGCGTGGCCTGACCCAGCGCATCAGGTGCGTAGTCCACGGCCAGCCCGCTGGGCCAGACCTGGCCAGCCAGGTGGCCGTTGGCGTTGTAGCTGTACGCGATGGGCCAGTCGTACCATCCTGGCTGCGCCGAACGCTCAACCGTCAGCAGGCGGCGCTTGTTATATGCATAGTGGTTGTACGCCACCGTGGTGCCGGCATCGTTCAACACCATCAGCTGTGATGGCAGGCCGTCCGGCGTATAGGACCAGTCCGTATTGCCATTGCCGTCAGGGAATCGAAGGTGTACCGGCCGGTTACGCACGTCGTAGCCGCGCCATGCAGCACGACCGCTGGAGGTGATGGCCTCGGTGTTGCAGGTCGCCAGGCTGGGACAGTTCATGCCTGCCAGCCACATGCTCCCCTCGCATCGATTGGTTCACTACGGTGGCCAAGTACTCGTGGGTAGAGTGGTCGACGACGGTCAGCATCCTGAAACGTCGGCCATCAAACAAGGCGTCGCACCAGCTTTCAGGTGGTGGGTCAGTCACGAATAAGCCACTTCAACTCAGCAGGGCAGTGAACTACAGGGAGTCGACAGCGTTTGAGCGGCGGGGCGGAGGCCTAGGCGCTTCATCGCGACTTTGGCGAAGTCTACCAATTACGAGCCTTGCCTCTGCCTCATCAACTTCGTTGAATTCATACACATCATTGAGCTCAACAAGCCTTGATTCTGGATGGACGTCAAGGGTTCCGCTAATTTTGAAAAGACCGCTTGCGGCGGCAGGCTGATCGTACACCCTCTTGTTGAACTCGCGAATCCGGCCTACAGCGCCATCTGCGGGAGAAATCGCCCCCTGAAAACTGTAGAAGTTAAAGACGGGCTGCATGCACGATGGATTTATTAATATTGTTCCATGCTCAAGTGTTCCGTAGATGTATACATCCCGCACAGGCAGCTCGCGCGTTGGCACGCTCGATAGAACTGCTCTACAGTAGGGATCTTCTATTGGAGAGCTCGAGCAACTGGTCAGTAAAAGACCCACGAAGGCGATGGCAAATTTATTCATGGCTCATATCCAGAGCAACCGCCGCCGCCACTCGCACAGGCTCCTTCCCAAGAGCGCTTTGCACCATCCCAAATAGCTCGCCGTCGATCCGCGAGCGACATTCCAGGTTGATTGTAGGCATTCCTAATGCCTAATGCATTCGCCATCGCGGAGCTCATGCCATAAGCATTTAGTTCCGTCACCATTCGTTCAATGCCTGTTGCAGGAAAGTAACTCGGCCGGGCGCCGGGCTGCATGCTGTCCCATTTATGCACTCCCTCATGACCAACAACCATACCCCCCGACGCCCCCCCGGCTTGAGTAGTGGGCGGGTTTAGAGTCCGGTGCTGATGGTATCTCTCTTTCCAGCCAACTGTGCGGCGTACTGGGCGGGCGTCAGCCCGCCAAGAGCCCGCTTAGGCCGTTCTTCGTTGTAGTCACGCCGCCAGCTTTCGATACTGGTCCTGGCATGGAGCAACGTCGGGAGCCAATGCTCGTTCAGACATTCATCGCGCAGCCGCCCGTTGAAGGACTCAACGTAAGCGTTTTGGTTCGGCTTCCCCGGCTCGATCAGGCGCAGGGCAATTCCCTTCTCGCGAGCCCACGCCACCATCGCTTTTCCGCAAAACTCCTTGCCGTTGTCTGTCCTGATCACCTGCGGCAAACCGCGCTGAACGGCCAATCTGTCCAGCACCCTGGCAACGCCTTGCCCGGAAATAGCTCGTTCAACCTCAATGGCCACGGCCTCGCGAGTGGCGTCATCAACGATGGTCAAACACTTGATTACTCGGCCTTCCGCGGTGCGGTCGAACACAAAATCCATCGACCACACCTGGTTGGCGGCGGACGGGCGCAGCAAGGGCTGACGTTCACCGACAGGTACCTTCTTGCGCTTCCTGCGACGCACCTGCAGGCCAGCTTCCTGATACGGGCGCTCCACACGCTTGTAGTTCACGACGAACCCACTCTGTCGCAGCTTCAGATGGATCATGCCCACGCCGTAACGTCGATGCCGGTGTGCCAGGGCCGCGATCTGCTCACGCAGTTCAACGTTGTGGTCCGGCCTGGGCTCGTGCTGGCGCTCATGCGTGCAACCACCAACGCACGCCGCTCACTGAGCCCTTTCTCGACCATGCTCCGCACCAGCAACCTGCGCGCCGGTGCGGTCACCACTTTTTTCGCAATGCATCCTTTATCACGTCGTTCTCGAACATCTGCTCGGCCAGCAGCTTCTTCAGGCGCGTGTTCTCGGCCTCCAGGTCTTTGAGCCGCTTGGCGTCGGGCACGCTCATGCCACCGAACTTGCTGCGCCACAGGTAGTACGAGGCCTCACTGAAGCCATGTTGGCGGCACAGATCCTTGATCGGCATGCCGGCCTCCGCCTCGCGCAGGAAGCCGATGATCTGTTCTTCGGAAAAGCGCTTCTTCACGTCCAATCTCCTTGTCGTTGAGGATTGGACTCCAAACCGTCGTGCTACTCAATCCCGGGGGGACGTCGGCTCCCCCTTGGGACTGAGCCCCACCACTACTTTCAATAAGGCGCTGCTCGCGTCCAGCGATTGCATCAGGATTTGAAGAGTTCTTGTCCACCGTGGCAGGACGGTACCCATCTGCAGTTTTGGCTTGATGATCTGGCTGAGCTGTACGCTTTGCCACCTGCTGCTCAGGCGTCCCTGTTCCGCTCGTTCTCCCTGAGTATGTTGGCTTGACCGGATGGTCGCTGCATATGCGACGCTTGTGACCGACGAGCAGCGCGCCATCGGCTCGGCGGTGTAGACGTTCCATCCCGAGTAATGCTCGAAGGTCCCCCCAGGTAGGGAATGTCGATGTCCCAGTCGCCCATCGGCAGGTTGGGAATCCCTTCGCCTGGCACCGCATACTTCCGCCCCAGCGCCACAGGCAAGTTGTTGTTGCCCGGAATGGAGACGTCGCTGACGGCGAAACTGAGCTCGCCCGTGTAAAGGTTTACGGCGTCGCCAAAGAGCTGCGGCCCTTCAGCCGTGATGTGCTCGCGCGATTTGATCAGCTTGGAGTATTCCTCCCAAGGCTGCGCGGCCCAGACTGGCTGCGTGAGGAGTACGAAGGCGCACAGCAGGGTCCGACCCGCCGCCCGAAGGAGAGGCTTCATAGGATGTGATTCCATTCTGACGTTCCACGGCCTCCCCACTCATTGAATTGAGTCGGACAGCCCCCTGTTACCGATGTGTCGTGCTGCTGTCGGCTCCCCAGTCGAACAGCATCGGGTTTGTATCACGGGTAGGCGAGCTTCACAATCTCGGAAGGACGTCGGTCAGGGCGTCCGCAACAAGACCAAGGTGTTCAAGCGCGTCGCCCGGCGGTACCGGGACGACGCGCTTTCCCTCCTGAGAATCCGGGCAGCCCTCCCCGGCGCTGGGTGAACGGCCGGTTTCGTCCCTTACCCCCCGGCCATCCATTTCAGGATCAGACCGGTCACATAGGCCAGGCCGGTACCGGTGGCATAGCCCACCGTGCCGAGCAGCACGCCCACCGGTGCCAGCGACGGATGGAACGCCGCGGCGACCACCGGGGCCGATGCGGCGGCGCCGATGTTGCCCTGCGAACCAATGGCGAAGAAGAACAGCGGCGCGCGCACCAGCTTGGCGACGATCCACAGCACCAGGATGTGGGTGAGCATCCAGATCACACCCAGGGCAAACAGCCACGGGCGGTCCAGCAGCGACATCAGGTCCATCTGCATGCCGATGCAGGCGATCAGGAAGTACAGGAACACCGTGCCCAGGCGCGAAGCGCCGGCCGCTTCGAGTCGGCGCGCACGGGTGAAGCTCAGACCCAGGCCGAGCGCGGTGGACAGCAGCACCACCCACACGAACGGGCTGTCCAGGCTGAACTGGCTGGCCCAGCTGACGTTCTCCTTGAACCAGCCGCTGAGCGGCGCGGCAATCGCATGAGCCAGACCCACGCCGCCCAGCGCCACGCCGACAATCACCATCAGGTCGGTCAGGCTGGGAATGCGCGCGTTCTGCGCCTCGTAGGCGGAGATGCGTTCTTTCATCTCGTCGATGGCGCGGGTGTCGGCGCCGTTGCGGATGTCGATCTGCTTGGCGCGATTGGCCAGGAACAGCAGGATGGCCATCCACAGGCTGGCACAGGCCACATCAACCACCGCGAACTGGCCGAAGGTGGTGGCGTCGGTGCCGAACACTTCGCGCATCGCCACCATGTTGGCGCCGCCGCCGATCCAACTGCCGGCCAACGCCGCCATGCCCGTCCAGGTATCGCCGGCCACCGTTTCGGGGTGGATCCAGGACATCACCTGGAACGACACGATCGCGCCGAGCATGATGCCAAGCGTGCCGGCGCAGAACACCAGCAGCAGCTTGGGACCGAGCTTGATCACCCCCTTGATGTCGATCGACAACGTGAGCAGCACCAGCGCGGCCGGCAGCAGGACGTCACGGGCGATCGGGTTGTACAGCGTGGTGTTGTGCCCGTCGATCAGACCGGCGGTGTTGTAGATGGCCGGGATGAAGTAGCACAGCAGCAGCGCCGGGACCCAGGCGAAGATTTTTTTCAGGAGCGGGGTCGGGCCGCTGGCAGCCCAGAAAACAAGGGCCAGGGTGGCGGCAATCAGGCCGAGGCCGACGATGTCGCTGGTGATCAGGGCAGTACTGGGTTCGGTCGGCATGACGCCATCCTCTGTCGATCGAAGGGATAAAAAAAGCGCCGCATGTAGCGGCGCGTAGTGAGCTTAACATTGTCTTCACGACGGGCCGTGCCGCGGCGCAGCGTGGCCCGGGACGATCACGACGTCGGCCAATCCGGCAGCGACGCGCCCAGATCGAGAATCACCCGCGTCCCGCGTGGCTCGCACGGCTCGATCTGCAGCGCCCAGCCAAGGTGCTCGCAAAGGCGGGCAATCAGCTCCAGCCCGATCCCGCTCTGCTCATTGCGGTAGCCGCGGGCCATGCGCGCGTGCACCGCGGCGATTTCTTCCGGACTCATGCCGTGCCCGGGATCCTGCAGCGTCACCACGGCCTGCGGCGAGACCTCGATGCGGATGGTGCCGCGCCCGCTGTTCTCGATCGCATTGCGCAGCAGGTTGCCGATCGCTGCCTGCACCACGCCGAGTGGCGCCACGATGTCCACCCGTGCCAGTCCACCGAGGTCGATGCGCAGGTCCTTGTCGCCCATCAGGTGGCGATGGTCTTCGATGATGTCCGGCACCAGCTGGTCCAGCGCGATGCGCTCGCCCAGCGCCGCCAGCCGGGCCGGATCGCGCGCCAGCACCAGCAGCAGCTGGATCAGCTGCTCCACGCCCTGCGCGGTGCGCCGCACCCGCTGCATCTGCTGCCGCGCCCGATCGGGCACGTCCGGCTCGCCCAGCGCGAGCTCGGCCGCGCCGGTGATCACCGCAATGGGCGTGCGCAGCTCATGGCTGGCGGTACTGATGAACACACGTTCGCGCTCGACGAACTGCTCGTTGCGCGCCAGGTAGTCGTTGAGCGCATTGGCGATGACATACAACTCCGAACTACCGCGCGGATCCACTTCCACACGCTGCCCCGGCACGCCCGGACGCAGTTCATCGATGCGGCGCGCCAGCGAGCTGAGCGGGCGCACCAGGCGGCCCACGCCGAAGGACGCCATGAGCACGGTGACAATGATCATCACCACGCCGGCCAGCATCACCCAGCGCGTGGCGAACTGCTCCAGCTCGTGGAAGTCGTTGATGTCCAGCACCAGCGCGAGACGGCCCAGATGGGGCGTTTCGCGCACCATCACCGCGCTTTGCCGGCCGCCGACCATGACCCCGTCGTGCAGACCCGGATGCAGCGCGCGCAGGCTCTCCGGCGCGTCGCTGGCGTCATTGATGTAGAACAGGCGCAGGGTGTCCGAATCCTGCCAGCGGTAGTGCGGCTCGTGCTCGATGTGGTTGACGATGCTGTCCAGTTCGGAATTGAGCAGCGCGCGCCATGCTGAATGTTCGGCATGCTCGTGCACGTAGTTGCCCACGCTGAACACCGCCAGTGAGATCAGCGCCAGATACCCCAGCAGCCACCACACCATGCGCCGGTGCAACGGTGCCGGCCGGCGCGTGGCACTACGCCATCTCATCGCTGCTCCCTGCGGCGCTGACGCCGAGTCGATAGCCCACGCGCGGCAGGGTGTGGATCAGCTTCTGCTGGAACGGACCGTCGACGCTGCGGCGCAGTTCGTAGATGTGCGAGCGCAGCAGGTCGCCGTCGGGCAGTTCGTCGCCCCACAGCGCGAACTCCAGCTGCTGGCGGGTCACGGCGCCCGGGCTGGCACGCATCAGCACCTCCAGCAACTTGCGGCAGGCCGGGTACAGGTGGAGCGTCTTGCCGTCGCGCTGCGCTTCCAGCGTGGCCAGGTCCAGGCGCAGGTCCGCCACTTCCAGTGCCTTGCGCGGGTTGCGGCCGTTGGCACGCACCATCAGCGCTTCCAGCCGCACCTCCAGTTCGGGCAGGGCGAACGGCTTGGTCAGGTAGTCGTCCGCACCGGCCCGGAACCCGGCGATCTTGTCGGGCAGCTCGTCGCGGGCGGTGAGCATGATCACCGGCACTTCCGAGCCGTGGTCGGCGCGCAGCCGGCGCAGCACCTCCGGCCCCTCCATGCGCGGCAGCATCCAGTCCAGCACCAGCGCATCGTAGGGGTGGGTGACGGCCAGGTGCAGGCCGGTCACGCCATCGGGGGCCACATCGAGCACATGTCCCCGCGATTCGAAATAATCGAATAGATTGGCGACCAGCTGGCGGTTGTCTTCGATGACCAGAAGCCGCATGGGGATACTCGGTGTGAAGGATCACGGCATGGTAGCGGGAACCACGTCGGAATCCGGTCGCAATACGATGCATTTCGACGCTTTTCCCACGCTGTCGGGGAGACAGTGACTGTTTGTTGTAGGGTCCGCGGATGCACCACACCTCACGTTCGGCACGCCTCTGGCGTCCCTTGGCCTGCCTGGCCATGCTGCTGGCCCTGGCGGCCGGCATCGGCCTGCGCCAGCCCTCGCCCCCGGATGAACCGCGCTTCGTGCTGGCCGCCCGCGCAATGGTCGATACCGGGCAGTGGCTGCTGCCGCACCGGGGCAACGAGCTGTACGCCGAGAAGCCACCGGTGTTCATGTGGATGCAGGCCGCCAGTCACCAGGTGTTCGGCGGCTGGAACCTGGCCTTCCTGGTCCCGTCGCTGCTGGCGGCACTGCTGACGCTGTGGCTGACCTGGGACCTGACCCGGCGCCTGTGGAACCGCCGCGTCGCGTGGTGGGCCGTGCTCGCCTTGTTCAGCTGCCTGCAGTTCGGGCTGATGGCCAAACGCGCGCAGATCGATATGGTGCTGGTGGCGATGACCACCCTGGCCATGTGGGGTCTGCTGCGCCATCTGCTGGAAGGCCGCAACCTGACCGCACTGTGGATCGCCGGCATTGCCGCCGGCGTGGGCACGGTGACCAAGGGCGTGGGCTTTCTGCCGCTGCTGGTGCTGCTGCCGTGGGCGGTGTGGCGCTGGCGCGGCCGGGCGCTGGACCGGCCGGCCGTGCCGGCACGTACGCTGTGGTGGCTGCTGCCCGCCTTCCTGCTGGGCACGGCGGTGTGGCTGGCGCCCCTGGGCATCGCGCTGCTGAGCGACCCCGACCCGAGCCTGCACGCCTATGCGCGTGAGCTGCTGTTCAAGCAGACCGGCACCCGCTACGCCAATGCGTGGCACCACGTGCAGCCGGCCTGGTATTACCTGCAGGTGATGGCGACGTTGTGGCTGCCCGGCAGCCTGCTGCTGCCGGCCCTGCTGCCGGGCTGGTGGCGGCGCCTGAAGCGGCTGGACGGCCGCTACTGGCTGCTGCTGGGCTGGTGCCTGCTGGTGCTGGTGTTCTTCAGCGCCAGCCCGGGCAAGCGCGAGGTCTACATCTTCCCGATGCTGCCGCTGCTGTGCGTGGCCGCCGCGCCGCTGCTGCCCGGCCTGCTGCGCCGGGCCGGGGTGCGCTGGCTCCTGCTGGCCTACGTGGCGCTGCTGGCAGTGGGCGCGCTGTACGTCGCCGTGAACCTGCACGGCGGCAGCCCGTGGGCGCACGCGCAACTGGCCCGGCGTGACATGCCCGACAGCCTGCTGCCGGTGCTGGGCAACTGGCTGCTCGGCTTCGGCGTGGTGCTGGCGGTTCTGGTGGTGTGGCTGCGCCAGCGCCGCGCCGGCCTGCTGGTGGTGGTCACCGCGGTCCTGCTCTGGAACCTGTATGGCTGGGGCCTGATGCCGACGCTGGACCCGTACAGCTCGGCCTCGGCGCTGATGCAGCGGGTCGGCCAGCGGATCGGACCGGACGCCGAACTGGGTCTGGTGGCCTGGCGCGAGCAGAACCTGCTGCAGGCCGATCGCAAGGCCGCCGTGTTCGGTTTCAAGCGGCCCTGGGACCAGCAGTGGCAGGACGCCGGCCCGTGGCTCGCGCAGGCGCCACAGACCCGCTGGGTGCTGGTGCTGGACGAGGCGATGAGCCCGTGCGTGGATCGTGCCCAGGTGATCGAGATCGGCAGCAGCAACCGCAACCGCTGGCAGCTGTTGCCGGGTACCGCGTGGCGCAGCGACTGCACCGCGCACCTGCCCAGTGATGCTGCCGACCCGGACACGGACTGAACCGATGACGCATCCGGCCGCCGTTTAACCCTGGGCCAACATTGCTCCGACCCCGCTCCGACACTGCGCTGATGACCATGACGCCGGATCATTCACCGGCTCCCGCGCCCATGTCCTCTGCGTTCCCCGCTTCCGTGCCGCACCCCCTTGCCGCCGCGCCCGCGGCGGTCGGATTCCTGCGCCGCCATCTGTGGTCCCCGCTGCTGGCCGCCCTGCTCGTCAGCGCGGTCCTGATGGGGGCCGGTGGCGACCAGTGGCTGGCCGACCAGTTCTATCGGCTGGAGGGCCAGCAATGGGCTCTGCAGAACGCGTGGGTCACCAGCCACCTGGTGCATCGCGGCGGCAAGTGGGCCAGCAGCCTGGCCGCGCTGATCGCGATCGTGGCGTGCTTCCACGCCTGGCGCCAACCGCGCCTGGCACGCTGGCGCTGGCCACTGCTGTACCTGGTGCTGGCGGTGGCGCTCGGCACGGGCGCGGTGTCGCTGCTGAAGTCATTGACCAACATGGATTGCCCGTGGGACCTGGCCCGCTACGGCGGCGCCCGCGAGTACATCGGCCTGTTCGCTTCACGGCCGCACGACATGGCGCGTGGCATCTGCTTTCCTGCCGGTCATTCCAGCGCCGGCTTCGCCTGGGTGGCGCTGTACTTCTTCGCGCTGATGGTCCGCCCGGCGTGGCGGTGGCGTGGTCTGTCGGTGGGACTGGTGGCCGGCGCGACATTCGGCCTGTCGCAGCAACTGCGGGGCGCGCACTTTCTCTCGCACGACCTGTGGACTGTGACCACCTGCTGGATGGTGTCACTGGGTCTCTACCAGGGTGTCCAGGCCATCGCCGCACGCCGCCAGGCGCGCGGCACGCTGCAACTGCAAGGAGAGCGGGCATGAGTGCATCGGTGTCGCGCGCGCAGCGCTTTCCGGCCCTGTCACAGCTGCTGGCCTGGCGCCCGCAGTGGTCAACCGAGACCCTGATCGCGGCGACCAGCCTGTTCTTCGCAGTCGCCTGCAATGGCCTGTTCTGGCACAGCGCGATGGCCACCCACCCGGGCAGCCTGCGCTTCGCCCTGTCGCTGCTGTTGTTCCTGGTCGGCGCACACTGCCTGTTGATGGGACTGCTGGTCTGGCGCTGGAATGCCAAGGGGGTGGTCAGCGTGCTGCTGCTCTGCACGGCGCTGGCCGCGCACTACATGGGCAGCTACCACATCTATCTGGATGCGGACATGCTGCGCAACGTGCTGGCCACCGACCACAAGGAGAGCCGCGAGCTGATGACCCCGGCGATGCTGCCGCCTGTGCTGCTGCTGGCGGTGTTGCCGATGGTGGTGGTGTGGCGGGTGCAGCTGATCCGTCGCGGCTGGGGCCGCACGCTGCTGTGGCGCGCCGGTTTCCTGCTGCTGTCGGCGCTGGTGGCATTTGGCGGGGCCATGCTGTCGTTCCAGGAAATGTCGGCCCTGATGCGCAACCAGCGTGAAGTGCGCTACTTGGCCACGCCGGGCAACATCCTGCTCGGCCTGCCCAAGGCGCTGCGCGGCGACAACCCGATCCAGCGCGCGCCGAAGCTGCCGATCGGCACCGATGCCAAGGCCACACCGCGCGCGGCCGGCAGCCGGCCGCGGCTGCTGGTGATCGTGATGGGTGAAACCGCACGTGCGCAGAACTGGGGCCTCAACGGCTACGCCAGGCAGACCACACCGCAACTGGCGCAGACCAACGTCATCAACTTCCCGGACATGCATGCCTGCGGCACCAGCACCGAGGTATCGCTGCCCTGTCTGTTCTCGCCCTATGGCCGTCACGACTACGACGAAAAGAAGATCCGCGCGCACCAGTCGCTGCTGCATGTACTGGATCGCGCCGGCATCGGCGTGCTCTGGCGCGACAACCAGTCCGGCTGCAAGGGCGTCTGCGAGGGCCTGGAGATGCAGGCACTGGACGATGCCAGGCATCCGACCCTGTGCGCGAACGGCCGCTGCATGGACGAGATCCTGATCGACGACCTGGCGGCGCAGGTACGTGCCAGGCCGGGCGACCGGGTGGTGGTGCTGCACCAGCTGGGCAACCACGGGCCCAGCTACTACGAGCGCTACCCGGCGCGGTTCCGCCACTTCACGCCCACCTGCGACACGCCGGACCTGGGCAGGTGCAGCCGTGAGCAGATCACCAACAGCTACGACAACGCGCTGCTCTACACCGATCACCTGCTGTCGCGCACGATCGGTACGCTGCAGGGCATGGACGACTACGACACCGCGATGATCTACGTGTCCGATCATGGCGAGTCGCTGGGCGAGAAGGGCCTGTACCTGCATGGCGTGCCCTACGCGATCGCCCCGCAGGAGCAGACCCGGGTGCCGATGACGATGTGGTTCTCGCCCGGGTTCGCTGCCAATCGTGGGCTGGACCTGGCCTGCGTGCGCCGGCGCGCCACGGCCTACACCGATCATGACAACCTGTTTCCCTCGGTGCTGGGCCTGATGCAGGTCAGGACCACGCTGTATGAGCGGCAGCGGGATCTGTTTGCGGGGTGCGAGGCGTAACGCACGGCGCGGCCGGTCTGCCCCGGCAGGCAGAGCGCCCCGCGCAGTGGGCGTTGTTGCCCTGCCCCTTGCGGTGTGGCGGGCGCTTCACTAGCCTTCGCCGGTCTGTCACCACCCAAGGATGTCCCCGTGAACCACCGCCCGCTCCTGCTGGCCCTGGCTGTCGGTGCTGCCGCACTGACGCTGGCGGCCTGCCAGAAGGAACCGTCCCCGGCCGATTCGCCGGCGGCGGGTACCGCTACCCCGTCCGAGACCGCGGACCAGTTCGTCGCCCGGGTCAACGCCGAGTACAAGGCCATGTACCCGGAAATGACCTCGGCGCAATGGCTGTCCTCGACCTACATCAACGACGACTCCGAGCGGGTGGCGGCCAAGGCCAACGAGCGCTGGCTGACCGTGCTCAACGGCTGGATCACGCAGGCGGCGGCATTCGACGGCCAGCCGATGTCCGAGGACAGCAAGCGCGCCATCCACCTGCTCAAGCTGATGACCTCGATGCCGGCTCCGCGAGACCCGGCCAAGCTGGCCGAGCTGACCCGCATCGCCAGCCGCATGGAAGGCGCGTACGGCGCGGGCAAGTACTGCACCGACGACGCCGACCCGGCGAGTTGCCGCCAGCTGGGCGATCTGGAACAGGTACTGGCGCGCAGCCGCGACTACACCCTGCAGCTGGATGCCTGGCAGGGCTGGCACAGCACCACCAAGCCGATGCGTGCCGATTACCAGCGCTTCGTCGGTCTGGTCAACGAAGGCGCCAAGGAAATGGGCTTCGCCGATGCGGGCCAGATGTGGCGCAGCGGCTATGACATGCCGCCGGAGCAGATCGGCCCGGAAACCGACCGGCTGTGGGAGCAGGTCAAACCGATGTACGAGCAGCTGCACTGCTACGCCCGTACCAAGCTGGACACGACCTACGGCAAGGACAAGGCCGAAGTGGACGGCGGCCTGATCGCCGCGCACCTGCTCGGCAACATGTGGCAGCAGGACTGGTCCAACCTGTGGGACCAGCTGGAACCCTACCCGGGCGCGGGAAGCCTGGACATCACCGCGGCGCTGGAAAAGCAGTACCAGACCAACCTGAGCGGCGCGCTGGCCAAGGCCGGTGGCAACGGCGCCAGCGCCGAAGCGCAGTTCAAGGCGCAGCGTGAGGCCGAACTGCGGACCGCCAAGCAGATGACCGAACGCGCGCAGGACTTCTACGTGTCGCTGGGCATGCCGGCGCTGCCGAAGTCGTACTGGGACAAGACCCAGTTCATCAAGCCGCTGGACCGCGATGTGGTCTGCCATGCCAGCGCGTGGGACATGAACATGGACGGCGATGTGCGCACCAAGATGTGCATCAAGCCGAACGAAGAGACCTTCACCACGATCTACCACGAGCTGGGCCACATCTATTACGACCTGGCCTACAACCCGCTGCCGCCGCTGTTCCAGGGCGGTGCCAACGATGGGTTCCATGAAGCGATCGGCGACACCATCGTGCTGGCGATGACCCCGCAGTACCTCAACTCGATCGGCCTGGTCGACAAGCCGCAGGAAAGCCGCGAGGCGACCATCAACGCGCAGATGCGCATGGCGCTGAGCGGCGTGTCGTTCCTGCCGTTCGGGCTGATGATCGACCGCTGGCGCTGGGGCGTCTTCGACGGCTCGATCACCCCGGACCACTACAACCAGGCCTGGTGGGATCTGAAGGCCAAGTACCAGGGCGTGGCCCCGGCCAGCGCACGCGGCGAGGAGTTCTTCGATCCGGGCGCCAAGTACCACGTGCCGGGCAACACGCCGTACACCCGCTACTTCCTGGCGCGCATCCTGCAGTTCCAGTTCTACAAGGGCCTGTGCGACGCGGCCGGCTACACGGGTCCGCTGCACCAGTGCAGCTTCTACGGCAACAAGGAAGCCGGTCAGAAGTTCTGGGCGATGCTGAGCAAGGGCGCCAGCCAGCCGTGGCAGGCCACGCTGAAGGAAATCACCGGCGGCGACAAGCTCGATGCCGGCCCGATGATCGAGTACTTCAGCCCGGTCAACGAGTGGCTCAAGCAGCAGAACCAGGGCCAGATGTGCGGTTGGCAGGTCCCTGCGGCCACCGCCGCGGCCAAGCCGGCAGCAGCGGCTCCCGCCGCCCACTGAGCAGTAATGCGATAAAAAAAGAACCGGCCGCAAGGCCGGTTTTTTTTTGGGGGGTCTGTCTGCCGGTTACACCTGACAGCGGCGCCGTTCCGGGGTACCGCAGACGGTGGGACATTCGTCGGCAAGGGCATCGCCGCCCGGCGCCCGCCCATGCGCCGCTGCGCGGGGAACCGTCCAGCGCGCGCGTTGTGTTTGCCGTTGCTCAGGCCTGCGCGGATGCCTTCAGACTGGCGGCGAAGTCCACCTTGTACTGGTCGAAATCCTTGCCGTCGGCCTTGGCCTCGGCATGGGCGGCATCCTTCAACGCGTCCGAGTACACCAGCCGCACAGGGGTGCCTTGGCGCTCGTGCAGTTCAGCCGCCTGCATGATCAGCGCCAGTACGCGCGCCGCGCTGGCGGTCTGCCCGGCGATGCGGCCATCCATGCCCAGCACCCACTCGCCATCACGGCGCACGATCCCGGCCAGCAGCGTGCGCTGCTGGTCACGCAGTTCGGCATGCGGCTCGACCGGGGAGGCCTGGGCCTGCTCGCGGTTGGCGGCCTGGGTTTCGCGGCGCCGGCGGATGTCGCGGCGCAGTTTGGAGGTGGTCGACATCGGGGGACTTCCGGACTGCGTGAAAGTGCACAGGATACCGTACCGGCCGCAAGCGGCCCCCAGGGCATGCCCTGGCCGGTATTGGGGGCAGCCAGCCGCGGGGCGAGGTTGCCCTGCGCCGCCGCGGCGTGCCGCAGGCGTCAGCCCGGCGGCAGCAGGGCCTCGTCGCGGCGCTCGCAGTGCCGCTCCCAGTACCAGAATGTCGCACCGATGGCGAAGAAGCCCGCATAGCCCAATGCCAGATGCAGCGGATTGCCGCTGAGCAGGGGCGACACCACGCCGGCGACGACGGTGTTGATCATCAGCTGGATGAACATCTGCATCGACGAGGCCAGGCCGCGCTGCTGCGGATACATGTCCAGCACCGCCAGCGCCAGAATGGGGAAGATCAGCGCCATGCCGACGCCACCGAGGAAGATCGGCAGCACTGCCCACGGCAGCGCGATCTGCGGCACCGACAGCACGTAGCCCAGGTTGAGCAGCGCCGACAGCGCGCACAGGCCGAAGCCGATCGCGATCTGCCGCTGCGCCACCACCCGGCCGGCCATGCGCCCGGACAGGAACGACCCCATCGTCATGCCGCCGATGGTGGGAATGAACAGCCAGGCGAACCCGCCCTCGCCCAGCTTCAGGTGGTGCATCACAAACACCGGCGCCGAGGCGATGTAGAGAAAGATGCCGGAGAAGTTGAACGCACCCGCCGCCGCCAGCCGCAGCAACCGCGGGTGCGAGCCCATGCGCGCATAGCTGCGCAGCAGGGCGCGCATCGACAGCGGCGTGCGCGCCTGTACCGGATGGGTTTCGGGCAGCCACTTGCCGGTGGCCAGCAGCAGCACCACCGCGAACACCACCAGGAACCAGAAGATCAGCGGCCAGTCGCCGCCGCCGAGCAGGATCCAGCCGCCGATGATCGGCGCGATCGCGGGGGCCACACCGAAGATCATCGACACCTGGCTCATCAGGCGCTGCGCATCGGCACCGTGGTACAGGTCGCGGATCACCGCGCGGCCCACGATCACGCCGACGCCGGCGGTCACACCCTGCAGGGCGCGGAACACCAGCAGCGTGGGCATGTCGCGCGACAGCGCGCAGCCGACCGACGCGGCGATGAACAGCACCAGCCCGCCGATGATCACCCGCCTGCGACCGAACGCATCCGACAGCGGGCCGTGCGCCAGGCTCATCAGGCCGTAGAAAAGCAGGTACACGCTGATGGTCTGCTGCACAGCGACCTGGTCCACCTGCATGCGTTCACCCAGCAGCAGGAAGGCCGGGAAGATGGTATCGATCGAGAACGGACCGAACATCGCCAGGCCTGCGAGCAGCAGGGCCAGGCGGCGGGTCGAGGGCGAGGCGGGCGTCATGCGGTCTTCCGTCTGGGCCATGCGCAAACGCACGGCGGGCGCCAGCCCGGAACGGGCGGCGCCAGATGAATACGAGGATCCGGTGATGATAGGCCTTTGTGTGGCCGGGCACCATCGCCACGGCCCTGATCGGGCGCCCATACCACCCCGTATTCATGTGGCGTAGGGACGCAGCGGATCAGGCCGCTGGGCTATAATCGCTTGGCTACATGGTGGGAGAAGCGGACGGTCGTTTTGGGCCAGCCGCTGCCGAAGGCGCAACGCCCGTAATCGCTCAGGCCCGATACCACCCGCACCACAACTCTGGAGAGACCGGCGAGTGCCGGCGCCGAAGGGGCACGGAGCACGCAGATGCGCGCTTTTAAACTCTCAGGCAAAAGGACAGAGGGGCACCCAGGAAGACCGCAGGGTCCGGTGGCTCGCGCCTGTTCGCGCCACGGCCCGGCCGCCTTCCGAACGTGCGTGCCCACTCTCCGAGATGCCAGCCATGTCCAACAACACCCCTTCCCTGCGCGAGCTTGAACACAGCCACGCGTTCGTCGAACGCCACATTGGCCCGAACGACGCCGAGATCGCGCAGATGCTCGACGTGGTCGGCCACGCGTCGCTGGATGCGCTGACCGATGCGATCGTCCCGGCCGGGATCAAGTCGCCGGCACCGCTGGCCCTGCCCGATTCGCTGACCGAAGTGCAGGCACTGGCCAAGATCCGCGCCATCGCCGACAAGAACCAGGTGTTCCGCACCTTCATCGGCCAGGGCTACTACGGCACGCTGACTCCGAACGTGATCCTGCGCAACGTGCTGGAAAATCCGGCGTGGTACACCGCCTACACCCCGTACCAGGCCGAAATCTCGCAGGGCCGCATGGAAGCGCTGATCAACTTCCAGACGCTGTGCGCCGACCTGACCGGCATGGAAATCGCCAACGCCTCGCTGCTCGACGAAGCCACCGCCGCGGCTGAAGCGATGACGCTGGCCAAGCGCTCGGCCAAGTCGAAGTCCGACACCTTCTTCGTGCACGACGCCGTGCACCCGCAGACGCTGGAGCTGCTGCGCACGCGCGCCGAACCGCTCGGTATCGTGCTGCGCGTGGGCACTCCGGCCGAGGCGCTGGAGGCGGAGGCCTACGGCGTGCTGCTGCAGTACCCGGATACCTTCGGCCATATCGGCGACCACAAGGCACTGGCCGATGCCGTGCACGCCCGTGGCGGCCTGGTGGCGGTGGCCACCGACCTGCTCGCCCTGACCCTGATCGCCGCCCCCGGCGAATGGGGCGCGGACATCGTGGTCGGCAACTCGCAGCGCTTCGGCGTGCCGTTCGGTTTTGGTGGCCCGCATGCCGCCTTCATGGCCTGCCGCGATGCCTACAAGCGTTCGATGCCGGGCCGCCTGATCGGTGTGTCGGTCGATGCGCAGGGCAATGCCGCCTACCGCCTGACCCTGCAGACCCGCGAGCAGCACATCCGTCGCGAGAAGGCCACTTCGAACATCTGTACCGCGCAGGTGCTGCTGGCCGTGATGGCCTCGATGTATGCCGTGTACCACGGCCCGGACGGCCTGACCCGCATCGCCCGCCGCACGCATCGGCTGGCCAGCATCCTGGCGGCCGCGCTGCGCGGCGCCGGCGTCAACGTCGGCGAGCACTTCTTCGATACGCTGCACATCAAGGACATCGACGCCGGGGCGATCCACGCCAAGGCGGCCGCCGCACGCATCAACCTGCGCGCGATCGACAGCGAAGCGGTCGGCATCAGCCTGGATGAAACCGCCACCCGTGCCGACATCGTCGCGCTCGGCCAGCTGTTCGGTGTGAACGTCGATGTGGACGCGCTCGACGCCACCACCGCCGACGCGCTGCCGGCCGGCCTGGTGCGCACCAGCGCCTTCCTGACCCACCCGGTGTTCAACACCCACCACAGCGAACACGAACTGCTGCGCTACCTGCGTTCGCTGGCGGACAAGGACCTGGCGATGGATCGCACCATGATCCCGCTGGGCAGCTGCACCATGAAGCTCAACGCCACCGCCGAGATGATCCCGGTGACCTGGCCGGAGTTCGCCAACATCCATCCGCTGGCCCCGGCCGACCAGGCCACCGGCTACAAGGAACTCATCGACGGCCTGGAAGCGATGCTGGTGGAGTGCACCGGCTACGACGCCGTCAGCCTGCAGCCGAACTCCGGCGCGCAGGGCGAGTACGCCGGCCTGCTGGCGATCCGCGCCTACCACCGCTCGCGCGGCGACGACCACCGCGACGTGTGCCTGATCCCCGATTCGGCGCACGGCACCAACCCGGCCTCGGCGCAGATGTGCGGCATGAAGGTCGTGGTGACCAAGACCGATGCCAACGGCAACGTCGACGTCGAGGACATCCGCGTCAACGCCGAGAAGTACAGCGACCGCCTGGCCGCGCTGATGATCACCTACCCGTCCACGCATGGCGTGTTCGAGGAGGAAGTGGTCGAGATCTGCGAGATCATCCACAAGCACGGCGGCCAGGTGTACACCGACGGTGCCAACATGAACGCCCTGGTGGGCGTGGCCAAGCCCGGCAAGTGGGGCTCGGACGTGTCGCACCTGAATCTGCACAAGACCTTCTGCATTCCGCACGGCGGCGGCGGCCCGGGCGTGGGCCCGTGCGCGGTCAAATCGCACCTGGCGCCGTTCCTGCCCAAGGTGCTGGGCGGCGAAGGCGATGTGGGCATGGTCAGCGCGGCCAGCTTCGGCAGCGCCTCGATCCTGCCGATCAGCTGGATGTACATCACCCTGATGGGCACCGCCGGCCTGCGCAAGGCGACCCAGGTCGCGCTGCTCAACGCCAATTACATCGCCAAGCGTCTGGCCCCGCACTTCAAGACCCTGTACACCGGCCGCAACGGGCTGGTGGCGCATGAGTGCATCCTAGACGTGCGTCCGCTGGAGAAGACCTCCGGCATCGCCGCCGAGGACGTGGCCAAGCGCCTGATCGACTTCGGCTTCCACGCCCCGACCCTGAGCTTCCCGGTCGCCGGCACGCTGATGGTGGAGCCGACCGAAAGCGAATCGCTGCACGAACTGGATCGCTTCATCAACGCGATGATCCAGATCCGTGAAGAAATCGCCGCGATCGAAGACGGCCGCCTGGACCGCGAGGACAACCCGCTCAAGAATGCGCCGCACACCGCCACGGCGGTCTCGGCCAGCGAGTGGGCCCATGCCTACCCGCGCGAGCTGGCGGCCTTCCCGCTGGCCAGCCTGCGCCAGCAGAAGTACTGGCCGCCGGTGGCACGCGTGGACAACGTCTACGGCGACAAGAACGTGATGTGCGCCTGCATCCCGGTCGATGCCTACAAGGAAGACGAGGGCGTGGAGGTCTGAACTTCCCTGCCCTGACGCAATGAAAAACGGCCCGCGCAAGCGGGCCGTTTCTGTTGGGAGATGCCCCGTGGTGCCGGTCAATCGCCCGGACGGTTGGCCCGCACGCGGCGCGCCACTTCACTGGTGATCGCGATCACTGCGGTCAGCGCCGCCATCGAGAGGAACTGCAGGCGGGTGTGCGCTTCGGACAGCAGCAGGCCGAAGATCAGCGCCAGCACGCCCAGGCCGAGCACGGTCAGGTAGGGATAGCCAGCCATGCGGAACGGCAGGCGGGTGCCATCACGGTTGGCGCGGTGGCGCAGGATCAACTGCGACAGCAACGAGATCGTCCACACCAGCAGGCAGGTCGAGCCAACGATGTTGAGCAGCACCGGCAGCACCCGCTCCGGGAACAGCAGTTCCATCACCGTGGCCGCAAAGCCGAACAGCACGCTGGCCAGCACCGCGATGATGGGGACCTGGCGCGGATCGGTCCACCCGAGCACGGCCGGCGCTTCGCGGCGCTGCGCCAGCGAGAACATCATGCGCGAGGCGCCATACAGATTGGCATTGAGCGCGGACAGCAGCGCGATCACCGCGATCAGGGTGATGGCGGTGGCCGCACCGGGAATCCTGGCCACCTCCAGCACCGCCGCGAACGGCGACTTGAGCAGCTCGCTGGTCCACGGCACCACGGCGATGATCACGCTCAGCGAGCCGATGTAGAACACCAGGATGCGCCAGGCCACGGTGCGGATCGCGCGTGCGATGCTGCGCTCGGGGTCTTCGGTTTCCGCTGCGGCCACCGCCACGATCTCGGTGCCGCCGAAGGCGAACACCACCACCAGCAGGGCCGCGCCGACGCCGGCCAGCCCCGTGGGCGCAAAGCCACCGTGCGCGGTGAAATTGCTCAGGCCCGGCGACGTCACATCGGGCAGCCAGCCCAGCAGCAGCGCCGCGCCGATCAGGATGAACGCCACGATCGCCACCACTTTGAGGATCGCGAACCAGAACTCGAACTCGCCGAAGTTCTTCACCCCCAGCAGGTTGATCGCGGTGAAAAACACCATGAAGGCCAGCGCCGCCATCGGCACCGAAATCACTGGCCACACCGTGGCCAGCAGGCCCGCCGCGCCAACCGCCTCGGCGGCGATCACGATCACCAGCTGCACCCACCACAACCAGCCCACCGTGGCGCCGGCGGTGGCGCCCATCGCATCGGCGGCGTACACCGAGAACGCGCCGCTGGTCGGCTTGGCCGCCGCCATTTCGCCCAGCGCGTTCATCACGATGATCACCAGCGCGCCGGCGACCAGGTAGGACAGCAGTACTGCCGGCCCGGCGGCCTGCACGCCCACGCCGGAGCCGAGGAACAGACCCGCGCCGATCGCGCTGCCCAAGCCCATCATGATCAGCTGGCGGGGTTTGAGCGCGTGGCCCAGGCGGGCGTTGGCGGGAGAAGCGGCAGGAGCCGGAGTCGGAGATGCGGGCATCGGGATCGCTTGGCGGGCAACGAGTGCGACACGATACCGCGTCCGGCGGCATGACGGGATAGGCCGGAAGGCCGGGTCGGCCGGGGCCGCGCTCAGGCCTCGGCGCGTTCGCCGATCTGGGCGCGGTAGCCACGCGGCGATACCCCGACCTCGGCCTTGAACTTGCGCGTGAACGCGCTCTGGTCGGTGAAGCCACAGGCCTGGCCGATGCTGGCGATGGTGTCCGGACCATGCAGCAGATGGACCGCCATCTGGATGCGCAGGCGGGTCAGCACCTGCTGCGGGGTCATCTGGAACACTTTGCGGAAGGTCCGCTCCAGCTTGGACAGCGAGAACCCGGTGATGTCCAGCAGCGTCTGCATGCGTACATTCTCGGCGTAGTGCGCGTTCAGATGCGCCAGCGCCAGGCGCAGCTGCTCGTACTGGGTGCCCAGGCTGTCCTTCTGGCCCAAGTCGCGCGAAATCCCGATCAGCCCCTGCACCTGGCCCTCGACCAGCAGCGGGCGCTTGCAGGTCAGGCACCAGCCCGGCTCGCGGTTGGCGAACAGGTGCAGTTCCATCAGGTTCTCGATCACCTTGCCGGCCAGCACCTGCGCGTCCTGGGAGGCGTAGTCGGCGCCCAGCCCGGTCGGGTAGATTTCCGCGGCGGTCCGGCCGATCACCTCCTTGCGCGACTTCAGGCCCAGCCGGCGCAGCATCGTCTGGTTGATGTGCGTGTAGCGGCCCTGGCGGTCCTTCATGAAGAACAACACGTCCGGGATCGCGTCGAAGAGGGCTTCGATGTCGGCGGGTTCAACGCGCATGGCACGGCAGGCTGGGAAGGAACACGCGCCAAGGATACCCGTCGCGTGAAGCGCAGGTGCATGCTGCCGGCCATTTTCGCACCGCTGGTTAACGCCCGGGTTGCCAGTGTGAGGTGTTGCCACCCCGCCAGCCCGGAGAGCCCTCATGGCCACCAGCAAGCCCCGCAAGCCCGCCCCTGCCTCCACCGACGCGCGCGGTACAGGCGACGAACTCCACCAGCGCGCGGGGGGCGGCCATCCCCAGTTGACCACCGCGCAGGGCATCCCGGTGGCCGACAACCAGAATTCCCTGCGCGCCACGCCGCGCGGGCCGACGCTGCTGGAAGACTTCATCCTGCGCGAGAAGATCACCCACTTCGACCACGAGCGCATTCCCGAACGCATCGTGCACGCCCGCGGCAGTGCGGCCCACGGCTACTTCGAGCTGACCCGCTCGCTGGGCGACTACACGCGCGCACGGGTGTTGAGCGAGGTCGGTGTGCGCACCCCCGTGTTCACCCGCTTCTCCACCGTGGCCGGTGGCGCCGGCTCGGTGGATACGCCGCGCGACGTACGCGGTTTCGCGGTCAAGTTCTACACCCGCGAAGGCAATTGGGACCTGGTCGGCAACAATATCCCGGTGTTCTTCATCCAGGATGCGATCAAGTTCCCCGACCTGATCCATGCGGTGAAGATGGAACCGGATCGCGCCTTTCCCCAGGCAGCGAGCGCGCACGACACGTTCTGGGATTTCATCTCGCTGATGCCCGAATCGATGCACATGGTCATGTGGGCCATGAGCGACCGTGCCATTCCACGCTCGCTGCGCATGATCGAGGGCTTCGGCATCCACAGCTTCCGCCTGCTCAACGACGCCGGCGAATCCACCTTCGTCAAATTCCACTGGCGTCCCAAGCTGGGACTGCAGTCCACCGTGTGGGACGAAGCCGTGAAGCTGCAGGGCGCGGACAACGACTTCCACCGGCGCGACCTGTTCGAGTCGATCAGCGCCGGCGACTTCCCCGAGTGGGAACTGGCCGTGCAGCTGTTCACCGAGGAGGAGGCCGATGCGTTCCCGTTCGACCACCTGGACCCAACCAAGATCATTCCCGAATCGCTGGTACCGTTGACGGTGGTCGGCCGGATGGTGCTGGACCGTTGGCCGGACAACTTCTTCGCCGAAACCGAGCAGGTGGCGTACTGCCCGGCAAACGTACCGCCGGGGATCGATTTCAGCAACGATCCGCTGCTGCAGGGTCGCCTGTTCTCCTACCTGGATACGCAGCTGAGCCGGCTGGGTGGGCCGAACTTCCACCAGATTCCGATCAACACCCCCAAATGCCCCTTTGCCAACCACCAGCGCGACGGGCATATGCAGATGGACGTGCCCAAAGGCCGGGTGGCGTACGAGCCGAGCTCGCTGCAGGACGACAGCCCGCGCGAAAGCGCCGACGGGTTCCCCAGCCACGCCACCGCGCCCGACGATGGCCGCAAGGGCCGCGTGCGAGCCGAGAGCTTTGCCGACCATTACAGCCAGGCTCGGATGTTCTTCCGCAGCCTGGAGGCACCGGAGCAGGCACACCTGGCCTCGGCGCTGGTGTTCGAACTGTCCAAGGTGGAGACGGCGCGCATCCGCGAGCGCACGGTGAGCCACCTGCGCAACATCGATGAGGGCCTGGCCAAGCGGGTGGCAGCGGGCCTGGCGATGCCGGCCCTGCCCGACCCGGCCGCCACGGCGACGCCGGCGCAGAACCTTCCCGCGGCGCCGGAAGTGCGCGTGATCGGCCGGACCCAGGACACCCTCAAGGGACGCTGCATCGGCATCCTGTTCGATGCCGGGTCGGATGCCGGAGTGATCAATGCCCTGCGCAAGGCAGCGGCCAAGGCCGGGGCCAGCGTCAAACTGGTCGCCCCCAAGATCGGCGGCGGCGCGCTCAGCGATGGCAAGGTGCAGCCGGCCGATGGCCAGCTCGCCGGCACGCCCTCGGTGGTGTTCGACGCCGTGGCGGTGGTGCTCAGCGCCGACGCGGCCAAGCGACTGACCAGGGAATCGGCGGCCATCGACTTCGTGGCCGACGCCTGGGCCCACCTGAAAGCCATCGCCGCCGATGAAGGGGCCCAGGCGCTGTTGAAGGCCGCGCGCGTGGGCAACGATGCCGGCGTGGTCGAAGCCGAAGATGCGGCCGGCTTCATCGCCGTTGCCGCTACCCGCCAGTGGGCGCGCGAACCCAAGGTGCGCACGCTGGCCTAGCGCGGGATGTCGCTGCGACGGCGGGGTGCCGTCGTCGCAGCACGGATCACCGCGGTGCGGGCAGTGCCTTGTTGTTGCACGCCAGCCCGCCGGCCGACAGCGCTTCGATGCGCAGGCAGCCCTGCAGTCGTTCGATCTGCTCCGGGGCCACGGCCACGAAGTCCATGCCGTTGAAGTACACGCACCAGCGGGTGCCGCACTCGAGCAGCATGGCGTCCTGCGCGGGGTGCGGCGGTGTTTTCAAACGACGCCACCCTGGCGCGCTCATCGCGCCGCAGGCGCCGGTTTGGGCGCGGCAACGGCCTTGGGCGCCACCACGGCCGCCTGCAGTCGCTTGATCGCCGAGATCGGCACGGCCTCCGCGCGATGCTGCTGCGGCCACCACAGGAACACGAACGCGCTGCTGCTGCCGAGCAGGCGTGCGTCACCCTGCAGCGGTGCCACGTCGCCAGTGAGATGGACGGTCACCCTGTTGCCCTGCCCTTCGGTGCGGATGCCTTCGGCCTTGTCCAGCGAATAAATCGCCGCGCCCAGCGCCATGAACAATGCGACGGCCATGCACAGTCCGGTCAGCGGGCGCACGCCGGAGATGTCCCAACTGGTCAGCGGCGAACGCGAAAACAGCAGGCGCCAGCCCCAATGGCGCGCGCGCAGCGCGTCCACCTTCGCCGGGTTGCGCCGACGCAGGGTGTCCGGCCAGCCCACCACAATGGCCAGTGCGATGCCGCCCCCGAGGATCGCGGCGTAGGCGGGATCACGCAGCCCGGCCACCAGGAAATCGCTGATCTGCAGGTAGTCGAGGATCGACAGCTCGAAGCGCAGGTAGAAGAAATAGCTCGACCACAGGCCGAGCAGCGACAGCAGCACGTAACCGGCGCTGACGATCAAGGCCGGTTCCTGCCGCAGCAGCCGCCACAGCACCATGACCACCGAGTCCTCGCTGCCCCGTACCACGGGCAGCACCGACCAGTCGGTGGGTGCCCCCTCCCCTGGCGCGGCACCGGGGTGTCCGCCCGATGGCGCGATCGCCGGCACGTTGTCCTCGGTGCGGCCTTGATCCCTGTTGTCCATGTTGCCCCCTGTCCTGCGCAGAGCATCGCTGAAAAGCCCTGCCGTGGGTAGCCTGCGCTACGCCGCGAGGTGGTGCTCGATGGCCGCCTGCAGATCCAGGTCGGTCAAGGCCGTCGCGGCGACGAATCCCGCGTTGGCCACCGCCTGCGTCCCGCGGCGATGGCCGTCGTGGTAGCGCAGCTGCGCTCCGCCACACTGCGGGCAACGCAGGCCGTGCACCAGCGGCTGGCCCCCGATCGGGTCGGCCAGCGCGGCCAGCACCGGCCAGAACCGTGCGTCCGCGCCGGCCGGCAACAGGGCCGCCACGCGCTGTGGCACCGGGTCGAACGCACTGGCCACCACGACGTGATGGCCGTCGGCACTGCACAGGAGTGCCTCGCCATAAGCATGGTCACCCAGCGCCGGATGCGCGAACACGTGTCCACAGAGGGCGCAGCCGCCCTCCAGCAGCGCAAGCGTCCGCATCCGGATCAGCCCACCGGTGCCGCGATGTGGTGCGGTGTGTGCATGGGCTGGTAAACCAGACCCGATGCCGTGGCGACGTCGCCCGCACAGACGAAGCCATAGCGGGCATAGGCAGGCACCGAGGGCAGCGACGCGCTGACCGTGATCAACGGCGCACGCGCATGCGTCAACAGCGCCGTCATCAATGCACGACCGACACCGCGCTGCTGGCAGTCCGGTGCCACGAACAGCATCGCCACGTGCCGCCCTTCCTTGAGCTCGGCCACGCCACGCACCTTGCCCTCGTCGACCGCGACCAGGATGACGTTGTCGCCCTGCAGGCGTGCGGTGAATGCCTCGGCCGAAGCGACCCCACCGAACGTGGCGACACCCTGCGCAGACAGCGATGGCGCGACGGCGATGGTAAACGCCTGCAGGCAGATGGCGCTGGCGGCGTGGACGTCGTCGGGCGTCATGGGGCGGATGATCATGCACAGCCTGGCGCGGTGGCGGAGCCTGCCACGGTACTGGAACCGGGTGGCGAAAGGGAACTCCGCCAGCCGTTCCGCCGTGCGGTCAACACACTGCTTGCGCGACACCGTCCTGCGGTGCCGCGCATGCACGCCCGTCGGATCAGGCGACCCGGCGCATCGGTGCGAGGCTGCCCGTGTCCAGCTTGAACACCGCCACCGCGTCGGTGAGGGTGCTGGCCTGCTGTTCCAGCGAACGGCTGGCCGCGGTGGCTTCTTCGACCAGCGCGGCATTCTGCTGCGTCACCTGGTCCATCTGCACCACCACCTGGTTGACCTGTTCGATACCGGCCGCCTGTTCCTTGGTGGCGGCGGCGATGTCGCTCATCAACTGATTGGTGCGCGAGCTGGCCTGGGTCAGGCGGGTGATCGCCGCTTCGGATTCCACGGTGACGCTCAGGCCGGTCTTGACCTTGGCGCTGGCGTCGTCGATCAGGTCCTTGATCTCCTTGGCGGCGACGCCGGCACGCTGGGCCAGGGTGCGTACTTCGCTGGCCACCACGGCGAAACCGCGGCCGTTTTCGCCGGCGCGGGCCGCTTCCACTGCCGCGTTCAGGGCCAGGATGTTGGTCTGGAAGGCGATGCCGTCGATCACCGAGGAGATCTCGGAGATGCGTGCGGACGACTGGTCGATCTCGCCCATCACCGCCGCCATCTGCGCGATGGCCTGCTCGGTGGCCTTCACCGCCGCGCCGGCGGCGTGCGCCTCGTGGTCGGCCTGGCTGGCAAGCTCGGCATTCTGGCGCACGGTGGAGGTCAGCTCCTCCATCGAGGCGGCCGCCTCTTCCAGATTGGCGGCCTGCTGCTCGGTGCGGCGCGACAGGTCGTTGTGGCCGGCAGCCAGTTCCTGGGCGGCATCGTTGATGCTGCCCGCCGCGAGCTGGATCTTGCCTACGATGCCGGTCAGCTGCGCGGCAGTAACGTTGGCATCGTCGCGCATCTGCGCGAACACGCCTTCGTAGTGGCCGTCCATGCGCGAGGTCAGATCGCCGACGGAGATCGCGCGCAGCACAGCCGAGAGATCGGCGATGCTGGCCTGCGAACTGGCCATCATGCCGTTGAGGTTGGCCACCATTGCGCGGAACTGGAACTGGAAGGCCGCCTCATTGCCGCGCACCGAGAAATCGCCCGCGCTGGCGGCCTGGGCCAGCAGGTCGATCTCGGCATTGATCGCTTCCAGGCTGTGCTTGACCGTGGCCATCGTGCGGGTCAGTACCGCCTTCTCGCCGGGGTAGCTGTCGAGGTCGCGGCTCAGGTCGCCGATCGCATAGCGTTGCATCACCTCGACCATGTGGAACTCGACCGCCACGTGCGAGGCAACCAGTTCGTTGGTGGCATGCACCATGCGCCCGTAGTCGCCGGGGAACGCCGCTTCGTCCATGCGGTAGCTGATCGCACCGGCCTCGTGCTGACCCGCCATGTCGAGCTGCGCGGTGATCGCCGCCTGCACGTTGTGGCGCACGCTGGCCATCGCCTCGCCCAGCTGGGTCAGTTCGTCGCGGCCGCCCAGGCGGAAGTCCTGGTCCAGCTCGCCCCTGGCCATGCGCTCGGCCAGGCCCACTGCCCGGGCCAGCGGGCCGGTCAGGCTGCGCCCGATCAGCACGGAGGCCGCAATGCCAACCAGCAGCGCCACACCGCCGAGCACCAGCAGCTGCAGCAGGGTGCGCTCACCCAGCCGGATCGCCTCGGCGGCGGCCTCGCGGCTCTGCGTTTCTTCGTAGGCCACGCCATTGGCCAGAGCCTTGTTCCAGCCGTTGGCTGCATCCTGCACCGCGCCAAGCGTCAACGCGACGGCGGCCGGGAAGTCGCCCTGCTGCATCAGCTCGCTGGTCTGCTTGTTCAATGGACGGGCGGTGGCGCGCCGGGCGGCGATCTCCTCGCCGATCTGCTTGCCCTCGGCATCGCCCGGCAGCGCCTGGTAGGCGGTCCAACTGGTTTCGTAGCGCTTGACCAGGTCGGCGATGCGGGCCTCGTCGGCCTCGCGCGCTTCACCCTGGCGGATCAGCATTTCACGGCGCACGACCATCATCTGGTTGTTCGCGTCGAGCATGTCCGACAGCAGCCGGACCTTGGCCACGCTGACCTCGGCCACGTCCTGCATCGCGCGCTTCTGCACCACGCTGCCGGTGGCGCCGGTAGCCACGACGGCGGCCACCAGCAGCAACAACAGGCCAAAGCCCATACCTAGACGCCAGACGACGCTGACGTTCCTCAAGAAATCCATGATATCGATCCAAACCGGGGGGAGTGCCCGGTTATCGGCGCTGACCGGCGCGTTCTTGACCGGCGAGCGCCGGCCGGGATGGGTCCGATTCACCTTGACCCACGAAAAAGCCCCGCTTGCGCGGGGCTCTTTCATTGGGGCCGTGTCAACCACCCGGCCGGGCGCCGGGCGTGGCCCGGGACCGGCGGTCCGCTCAGGCGAACGGGTCCTGCAGGACCATCGTGTGGTCACGATCCGGGCCGGTGGAGACGATGCTGATCGGGCAACCGGCCAGCTCTTCCAGCGCGCGCAGGTAGGCACGGGCCGCCGGCGGCAGGTCGTCCCAGTTGGTGATGCCGTGGGTGTTCTCGGTCCAGCCCGGGAACTCCAGGTACACCGGGGTGCACTCTTCCCAGCCCTGGGCGTCCAGCGGCGCGTACTCGGTGCGCTTGCCGCGGTATTCGTACGCGATGCAGACCTTCAGCTTCTCCATGCCATCGAGCACGTCGAGCTTGGTGATGCACAGGCCGCTGATGCCGTTGATGGCCACGGCGCGCTTGAGCGCGACGATGTCCATCCAGCCGCAGCGACGCGGACGGCCGGTCGAGGCGCCGTACTCGGCACCACGGTCGCGGATGCCCTGGCCGATCTCATCGTCCAGCTCGGTCGGGAACGGGCCGCCGCCGACGCGGGTGGCGTAGGCCTTGGCGATGCCCAGCACGTAGTCGATCGCATCGGCCCCCACGCCGGCACCGGCGAGTGCGCCGCCAACGGTGGTGTTGGAGCTGGTGACGTACGGGTAGGTGCCGTGGTCGATGTCCAGCAGCGCGCCCTGGGCGCCTTCGAACAGCACGCGCTTACCCTGCTTGCGCAGGTCGTGCAGGATGCCGGCGACGTCGGACTTCATCGGCTCGACGTACTCGCCGAAGGCCAGGGCTTCGTCGTAGGTCTTCTGGAAGTCGATCGCGTCGGTGTTGAGGTACTTGGTCAGCACGAAGTTGTGGTAGTCCAGCGCGGTGCGCAGGAGCTCTTCAAGCTGCTTGGGATAGTGCAGGTCGGCGATGCGGATGCCGCGACGCGCCACCTTGTCTTCGTATGCCGGGCCGATGCCGCGGCCGGTGGTGCCGATCGCCTTGCCGCCGGCAGCGCGTTCGCGCGCCTGGTCCAGC
>NZ_JBMWDO010000008.1:34317-225462 GCF_049545475.1 Stenotrophomonas sp. NPDC077461
GGCCACGCCGGAGGGTTCCAGCTCGGCGATTTCCGTCTGCAGCGCGGCCGGCGAGATCACCACGCCGTTGCCGATCAGGCACAGTGCATCGGCACGCAGGATGCCCGACGGGATCAGGTGCAGGACGGTCTTCTTGCCGTTGATGACCAGGGTGTGGCCGGCATTGTGACCGCCCTGGAAGCGCACGACGGCGCCGATTTCCTCGGTGAGCAGATCGACGATCTTGCCTTTGCCTTCATCGCCCCACTGGGCACCAAGCACTACGACAGACTGACCCATGACGGGCTCCTCAATGTGTTGCGGCCATCGGGGCCGCGGACGGGTAGACCGTGGCGGGGCTGGCCAGCGCGGTGATGGCGGCTCCAAACGGGGAGCGGCCGGCGATGGAAGGCCCAGACACAGAAAAAGCCGAACGGGGAGGCCCGTCCGGCTTTTGTGCATTATCCGGGTTTCCGGGGTCCGGTGCCACCCCGGCGGCACGCGGCTTCACCGTCCGGTCAGGCCCGCCATCCGGGGGCCGGGCCGTCTCAATGCTTCAGCCACCACAGCGTGGTGAGGCCGGCCAGCAGGATCACCCCGCCCCAGGTCCGCAGGGCGCTGCTGCGCAGCATCAGCAGCTGCTCGGCCATGCGCTTCCAGGCACGGGGCGCGACGAACAGGAACAGGCCTTCGAACACGGCCACCAGGCACAGCGCCGAGAACAGGTCTTTCATGAAGAACTCCACACCATCACAAATGAAACGGGGACCCGGTCTGCACCGGGTCCCCGTGGGCTACTGCCGTCTGCGGCCTCAGCGATCGCTCTTGAGGTACTGCAGGAACGGATCGTTCTTGTCGAGCACGATCACGCCATTGCCGTCGGTCATGGAGCCGCGGTAGGCCTCCAGGCTGCGGTAGAAGGCGTAGAACGACGGGTCGGCCGAACCGGCCTTGCCGTAGATGCGGGCGGCTTCGGCGTCACCGGCACCGCGCAGCTGCTGGGCATCGCGCTCGGCTTCGGCCACCAGCACGGTGCTGTCGCGGTCGGCCTGGGCACGGATGGTCAGCGACTGCTCCTCACCCTCGGCGCGCAGCTTGGCCGCTTCCTGCTTGCGCTGGGCGCGCATGCGCTCGTACACATCGTTGATCACCTGGCTGTCGGTGGGCAGGTCGATCTGCTTGATGCGCAGGTCGATGATTTCCATGCCCAGTTCCTTGACCGCCTTGTTGATGCCGGTCAACTGGTTGGCGATCAGTTCGCTGCGATCACCCGACACCAGCTGCTGCAGGGTGCGCGAGTTGATCTGGTTGCGCAGCGAGTCGGTGATGATCGGTGCCAGGCGCGCATTGGCCAGGGCGGCATCGCCACCGGTGGCGCGGTAGTAGTTGCGCACGTCGGAAATGCGGCCGATGGCGAAGAAGTCGACGCTGACGTCCTTCTGCTCGGCGGTGAAGTAACGCGCCGGCGCCGTGTCCAGCACCTGGAAGCGGCGGTCGAACACGCGTACCGATTCCACCAGCGGCACCTTGAAGTGCAGGCCCGGCTTGATGTCCGCACGGACCACCTTGCCCAGGTTCAACACCATCGCGGTCTGGTCCTCACGGACCACATACACCGACCCCAACAGGCCCAGCAGGGCGGCCACGGCCAACCCGATCCACAGTGAACTCTTCATCGGCTGGCTCCTTCACGACCGGTCGGTCGTCCGGTGGGTCGGGTGGTCGGGCGCTCGGCATCGCGCGCCCCATCCACCGGCGTGCTGGCCGGCAACGACGGCAGCATCACTTCCGGGGTCACCGCCGGGGCGGCGCCGGCGGCACCGGCGCGGGCATCACCCGGCATCGGCACGTAGATCAGCTGGCGGCCATCGCCACCGATGATCTTGCGGTTCTGCGAGAGCACCTGCTCCACCGTTTCCAGCCACAGCCGCTTGCGGGTGACTTCCGGGGCGTCCTTGTACTGCACCTGCAGCAGGCTGAAGCGGTCGGCATCACCCTGCGCCTTGGACACCACCGCCTGCTTGTAGCCTTCGGCGGTGGTGCGGGCACGCGAGGCCTGGCCGCGCGCTTCGGGCACGACCTTGGCCGCATAGGCCTGGGCTTCGTTGATCAGGCGTTCCTTGACCTGCTGCGCGCCGTTGACCTCGTCGAACGCCGGCTTCACTTCTTCCGGCGGGCGCGCGTCGGGCAGGGTCAGCCCGGTCACGACCAGGCCGGTCTGGTAGGCCTTCAGCGCCGACTGCAGACGCTCTTCGGCGACCACGGCCAGCGGACCGCGGTTGTTCAGCACGGTATTGAGGTCGGCACGGCCCACCTGCTCGCGCACCGCGCTCTGCGCCGACTGCTCCAGCACCTGGTCGGCCGAGACCGAACCGAACAGGTACTTCTGCGGATCGGCGATGCGGTACTGCACGTTGACCGAGACGTTGACGATGTTCTCGTCACGGGTCAGCACCGGCACCTGGCTGCTGAAGGTCTTGATCTGGGTGGCATTGACCTTGGTCACCGATTCGATCGGCCACGGCAGCTTGAAGTTCGGGCCAGGCCCCAGGATCCGCGAGAACTGGCCGAAACGCAGCACCACGCCACGTTGCTGTTCGCCGATCAGCTGGAAACTGGAGAACAGCAGCAGCAGCACCACCGCCACCGCGACCCAGCGCAGGATGTTCCCATCGAACATCTCCTTCAGCGGTCCGGGCAATCCGCCCCAACCACCGCCATTGCCGCCGCCGCGCGGCTTGAACGGCCCGCGTCGATTATCGTCGGGGCCTTGTCCGCCCTTGTTGCCGCCGGGTGTATTCCAGGCCATGCACGCTCCATCAAGGTAAGGCTGCCTGCGGGCCACTCCCGCAACGTCAACCGGTGTATCTCATCCGATTCTACTAGATGGGGCTGACCGGCAGGATTGGAAGGGGGAAGGTGGCGCGGGATGCGATTCATGCAGCCTTGCACCGGCCCCGCCCCCGCTGCCAGCGGGTAAGGTGTGTGCCTCCCTTCCCCGCCAGGTCCCGGCCATGCTCCCTTCCGCCCCCTTCGACGCATTCCGCATCCATCAGGCCGCCGACGGCGGCCATCGGGCCGGGATGGAGCAGATCGGACTGGACGACCTGGCGCCCGGCGAGGTGGTGATCCGGGCCGGCTGGTCCTCGGTCAACTACAAGGACGCCCTGGCCGGCACCGGCACGGGGCGGATCCTGCGACGCTTTCCGCTGGTGGGCGGGATCGATGTGGCCGGCACGGTGGTCGCCTCCACCGACCCGGCCTGGCGCGAAGGCGATGCGGTGCTGGCCACCGGCTGCGGGCTGAGCGAGACCCGCGATGGCGGCTACAGCCAGTATGTCCGGCTGGCCTCCAGCGCGGTGATCGCCCAGCCGGCCGGGCTGACCCCGCGCGAGGCGATGATCCTCGGCACGGCCGGTTTCACTGCCGCGCTGGCGCTGCTGCGCATGCTCGACAACCGGCTGACGCCCGAACTGGGGCCGCTGGCGGTCACCGGCGCCACCGGCGGCGTGGGCTCGCTGGCGGTGGACATCTTCAGCCAGGCCGGATTCGAGGTGCATGCCATCAGCGGCAAGGCCGGGCAGGCCGACTACCTGCGCGGCCTGGGGGCGCGTGAGGTGCTGCCGCGCGAGGCGCTGGCCACCACCCGGCCGATGGAATCGGCGCGCTTCGGTGGCGGCCTGGACAACGCCGGCGGGCCGATGCTGGCCAGCCTGCTGGCGCAGACCGCGCCGTACGGCAGCGTGGTCAGTGCCGGACTCGCCGCCAGCCCTGCGCTGGACATGACGGTGATGCCCTTCATCATCCGCGGCGTGTCGCTGCTGGGCGTGTCCTCCTCCAGCGCGCCGCGGGTGCTGCGCGAGAAGGTGTGGGACAAGCTCGGCAGCGAGTGGCGGCCGCGCCACCTGGAGCGCATCTGCACCGGCGAAGTGGGCCTGGACGGCCTGCCTGGGGTGTTCGAACGGCTCCTGGCCGGCGGAGGGCACGGGCGTACGGTGGTACGAATCGACTGAGCGCGCCAGCCGGGCGACGGACGGTGCGCCGGATGCTTCACGCCGATGCGAGGCGCGCACTACACTGCGCGCATCACATGGGGAACAACATGGCACGCATTCTGATCGTCGACGATTCACCGTCGCAGCTGTTGGGGATACAGCGCATCGTCGAGAAGCTCGGTCACGAGATCCTGACCGCCACCGATGGTGCGGCCGGTGTGGAAGCGGCCAAGGCCGAACTGCCCGACCTGGTCCTGATGGACGTGGTGATGCCCAACCTCAACGGCTTCCAGGCGACCCGCACGCTGTCGCGCGATGCGGCGACCAAGCATATCCCGGTGATCCTGGTGACCACCAAGGACCAGGACACCGACCGCATGTGGGGCATGCGGCAGGGCGCCAAGGCCTACATCACCAAGCCGTTCTCCGAGGACGAGCTGTCCGAGGTGCTGGAGCGGGTGTTCAGCAGCCAGGAACCGCCGGCCCTTTGACCCGCGTGCCGACCTGCGGTCGGCACCCACCGGGCGTCGTTCAGATCTTCTCGCCGAAGGCCTTGGCCAGCGCCTTGTAGGCCTTTTTCTGCGCTTCTTCGGTCGGGGCCGGCGCGACGATCTCCAGTTCCACGATCTGGTCCCCGTCCGGCGTGCCGGGCAGGCCGCGGCCACGCAGGCGCAGCTTGCGCCCCGCATCCGAATCGGCCGGCACCTTCAGTTCCACCGCACCGCCCAGGGTCGGGACGCTGATGCTGGTGCCCAGCGCCGCCTGCCACGGCGTCACCTGCAGGGTGTAGAGCACGTTGCGTCCGTCCACCTCGAACTGCGGGTGTTCGGCGTACTCCACTTCCAGCAGCAGATTGCCACCGCCGTTGCCCTGCCCGGTCAGACGGATCACCTGGCCGGGACGGATGCCCTTGGGGACGCGCACGTCCAGCTGGCGGCCGTTGACGTTGATGCGCAGCGAGTCGCCGGCATAAGCCGCTTCCAGCGGCACGGAGAGTTTGGCGCGGGTGTCGCGCAGCGGCTGCGGGCCAGCGCCGGCGCCGGCGAAACCGCTGGAGCGCCCGCCACCGCCACCGCCGCGCTGGCGCGCGAACAGGCTTTCGAAGAAGTCGCTGAAGCCGCCACCGCCGGCGCCACCGCCGAACACCTCCTCGAAATCAAAGCCCTGGCCACCGCCATAGTTCGGCGGTGCGTGGAACTCCTCGCCCGGGCGATAGCCCTGCGCCTTGAGCTGGTCGTAGGCGGCGCGCTTCTGCGGGTCGCGCAGGGCCTCATAGGCCTCGTTGACGGCCTTGAACTTCTCTTCCGCGCCGGCCTCCTTGCTGACGTCGGGGTGGTACTTGCGCGCCAGCCGCCGGTAGGCGGTCTTGATCTCCGCGTCGCCCGCGGTCGGTTCCACACCGAGCGTGGCGTAATAATCCTTGAATTCCATCCAGACACCTCGAATAAGTTCGGTCGCCCACGCAGGCGGGCACCGTCCGGCCAATTCTAGCGGTTGGCGACGCTTCCGCCCGTCACCCCCGGGCCCGCGGCTTGATCCTGCGCAATGCCAGCGCCATCGGCGAGGGCCAGAATGGGGCTGGGCGGCGCGTTTTCAACGTTTTGACGCCGCCCTCCCATCGCCCGCCCTACCCTGCCGATGTACAAGGAGCCCGCATGACCATCCACGTAGGCGATCGCATCCCCGAAGTGACCCTCAAGCGCATCCGCGAGGGCATGGAGACCATCGACACCCACGCCCTGTTCGACGGGCGCAAGGCGGTGCTGTTTGCCGTGCCGGGGGCCTTCACGCCCACCTGCTCGGCCCGCCACCTGCCCGGCTACATCGAGCACTTCGCCGATTTCCGCCACCTCGGCATCGATGTGTTCTGCATGGCCGTCAACGACCCGTTCGTGATGAAGGCCTGGGGCGAAAGCCAACAGGTCCCCGATGGCCTGCAGATGCTGTCGGACGGCAACGGCGAATTCACCCGCGCCCTGGGTCTGGAGATGGACGCCAGCAGTTCCTGCATGGGCCTGCGCTCGCGCCGCTTCGCGCTGTACGTCGAAGACGGCGTCGTGCGCCAGACCTTCATCGAAGAACCCGGCACATTCGAGGTGTCCTCCGCGCAGTACGTGCTGGAGCACCTTTCCCGCTGAACCCACGCAACAGAGGAACCCGGCCAGCCATGTCAAAGCCAGCCAAGAATGCCCGCCCCGCCCCTTCTTCCGCCGCCGGCACCCGACGTCCGGCAGGCATCAGCGACACCGCCACCCTGCGTGCGCGTGCCCGCAAGGACATCGAAGACGGCGCCATCACCGACACCTACAGCGCCGACCGCAAGGCGGTGATCAAGCTGCTCAACGACGCCCTGGCCACCGAATATGTGTGCGTGCTGCGCTACTACCGCCACTACTTCATGGCCAAGGGCATGCTCGCCGATGCGGTGAAGGCCGAGTTCCTTGAACATGCCCAGCAGGAGCAGGCGCATGCCGGCAAGCTGGCCGAGCGCATCGTGCAGCTGGGCGGGGAACCGGACCTCAATCCGGACACGCTGACCGCGCGCTCGCACGCCGAGTACAAGGAAGGCACCGATCTGCGCGACATGGTCCGTGAGAACCTGATCGCCGAGCGCATCGCGATCGACAGCTATCGCGAGATGATCAACTTCGTCGGCGACAAGGACACCACGACCAAGCGCATCCTGGAAGAGATCCTGGCGCAGGAAGAGGAGCACGCTGACGAGTTCGCCGACCTGCTGGAAGGCTGGATCGGCGAGTAGCACTGGCGGCCGGCCGGCGGCCGACACCCACCTGCGCTGCGCTCAGCGCAGGATGCGGAAGCGCACCTGGGTCCAGGCGCCATCCGTGGCGAGTGCGGTCAGGGTGTGGTCGCCGACGTCGTCGAAATCCCGCTGGAACAGGCGCGCGCCTTCGGTGCGCGCGATCCAGCGGTCATCCAGCAGCCAGTCGATGCTGCCATCTGTCCCGAGCGCACGCAGCTGCAGGCGCACACCGTGCTCGGCGTTGGGTGCCCGTGCCAGCGTCGCACGGTCGTTGAGCCCTTCGATGTGCAGGCTGCCGCCGCTCTGCCGGCCGTCGTCGCGGCAGTCCGGGGACAGCGCGGGCAACTGCGCGGCGCGGCGCTGCGCCAACGGCAGCCACGGCGATACCAGCGCCGGCCAGCGGGCGATCTCGCGCGCTTCGGCCACATGCGGTGCGCTGCAGTCAGGCGACAGCCGCAGGCCGGTGCGCGCGTCCACCTCGAAGCGCTGCCGCCCGGGTTGCCAGAGCCGCGCATCACGCTCGGCAAACGTCGGCGGCACCACCCCGTCCAGCACGAACGCCTGCAGACGACGCTGGCACAGGTCAGGCGGCGTACCGTCCGCCAGCTCACCGGTCGGCCAGCAGATGTCGGTGCGGGTCACGCTGGCCGGCATCGGCGCCGCGCTGGCATCGCCGCTCTGGCGCGGCAGGCTGTCGATCACTTCGAACATAAGCGGCAACGCGGTGACCGCGCCGTACTGGCCGGGCAGCGGGGTACCGTCAGGCCGCCCGACCCACACGCCCACCGTGTAGTGCCGCGTGCTGCCAATCGCCCACGCGTCGCGGTAGCCATAGCTGGTGCCGGTCTTCCAGGCCACGCGCGGCCGGCCGGTGACATCGAAGGTGCCGGTGCCGTAGCCAGGGCGCGGATTGGATTCAAGCACCTCGCGGGTGATCCACGCCGCGCCCGGCGACATCAGCCGCCGCTCGATCACCGCATCGTCGGCGGTGTAGCGCACCCGCCCGGCGATGCCATTGCGGTTGAAAGCGGCGAACGCGCCCACCAGGTCTTCCAGCCGTGCGCCGGTGCCGCCCAGGATCAGCGACAGGTTCGGGCTGCTGCCGCGCGGAAAGCGCAGGGTGATGCCGGCATGCGACAGCCGCGCGGCAAAGCGTGCCGGCCCCACCCGGTCCAGCAGGTCCACGGCGGGCACGTTCAGTGACAGCCGCAGTGCGGTAGCCGAACTGACCGGGCCGTTGAAGGCGGCATCGAAGTTGCCCGGACGGTAGCCGCCGAAGCCCTGCGGCGCATCGACCATCAGGCTTTCGGAGTGGATCAGCCCATCGTCCAGCGCCATCCCGTACAGGAACGGTTTGAGCGTGGAGCCGGGCGAACGCCAGGCCGCCACCATGTCCACGTGGCCGAGCCGTTGTTTGTCGCCGAATGCCACCGAACCGACGTAGGCGCGCGCTTCGAGGGTGCGGTTGTCGACCACCAGCAATGCCGCCGAGGTGCGCTCGGGCAGCTGCGAGAAATAGGAGGACACGCGTTCTTCGAGCGTGCGCTGCAGGCCGATGTCCAGCGTGCTCTGGATCCGCGCCGCGCGCGGCTGCGCCGACCGCAGCCGCTGCGCGAGCAAGGCGGCGTGCAGCGGCGGCTGCAGCGCGCGGGTCACCACCGGCTCGATCCGCGCATCGTCCACCTCCTCACGCGACCACACGCCGAGGTCGGCCATGCGCGTGAGGACCTTGTCGCGTGCAGCCTGCGCCGCCTCGGGATGGCGGTCCGGCCGCAGCCGGCTGGGCGACTGCGGCAGCACCGCGAGCAGCGCCGCCTCGGCATGCGACAGCGCCGAGGCCGGCTTGCCCAGGTAGGCCCAGCTCGCCGCTTCGACGCCTTCGATGGTGCCGCCGTAAGGTGCGCGCTCCAGGTACAGCGCCAGGATCTGCGCCTTGCTCAGGTGCACCTCCAGCTGCACCGCGCGCAGCAGCTGCTTGGCCTTGCCCCACGGGGTACGGGTATGCGGGTCGAGGATGCGCGCCACCTGCATGGTGAGAGTGGAACCGCCGGAGACGATCCGGCGCTCGACCACCCATTGCCTGCCGGCGCGCAGCATCGCCCACGGGTTGACGCCGGGATGGCGCCAGAACCAGCGGTCCTCGTAACCGAGCAGCGCCTGCAGGTACAGCGGCGACACACTGTCGGCGGAGGCCGGATAGCGCCACACGCCTTCGGCGTCGGCGAAGGCACGCAGCGGCGTCCCGTCACGCGCGACCACCAGTGTGCTGGTATCGCGCTGGCGTGGCAGCGGCGGCGGGAACGCCAGGTCCAGCGCCAGCAGCAGTGCCAGCGCGCCCGCCGTGCCCCAGCGCAGCCACGGCCACAGCGGCCGCAACTGGCGGCGCAGACGGGAAAGGAAGGAAAAGGTCATGGCATCAACGACACGGACCGCCGGGCCGCCGCGCGGGCGGCGACCCGGCCAGTGGCTATGGCTGCACCACGGTCAGCGTGGTCGGGTTGCTGCGGCCCACGCCGCGCAGGTCGGGACGGTACATGTCCTCCACCAGCGGCGGCGGCACGCGGTAGGTGCCCGGGGTGACCGCACGCACCAGGTAGAACACCTTGGCCGTGCTGCCGCGCGAGAGTTTGAGCGCGGCCACATAGCGGTCATCGCGGAACTCCTCATGCTTGACGTTGGCCGCATCGCCGCGGTCGTTCACGCTCAGCCCGTCGACCACCACGTCGGCCCACTGCTTGGCATCGCCCAGGTTGAAGTTCTCGATCTCCAGGCCGGCCGGCAGCAGGTCGGTGAGCAGCGCGTCGGGCATGTCCACGTTCGGGGTCACGCTGACCCGCACGATCAGCGCCTCGCCCTCCTTCAGCGCACGCGGCGTCCACGGCTTGCCGTCGGTGGTGTACCAGCTGCGCTCCACGCCAAGCGTACGGCTGTCCGGCTCGGGCGGGTTGCGCGGGATGCCGGCCACTTCCAGGCTGGCGAACATCGGCGGCTCGCCCTGCGGGGTGAAGCGCACGCCCTTGGCTAGTGCGGCGTAGTCGACGCTGCGGCCGAACATGCGGCGCGCGGAGATGGCCTCGCTCTCACCGCCGATCGCCAGCTCACCGGACACCAGCTTCTTCTGGTTGGCCGCCAGCGCCTTGCCCATGCGCGCCAGCGCCACCTGTTCCTGCGTGCTCAGCCACATATAGCCGCTGTTGCGGCGTGCATCGAGCGCGCGGCCCAGGTCGATGGCCCGCGCGTCGTACGCCGGCTTGGACAGCTTGCGCTCGTGCAGCAGCGCGATCATCAGGGCGTCGTCGCGGACGGCGCTGCCGTAGTCGCCGAAGTAGGCCGGACGGTCACCCGCGCTCTTGGCGAAGCCGGCCGCGATCGCGGCATCGCCGCGCTTGTGGTCGCCCTGCAGCGACAGCGCGATGCCGAGGTGAACCAGCGACAGCCCGGTCAGCGACTTGCTGCGCTCGTTGTCATACAGCGCGCGCAGCGTGCCCAGCGGAGCGCGGTTGACGCGGGCCAGCACATAGCCCGAGTACGCCTGGTTGGCAAACTTCAGGTTCTCGCGGCGGTCCTCGCCGTAGAACTGGTTGCCGCCGGACAGCAGGTCCTCGCTGAGGCGGTTGAGCGCCTTCTGCAGCACCGTGTCCGGTACCGCAAAGCCCGCGTCTTTGGCATCGAGCAGGAACTCGGCGATGTACGGAGTGAGCCACGGATTGACGTACCCGTCGTCGCCCCACATCGAGAAGTTGCCGTTGGCCACCTGCATCGAGGCCAGCCGGCCGAACGCCCCTTCCATGCGCTCGCGGCGGGTCTTGGCATCCAGGCCATCGGCGCCGAGCATGGCCGAGGTGGCCTCATCCAGCATCAGTGCCGCATAGCCCTTGCTGGTGGTCTGCTCGGCACAGCCGTAGGGGTAGTTGAGTGCGCCGTTGAGCGCACTGGCGAACGGAATCGGCGGCAAGGCGCTGACCAGCATGCGCGCGGTCACCGAGTCGTTCATCAGGCCATCGGCCAGGCTGGCGTCCATGCTCACCGCCGCCAGCGGATCGAGCGTGCGGGTCTGCGCGCGCAGTACCTGCGGCCATGCGGCACGCACCGGCAGGTCGTAGCGACGGTCCACCTTGAAACCGTTGCCGTCCACGCGCACCCGCACCTTGGCCACCGTATAGCCCTCGCGCGCGGTGAGCGGGAAGCTCAAGGTGCGCTTGGCATCGACGGCCAGGGTCAGCGCGCGGGTCGGCTCGCCCAGCGTCAGCGGCCCGATTCCATCGACCTGCACCTTGAACTCGCCCGGCTTGCCGGTGAAGTTCTGCACATCCAGGGTCACCGTACTGGTATCGCCGGGTGCGAGCACGCGCGGCATGCTGGCCTCGGCCAGGATCGGCGCGCGCACCACCGTTTCCATGTCGCGCTTGCCGTACTGGTCGTCCGAATACACCAGCGCGGAGATGCGCAGGGTGCCGTTGAAGTCCGGCACCTTCAGCGCAACCCGGGCAATACCCTTGGCATCGAGCTTCACCGGGCCGGAGAACAGGTCCACGGTCTGCACGCGCGCGGTGGGCCGCTTGGCCTGTGGCATCGCCGCCAGCGCCATGTCGCCGCCGAATTTCAGCTTGCCGCTGGCGCCGTCGAAGCTTTCGATCACACGGCTGTAGATGTCGTAAGCATCCACGCCCAGGCGGCGCTGCGCGAAGAAGTGCGCGGCAGCGTCGGGTACCGGGAAGCGGGTGATGTTGAGGATGCCCACATCCACCGCCGAAACGGTGACATGCGCGACCTTGCCGGCCAGCTGCGGAGCGCTCACGGTCACCGGCAGGGTCTGCTCGGGACGCATCTGCTTGGGCGCGGACAGGCCCACGGCGATCTGTCGGGCCTTGCGGTCCATCGGCACATGCACCACCCCCACCGCGCGGGCCGGGGTGATCTTGCTCGGCGCACTGCCGCCGCGGAACACCAGGGCGGTGATGTAGATGTCGTGGCGTTCCCATTCCGCCGTCACCGGGATGTCGAAGGTGCTGCCCGGCTTGGCATCGATGTCCTGCACGTAGAGCATCTTGTCGCTTTCCACCATCAGCACACCCTTGCCGGCGTGCGGCGGGGTGACGGTGACGCGCACGGTGTCACCGGCCTTGTAGGCGGTCTTGTCCAGGGCCAGTTTGACTTTGTCGGGACGTGCATCCAGACCACGGTTGTCGTCATTCCAGCTCCAGCCGGCACGGAACGGGTAGCGGCTGGTCAGGCCGGTGGCCGGATCGAACACGTCCAGCCGGTACTCGCCCCACTCCACCGGGAAATCGACCGTGGTGGCGGCCGTGCCGGCATCGAGGGTGCGGGTTTCCTTGTTCTCGAAGCGGCGGGTGAAGTCGTAGTCCCAGCGGTTGTCGTTGAAGCTCCAGTGGTAGTCGCGCAGCTCGCGCACCAGCGTGGCTTTCAGGCCCTTGGCCGGCTGTGCCTTGCCGGCCGCATCCACGCGCATCAGTTCGAAGCGCGCGTTGCTGTTGGCGTCGGCGCCGTCCTCGGGCTTGAACAACGGGCGCACGCCGACCAGTACCGGGGCCGGCCACATCACCCGCTTGAGGGTGCGGGTGACGGTGCGGCCACCGGTCTCGTACACGCTGCCGGACACCACCACGGCCACCGGGGCGGTCGCCTTGACCTCGGCCGGCAGCACCACGTCCTGGCGCAGTTTGCCGTCGGCCGGGAACTCGGTGTCGATCACATCGCGCGCTTCGCGCGGCAGTTCCATCGTCGGGTCGCCGAAGAAGTAGCCGGGCAGCGATTCCACCGGCGACTGTTCGGCGGCCACCGCCAGCCGCGCGGTGAAGCGGTTGCCGTCGGCCGGCGCGCCATACAGGTAGGCGGCGTCGGCCATCAGCTTGAGCGGTTCGCCCGGCTTGAGGGTCTTCTGCGCGCTGTCCAGGTCCAGCTTCATGCGCTCGGGCAGGAACTCCTCGATGCGCAGCGTCATGCCCTGGATGGCTTCCTTGCTGGCGGGGTTGGTGCGGAACTCCACCTGCCAGCGCCCGGTCGGCGCTTCGGCCGGAATGGTCTGTTCAAAGCTGATGTAGCCCTGCTCGCCCGGCTGCAGCCGGGTTTCGCGGAAGGTCTTGCCGTCCGGCTGCTTCAGCCGCAGGAACACCGGCTGGGCGGCCTTGCCCGGGCCGCCGACGGGCTTGCCGTCGTTGTCGCGCAGCAGCGCGGAAATGCGCACCGTCTCGCCGGGGCGGTAGAGGTCGCGGCCGGACCAGGCGAACACGTCGAACCAGGCGTTGTCGCGCCCGGCGACGGCGAACTCGCTCAGGTCCAGCGCCGGCTGGTTGAACGGCAGCATGGTGGTGTCGCCGCCGCTGCTGGCAATCAGCACGTGGCTGGCATCCAGCGTGTACTTCAGCAGCGCGTTGCCATTGCCGTCGGTCGCGCCCTTGAGCACCACCTCACCCTTGCCATCGAGCACGCGCAGTTCGATCTTCTTGAGCGACGCGCCGCTCTGCAGGGAGGCGGTATGGACGAACAGCGTGTCCTTGTAGGCACGCGTGTGCAGGCCGATGTCACTGACCGTGAAGAACGCGGTATCGAACTCGCTGTCGAACGAGCCGCTGCGCTTCATCACCGCAAAGTACAGACCCGGGGCCTGCAGTTCCTTGATGTCCTGGGTGGGCAGGTAGGTGAGCACCCGCTCGTTCTGCTTGCCGCCCAGCACGAAACGGTTCACGTACACCGGCTCGGCCAGCTTGGACATCGGGGTCTTGTCGCCGTATTCGCTGTCCAGTTCCCAGCTGCCTCGGCGGCCGCCGCGCTGGTACTGGCTGAAGAAGTTCGGCAGCTCTTTCTCGCGCACGCGCAGGAACTCGACGTCCACTTCCGGCACGTTCACCGACACCACCGGCAGGCCACGGCTGTCGCGCGCGGGCAGCACGCTGCCCTGCGAGGCGAAGCCGGCAGCCGGCGACAGTTCGCCGCTGAACACCTTCTGTCGCAGCTCCTTGCCGATCCGGCTGCCGTCGGCGGCGAGCAGGTCCGGCGAGACGATCACGGTGTACTCCTTGGCCGCCTCCACGAAGGGGTAGCGCAGGGTCTTGCCGTCATCGGACAGGGTCCAGCTGCTCTCGTCGGTGCCGACTTTCTCGGCAAAGCGGACCAGCGTGTCGAAGTCCTGGGTGCCGACCAGCGGGCGCGAGAACTCCAGCGCCAGCGACAGGCCGTCGCTCTTCTGGTCCGGGAAGGCGCGCACCAGGGTAAACCCGGCAACGGTCTCGGCCTTGGCCGCGATCGGCGCCCCGGAAGGGGCCGGCAGCTGGCCGCTGTCGTTGCGCTTGCAGCCCCCGACGCCCAGTACCAGGCCGGCGGCAAGCGCCAGACCCGCGATTCCCTTCCAGCCCCATTGCCCGACCCGACTGCGGCTAGCCATGACGTCACTCCTTGATCAAGGAGGCCATTATAGGCACCGAGCCTTGCGGTCAGGTTGCCGGCGCCGCGGTCCGCCCCCCTGCCGGGCAGCGCCGGGCACTACGCCACGTAAAGGTCCACGTACTCGTGGACGGGCATCGCCTCCAGCACCACCGGGTCGAGCGAGGCGTCCAGGATGCGGCGCTGCTGCACCGTCGGGAAGAGGCCGGCCAGGTGCCGGCGGAATTTGTCCTCCAGCAGCGGAATGCCTTCGGCGCGGCGGCGGGCGTGGCCAAGCGGATACTCGACCGTCTCCTCCAGCGTGGTGCCGTCCTTGAAGGTCACGTGCAGCGCGTTGGCGATACTGCGCTTGTCCGGGTCCAGGTAGTCGGCGGTGAAGCGCGGCTCCTCCACGCAGGCGATGCGCGCGCGCAGCGGGTCGATGCGTGGATCGGCGGCGACGTCGTCCTCGTAGTCCTCGGCAACCAGCCGGCCGAAGATCAGCGCGATGGCGACCATGTACTGCACGCAGTGGTCGCGGTCGGCCGGATTGTGCAGCGGCCCGGGCTTGTCGATGATCCGCAGGCAGGCCTGCTGGGTGCGCAGGGTGATCCGCTCAATGTCCTCACTGCGCCTGCCGGCCGCCCGCATCCGGGCGTGCACCTGCATGGCCGCTTCCACCGCGGTCTGGCCGTGGAACTCGGCCGGGTAGCTGATTTTGAACAGCACGTTCTCCATCACATAGCTGCCGTAGGGACGCTGGAAGCGGAACGGCTGCCCGCCGAAAGACACGTCGTAGAACCCCCACGTCGGCGCGGTCAGGGCACTGGGATAACCCATCTCGCCCGTGGCCGCCATCAGCGCCAGGCGCACCGCGCGGCTGGTTGCGTCGCCGGCCGCCCAGCTTTTGCGTGAACCGGTGTTCGGCGCATGCCGGTACGTGCGCAGGGCCTGTCCGTCCACCCAGGCCAGCGACACCGCGTTGAGCATGCGTTCGCGGTCCAGCCCGAGCAGGTGCGCGACCACGGCAGTGGAGGCGACCTTGACCAGCACCACGTGGTCCAGTCCGACCCGGTTGAAGGCATTTTCCAGTGCGAGGCAGCCCTGGATTTCATGCGCCTTGATCATCGACACGAGCACGTCGCGCATGGTCAACGGGGGGCGACGCAGTGCCTCGGCATTGCGGCTGAGCCAGTCGGCAGTGGCCAGGATGCCGCCGAGATTGTCCGAGGGATGGCCCCACTCGGCGGCCAGCCAGGTGTCGTTGAAATCCAGCCAGCGCACCATCGCCCCGATGTTGAAGGCGGCCTGCACCGGGTCCAGCTCGAACCGGGTACCCGGCACCCTGGCCCCGTGGACCACCCGGGTTCCCGGCGCCAGCGGCCCGAGCAGTCTGCTGCAGGCCGGAAACGACAGCGCCGCCAGCCCGCAGCCCAGGGTATCGATCAGGCAGTGCCGCGCGGTCGTGTACGCAAGGGGCGATTCCACCGGGTACTCGCGCACGTAGTCGACGATGTCGGTCATCACCGCGTCCCAGGCGACGCGCTCGTTGGACGGGGGGCTGCCGCTGGACATGGTGTCGCTCCTGCTGTGGCAGCGGGGCGGAGCCCCGCTCGACGTGGGTAGGCGATGCGGTTTACACGGGGACGCGCACCGCACCTTCCATCAGCACGCGCGCACTGCGGCTCATGATGGCCTTGGTGACTGTCCACTGGCCGTCAACGCAGGCCGCCTGGGCGCCCACGCGCAGCGTGCCGGACGGATGGCCGAAGGTGACCGCCTCGCGCGTGCCGCCGCCGGCGGCGCGGTTGACCAGTGTGCCGGGAATCGCCGCGGCAGTGCCGATGGCGACCGCGGCCGTGCCCATCATCGCGTGGTGCAGCTTGCCCATCGACAGCGCGCGCGCGTGCAGATCGATGTCGCCGGCCGCGATCCGCCTGCCGCTGGAGGACACGTAGTCCTGCGCGGGTGCGACGAAGGCGACCTTGGGCGTGTGCTGGCGCGTGGCCGCCTGCTCGACGCTGTCGATCAGGCCCATGCGTACCGCACCGTGCGCGCGGATCGCTTCGAACCGTGCCAGCGCGGCCTTGTCCTCATTGATCGCCGGCTGCAGCTCGGTGCCGGTGTAGCCCAGGTCGGCCGCGTTGAGGAAGAGGGTGGGAATGCCGGCGGTGATCATGGTCACCTCGAAGCGGCCCACGCCGGGCACATCGAGGGTATCGACCAGGTTGCCGGTCGGGAACATCGATCCGCCATCGCCTTCGCCATCGTCGGACGGATCAAGAAACTCGAGCTGGATCTCGGCCGCCGGGAACGTCACCCCGTCCAGCTCGAAATCGCCAGTCTCCTGCACTTCCCCCCCTGCCATCGGTACGTGCGCCAGGATGGTCTTGCCGATGTTGGCCTGCCAGATGCGGACCGTGCAGATGCCGTCGCGCGGCACACGCGCCGGATCGATGAAGCCGTTGCTGATCGCAAACGGGCCGACTGCGGTGCTGAGGTTGCCGCAGTTGCCGCTCCAGTCAACGAACGCGGCATCGATCGAGACCTGGCCATACAGATAGTCGACGTCGTGGTCAGGCACCGACGGCGCGGCAATGATCACGCACTTGCTGGTGCTGGAGGTGGCGCCGCCCATGCCGTCGGTGTGCTTGCCATAGGGGTCGGGCGAACCGATCACGCGCATCAGCAGCGCATCGCGGGCCGCCCCCGGCGTCTGTGCGGCGACGGGCAGATCCTGCAGGCGGAAGAACACGCCCTTGCTGGTGCCACCGCGCATGTAGGTGGCGGGAATACGGAGCTGGGGAAGAAACGCCATGAGAAGTCCTGGTAGGAAGACGGCCCGTCGCCGGGCCGTCGTGAGGCGGGTGGATCAGGCGACCTGCGAGGATTCCAGGAAGTCCTGGGCGAAGCGCTGCAGCACGCCGCCCGCTTCGTAGATGGACACTTCCTCGGCCGTGTCCAGGCGGCAGGTGACCGGCACATTGAGCTGCTCACCGCTGCGGCGGTGGATGACAAGCGTCAGCTCGGCACGCGGCACGCGTTCGCCGATCACATCGAAGGTTTCAGTGCCGTCGATGCCCAGCGTTCTGCGGTTGACGCCTTCCTTGAACTCCAACGGCAACACGCCCATCCCGATCAGGTTGGTGCGATGGATGCGCTCGAAACCCTCGGCGACGATGGCCTCCACACCGGCCAGGCGCACGCCCTTGGCGGCCCAGTCGCGCGAGCTGCCCTGGCCGTAGTCGGCACCGGCGATGATGATCAGCGGCTGCTTGCGCGCCATGTAGGTTTCGATCGCTTCCCACATGCGGGTCACCTCGCCCTCCGGCTCCACGCGCGCCAGCGAGCCCTGTTTCACCTGCCCATCGACCACAACCATCTCGTTGATCAGCTTGGGGTTGGCGAAGGTGGCGCGCTGCGCGGTGAGGTGATCGCCACGGTGGGTGGCGTAGGAGTTGAAGTCCTCTTCCGGCAGGCCCATCTTCGCCAGGTACTCGCCGGCCGCACTGCTGGCCAGGATCGCATTGGACGGGGACAGATGGTCGGTGGTGATGTTGTCGCCCAGCACCGCCAGCGGACGCATGCCACGCAGCGGACGCTCGCCGGCCAGCGCGCCTTCCCAGTACGGCGGACGGCGGATGTAGGTGCTCTGCGGACGCCAGTCATACAGCGGGCTGATCGGCGCGCCGTGCTCCACCTTGAAGGTGAACATCGGGTCGTAGACCTGGCGGAACTGTTCCGGCTTGACGCTGGCGGCCACCACCGCGTCGATCTCGGCATCGCTGGGCCACAGGTCCTTCAGCGTGATCGGGTTGCCATCGGCGTCATGGCCGAGCGCATCCTTTTCAATGTCGAAGCGCACAGTGCCGGCAATGGCGTAGGCCACCACCAGCGGCGGCGAGGCCAGGAACGCCTGCTTGGCGTACGGATGGATGCGGCCGTCGAAGTTGCGGTTGCCCGACAGCACCGCCGTGGCATACAGGTCGCGGTCGATCACTTCCTGCTGGATCTTCGGATCAAGCGCACCGCTCATGCCGTTGCAGGTGGTGCAGGCGAAGGCGACGATTCCAAAGCCCATCTGCTCCAGGTCGCCAAGCAGGCCGGCCTCCTCCAGGTACAGCTGCACGGCTTTGGAACCGGGCGCCAGCGAGCTTTTGACCCACGGTTTGCGGGCCAGACCGGCACGGTTTGCATTGCGCGCCAGCAGCGCAGCAGCAATCACGTTGCGCGGGTTGCTGGTGTTGGTGCAGCTGGTGATGGCCGCGATGATGACCGCGCCGTCGGGCATCAGGCCCTGTTCCTGCTCGACCTTGCCCGAGGCCAGCTTGGCTTCATCGGCGATGCCGCGCGCGGCCAGATCGGTGGTCGCCACGCGCTTGTGCGGATTGGACGGGCCCGCCATGTTGCGAACCACGCTGGACAGATCGAACTGCAGCACGCGCGGATACTCGACCTGGGCCAGATCGTCCGACCACAGGCCGGTGGCCTTGGCATAGGTTTCCACCAGCTGCACCTGGGCTTCTTCGCGGCCGGTCAGGCGCAGGTAGTCCAGGGTCTGCTGGTCGATGGAGAACATCGCCGCGGTGGCGCCGAACTCCGGGGTCATGTTGGAGATGGTGGCGCGGTCGCCAATGGTCAGTGCCGTTGCACCCTCGCCGTAGAACTCGATCCAGGCGCCGACCACGCGCTCCCTGCGCAGGAACTCGGTCAACGCCAGCACGATGTCGGTGCAGGTGATGCCGGGCTGCGGGCGGCCAGTCAGTTCCACGCCGATGATGTCGGGCAGGCGCATCCACGAGGCGCGGCCGAGCATCACGTTCTCCGCTTCCAGGCCGCCCACGCCGATCGCGATCACGCCCAGCGCATCGACATGCGGGGTATGGCTGTCGGTGCCGACGCAGGTATCCGGGAAGGCCACGCCCTCGCGCACCTGGATCACCGGCGACATCTTCTCCAGATTGATCTGGTGCATGATGCCGTTGCCCGGCGGAATCACGTCGACGTTCTTGAACGCCTTTTTGGTCCAGTTGATGAAGTGGAACCGGTCCTCATTGCGACGGTCTTCGACGGCGCGGTTCTTTGCGAAGGCAGCCTTGTCGAAGCCCGGGTACTCCACCGCCAGCGAATGATCGACGATCAGCTGGGTCGGTACCACCGGGTTGATCTGGGCCGGGTCACCCCCGGCATCGGCGATGGCATCGCGCAGGCCGGCCAGATCGACCAGCGCGGTCTGGCCGAGAATGTCATGGCAGACCACGCGCGCCGGATACCACGGGAAATCCAGGTCCTGGCGGCGCTCGATCAGCTGGCGCAGCGAGGCGTCCAGCGTGGCCGGGTCGCAGCGGCGCACCAGGTTCTCGGCCAGCACGCGCGAGGTGTACGGCAGCGTGGCGTAGGCGCCGGGCTGCAGCGCGTCGATGGCGGCACGGGTATCGAAATAATCCAGCGAGGTGCCGGGAAGGGTCTTGCGGTAGTTGCTGTTCATGGCTGGCGATAGCTGCTTGTTGGCGGGCCGGGGCGTCGTGACACCGGCAAAAAAGGAGGTGCGACGCCGCAACGGAGCAGACCGGCATCGCGCCGGCCTGCTCCGCAAGGCACCCGCGAACGGGTGCGGTACGTCGGTCTTACCTGCGCTGGTCGATCGGCACGAAGGCCTGGTCTTCCGGCCCGGTGTAGTTGGCGCTCGGCCGGATGATCTTGCCGTCGACGCGCTGCTCGATGATGTGCGCGCTCCAGCCGGAGGTGCGTGCGATGACGAACAGCGGGGTGAACATCGCCGTCGGCACGCCCATCATGTGGTAGCTCACCGCGCTGAACCAGTCCAGATTCGGGAACATCTTCTTGATGTCCCACATCACCGTTTCCAGCCGCTCGGCGATGTCGAACATCTTCAGGTTCTGCTGCTCGGTCGACAGCTCACGCGCCACGTCCTTGATCACATTGTTGCGCGGATCGCTGACGGTGTAGACCGGGTGGCCGAAGCCGATGACCACTTCCTTGCGCTCGACGCGCGCCTTGATGTCGGCTTCTGCATCGTCGGGCGAGTCATAGCGCTTCTGCACTTCGAAGGCGACTTCGTTGGCACCGCCATGCTTGGGGCCGCGCAGCGCGCCGATGCCGCCGGTGATGCAGCTGTACATGTCGCTGCCGGTGCCGGCGATGACGCGGCAGGCGAACGTGGACGCGTTGAACTCGTGCTCCGCGTACAGGATCAGCGAGGTGTGCATCGCCTTGACCCACGAATCCTGCGGCTTCTCGCCGTGCAGCAGGTGCAGGAAGTGGCCACCGATGGAGTCATCGTCGGTTTCCACGTCGATGGCGCGGCCGTTGTGGCTCCAGTGGTACCAGTACAGCAGCATCGAGCCCAGGCAGGCCATCAGCTTGTCGGCGATGTCGCGCGCGCCCGGGTGGTTGTGGTCGTCCTTCTCCGGCGACACGCAGCCGAGCACCGACACGCCGGTGCGCATCACGTCCATCGGGTGCGCCGACGGCGGCAGCTCTTCCAGCGCAGCCTTGACCGCGGCCGGGATGCCGCGCAGCGACTTCAGCTTGGCCTTGTAGGCGACCAGTTCGGCGCGCGTAGGCAGCTTGCCGTGCACCAGCAGGTGGGCGATCTCCTCGAACTCACTGGTGTTGGCCAGGTCCAGGATGTCGTAGCCGCGGTAGTGCAGGTCATTGCCACTGCGGCCAACGGTGCACAGTGCGGTGTTGCCGGCGGCGGTGCCCGACAGGGCGACGGACTTTTTCGGCTTGAAGCCGGGGGCGGTGGTTGCTTCGCTCATGATCCCTCCAGGAAAACAGTGCTTCGGTCTTACTTCTTGGCGGCGAACAGCGCATCGAGCTGCTGCTCGAAGGCGTGGTAGCCGATACGGTCGTACAGTTCCTCGCGCGTCTGCATCGCGTCGACCACGTTGCGCTGGTGGCCTTCCCGACGGATGGTCTCATACACGTTCTCGGCGGCCTTGTTGGCGGCGCGGAACGCGGACAGCGGGAACAGCTGGATTGCCACGCCGGCCGAGGCCAGTTCATCGCGGCTGAACAGCGGGGTCTTGCCGAACTCGGTGATGTTGGCCAGCACCGGCACCTTCACCGCATCGACGAAGCGGCGGTAGGTGTCCAGGTCATAGGCGGCCTCGGCGAAGATGCCATCGGCACCGGCCTCCACGCAGGCGATGGCGCGCTCGATCGCCGCGTCCACGCCGTCCACCTGGATGGCGTCGGTACGCGCGATCAGGAAGAAATCCGGATCGGTCTTGGCATCGGCGGCGGCCTTCACGCGGTCAACCATCTCGCCCTGCGTGACGATTTCCTTGCCGGGACGGTGACCACAGCGCTTGGCGCCGACCTGGTCTTCAATATGGCAGGCGGCCGCACCTGCCTTGATCAGCGACTTTACGGTGCGCGCGATGTTGAACGCGCTGGGGCCGAAGCCGGTGTCGATGTCCACCATCAGCGGCAGGTCGCAGACGTCGGTGATGCGGCGCACGTCGATCAGCACGTCTTCCAGGGTGTTGATGCCCAGGTCCGGCAGGCCCAGCGAGCCTGCGGCAACGCCGCCGCCGGACAGATAGATGGCCCGGTAGCCGGCACGCTGGGCCAGCAGGGCGTGGTTGGCGTTGATCGCGCCGATCACCTGCAGGGGCGATTCGGCGGCCAGCGCAGCGCGGAAGCGGCTGCCCGCGGAGGAAACAGAGGAGCTCATGTGGCATTCCATCGTGAGTGACGGGAGGACAGGCGCAAGGGCCGTGCCAAGTCGCAACCCCATGAATTCATTGAGACTGGACCACGGCAGCGACGTTTCATGTCGGTCCAATGAAACACATGTAACATGGATGGAACCGAAACATTGAAACAACGCCATGTCCGTCATCCTGCCGCGCCCTCGCCTGCCCGACCCGGACCCCGGCCACCTGCCGGTGATCTGGACGGTGAGCGTCTCCCGCCTGACCGGCCTGCTCGGCGATGTGATTCCCGAATTCGACCGCCGCGCACGGATCGTGCCGATCAACCTCGGCTTCGAGGAAGCGGTGGACGTGATCGGCCAGCGGCTGCGTCGCGAGCACTGCGATGTCGTGATCGCCGGCGGCTCCAACGCGGCCTACCTGCGCAGCCGGCTGGAGGTGCCGCTGGTGCCGATCCAGGCCAACGGCTTCGACCTGATGGAAGCGCTGGCGCGCGCGCGGCGCATCGCACCGCGCATCGGCCTGGTCACCCATGCCACCGACGTGCCCACCTTCGGCAGCTTCCAGCACAGCTTCGGGCTGGACATCGAACACCGCCGCTTTGTCACCCGTGAAGACGCCCGCGACTGCATCGCCGACATGCGCGCCAACGGCATCGAGGTGATCGTCGGCACCGGCATGGCCATCGATCATGCCGAGCAGGTGGGCCTGCCGGGCGTGCTGCTGTACTCGGCCGATTCGGTGCGGCAGGCATTCGAGCATGCGCTGGAACTGACCCAGACCCTGGCCCGGTCCGGTGCCCCGTCGCCGCGGCGCCGGCCGCCGGCCCGGCACCGCGATGCCGACCACGCCCTGCTCGGCGACAGTCCGCCGATGCAGCAGGTACGCGATCGCATCGCGCTGTACGCCCCGCACGACAGCACCGTGCTGGTCACTGGCGCCACTGGCACCGGCAAGGAACTGGTGGCGCGCCAGCTGCACGCCGCCAGTGGCCGGCGCGGCCGCTTCGTGGCGCTCAACTGCGGGGCGATCAGTGAATCGCTGCTGGAGGCCGAGCTGTTCGGCTATACCGAAGGCGCCTTCACCGGCGCGCGCCGGGGTGGGCGCGTGGGCCTGGTCGAAGCGGCCGAGGGCGGCACGCTGTTCCTGGACGAGATCGGCGAGCTGCCACTGCCGCTGCAGACCCGCCTGCTGCGGGTGCTGGAAGAGCGCGAAGTGCTGCGCGTCGGTGCGACCGAACCTACGCCGGTGGATGTGCGTGTGGTCGCCGCCACGCTGCAGAGCCTGGAATCGCTGGTGGAGGCGCAGCGCTTCCGCCGCGATCTGTACTTCCGGCTGGCGGCGCTGCGGATCGCCCTGCCCACCCTGCGCGAACGCAGCGAGGACATTCCGCTGCTGGTGGCCCACTTCTTCCGGCAGCTCGGCCAGACCGCCTCGCCCCTTTCTGTGGCAGCGCTGCAGCGGCTGGGCGAGGCGCCGTGGCCGGGCAACGTGCGGGAACTGCGCAACGTGGTCGACCGGCTGCGCATCCACTGGCAGCACCGGCCAGGCGACCTGTCGTTGGCGCAGATGCTGCAGTGGGTGCCGGAACTGGACGGATTGCCCCGCGCGCCCGCGCCTGCCCGGGTCGATACGCCGCCGTCGGGGGTGGGGGCGGCCGCCGCCGCCCGGCCGGACGCCGTCACGCTGCAGCAGGTCCTCGCCGCGTGCGGGGGCAACCGCGAGCAGGCGTGCGCGCAGCTCGGCGTTTCGCGCACCACGCTGTGGCGATGGCTGCGCGCCGCCGCGATCGTCTAGCGGCCACGCGGTACGCGCGTCAGGGCAGCGGCTGCAGCGCCATGCGGAAGTACACCACGCGCTCGGTTTCCTCGAATCCGCACGCACGATGCGCCGCATGCGCGGCCACCGCGTCCAGCGCGCTGTCCGAGGCCAGTTCGCTGCAGCCGGCCGCGCGCGTCCAGGCCGCCGCCGCATCGAGCAGCGTGCGTCCCGTGCCCTGGCCCTGCCAGCCCGGCTGCACGTACCAGCCTTCGAGAAAGCCAACCGGCGAGCTGTCGGTGCCGTTGACGTAGTCGCGGCGCAGCCGCACCTCGGCAAAACCGATCGCCTCGCCGTCGGCCGTACACGCCAGCAGCACCGCCCCGTCGGTGTCGGCCAGCGACAGCGCCAACGCATCAACCGGGTCGTCGGCGTCGGGCCACAGCCCCAGCCTCAGCCGCGCCCATGCCGCCGCGTCGGCGGGCACCGCCTGCCGGATCACGGGCGCAGGCGCACTCACGGGAACAGCAGCCGCTTGCTCCACTGGCCGGATGCGTCGATCTCATAGCACCAGCGCTCATGCAGGCGGAACTGCGCGCCGTACCAGAACTCGATGCGCTGCGGCACTACGCGCAGACCGCTCCAACCCGCCGGACGCGGCACGTCCTGGCCGTCGAAGCGCGCTTCGATCTCCGCCACGCGCGCATCGAATGCCTCGCGCGACGCCAGGGTCTGCGACTGCAGCGAGGCCCATGCACCGATCTGGCTCATGCGCGGACGCGACGCGAAGTAGGCATCGGCCTCCGCGTCGGCCACCTGCTCCACCGCACCTTCGATGCGCACCTGGATGCCGGCCTCGCGCAGGCTGCGCCACAGGAACAGCAGGGCCGCATGCGGGTTCTCCTGCAGTTCCCGGCCCTTGTGGCTGGCCAGGTGGGTGTAGAACACGAAGCCACGCGCATCGAACGCCTTGAGCAGCACGGTACGCGCCGATGGCCGCCCGCCGGCGCCGGCGGTGGCCACCGTCATGGCATTGGGTTCGACTTCGCGGCTTGCCTTGGCTTCTTCGAACAGCCCGGCAAAGGTGGACAACGCTTCGGCATACAGATCGGTCATGGCGGTTTTCTTGTCGCGCGGTTTGGGTTTATTGTCGCTGCATGCCCGCACCTGCGTACATGCCCGCCACAAAAGGATTTCCAGATACGCTGGTCGCGCAGGCGCTGGACGATGCACTGGGGTGTGGTGCGGCCCGTCCAGTATTGGCGATCAGCGGGCTGCAGGGGAGCGGCAAATCGACGCTGGCCGCCCAGGTGGTGGCCCTGGCGGAGGCGCGTGGCCTGCGCGCGGCGATGCTCTCCATCGATGATGTCTACCTGACCCGGGCGCAGCGTCAGCGCCTGGCACGGCAGGTGCACCCGCTGCTGCTGACCCGTGGTCCGCCCGGCACCCACGATCTGCCTCTGGCCCACGCCACGCTCGATGCGGTCGCCACCGGCGGGCCGGTCACCCTGCCCCGCTTCGACAAGCTGGCCGACGAGCGCGAGCCGGCGTCGGCATGGCCACGTCTGGCAGGCCCACTGGACCTGCTGGTGTTCGAAGGCTGGTTTCTCGGCACGCCACCCGAGACCGGGGCCGCACTGGCGGCACCGCTCAACGCGCTCGAGCGCGAGGCCGACCCGGACGGGCGCTGGCGGCGCTGGTGCAACGAGGCGCTGGCCAAGGACTATCCGGCCCTGTGGCAGCGCTGCAACCGGCTGTGGTTCCTGCAGCCGCCGGATTTCTCGGTGGTCCCGCGCTGGCGCTGGCAGCAGGAACAGAACCTGCAGGCCGCCCAGCCCGGTCGCAGCAGCATGAGCCGCGCCCAGCTGGAGCGGTTCGTGCAGTACTACGAACGGGTCAGCCGGCAGGCGCTGCGCACGCTGCCGGCCCTGGCCGACCGGGTGATCACGCTGGACGAGCAGCGCCGCGTCGTGCCGGCAGCGCCTCTCAGCTCACCAGGAACGTCACCCGCAGGTTGACCCGCCATTCGGTGATGGTGCCGTCGCCGTCGGTGACCACCTTGGTCTCGTTGATCCAGGCGCCCTGGATGCCCTTCACCGTCTCGGATACCTTCTTCAGGCCGCTGCGGACGGCGTCCTCGACGCTGGTCTTGGAGGAGGCATTGATCTCGATGATTTTGGCCACTGACATGGACAGGCTCCGGCTGCGCGCGGGACATTCCGCGCAGCCCACCATGCGGGCCGGCGCGTAAAGGCCGTGGCACGGAGATGTTAGGATCGCGGGTAATGAATCCCGCTCCGAACCTGATCCTGATCGGCCCGATGGGTGCCGGCAAAACCTGCATCGGGCGCCGCCTGGCGGAGCGCTTCACGCTGGACTTCGTCGACGCCGACCAGGCCATTGTCGAGGCCACCGGCGCCAGCATTCCGGCCCTGTTCGAGCACGCCGGCGAAGCCGGCTTCCGCCAGCACGAACGCCAGGTGCTGCAGGCACTGCTGACCGGCCGCAACCAGCTGGTGTCCACCGGCGGCGGCGCCGTGCTGGACCCGGACAACCGCGCGGCCATCGCCCGGCGCGGCTTTGTGGTGTACCTGCGGGTCAGCGTGCCGGCCCAGCTTGAACGCCTGGCGCGTGACCGCGGCCGCCCGCTGCTGCAGCGCCCGGACCGCGAACAGGTGCTGCACGAGATGGCCGCCCTGCGCGACCCGCTGTACCGCGGGCTGGCCGACCTCACCCTGGATACCGATCTCTACACCCCCGCCGAGGCCACCGCGCAGCTGGTGCTGCGCCTGGCCGCGCAATGGCAGCGACAGGACACCCCCGCATGACCCCCGCTCCCCGCACCGTCGCCGTCGGCGGCGACTCGCCTTACACCATCCATATCGGCCCGGGCCTGCTCGGCCAGGGTGCCCTGCTGGCCCGCCACGTCCGTGGCCGCCATGTGCTGCTGCTCAGCGATTCGTCCGTGGCGCCGTTGTACCTTGACGGGGTAAAGACCGCCCTGCTCGACGCCCGCCCGGACCTGCTGATCGGCACGCTCGTGCTGCCGGCCGGCGAAGCCTCCAAGACCCTGGACAATTTCGGCGCGGCGCTCACCGCACTCGCCGCGCTCGGCGCCACCCGCGATGCCTGCGTGATGGCGCTCGGCGGCGGCGTCGCCGGCGACCTCGCCGGCTTCGCGGCGGCCTGCTGGATGCGGGGCGTGGACTGTGTGCAGTTGCCGACCTCGCTGCTGGCGATGGTCGATTCCTCGGTCGGCGGCAAGACCGCCGTGGACATTCCCGAAGGCAAGAACCTGGTGGGCGCCTTTCACCCGCCGCGCGCGGTGATCGCCGATACCGCCGCCCTGCGTACGCTGCCCCCGCGCGAGCTGCGTGCCGGCCTCGCCGAAGTGATCAAGTACGGCGCGATCGGCGACCCGCTGTTCTTCCAGTGGCTGCAGGCCGAGCACGCCGCGCTGCTGGCCGGTGATGACACCGCGCTGGCCCAGGCGATCGCACGCAGCTGCGAGCACAAGGCCGAGATCGTCGCCCGCGATCCGCTGGAAAAAGGCGAGCGCGCGCTGCTCAACCTCGGCCACACTTTCGGCCACGCCATCGAAACCGAACAGGGCTACGGCGCACCGGGCAATGACAACCTCAACCACGGCGAAGCAGTCGCGGTGGGCATGGTACTGGCCGCACGCCTGTCGGCCCAGCTGGGCATGAGTACCGAGGCCGACACCGTGCAGCTGCGCGATCTGCTGGCGCGCTACGAACTGCCGGTGACGATTCCGCCGGGACTGGCGCCCGACGCCCTGCTGGCGCGGATGCGGCTGGACAAGAAGAACATCGCCGGCCGCCTGCGTCTGGTGCTGTGGCGTGGCATCGGCCGCGCCGAGGTCGTGGCCGACGTCGACGAAGCCGACGTGCTGCGCGTGCTTGCCGCCGGCTGAGGCTGCGACCGTCTGCCGCACCCGGGGCGGCGTCCACGGCCGCCTCCGGCGTTCGCGGCTACAATCGGCACATGCGCGTTTTCCTGCACCAACTCGCCCGCGGTGCCGACCCGGCCCGCTACCTACAGCTCACCCTGCAGCCGGACCTGTTCGGCGGCTGGGAGCTGCTGCACGAGTCCGGCTCCATCGGCGGGCGCGGGCAACTGCGCCGCGAGCTGTTCCTGCAGGAAGACCTGGCGCAGGCCGCCTTCGAGAAGGCGCGCGATGCGCACCTGCACCGCGGCTACACCCTCACCCGCGGCCCCGGCGACCCGCCGCGCTAGGCGGCCACCGCGCCGCCAGCCCCCTTTCGTTCGGCCCTGCGCCACCAGATTCCAAGGAAGCGTTCCGTGACCAGCCCCTCCCGCCATGACCGACTGCTGCGTGCCCTGCGCCGCGAACCGGTGGACTGCACCCCCATCTGGTTGATGCGCCAGGCCGGCCGCTACCTGCCGGAGTACCGCGCCACCCGCGCCAAGGCCGGCAGCTTCCTGGCGATGGCCAAGACGCCCGACATCGCCTGCGAAGTCACCCTGCAGCCGCTGCGCCGTTTCGATCTGGACGCGGCGATCCTGTTCTCGGACATCCTCACCATTCCCGATGCGATGGGCCTGGAGCTGTACTTCGTCGATGGCGAAGGCCCCAGGTTCCGTCACCCCGTACGCGATGCCGCCGCCATCGCCCGGCTGGCGGTGCCGGACATGGAGACCGAACTGCGCTACGTGATGGACGCAGTGCGCGTGATCCGCCGCGAACTCGATGGCAAGGTCCCGCTGATCGGTTTCTCCGGCAGCCCGTGGACGCTGGCCTGCTACATGGTCGAGGGCGGTGGCAGCAAGGACTTCGCCCGGATCAAGGCGATGGCGTTGAACGAGCCGGCCGCTCTGCACCAGTTGCTGTCGGTGGTCACCGATGCGGTGATCGCCTACCTGGCGGCCCAGCGCGCCGCCGGCGCCCAGGTCCTGCAGGTCTTCGACACCTGGGGCGGCGTGCTCAGCCCCTCGATGTACCGCGAGTTCTCGCTGCGCTACCTGACCCGCATCGCGCAGGCGCTCGAGCGCGGCCAGGGCGACCAGCGCACCCCGTTGATCCTGTTCGGCAAGGGCACCGGCCTGCACCTGGGCGCACTGGCCGACACCGGCGCCGATGCACTCGGTGTGGACTGGACCCTGGACCTGTCCGACGCCGTGGCCCGCACCGGTGGTCGCGTCGCACTGCAGGGCAATCTCGACCCCGCCACCCTTTACGGCAACCCGGCGGCCATCGAGCGTGCCGCCGGCCGCGTGCTCGACAGCTATGCCGAGGGCAACGGCGGCTCGCGCGAGGGCCACGTGTTCAACCTGGGGCATGGCATGTCGCCGGACATGAACCCCGACCATGTCGGCGTGCTGGTGGACGCGGTGCATCGGTTGAGCCGGCGCTGAGGGGCAGATGCCGGGCAGCACCCGGCACTGCGCGCCACAGCTGGGTCCCCGCGGCGGGAGACCGGCGCCTCCCGGTCCGACGACGCGGCTCCACCGTTTCTTGATCCAGCATCGGCGATCATGTGTGCCTCGTTGAGGAAGGCACGCACGATGACGACCGGCAGCTACGCTTCGATACGGCCCCTGTTGTGGCTGGTATCGCTGGCGATCTTCATGCAGATGCTGGATTCGACCATCGTCAATACCGCCCTGCCGGCGATGGCGCGCAGCCTCGGCGAAAGCCCCCTGCAGATGCAGTCGGTGGTGTTCAGCTACGCGCTGGCGGTGGCCACCTTCATTCCCGCCTCCGGCTGGATCGCCGACCGCTTCGGCACGCGCCGCACGTTCCTCGTCGCCATCATCCTGTTCACCCTCGGCTCGCTGGCCTGCGCCCTCGCCCAGACGCTGCACCAACTGGTGGGCGCGCGTGTCCTGCAGGGCGTTGGTGGCGCGATGCTGCTGCCGGTCGGCCGCCTTGCCGTGATGCGTTCGGTTCCGCGCGACGACTTCCTGCGCGCCATGAGCTTCATCGCCATCCCCGCGCTGATCGGCCCGCTGATCGGGCCCACCCTCGGCGGGTGGCTGGTCGAAGTCGCCTCCTGGCACTGGGTGTTCCTGATCAATCTGCCGATCGGCGTGATCGGCTTCATCGCCGCCATGAAGATCATGCCCGACCATTACGCCGAGCACCGCACCCGCTTCGACCTGCCCGGCTACCTCATGCTTGCGTTCGGCATGGTGGTGCTGTCGCTCGCGCTGGACGGCATCTCCGGCATGGGCACGCCGCATGCGCTGGTCATGCTGATGACGGTGGCCGGCCTGGCCGCGCTGGTCGGTTACTGGCTGCACGCGGCCAACTCCACCGCGCCGCTGTTCTCGCTGGCCCTGTTCCATGTGCCCAGCTATCGCATCGGCATCCTCGGCAACCTGTTCTCGCGCATCGGCAGCAGCGCCATGCCGCTGCTGATACCCCTGCTCCTGCAGGTCGGCATGGGCATGAGCCCGATGAATGCCGGCCTGTTGATGATTCCGGTGGCCGCCGCCGGCATGGTCTCCAAGCGCTATGCCGTCAAACTGGTCGAACGGTTCGGCTACCGGCGTGTGCTGATGGTCAACACTGTGCTGGTCGGCCTGGCAATGGCCAGTTTCATTGTCATGACCCCCGGGCAGCCGACGTGGCTGCGCGTGGTGCAGCTGGCGGTATTCGGCGCGGTCAACTCGCTGCAGTTCACCGTCATGAACACCGTGACCCTGCGCGATCTCGACCGCGAATTCGCCAGCCCCGGCAACAGCCTGCTGTCGATGGTGATGATGCTCGCCACCGGCTTCGGCGCTGCGGCGGCCGGCAGCCTGCTGGCCGCGTTCGGCCACCTCGACGTCGCCCACGGCGCCACCGCCGCGCTGCATGCCACCTTCGTCTGCGTGGGTGCGATCACGCTGACCTCCACGCTGATCTTCTGGCAGCTTCCCGATACGCGCCCTTCACCGCGCGATGTTGAAGAAGTGGCCGAGTAGCGCCCCTCACACGGGCGGCGGCCAGGGCCCCAGCGCGCGGGCGATTGCGGCGACCAGCAGATCGCCGGTCACCGGCTTGCGCAGGAAGTCCTTGAACCCGGCCTGGCGTACCTGCGCCTCGATCGCCGGATCGGTGCGCGCGGTCACCGCGATGATCGGCATCTCGTAGCCCTGATTGCGGAACTGCTCGGCCAGTTCGATGCCGCTCAGCCCGGGCAGATCCAGATCCAGCAGCGCCACGTCGAAGGGGGTATCCATCACCTCGCGCAGGGCGGCCAGCGCGTGCGCGGCATGGATCACCTCGTGGCCGCGCGCACCGAGCAAGCCGGTCACCACGTCGGCCACGGTGGTGTCATCCTCCACCAGCAGGATGCGCAACGGCGGCAGCGTGGCCACCGCCGCCGCGCCCGGTGAAGCATCGACGGCGGCGCCGTGCTGCAACGGCAGCGGCAGGGTTACGCTGAAACGGGTACCACTGCCGAGCTGGCTCTCCACGTCCACCTGGCCCTGCATGGCCAGTGCGAGTTCCCGGCAGATCGCCAGCCCCAACCCGCTGCCGCCGTACTGTGCGGCCGTGCGCGCGCCATCGGCCTGCTCGAATCGTTTGAACAGACGCTGCTGCTGTTCGACACTGATGCCCGGCCCGGTGTCGGCCACTTCGATGTACACACCGCGGTCGGGCGCGATCGCGCGCAGATGCAGGCTGACATGGCCGTGGCTGGTGAACTTGACCGCGTTGCCGAGCAGGTTGAGCAGGATCTGGCGCACGCGCATTTCATCGCCCACCGCCCAGGTGCCCGGCGGCAACGCATTGTCCACCATGAAACGCAGTTGCTTCTGTTCGGCCAGTGCGCTCATCAGCGTGCAGACGTCGTGCACCAGCTGGTCCAGCGGGAACGGCTGCGTCTGCAGTTCCAGCCGGCCGGACTCGATCCGCGCCAGATCCAGCGCGTCGTTGACCAGGTGCAGCAGGTGCTCGCCGGCGTGGCGGATCGATTCGGTGTAGCTGCGCTGTTTCGGGTCCAGCGGCGAGGCAAGCAGCAGCTCGCTCATGCCCAGCACACCGGTCATCGGCGTGCGCACCTCGTGCCCGAGGTTGGCCAGGAAGCGGGTCTTGGCCATCGACGCCTGTTCGGCCAGTTCCTGCTTGTGCAGCGCCAGCTGATAGGCATGCCGACGTTGCAGCCGCCGCCGGTACAACCAGGCGAACAGGCTCAACGACAGCAGCACCAGCGAGGTCAACAGCAACAGGCCGGACAGGCTCCGCCACCACGGTGGCAGCACCCGGAACTCGAGCACCTGCACCCGCGACCAGATGTGGTCGGCCGACCGGGCCTGCACTTCCAGCCGGTAACGCCCCGGCGACAGCCGCGAGAACAGACGCTCGCCGGCCGGCCCCACTTCGACCCAGTCCGGGTCGTAGCCGGCCAGGCGGTAACGGTAGGTATTGGAGGACGAATCGGCGAAGGACAGCAGCCGCGCCACGATGCGCAGGTCACGGTCGCCATCGGCGATCTCCAGGGGGTTCAGATGGGTCAGGTCGATCACGCGTTCGCCGCGGCGTACCTCCACCCGTTCGATCACCAGCGGCGCGCGCCGGGTGGAGGGCTTCACCTGCGCCGGGTCGAACACCACCACACCGGCCGGGGTGCCGCCGGCAATCCGGCCGCTGGCCGTCATGGTCAGTGTGCGGCGACGGAATTCCTGGCTGGGCAGACCGTCATGCACGCCATACAGGCGCACGTTCTCGCTGTGCGGATCGGCGCGCACCAGGCCGCGCGCGCTGGCCGCCCACACCACACCCTGCGCATCCACCACCAGGCCCGAGGCGGACACTTCCGGATAGCCGCGCTCGGCGCCGATCTGCGCGACGGGCACCAGCCGTTCGTCCTGCCAGCGGTACTGGCTCAGGCGGCCCTCTTCGGACAGCCACACCGAGCCATCGGCGGCCCAGGCCATCGCGTATACACCGCCGGTGGGGCCGCCCGGTACCGGTTCGAAACGACGGCGCATCGGGACCCACCGCATCAGCCCCTGGTTGGTGGCCTGCCACAGGTGATCGCCGGGGCCGCAGCGGATGTCCTGGGTCATCTGCCCGGGCGCCATGCCCGCATGGCCCAGCGGGATCTGGTTGAGCACGTGGCCATCCAGATCACGCTGCTGCAGGCCGTTGGAGGCCATGACCCAGAGCCGGTTGCCATCGCACAGGATCAGCGCTTCGATCGCGCCCTCCATCGAGGCGTCAACGGCGGCATCGCGCCCCCAGCGGCGCATGCGTCCGTCCTTGGGGTCGTAGCGCGTCAACGCATCCCACGAACCGATCCAGACCTGCCCGCGCGGGTCCTCGACCACCGACTGCAGCCACTGGGTCCCATCCACCCAGGTTTTGTGCTGTTCGATCTGACCGCTCACCGGATCGAATTTATCCAGCGCCCCGTGCGTGCCCACCGTCCACACCCCGCCATCGGCGGCAGCGGCCATGCCAAGCGCATAGGCATTGCGCAACGATGCCGGATCATCCTCCAGGCGCGACAACACCGAGAACTGCCACCAGCGCGGCAACAGATGCCACAAGCCGCCATTGGTGCTGGCCATCCAGATGCCGCCTTCGCGGTCTTCATAGGCGCCCGTCCAGTTCGGCCGCACCTGCCCGCGCGCCACCGCGCTGTACAGCGGCACCTGCTGGAACTGATTGTCAAAGGCGCGACCAAGGCCCGAGCGGGTGTCCAGCCAATACCCGCCCTGTTCGTCGCGCAGCATCATGCCCAGGATCTGGTCACCCGCGGAGACCTTCCAGGGCGCCGGTTCGAACCGGCCGTCCGGACGTCGCACCACGACCCCGGCGTTGGTATTGATCCACAGGCTGCCGTCGGACTCGGGGGTGAGCCCATTGATCATCGCCAGCGGCAACAGAGCGTCGGGCACGCGCTCGAAATCGTGGCCGGTCCAGCGCGCCAGCCCCGCCTTGGTGCCGACCCACAGGGTGCCGTCCGGCGTGGTGGCCAGGTTGCCCACCGACGCGGAGGGCAGGCTGCGCGGATTGTGCCGCTCGGGCATGTAGCGGGTGATCGTGCCATCGCGGTCCATGCGATGCAGGCCGCCTTCGAACGTCCCGAACCAGATCGCGCCATCCGGCGTGGACGCCACGCTCCAGATCGTGTTGCTGCCGATCTCGGGATGGTTCTGGCGGTCGTGGAAACGCAGCTCGCGGCGATCGGCCGACATCATCACCAGGCCGGCGTGCTCGGTACCGATCCAGAGCCGGTTGCGCGGATCCACATGCACCGTCCAGATATGGTTGTCGCGCAGCCCATCCTCGGCACGCCAGATGCGGTAGTTGCGCCCGTCGAAGCGGGCCAGGCCGTCGTTGGTGGCGATCCACAGGTAGCCGTAGCGATCCTCGGCCATGCGGTTGACGGTGTTCGACGGCAGGCCGTCGAACACGGTCACCTGGCGGGGCGTCGGCGGTACCGGTTGCGCGGCGGCCACGCCGGCGCAGCCCAGGCCCACGGTGATGAGGAGCAACCACAACAGACGCAACACCAATGGATCTCCCGAGTCTGTCCGTCGATTCGCAGCGCCCGCCACGGGTGGGCATGCATCCGTCCCGGTCCCCGGGCAGCGGCCCACATACTAAACCGCCCGGCTCATGGCGTCGCCTCCGGCCCGGCCTGCAGCACCGTCTCGATCGCCGCAGCGCCGAGTGGCAGCGGTACCACGCCGGCGGCACCGGCCTGCCGCGCCTGCCACGACAGCGCCGCAGTCGGCGCCGGGTCCAGCAGCCAGGCCGGCCCGTCGCCGGGTCGCTCGCGCACCAGACCGAGCAGCGCCAGGCCGTCGACCCCCGGCAGTGTGCGCTCCACCAGCAGTGCCTCCACCGGCCCCCGCGACAGTACCGGCAGGGCGGCCAGCGCGTGCGCCGCATGCAGCACGTGCCGGCCGTGCGCGCGCAGACCGGCCATCAACCTGCGGGCAGCGGCGGTGTCCTGCATCACCAGCAGCACCGGCCACCGCCCACCACCATCATCGGCGATGTCCAGGTTCCGGTGCCGCAGGCCACCGGCCATCGGCAGATGCACCAGCACCCGCCAACCATCGACGGCAGGAGCCACGGTGATATGCCCGCCCATCGCCTCCACCCGCAGGCGTGCCGGCGACAGGGCAGTCTGCAGCGCCTCACACGTGGGCGACGGCAGGGGCAACGTCGCCGTTGTCGTCCTGCGCCCACCGCGCAGATGCGCGGCCAGTTCCACGCGGACGCCGGCGTGCCCGGGCAACGGGTCGGCGTGCAGCAGCAGTTGCCGCGCATCGGTACCGCTGGACAAGGCCTGCAGGGCCAGCACGACGGCCTCGGCCATGCGCTCCGGATCACCGCACCCGACCTGGGTGGGCCCCACCCGCAGGCATGCCGCCAATGCCTGCCCACGCTGGCACAGCGGGAGCACCTGGGTAGTGACCACCCGCTGCAACACCGCCAGCGGCGCAAACACGCGGGGATGCAGGTTCGGCCTTCCCGCCTCCAGCCGGGCGGTATCCAGCGTGCGGTTCACGATTTCCAGCAGTTGCCGCCCTGCCCGGTGGATGCGCCGCACCCGGTCCTGCTCGGCAGGGCCAAGCCGGCCATCGAGCAGCAGCTCGCTCATGCCCAGCACGCCGGTCAACGGGGTCCGCAGTTCGTGGCCCAGCGTTGCCAGATAGTCTGCCTTGGCCCGCCCCGCCCGTTCGTCGGCCGCCTGGCGACGCGTCGCAGCCGCCTCGCGGCGCCGCTGCCGACACCGGCGCACGCCGCCGCCGGCCAGTGCCACAACCAGCACGGTGCCGCCGGCAGCCAGGCCGGCGCGGACGTCGGTGCGTTCCAGCGTGGAGGGAGCCATGTCCACCTCCAGTACCTGCACGGCCGACCACGGCCCGCTGTCGCTGCGCGCCTGGTAGAACACACGATGACGTCCCGATGCCAACGTCGGAAACTCGCGGATGCCGGGCCGTCCGACGCTGATCCACCCGGCGCGCTGCCCTGCCATGCGGATGCGGTACTCGCGGCGGCGCCCGTCGCTGGCCAGCACGCGCACCTGCACCCGCAGATCGCGGTCGCCCGGCTGCAGCCGCACGGGCGAGACCGCCGGCAGCTCTGCCAGCACGCCGTGTCGACGCACCTGTACACGATCCAGCACCGGTATCGGATCGGCGCGGGGTGCCTGCAGCGCCGCCACCTCCACCAGCACTGCCCCGCCGGCCGTGTCCAGCGGCAGCAGCAGATGGTGGCCGGCACGCAGTATCCGGCCGCTGCGCATTGCCGCAGCTGGCAGGCCATCGGCCGGCGTGAGCACGCGCGGCGCCGCCCCGTCGTGGCCCAGCCGCAGCAGTCCGCGTGCCGTGGTTGCCCACAGTCCGCCACCGGCATCACCGGCCAATCCACGCACGGGACCTGCATCGGGGTCGAGCGGCCGTCGTGTCTCGGCGATGAGACGGCCGCCCTGCCAGCGGTAGCCGGTCACGGCCGAGCGCCCGGCCACCCACACCCGGCCCTGCGCATCCACATGCAAGGCCGTCACCGCCTCTCCGCCCACGCCCGGCACCGGCTCCAACCGCTGGCGTTCCGCCGCCCAGCGGTACACCCGCGTCGCCGACGCCACCCAGAGTGCGCCGTCGGCCCCGCATTGCATCGCTGCCGCATCCACTGCTGCCGGCAAGCCTGCCGCGCTGCGCGTCCAGCGACCGCGCAGGCGTCCCCGTCGATCGCGCTGCTGCAGCCAATCGCCGTCCAGGTGCCAGAGCTCTCCGGCTCCGCAACTGCGAAGCACCCGCTCGGCGCCCTGCGGCTGGACCGGCACCGTCCAGTGACGCACTGCGCGGCTGCGCGGGTCCCAGCGGGTCAACCGGCCCGGCCCCGCCATCCACACCTGGCCGTGGCTGTCTTCAACAACGGCACGCCGGCCTGACCCGCGTGGAGTCGCATCACGCACCACCCGGCGGGAGCGCGGCGCGGCCGTCGCGTCGATCCAGTGCAGCCCACCGTCGGTGCCTGCCCACCATGCGCCGCCGTCCCGTCCACTGGTCCATGCCGCCGGCAGTGCCGCGTCCTGGCCCGGCGCACCCGCGATGGTGCGGAACGCACGCCAGTCCGGCCGCAGCCGCCAGACCCCCAACTGGGCGGCAAGCAGCCACACGCCGCCATCGCGATCCTCGTGCATGCCCACGATACGGGGGCGTGTCCGTCCGTCCGACGCCGTCAGCGCCACCTCGCGCCGCACGCCGGTCTGCGGGTCTTCGCGCCACACGTGCGGGCCCTGCGCAAGCCAGCGCGCGCCATCGCGCGTGACACCGAGCAGGCGCAGGCCCGGCACGGACGCAGACGCGGCGACTGCCTCCGTCGCGGTGCGTCGCTGCACACCGCCGGCGTCGCCGACCCACATGTGCGCACCCGCCGGGGCCAACGCATGGACTGCCCGGTCCGCTGCGCGGGTGGGCAGAAAGGCCTCCCCGCGCCAGCGTGCCAGGCCCCCTGCAGTGCCGATCCACACGGTGCCATCCGCACCGCGCGCAAGGGCACGCACGCGGGGAGACGGCAATCCTGCCCCTGCCGGACCCGGCAGGAAGCGCTGCAGCCGCCCGTCGGCAGTGCGTCGATACAGACCGGCATCGCGCGTGCCGAACCAGAGCGAACCGTCTGGCAGGGGCAGCAGCGTGGTGATCGCACTGGCGGCCAGCGCGCGCGCGCCCTCCACGCGACGCAGGTGGCGGCCGTCGGCGGAAAGATGCAGCAGATGGCCGCTGGCCGTGCCGGCCCACAGCTGGTCCTGCGCATCCAGCGCCACGCTGGTGATGTCGTTGTCGGGCAGCCCCTGTTCAATGCGCCACAGCCGGAAGCGCCGTCCATCGTGGCGCGCCAGTCCATCGGAGGTTGCAAACCAGCGGTAGCCCTGCCGATCCTCCACGATCTGGTAGACACGGTCCGATGGCAGTCCCTGACGCATGGAAACCTGTACCGCATCGGGCGTGTGAGCCCACGCGCCCGGCACGACCAGGTGCCCCCAGAGCAGGACAAGGCACAGCCGCACCAGGCCCTTCATCACCGGTCCACGCACTGCTGCAACGCCGTGGCCAGATGCCTTGCGGTCACAGGCAGCCGCAGGAAGGCGGCGTAGCCACCCGCCTCCGCCAGGCGCGCCGCCTGCGGGGCGCTGCAGGCGCTCAATGCCAGGCGGGGGACGCCAGGCCATTGCGTGGCCAGCCGCAGGCCGACGCTGCCGGCGGCGTCGCCGAGCGCCGGGTCGACCACGATGACGTCCCATGCCGGCGCGGCCCTCGGCCGCTCCGGCGCCCGGCCGTCGACGACCTGCACGTGATGGCCAAGGTGCCGCAGCAAGGCGGCAATCACGTCGGCGACGGCTGGCGCCACCACCAGCAGCCGCAGCGCGCGTGCGTGCCGCTGCGCGGGCTGCCCGACATCGCCGGCGTCGGCAGGCATGCGAACCGGCGGCATGGGCAGTTGCAGGGTGAAGCAGCTCCCCTCCCCGACCACGCTCGCCAGCGTGATGTCGCCCCCCATCGCCTGGGCCAGCTGCCGCGAGATCGCCAGACCCAGGCCGGTCCCCCCGTGGCGCGCCGCCGTGCGCTCCCCGTCGGCCTGCTCGAAGCGCTGGAAGATGCGTCGCTGCTGCACCGGGTCCAGACCCGGACCCGTATCGATCACGCGCAGGCACACACCGTCCGCAGTGCCGGTGTACGCCGCCTCCAGCACCACCTGCCCACGCGCCGTGAACTTCAACGCGTTGCCAAGCAGATTGAGCAGGATCTGACGCAGGCGTGCGGGATCGCCGAGGAAAGCGCGGCGGGCTGCCGGGTCCACCTGCCAGCGCAGCGACACGCCGCGCGCCTGCGCCACCGGTTGCAGCAGGGCCTGCAGATCGTCCAGCAGCGCGGGCAGATCGAACGCCACGCACTGCAGGTGCGGGGTTCCGGCCTCCACCTGCGCGACATCCAGCGCGTCGTCCATCAGCTGCATCAGGTGTTCACCGGCGCGATGCAGGCTGCGCACCTGGTCGCGCTGCGCATCGGTCAGCGGCGCGTGCTGCAGCGCGTCGCTCCAGCCGAGCACCGCACTCATCGGCACCCGCACGTCCCGGCCCAACCGCAGCAGCATGTCGGTGCGCGCCCGCGATGCCTGCGCCGCCCGTTGCCGCTGTTCCTCGCCATGCCGCGCGCGCAGCCGCCGCCGAGCATGGCGGCGGTACGCACGTATGCCGAGCACGGTGGCCGCGCCAAGCACCGCGGCGATGGCCAGCCGCCCGCGCATTGCCTGCCCGGCGCCGGGGGCGACGTCCAGCACAAGGGAGGTGTGCGACGCGGCACGCCCGTCATCTGGCAGCGCCTGCACGTCGAGGACATGCCGGCCCGGCGGAAGCCGCGCGAACATGCGCTGGCCGAGGTGACCGGTATCCACGCTGTCGTTGCCCGCGCCACGCAGTGCGAAACGGTAGCGCACGCGCATGGGATCGGCATTGCCGGCCAGGCGCACGGCAACCCGTACGTTGCGGTCACTTGCGCGCAACCGCACGGTGCCGGCCACCGGCAACGGGACCATTGCGTGCCCCCGGTGCACGCTGACCGCGTCGATGTGCAGCCCGCGCCGTCGTGACGGATCGCGCAGACGGGCCGGATCGAACAGCAGCACGCCGCCTTCGCGCACGGCCGCCACCAGCGTGCCATCGGACAGCGTGCGCAGGCGCTGGGGCATGACCTGCTGCACCGGCACGCCGTCGCCCGTGTCGAACAGGCGGATCCGCCCGGTATCCGGATCGGCACGCACCAGGCCCCGCGCGCTGCCGCTCCACGCCCTTCCTGCCCCGTCCACGGCCAGCGCCTGCGCGTCCAGCTGCGGATACCCCTGAGCCGCATCGAAGCGCTGCGTCGGGTGCAGCCGCTGGCCATCCCAGCGGTAGCGCTGCAACGCGCCGGGACCGCTGGTCCACAGATGCCCGTGCGCATCCTCGGCCAACGCCGAGACACGGCCTGATAGACCGCCGGACACACGTGTGAAGCGCTCCTGCGCCGGCAGCCAGCGACGCAGCCCGCCGCGGTCGCCCGCCCACAGGGTGCCATCGCGCGCGCACAGCAGCGGGACCGCCGACGCCGGCGGCATCCAACCCAGCGCCGCCGGCGTGCCTCGCAGCCGCACCACACCGTCCGCATCGCGGCGCTGCACGTGGTCGTTGGCGACGATCCACACCGCGCCATCGCGGCACACCGTTACCGCCAGCGGCCCCGTCCCGGCGTCGACCGGCAATGACCAGCGCCGCCAGTGCCGGTGTGAAGGGGTGTAGCGCAACAGCCGCGAGCCTGTCGCGATCCAGACCCTGCCCTGCGCATCCTCGGCCATGCCCAGCGTGCGTGCCTCGTCCAGCTCACCGGTGAACGGCACCGGGCGCCCCGCCACACCGGTACGCGGGTCGAGGAGCTGCAGGTTGCCGTGGCTGCCGGCCACCCAGATCCGGCCATCCTTCGACGCCGCCAGCGCGCCCGCGTACGGGTCGCGCAGGCCCGCGCCCGACGCCAGCGCGGTGAACTGCTGCCAGCGCGGCGGCAGGCGCCACAGCCGATGGTCGTCGCTGCGCAGCCACACGCCGCCGTTGCGGTCTTCCTGCATCTGCCGAATCACTGGCGCAGGCAGCCCTGGAGGGGATGGCAATGCAACCTGTCGCACCTCGGCGGCCTGCGTCAGCACCAGCCCATCAGCCTGCTGCCACCAGGTCTCGCCGGCGTCCCCCCGCAGCAGCGCACGGGCGGCGGTCGCGTGGGTGCGCGTGGGCACGGCATCGGGATGGGCAAGATGGAAGGCGGCCCGTGCGGTGGTCACCCAGACTCCGCCGCGCGGATCGGCGGTCAGACCCACCACCGGCGTGGACGGCCATGCCGCGACCGGTGTCAGCTGCGCCGAACGACCATAGGCCAACCCCTTCGCGGTCCCGACCCACATGCCCCCATCCCGATCACGCGCCAGTGCGGTGATCTGCGGCGACGGCAGGCCGCGCGCGCGTACCCAGCCGGCGGCATCGCGCCACACGTAGGCCCCGTCGGAGGCACTGCCCACCCACAGGCCGAGTACGTCACTGGACAGATGATCGATCCGCAGCGGGCGCGCGGCGCCCGGCGCGCGCGGCGCGGGATGGCGGTCAACCCGTTCACGGTCGTCCGACCAGGCCATCAGCTGTCGCGAAGCGGTCAGGCCCCACAGTCGGCCGCGCGGATCGACATGCAACCGTACCCACGCCGTCTCCGACATCCCGCGCGCTGTCGGCTGCAGCCGATAGCGGCGCCCGTCGAAGCGCAGTACTCCCAGCTCGGTGGCCAGCCACACGTCGCCGAGCGCGTCCTCCACCACGTCGCGCACCTCGCGGGCAGGCAAGCCGGTGGTCGCATCCTGCAGTTGCGGCACCGGGCGCATCCCCCCTTGTGCATCTCCCCGCAGGGGCCAGGCCAGCCAGGCCAGCATCAGCAGCAGGCGACATCCGTGGAGGAACGCGGTGGCCTCCGCAGCGCGGGCCGCCACGGCCTAACGGGGAAGAAGGAGTGTCATCGCGTGCACGCTACGGGACCGGGAGCATCGCTACGCGCCTGCAGCCGACGTCAGTTCACGTTCCGAGCAATCAAGGTTCAGATCACTTCCGCCGAATAGGCGCGCGCCATCAATCGATGCAGGACTCAGTGCACAGGTTGCCGCGCCATCCGCGCCTGCGCGATGGCCTCCACCAGCATGTCGCCCGTCACCGGCTTGCGCAGGAAGCCGTCGAATCCCGAGGCCAGTACCTGCTGCTCGGCGTAGGCATCCGATCGGGCGGTCACCGCGATCAGCGGCAGCTCGTAGCCCATCGCGCGCAGCTGCGAAGCGATCGCGATGCCGTCCAGCGCCGGCAGGTCCAGATCCAGCAGCCCGATGTCGAAACGGCCCGAGGCCACTTCCGACAGCGCCGCCAGCCCATGCAGCACATGCACCACCTCATGCCCGCGCGTGCGCAGCAGGCCGGTGATGACATCGGCGACGGTCGCATCGTCTTCCACCAGCAGGATGCGCAGCGGCGGCAGCGCCGCGCGCGTGTCGTCCGTCGCGTCCCCCACATGGCGGCTGCGCTGCAGTGTCCACGGCAGCGGCAGGTGCACACTGAAACGCGCGCCCTGGCCCGGGCGGCTGTCGATGCCGATCCGCCCGCCCATCGCCACCGCCAGTTCCTGGCAGATCGCCAGCCCCAGCCCGCTGCCGCCGTAGCGCGATGCGGTGCGCGGCCCGTCGGCCTGTTCGAAACGGTGGAACAGGCGCTGCTGCTGTTCCTTGCTGATGCCTGGTCCGGTATCGGAGACCTCGAAGACCACGCCGTGGCCGTCGTCGACCAACTCGATGCCCAGCCCGACGTGGCCCTGCTCGGTGAACTTGATGGCGTTGCCGAGCAGGTTCATCAGGATCTGGCGGATCCGCATTTCATCGCCGCTGACCTGGACGGGCCCGGGCAGATTGAAACTGCGCTCGAAGGCCAGGCCACGGTGGTGGGCCATCGGCTCCATCAAGGCCTCCACCTGCTCAAGCAGCGTCATCAGATCGAACGGGCGGATGTCCAGCTCCAGCCGGCCTGCTTCGATGCGGGCCAGGTCAAGCGCATCATTGACCAGCCGCAGCAGGTGCGTGCCGGCATGCTGGATGGAGGCGGCGTAGCCGCGCTGGATCTCGTCCAGCGGCGTGGAGAGCAGCAGTTCGCTCATGCCCAGCACGCCGGTCATCGGCGTGCGCACTTCGTGCCCGAGCGTGGCCAGGAAGCGGCTCTTGGCCTGCGAGGCCTGTTCGGCCAGCTGCTGCTTGTGCAGGGTCAACTGCCATTGCTGGCGCCGGCGCAGGCGAACCCGGGCCACGTGGGCGATGGCGGCGATGGACAGCACCGTGCCAAGCACGTAACAGACGATGGCCCAGTTGCTGCGCCACCACGGCGGGTTGACCTGCACGGTGAGCGTGCGCGTGGGGGTCCAGTCGCCGTGCGGCGTCGCCGCCTGCACATCGATGGCGTACTGTCCGGCAGGCAGACGCGACAACAGGCGCTCGCCATCGGCGGCCTGCATCACCCAGTTCTGGTCATAACCCGCGACCCGGAAGCGATACCGGTTGCCCTGGGGATTGGCGAAGGACAACAACCGCGCGGAAATGATCAGGTCGCGATCCAGCGGGCCCAGCGTGATCGGCGCATTGATCGGCAGGGTCTGCTGGCCTTCGGCATCGTCGCGACGCACCTGCACGTTGTCGATCACCAGCTGCGACGGCGGCAGCACGATGTCCGGCGCATCCGGATCGAACCCCACCAGACCGGTGGCGGTCACCGCCAGCACCTGGCCCTTGCTGTTGCGCACCGGCGGCCGGCCGCTGAACTCCGCATCGGGCAGACCATCACGCTCGCCGTACAGGCGCGCACGCCGCAGGCGCGGATGCCAGGACACCAGGCCGCGCGGGGTGGTCGCCCAGACCTGGCCATCGCGCCCCACCACCACGCCGCCCATCGATACCGGCGGCAGGCCCTGGGCCGCGCCGACCCGTTCACGCAGGGTCATGCTCAAGCCATCCCACGCATAGCGCTCCAGCGCGCCCTTGCGGGCCAGCCACAGGTGGTCCGGGCCGTCCCAGGCAATGTCGTAGATGCTGCCGCGGGAAATGCCCGGCACCTGCTCGAACCGATCATTGCGCCAGCGCAGCAGCCCCATGTCGCCCACCACCCACAGCTGCCCGCGCGGGTCGAACACCATCTGCTCGACCGGGTTCTCGGTGAGCCCGCGGCCCTGGTCGATGCGGATGGTATCGAGCACGCGGCCGTCGGCGGCGCGGCGCTGGATTCCGTAGTTCATGATCGACAGCCACAGCTCCCCATCGGGCGCCTGGCGGATCAGGTCGATACGCTGGCGGACATCCGATCCTCCGCCGATCTTCCACTCGCGCAACGCACCGGTGCGTGGCTGGTACAGGCTCAGGCGCCCGGCCCGGCCGATCCACAGCGCGCCATCGGCGCGCGGCAATACCGACCATGCCGCGCCTACCCCGATCCGGGCGTCGTCGGCGATCTGGCTCAACCGCCCCACCTCGTCCAACCGGTACAGGCCATGCGCGCCGGCGATGTAGAACGCTTCGCCGGCGGCGGCCACGCCGAGCAGGTAGGCGCTGTCCAGCGGCTTGCCGTCCAGCTGGTACCAGCTGGAAAAGCGCTTCCAGTCCGGCGGCAGGTACGCCAGGCCCTGGGTCAGCATGGCCACCCACAGCCCGCCCTCGTGATCCTGCAGCAGGTCCAGCACCCCACTGCGGGCCGTCAGGAAGCCGCTGCCCGCATCACCGGCCAGCAGGCGCAGGGCGCGGTCGTTGCCCCGGTACAGGCCATCGGCCGTGCCCAGCCAGTAGCCACCGTTGCGGTCGTGGATCACGCTGGCCGCGCGCACGTCGGCGCTCAACGTCCACGGCGCGGGGGTGACCACGTCATCGGCGCCGATCCGGAACAGCCCGCCCTCGGTGCCGGCCCAGACCGTGCCATCCGGTTCGCGGGTGAGGCGGAACACGCTCTTGCCGCCCAGCAGCGCCGGCGCGATGCGGGTGAAATGATCGCCTTCCCAGCGCGCCACGCCACTGCCGGTGCCCACCCATACCCGTCCCTGCGGGTCGGTCAGCAGCGTATAGATGGTGTTGTCCGGCAGCGTGCGTGGGTCGCCCGGATCGGCCTGGTAGCGGATCAGCCGGCCATCTTCGCCGCGCCGGCAGATGCCGTGCTGGTTGGTGCCGATCCACAACGACCGCGCCGCATAGGCCAGCGACCAGAACTGTCCCTCGCAGCGTGCGTTCACATCGGCGAAGCGTTCGAAGCGGCGGCGCTCCGGCCCCAGCATGCTCAGGCCCACCCCGTTGGTCCCTACCCACACGCGGTCCAGCGGGTCGACCAGCAGGGTCTCCACTTCGTTGCCCGGAATCGAATCGGGATCGGCCGGATCGTGGCGCCAGACACGTAGCCCCACACCGTCCAGGCGTGCAAGTCCGTCATCGGTGGCCGCCCATACGTATCCCTGGCGGTCCTGGGCCAGCGCCAGCACCATGCGCGAGGGCATGCCTTCGGCGGCACCGAAGCGGCGCATGCGCGGTGTTTCTGCCGATGTCCCTGTGGCCCACGACGCGGCCGGCACTGCACACAGCCACAGCACCAACACCACGATGCCAGCCCGCCAGACGCGCGCGCTCATCGCCATTCCGATCTCCGTGTAGGCGCGGATTGTCGCATGGAACACGCTTTCTCCTGCGCCCGGCCCCCGCACGGAACCGGCGCCGGGCGCGTTCACACCGGCACCACGAACTGTTGCAGCCATGAGCCTGCATGGCTGCGCAGACCTGTGCGTATGATCGGCACAGATTCCGATGGAGCCCGGCCATGTCCCTGCGCCTGACCCTTGCCCTGCTGCTGTTCTCCGCCCCCGGCCTGGCGCTTGCCGCCGACAGCTACCGCCTGGACCCGGTCCACACACGGGTGCTGTTTGCGATCGAACACGCCGGCTTCTCGCATGCGCTGGGCACCATCTCCGGCAGCGAGGGCGTACTCGTGTTCGATCCGCAGGACTGGGCCGGGGCAACGCTCAACGTCAGCGTGCCGCTGCAGCGCCTGGACCTGGGCGACGACAAATGGAACAAGGCCACGCTGGCGCGCAGCCTGCTCGATGCCGAGCGCTTTCCCGAGGCCCGCTTCGTGTCCACGCGGGTCGAGCCGATCGACGCCACTCACGCCAACGTCATCGGCCAGCTGACCCTGCACGGGGTCAGCCGCGAAGTCACGCTGGCGGTCACGCTCAACGCACTCAAGCGCCACCCGCTGCCGCCGTTCCGGCGCACCGCCGGTTTCTCGGCCACCGCCACGCTCAGCCGCAGCGCATTCGGCGTGGATGGCTGGCCGTCGATGATCGGCGATGAGGTGCAGCTGCGCATCGAGGCCGAGGCGGTGCGCGACCGCACTGCCGCCGATCCGCAGGACACACCGTCCGTCGAGGATGCGGGAACTCCGCCGACCACACCGCACTCCGATTCCCCATCCCCTCAGCCGGTCCAGGAGACCACGCCATGACCGCCAAGAACACCGCTGCCCGCTGGGGCGGCGTCAGCATGACCCTGCACTGGTTGATCGCCGTGCTGATCCTCGCCCTGGGCATCGTCGGCCTGACGATGGGCGAGTTCCCGAAGACGCCGAAGTACTTCTGGATCTACACGATGCACAAGTCGATCGGCATTACCGTGCTGGCACTGGTGGTGGTCCGCCTGGGCTGGCGACTGTATGCCGGCGCGCCGGGGCCGGTGCCCGGCACACCGACCTGGCAGGAGCGCATCGCCTCGACCACCCATTGGCTGCTGTATGTGCTGATGTTCGCCATCCCGCTGTCGGGCTGGCTGTACGACTCGGCCAGTGGACTGCGCCCGTTCCGCTGGTTCGGCCTGGTCAACGTGCCCAAGCTCAGCGCGCCGGACGCGCAGGTCACCCAGATCTCCCATGCCATCCACGAGTGGGGCTTCTGGCTGCTGATCGCCGTGGTGTTGGCCCATGCCGGCGCCGCGCTTTACCACCATCTTTACCAACGCGATGCCACCCTTGCGCGCATGATGCCGCAGCGGTGGCTCGCCTCCCCCCAGAAGGATTGAGAATGAACATCAAGCTCACCACCCCCGCAGCGGTCGCCGCCGCCCTGGCCGGCCTGATGGCCGCCGCCCCGGCCCTTGCCGCCGAGTACGTGCAGGCGCCTGGTTCGGTCCTGGTGTTTGCCACCAAATACGACGGCGAAGTCTTCACCGGCAGCTTCCCGGGCTTCGACACCAGGCTCAGCTTCGATCCGGCCAAGCTGGACGGCTCGCACCTGGAAGTGACCATTCCGCTGGCCGGCGCCAAGAGCGGCAACAGCGACCGCGACTCCACGCTGCAGGGCGCCGACTTCTTCAACGTCGGCAAGTTCGCCCAGGCCAAGTACAGCGCCAGCAGGTTCCGCGCACTGGGCAACAACCAGTTCGCCGCCGACGGCACGCTGGAACTGCGCGGCGTCAGCAAGCCGGTCACGCTGACCTTCACCTGGACCCCGGGCGCCCAGCCGGTACTCACCGGCAAGGCCACGGTCAAGCGCCTGGACTTCGGCGTGGGCGGCGGCGACTGGGCCGACACCAAGACCATCCCCAACGAAACCGCGATCAGCACCAAGGTCGTCCTGAAAGCAAAGTAACGCGGGCGACCGCGCCGGCCGGTGCCGGCCCCCGCCCCAGCGATCGCCTGCAGGGCGCCGGCCACCGGCCGGCGCCCTGCAGGCGTCAGCCCATCCAGGCCCGCAGCGCCGCCACATCGAACGGCCAGTCCAGCTCGCGGCCCTGCGCATCGCGCAGCACCGGCACGCGCAGCCCGTAACGGGCCTCCAGCGCCGCATCGTCGTCGATGAACACACTGTCCAGATCGCCCACCCGGGCCTGCGCCAGCACCGCCAGGGCCTGGTCGCACAAGTGGCAGTCATCACGCTGGTACAAGGTAAACACCGGCCCACCCGCCTTGGCAAATGTTGCGCCGCAATCATGGCTGGCGCCCGCGACAGCATAGAATGGCGCTCCATCCGATACCCGCAGTTTGGCAATCATGGCAGTCAGCACGTTCGATGTGTTCAAGATCGGCATTGGCCCGAGTTCCTCGCATACCGTAGGACCGATGAAGGCTGCCGAGCGTTTCGTGCACCGTTGGCTGCTCGACCCGGGGCATCTGCAGGACGTGGTGCGCATCCGGGCCGACGTCTACGGCTCGCTGGCCCTCACCGGTCGCGGCCACGGCACCGACAAAGCGGTGCTGCTCGGGCTGGAAGGCCAGCGCCCGAACCTGATCGATCCGGACATCATTCCGGAAACGCTGGAGCGCATCCGCACCACCAAGCGCCTGAAGCTGATGGGCCAGCATGAGATCGTGTTCGACGAAAAGCGCGACCTCGGCCTGAACAAGCGCCAGAAGCTGCCCTATCACACCAACGGCATGCGCTTCACCGCGTACGACGCCCAGGAACAGGTCATCGCCACCCGCGACTACTACTCGGTGGGCGGCGGCTTCGTGGTCAACCAGGACGACGCCGCCGACGATCGCATCGTGCCCGATGAAACGCCGCTGCCGTATCCGTTCAAGAGCGGCGACGAGCTGCTGGCGCAGACCGCGCGCAGCGGCCTGAGCATCGCCCAGATGATGTTCGAGAACGAGAAGTGCTGGCGTACCGAGGACGAGATCCGCGATCAGCTGCGCGAAATCTGGAATGCCATGCAGAGCTGCGTGGCACGCGGCATCCGCCAGGAAGGCACCCTGCCCGGTGGCCTGCATGTCTCACGCCGTGCTCCGGCGCTGTATCGCGAACTGTCGTCCAAGCCTGAAGCGGCCATGCGCGATCCGCTGACCACGCTGGACTGGGTGAACCTGTACGCGCTGGCGGTCAACGAGGAAAACGCAGCCGGCGGCCGTGTGGTCACCGCCCCGACCAACGGCGCTGCCGGCGTGCTCCCGGCCGTGCTGCACTACTTTGATCGCTTCTGCCCCGGCGCCAATGAACAGCGCGTGTTCGACTTCCTGCTGACCTCCGCCGCGATCGGCATCCTGTACAAGGAAAACGCCTCGATCTCCGGCGCCGAAGTCGGTTGCCAGGGCGAGGTGGGCGTGGCCTGCTCGATGGCCGCCGGCGGCCTGGTTGCCGCACTCGGCGGCAACCCCAGCCAGATCGAGAATGCCGCCGAGATCGGCATGGAGCACAACCTCGGCCTGACTTGCGACCCGATCGGTGGCCTGGTGCAGATCCCCTGCATCGAGCGCAACGCGATGGGCGCGGTCAAGGCGATCAACGCCAGCCGCATGGCCATGCGTGGCGACGGCAAGCACAAGGTATCGCTGGACAAGGTCATCAAGACCATGCGCGACACCGGCCGCGACATGCAGGACAAGTACAAGGAAACCAGCCGCGGCGGCCTGGCGGTCAACGTCATCGAGTGCTGATCCGCGGCCGCCGACCCACGGTCGGCTGCACCGGTCATGGTGTCGCGGCACGTGCGCGGCACCTCCGGTAAAGTCCGGGTTCCCCTTCCGGAGACCGCCATGCGCATCCTGGCCGCCGCCCTGCTCGCCTGCCTCCCGCTGACCACCTTCGCCGCCGAGACCTATGGCCCGCGACTGGAAGGCTTCGACTACCCGTATCCGGTGAAGATCTTCCCGCTCGGATCGCAACGGCAGCCGCTGGAGATGGCGTATCTGGATGTTCCGCCGGCAGGAACCGCGTTCGCCGGTACGGTGGTGCTGCTGCACGGCAAGAACTTCTGCGCGGCAACCTGGAAAGACAGCATCGCCGCGCTCACCGCCGCCGGCTACCGGGTGATCGCACCGGACCAGATCGGCTTCTGCAAATCCAGCAAGCCCGAGCGCTACCAGTATTCGTTCGGACAGCTCGCCGCCAACACCCACGCGCTGCTGGCCCACCTCGGCCTCGACGCGGCCAAGGTGGACCTGGTGGGCCATTCGATGGGCGGCATGCTCGCCGCGCGCTATGCCCTGATGTATCCGCAGCAGTTGCGCCACCTCGCGCTGGTCAATCCAATCGGGTTGGAAGACTGGAAGGCCAAAGGCGTGCCGTGGCGCAGTGTGGATGCGTGGTATGCCAACGAACTCAAGACCAGCGCCGACAGCATCAGGGCGTACCAGCGGGAGGTGTACTACAACGGCCAGTGGAAACCGCAGTACGAACAGTGGGTGCGCATGCAATCGCGCATGTATGACGGTGCGGGGAAGGAAGCGGTGGCCTGGAGCCAGGCACTCACCTCGGACATGGTGTTCAATCAGCCGGTGGTATACGAGCTGCCGCGCATCGCCGTGCCCACCACGCTGTTCATCGGCCAGACCGACCGCACCGCCATCGGCCGGGACCTCGCACCGCCGGCGTTGAAGGCCACGCTGGGCGACTACCCGACGCTGGGCAGGGCCGCCGCCGCTGCGATCCCCGGCGCGACGCTGGTGACGTTCGACGACCTCGGCCATTCGCCACAGGTGCAGGACCCGGAACGGTTCAACGCCGCCCTGTTGAACGCCCTGCAACACCCAGGCAGGTAGGGGCCGGCCGTTGGTCGGCTGGCCACGCCTGGGGTGGCAATGATCAGCGCCGTACGATCGCCAGCACGTCGTCGAGCAGCGCCGCCGCGGTGACGCCGGCGCCCGCACCCGGACCCTGGATCAGCAGCGGCTGCTGCTGATAACGGTCGCTGTGGATCGCCACCCGGTTGTCGGTCTGCGCCCCGCCCGCCAACGGGTGGTCGAGCGGCAGGATGCGCAGCCCCACCGACGCGCCGTCGTGGTCGAAGCCGCCGACGAAGCGCAGGCAGCCACCCTGTGTCTGTGCCTGGTGCCAGTACTGCAGCAGCGGCGCATCAAGCTGCGACAACGCGCCCAGCGCCGCGTCGGCCGGCAACGCGGCCAGCGCGTCCGGCACCAGCGAGGCCACCCGCACCTGCCCGGCGCACAGCGCGATGCCACTGGCCCGGGCCAGGATCAGCAGCTTGCGGCGTACGTCCTCACCGGACAGGTCCACGCGCGGGTCCGGCTCGGTGTACCCGGCGCGGGCGGCCTCGCGCACCCAATCGGAGAACGCGCGTTGGCCATCGTAGTGATGGAACAGCCAGGCCAGCGATCCGGACAGCACGCCTTCCACGCGGTGGATGCGGTCCCCCCCGGCCACCAGCGCGCGCAGGCTGCTCAGCAGCGGCAGGCCCGCGCCTACCGTGGCGCTGTCGCCGTACTGCGCGTCGCTGCCCTGGCGGCTGTCGGCGATGGCCTGCGCCCGCGCGAGCTGCGCGCCCTGGCCGAGCTTGTTGGCGGTTACCACATGCACGCCGCGAGCCAGCCATTGCTCATGCCGGTTGGCCACCTCGTCGCTGGCGGTGGCATCCACCACCACATCGCCGCGCTGCAGGCCGTCGGTGTCCGCCCAGGGCTGCAACGCCGGCGCGGTACGGGCAGCCAGGTTGGCCAGCTGCAGCTCCTGCTCCGGCGCGTGCCCACAGGCGCGCGCCGTCCGCGAATTGGCCAGCCAGGAGAACTGCGGCAGTGCCACGCCGCGTGCCAGCAACGACTGGTAGCGCTGCACGAACGCAGTGCCGACGGTGCCGGTGCCGAGCAGCGCCAGACGTCGCGCCGTGGCCGGGGCCAACGTCAGGACCGCGCTCATGCATCCACCTGTTTGCGGTGTGCCGTCCGGGCCTGCAGGTTGATCACCGCCTGCGCGCGTTCCAGCCCGGCCTGCAGGTCGGCCACGAGGTCCTCGGGCGATTCGATGCCCACCGACAGGCGCAGCAGCCCTTCACTGATCCCTGCATGCGCACGCGCCTCCGGCGTCATCGCGGCGTGGGTCATGGTGGCCGGATGCGCGACCAGGCTCTCGACCCCGCCCAGCGATTCGGCCAGGGTGAAAAAGCGCAGGCCGTCGACGAAGGCGCGCACGGCCGCGTGTGGATCATCGCCGGCGCAGGACGCCAGCTCGAAGGACAGCATCGCGCCGAAACCGCTCTGCTGGCGCGCGGCGATCGCGTGCCCCGGATGGTCCGCCAGCCCGGGGTAGTACACCTGGGCAACCGCATCGCTGGCGGCCAGCAGATCGACCACTGCGGCGGTGTTCTCCTGGTGCGCGCGCAGGCGCGCGCCGAGCGTACGCAGCCCGCGAAGGGTCAGGAAGGCATCGAACGGCGAGCCGGTCAGCCCGAGCGCATTGGCCCACCACACCAGTTGCTCATGCACCGCCGGATCGCGCGCAATCACCGCCCCCCCCACCACGTCGCTGTGCCCATTGATGTACTTGGTGGTCGAGTGCAGCACCAGATCGGCGCCGAATGCGATCGGCTGCTGCAGCGCCGGCGACAGAAAGGTGTTGTCCACCACCACCTTGGCGCCGGCCCTGTGCGCGGCGTCGATGACGAAGCGCAGGTCGGTGATGCGCAGCAGCGGGTTGGACGGGGTTTCGATCAGCACCAGCGTCGGCGACTGCGCCAGCGCATCGGCCAGCGAGCGCGGATCCGTGAGGTCGGCGGTGATCAGCCCGAAATGGCCCTTCTTCGCCAGGGCGTTGAACAGCCGCCAGCTGCCGCCGTACGCATCATGCGGCACCACCAGCGTATCGCCCGGCTGCAGCAGCGCGTTGAGCACCAGGTTGATCGCTCCCATGCCGGTGGAGGTGATCACGCCCCCTGCGCCGCCTTCGAGTTCGGCCAGTGCCTCACCCAGCAGGTCGCGGGTCGGATTGCCGCTGCGCGTGTAATCGTACTGACGCTTGTTGCCGAAACCGTCGAAGCTGAAATTGGAGGACAACACGATCGGCGGGGTCACCGCGCCGTGGGCGGTATCACGGTCAATGCCGGCGCGTACCGCAGCGGTGACGCGGCTACAGGACGGTTCGGTACCAGCGGACAGACTCATGCGGTTTCTCCCGGGGAACGGATGGCGTTGGTGAGGATCGCGTCGATGCGATCGGTTTCTTTGAGGAAGGCGTCGTGGCCGTAGGGCGAGCGCAGCACGCGCAGGCTGCCGCGCGGGCCCAGCCCTTCGACCAGGCCGACGCAGTCGGCCAGTGGCACCAGCCGGTCCCCTTCGACGGCGACGACCACGGTCGGTACCTGGAGGGCGGTGGGGTCGACGCGGTGCAGGTCGATCGATTCGGACAGGCGCAGGTAGGCGTTTACCGGCGTGCGCGCCACGTACTGTGCGCCGGCCGCATCCAGGTAGTCCTCGGCGGCCACGCGCACGCGGCCATTGACCACCTCCGGTGCGGCATCGAAGCGCTCGCCGAATTCTTCCGGCGTGCGGTAGCTGAGCATGGCGAACTGCCGGGCCAGCGACAGACCGTGGCTTTCAGCGCACTGCAGCTGCCCCAGGGCGACCGCACGGCGCTGCAGCGCGCGCCACGCCGCGGCGTACGGGTGCGGGCGATGCGCGCCGCTCACCGCGACCAGCCGCTGCAGTCGCTGCCGGTGCCGCACCGCGAACTGCTGTCCGACCAGGGCGCCGTAGGAATAGCCGACGAAACACTGCAGCTGCGCGATGCCGAGCTGGTCGAGCAGCAGCGCCAGCGCATCGGCCTGGTCGGCGGTGTCGATCGGCAGGTCCAGCGCGCCGTCGGCACCGATGAAGTCGAACGCCAGGATGCGCAGCGTGGCCGGGTCCAGGGTGCGGCCCGCCGCCACCAGGCCGTCGGCCCAGCCCTTCTCGGGGAACTCGGCATTGGCAGCCACGTGGCGATGGGCCGAGATGCCACCGGCCAGCACCACCACCGGCGCATCCTCGCGTCCGACCAGTTCGTAGCGCAGACGCACCGGGCGCACGCCCCCGTGGCGCATCGACAGCACCGCGGCGATATCGCCGCGCACGGCGTTGCGGCCGTCGATGACGGGCACGCTGACAGGGGCGAAGGTGTCGGTGGCGAGCGCTGAAGCGGTGGCGAAACGCATGGCGGTATCCCAGGAAGGAAATCGGCCATCGAGCTTTCGCGGAGCTCGCGTTCGAGATGCACGCACAGTGCATGGGTCGAACCATCTTTCGGTGGACGCCACGGTCCCCGCAGGATTTGGCACCTACGCAGGTCGCTTGCGCGCCTGCGGGCTGCCCCGGCTTCAAAGGGCCTGTCCCTCTGCCGGTCTCGATGGTGGAGCCACGATGCCAGCCCCCACAGCGCATGTCAATCCCTTCATCGGGATGAAGCGATATAGTTTTTTCTCATCAGGGCATTGGGCCCCGTCTTTCCTGAACGGACCACATTGCGTAGAGTCCGCGCACCTCAATAGGATCGACACCATGCGACGGATCGTGCTGCTGCTGTTGCTGCCATGCCCCCTGCTGGCCGGGGCCGCGCCGCCGGACTGGCGCTCGGGCTGGGGCATGGTCCAGCCCACCGGGGTGCCGCAGGGCGCAAGCGCCGGCGCGCTGGCCTCGGTGAAGCTGGAAGGCGGCGCCAGCCGCTGGCAGGCCCGGGTCGACAACCACCTCGCCGGCCCGGTGCAGGTGGCGCTGCGCCAGGATGCGGGCGCCGTGGCGCTGCCCGGGCTGCCGATGCAGACCGTCCTGCCCGGCTCGGCCAGCGTGGTGGTGACGCGTCTGCAGTTGCCGCCGGACACCCAGCGGCTGAACCTGCTGCTGGATGCGGTACCGGGCGATCCGGCGGCCCGGCCGATGGACGTGGCCTACCAGCTGCCGTTCGATGCCAAGCGCTTCCAGGTGACCCAGGCGCCCCAGGGGCGTTTCAGCCACACCGACGCGGAGAACCGCGATGCGGTCGATTTCGCCCTTCCCGAGGGCACGCCGGTGCTGGCCGCACGTGCCGGCAAGGTGATGCAGGTGCAGGGCAATTTCCACGACAACGGCCAGGACCCGGCGCGCGACCGGGACCGCGCCAACTTCATCCGGGTGCTGCATGAAGACGGCAGCATGGCGGTCTATGCCCACCTGCAGGCCAATGGGGTGCTGGTCCGAAGCGGCCAGCGGGTGGAGGCCGGCCAGCGCATCGGCGTATCGGGCAACACCGGCTACAGCACGGCCCCGCACCTGCACTTCGTGGTCCAGGCCAATACCGGCATGCAGCTGCGTTCGATTCCGGTGCGCATCGTGGCGCCCCAGGGCGAGCTGCAGTTCGCCCGTGAGGTGGCCCCGGGCGGCGACGGGGCCGCGCCCTGACCCGCCAACCCCGGCGGCCCGGTATAATCGGCGGCTTATCTCTTTGAAAAGCGCCCCGGGCGGGCGCGTCACGCCATGTCCGAAGTCGCTACCGAAGCTGCGCGCCGCCGCACCTTCGCCATCATTTCCCATCCTGACGCCGGCAAGACCACGCTGACCGAAAAGCTCCTGCTGTTCGGCGGTGCGATCCAGATGGCCGGCTCGGTCAAGGGGCGCAAGGCCGCGCGCCATGCCACGTCGGACTGGATGGCGCTGGAAAAGGAGCGCGGCATCTCGGTCACCTCGTCGGTGATGCAGTTCCCCTACGAAGGCAAGATCGTCAACCTGCTCGACACCCCCGGCCACGCCGACTTCGGCGAGGACACCTACCGCGTGCTGACCGCGGTGGACTCGGCGTTGATGGTCATCGACGTGGCCAAGGGCGTGGAAGAGCGCACCATCAAGTTGATGGAAGTGTGCCGCCTGCGCGACACGCCGATCATGACCTTCATCAACAAGCTCGACCGCGAAGGCAAGGAGCCGATCGACCTGCTGGATGAAGTGGAAAGCGTGCTGGGCATCCAGTGCGCGCCGGTCACCTGGCCGATCGGCATGGGCCAGCGCCTCAAGGGCGTGGTCCACCTGATCAGCGGCGAAGTGCACCTCTACGAGCAGGGCCGCAACTTCACCCGCCAGGATTCGACCATCTTCCCGTCGATCGACTCGCCGGACCTGGCCGAGAAGATCGGCGAACGCATGCTGGCCGACCTGCGCGACGAACTGGAGCTGGTGCAGGGCGCCAGCCATCCGTTCGACGTGGAGGCCTACCTGGCCGGCAAGCAGACTCCGGTGTTCTTCGGCTCGGGCGTGAACAATTTCGGCGTGCAGCCACTGCTGGACTTCTTTGTCGAGCACGCCCCGTCGCCGCAGCCGCGCGCGACCACCGGCCGGGTGATCGCACCGCAGGAAAACAAGCTGACCGGGTTCGTGTTCAAGATCCAGGCCAACATGGACCCGCAGCACCGCGACCGCGTGGCCTTCATGCGGGTGTGTTCGGGCCGATTCGTGGCCGGCATGAAGACCTTCCACGTGCGCAGCGGCAAGGAAATGAAGCTGGCCAATGCGCTGACCTTCATGGCCAGCGATCGCGAGATCGCCGCCGAGGCCTGGCCTGGCGATGTGATCGGCATCCACAACCACGGCACCATTTCGATCGGCGATACGTTCACCGAAGGCGAAGCGGTGAGCTTCACCGGCATTCCGAACTTCGCGCCGGAGCTGTTCCGCCGCGCGCGCCTGCGCGACCCGCTGAAGCTCAAGCAGTTGCAGAAGGGTCTGGCGCAGTTGTCCGAAGAAGGCGCAACCCAGTTCTTCCGTCCGCTGATGAGCAACGACCTGATCCTGGGGGCGGTCGGCGTGCTGCAGTTCGATGTGGCGGCCTATCGTCTCAAGGACGAGTACGGTGTGGAGGCCACGTTCGAGCCGGTCAGCGTGACCACCGCGCGGTGGGTCACCTGCAGCGACGAAAAGAAGCTGGAAGAATTCCGCGAGAAGAACGCCAGCAACCTGGGCATCGATGCCGCCGGCCAGCTGGTATACCTGGCCCCGACCCGGGTCAATCTGCAGCTGGCGCAGGAGCGCGCGCCGGACGTTCGCTTCGCCGCCACGCGCGAAGCGGCGCACAGCGTCTCGGTCGCCTGATCGAACGGCTGAACAGGCGTGCGTGCAAGCGCGCGCCATCGCGGCGATGATAGGGGGGAGCGGGCTCCCCCTCCCCGCGCACCCGATCATCGCCATGACCTCAGTCGTTTCCGTACGTGAAGAAATCGCCAGCGCCCTGACCCACGGGCTCGGCGCGGTCGCCGCACTCGCCGCCAGCGCGGTGCTGATCACGCTGGCCGCCATCTATGGTGACGGCTGGCAACTGGCCAGCGCGATCGTGTTCGGCGTGGCCCTGCTGCTGCTGTACACCGCCTCCACGCTCTACCACGCCATTCAGCACCCGATCGCCAAGGGCCGGCTGAAAGTGTTCGACCACTGCGCGATCTACCTGCTGATCGCCGGCACCTACACCCCGTTCACCCTCATCGGCCTGCGCGGCCCGTGGGGCTGGGGCATGTTCACCGCGATCTGGGCGCTGGCGCTGTTCGGCGTGGTGTTCAAACTGTTCTACACCGGTCGCTTCAAGCTGCTGTCCACGCTGATCTACATCGCGATGGGCTGGATGGTGCTGGTGGCGATCAAGCCGATGTGGGCGTCGCTGGACGCCTGGACACTGGGCTGGCTGCTCGCTGGCGGCCTGTCCTACACGCTGGGCACCTACTTCTACCACCGCGAGTCGATCCCCTATTCGCACGCGATCTGGCACCTGTTCGTCATCGGCGGCAGCGTCTGCCACTTTGTGGCCGTGACTGCGCAGATTCTCTGATCCACGTCGACGGCACCGTCAAGATCAACGTCGGCGGGGCGGGTGGGTTTACGGGACACGCCGTGAATCCGTAAGCCCACTCGCACCACGCCGCTCATCCACACATCAGGTGAGCGCCGTTGCCGTTGCACGACGCCCTGACACCATCCTTACCAATGCTTCGCGTTGCCTGCACGATGAACAGGCAAGGATGGAACGCGTGGATACTGTCGACTCCCCTGCTCCGTCTCCTGCAGCGCGCCGCTGGCACCGTCCCGGCAAACGCGGGCAGCGCTGGTTGGCGATCCTGCTGTTTCTGTTCGCCGCGCTGCTGATCCTCATCGCGCTGTGGGACTGGAACTGGTTCAAGGGACCGGTCGAGCGGGCGGTGCAGGCCAGGACCGGCCGTGCATTCCACATCAACGGCGACCTCGACGTCGACCTCGGCCGCACTACCGTCATCCGCGGCGACCGCCTCACTTTCGCCAATGCAGCGTGGGCGAAGACCCCTCGGATGGCCACCGCCGATCGTGCCGAGATCGCCATCCGCGTCTGGCCACTTCTGCGCGGCGAGGTGCGCATTCCCGAAGTGCGCCTCACCCGGCCCGACCTGCTGCTGGAAACCGGCCCCGGCAAGGACACGCCCGGCAACTGGGATTTTCTCGGCCCGTCCACCGGCAACCCGCCGCAACTTCAGCGCCTGCTGGTTGACGACGGGCGTCTGCAGTTCATTGATGCGGCCGGCAAAACCGATGTCCTGGTCGCGCTCAACAGCGGCAAACCCCGTCGCCAGGACAGCGCACCGCCCCTGCTGGTCAAGGGCAAGGGGCGCTGGAAGGGCAATCCCTTCTCCCTGGACGGCAACACCGAATCGCCGCTGGAACTGACCCACAGTGACCACCCGTTCCGCATCCACCTGGATGGCCGCGCCGGCGCCACCCATGCCATCGCCAGCGGCACGCTGACCAACCCGTTCGCGCTGCGCACCTTCGATCTGGAGTTGATGCTCAGCGGACAGGACATGGAAGACCTGTATCCGCTGATCGGCCTGGCCATTCCCTCCACACCGCCGTATCGGCTCAAGGGGCGGCTCAAGCGCAACAACGATACCTGGCGCTACGAGAACTTCACCGGCACCGCCGGCGACAGCGACCTCGGCGGTACCGCGCAGATCGATGTCGGCGGCGAGCGGCCGTTCCTGAAAGCCGATCTGGTGTCCAGACGACTGGACTTCGACGATCTGGCCGGCTTCATCGGCGCGCCGCCGAAGACCGGCGCAGGGGAGTCGGCCAACGCCGAACAGAAAGCCGAAGCCGCCGCGCTGGCAGCGCGCGCCAAGGTGCTGCCCGACACGCCGTACAACCTGACCAAGCTGCGCGCGATGGACGCCGACGTGCGGTGGAAGGCACAGCGCATCAACTCCCCGGTGCTGCCCCTGGATGACATGGATGCGCATCTCAAACTGGATGCGGGCCTGCTCCGCCTGGAGCCGCTGAATTTCGGCGTCGCCGGCGGCGACATCCGCAGCACCATCCGCCTGGATGCGCGGAGGGACACCATCGCCACCCGCCTGCAGGCCACCATCCGCAAGGTCCAGCTCGGCCGCCTGTTCCCCGATGCCAAGCTGGCCGAACAGGCCTCCGGCGGCATCAGCGGCAACGTCGACCTGGCCGGCACCGGCAATTCGGTGGCCGCAATGCTTGGCAGTTCGGATGGCAACGTCGGCGTGGCCATCGGGCGGGGCCATGTCGGCAACCTGATCATGGAGCTGGCCGGGCTGGACGTGGCCGAGTCCTTGAAATTCCTGTTCACCGGAGACAAACAGATCCCCCTGCGCTGCGGGTTCGGCGACTTCAGCGTGGGCAATGGCGTGATGCGCTCGCGTGCGCTGGCGCTGGATACCACCGACACCCTGATCGTCGGCGAAGGCACGGTCGACCTGAAACAGGAGCAGCTGGACCTGCTGCTGCGCCCGCGTCCGAAGGACATCAGCATCCTGGCGCTGCGCTCGCCGCTGCGTATCGGCGGTACCTTCAAGGACCCGTCGTTCCGTCCCGATTTCAAGGCGCTGGGCCTGCGGGGCGCGATCGCCCTGACCCTGGGCAGCATTACCCCGCCCGCCGCCCTGCTGGCGACGATCGAAACCGGCCCGGGCAAGGACAGCGACTGCGGCGGGCACTACGCGAAGTGAGGCCTGCGGGGAGTACCGACCGGCGGTCGGCACCCTCCCTTCCCTACCGGGGGCGCTCAGCCGGCGACGATGTACTGCTGCAGCTGATCCAGCTTCTGCGCCTGCTCGTCGATCACCGACTTGACCAGGTCGCCGATCGAGATCACGCCGAGAACGCCGCTCCCGTCCACCACCGGCAGGTGCCGGATGCGGTAATCGGTGACCAGTTGCAGACAGTGTTCGACCTGCTCGGACGGCGCCACAGTGACCACCTTGGCGGTCATGATCTCGCTGACCGGGGTGGTGTGGGACGAGCGCTCGTGGAGTACGATCTTGCGCGCGTAATCGCGCTCGGACAGGATGCCGACCAGCCGCCGGCCCTCCATCACCAATACCGCACCGATGCCCTTCTCGGCCATCAGCCGGATCGCTTCGATCACCGCCGTGTCCGGGGCAACCGCGAAAACCTCAGGGGACTTGCCTTCCAACAGCTGTCGAACCGTGGTCATGGCCTTGCTCTCCACCGACGGGATGCGCTGCCGAGTCTGCCACGATCGGCGCCTGCCAGGTGTCAACCAGATACAGCGGCCGCTGTTTGGACTCCTCGTACAGCCGCCCCAGGTACTCGCCGATCAGCCCCAGCGCGATCAGCTGCACGCCGCCCAGGAACAGGATCACCGCCATCATCGTCGGCCAGCCGGCCACCCGGTCGCCGTACAGCGCCGCCTTGGTCACCACCACCAGCGCGAACAGGAAGGCGAAGCTCGCCGCCGCCAGCCCCAGGTAAGTGGTCACCCGCAGCGGCGCGGTGGAGAAGCCGGTAATCCCTTCCAGCGCGAAGTTCCACAACCGCCACAGGCCGAACTTGCTGTCGCCCACCAGCCGGGCATGGCGGTGGTAGGGCACCGCCTTGCGACGGAAACCGACCCAGCCGAACAGCCCCTTCATGAACCGGTGGCGCTCGCGCAACTGGCGCAGGGCCTGCAGCGCCCGCGGCGACAGCAGCCGGAAGTCACCGGTGTCGGCCGGTATCGGCGTCTTCGACAACCGTCCGATCACCCGGTAGAACGCCGCGGCGGTGGCGCGCTTGATCCAGCCTTCGCCATCACGTGCCAGCCGGGTGCCATAGATGTTGTCGTACCCCTCCCGCCACAGCGCCACGAACGCGGGGATCAACTCCGGCGGGTCCTGGCCATCGGCGTCGAGGATCATCACCGCGCCGCTGTCGACAAAGTCCAGTCCCGCGGTCAGCGCCGCCTCCTTGCCGAAGTTGCGCGACAGCCGCAGCACGCCGACCCGGGGGTCCTGCGCGGCCAGCGCTTCCATCACCGCCCAGGTCGCGTCGTGGCTGCCGTCGTCCACATACAGGATGCGCCCATCGATGCCGTCCAGGGTGTCGAGCACGGCGCACAGGCGCGGGTGCAGCAACGGCAGCGCCTGCGCCTCGTCGTGCGCGGCAATGACAACGGTGAGGCGATCGGCAGGCATGGTGACGATTGTACGGGGCCGCCCGTCGGCACGGACCGTCACGGTTCCTCGGCCAGATAGCCCTGCCCGCCCAACTGGCGCGCCTGGCGCTGGATCCAGGCCGCGCGTCGCTGCACATAGGGGCCGGGGCGGGCCGCGTTGTAGCGCCGGGGGGCGGGCAGAACCGCCGCCAGCCGCGCGCTCTCCGCCGGGCTCAACCGGGCGGCGTCCTTGTTCCAGAACTGCCGCGACGCCGCCTGCGCACCGTAGATGCCGTCGCCGAACTCGGCGATGTTGGCGTACATCTCCAGGATCCGCGATTTCGGCCAGAGCGCTTCGATCAGCAGCGTGTACCAGACCTCCAGGCCCTTGCGCACCCAGCTGCGGCCCTGCCACAGGAACAGGTTCTTGGCGACCTGCTGGCTGATCGTGCTTGCCCCCCGCAGCCGCCCGCCGCGGGCGTTGTGATCGCGCGCCTTCTCGATCGCCTGCAGGTCGAAGCCGTTGTGAACGGGGAAGCGCTGGTCTTCGGCGGCCACCAGGGAAATCGGCAGGCTCGGCGCCATCTGGTCCAGGTCGCGCCACTGGTAGTGCAGGCGGTAGTCCCAGTCACGCTGGCTCAACGCCTCGCCATAGCGCCACATCATCACCGTGGACACCGGCGGGTCCAGGAAGCGCAGCAGCACCACCTGCAGGACCGTGATGGCCACGAACAGGACCGGCAGCCAGAGCAGGCGTTTCCAGCGCCAACGCCGCGCGCGCGGTGGATCCAGGCCCGGGTCGGCCTTGTGGTTGCTGCGCTCTGCCCCCATTAGTGGTGCATCCTCTGCTTGCACGGTTGTCGGCGCATTATCCGGCAACTGCCCCTCCTTTCGCGCAGCCTTCGAACCGATGACCCACACCACCGACACCCTGACCCGTTTCCTGCTTCCCGATGCCGGCGTGCGTGGCGTCCACGTCAAGCTCCAGGCGTCCTGGCGGGACATCCTCGCCCCGGCCAGCTATCCGGCCAACGCCACCGAACTGCTCGGCCAGGCCAGCGTCGCCTCGGCCCTGTTCACCGGCCACACCAAGGTCGACGGGCGCCTGTCGATCCAGCTGCGCAGCAGTACCGCAATGCGCACTCTGTTCGCCGAATGCACTGCGGCGGGCACCCTGCGCGGCATCGTGCAGCTGGCCGACGGCGGTGACGACGCCCCGCGCGACCTGACCGCCCTGGGCGATGACGCCCTGCTGGCCATCACCATCGAGAACCCGGGCCTGGACCCGCGCGAACCGCAGCGCTACCAGAGCCTGGTCGGTCTGACCGCGCCCAGCCTGGACGAAGCCTTCGAGGACTATTTCCGCCAGTCCGAACAGCTGCCCACGCGCCTGCTGCTGGCCGCCGATGGCGACCGCGCCGCCGGCCTGCTGCTGCAGAAGCTGCCCGGCGACCAGGGCGACGACGACGGCTGGTCGCGGGCCAGCGCGCTGTTCGAGACCCTGGGCAGACAGGAGCTGCTGGAGGTGGGCCCGGAAGACCTGGTGCATCGCCTGTTCCACGAAGAGGCACCGGAACTGCTGGCGCAGCGCCCCCTGCGCTTTGACTGTTCGTGCTCGCGCGAGCGGGTGCAGGGGATGCTGATCTCGCTGGGCGAGACCGAAGCCCGGGCGGCGGCCGAACCCACGGGCGCGGTGGAGATCCGATGCGAATTCTGTGGACGGGAATATCACTTTCCGTTGACGGAATTGGACATACTGTTCAGCGAGCCGACGGCGACGTCGCCGGCACCTGAACGTCTTCAGTAATCGACGCACGAGTTTTGTTCTGGGGAGAACCAAGACTTGTTAAGAAATCATAAACACCCTAGGATCGGTGTCCCGCCTCGGCGGGAACTTGTGCTCATTGCCGCTGTCTGAGAGTTCCCATGCGTGCCCTTCTGCGTCTACCGCTTGCCCTGATGATCGCCCTGACCGCGATCCCGGGCGCGTATGCGCAGTCCAAGGGCAAGCAGGACAGCACGGTGCTGCCGATCTGGAACAAGGGCAGTGGCAAGGTCGAGGCGCTGCTGTACCTGGAGCCCACCGGTGAGCAAAGTGCCGGCGCCCGCTGGCACTTCGGCCGCAGCTCGCTCGACGCCGCCTTCGGGTTGTCCTCGGGCGATTCGCTGGGCCTGCTGTGCAACAGCAGCCGCGGCACCAGCATCAGCGGCCTGGCCAGCCACTGCATGCTTGCCAGCCTCGGTGACGATGACGACACCTCCCTGTCGCGCCGGGTCACTGGCACGGCAGCCTTCAACCGTCCCGGTGGCCGCCTCGGCATCACCGCCGGCAGCGGCCGCGACACCTTGCCGGCATGGTTGGCAGGGCCGAACAAATCCCCGGCGATGCGCGCCGAACAGAACGACCTGACCGTGTTCGGCCAGAAGAACATCGGCCGCGAGGGGTTTGTGTCCATTGGCGGCACCTATGCCAAAGCGCGCCTCGTGCCGTTGTCCGACATGTCTCCGGCCCTGGTGGACCGCTGGGACAGCAAGAGCCTGACCATCGGTGCAGGCTATGGCAATTTCAGCGGGAACATCATCGGCCGGGTGGTCGATGTCCCCGGCCAGCCCGGCAAATGGGAAGGGCTGGGCGTCGGCCTGACCTGGCGCACGCCGTGGAGCGGTCAACTGACCGTCGGCGCCGAAAACGTCATCACCCGGGGCAAGAACCCCTTCGCGCCGCGCAACGAGAGCACCGAAGAGGGCACCGTCCCGTACGTACGCTACGAGCAGGATCTCTGATCCCCCCGACAGCGGGCATCGCCCAACAAAAAACGCGCCCACCGGCGCGTTTTTTTGTGCCTGCGCGTCCCGAGGGGGGCTGGGCTGCCTCCCTTGCCGACCGGCGATAGCGGCTCGATGGGAGACGTTCGCATTCATGCCATAGCGCGTCTGAACTGAATAGGAACCTTGATACATTCGGTGACAAATTTGTCGTCGAATTTTCATCACACAGCCTTAATGATTGAGGCCGGAATCGCGATCTGTCTCACCAAGCCATTGTTTTACATGTAACTTTTCAAACTTCACGCCGTCCACATCGTTTGTTAACGATGCTTTAATTCTTTGGAATCCGCAGTTACTATCGAGTCAGCCTCGTGGTCTTTGAAGCGCCCTTTCGCTTCGCCACAGGCAGACACCCCAGTGAAGTACCCAAGATTCCCCTTGGAGAGAGAGAGCAAATGAACGTTAAGTCCAACCCGCTGCGTGATGCAGTGGTGGTCGCGCTGATCGCGTCCGCCGCTGTTTCCACCGCGCAGGCGCAGGAAGCCGCCAACCCGACCAACCTGGACCGCATCTCGGTTACCGGTTCGCGCATCAAGAGCACCGACGTCGAGACCTCGCAGCCGGTCCTGAGCCTGAGCCGTGCCGACATCGAAAAGCAGGGCGTCACCTCCGTGGCCGACATCCTGCAGCGCATCTCCGCCAGCGGCGCTGCCCTGAACCGTACGTACAACAACGGCGGCGACGGCAGCTCGGGCATCAGCCTGCGCAACCTCGGCAGCGAGCGCACCCTGGTGCTGGTCAACGGCCGTCGCTGGACCACCGGCATCACCGGCAGCGTCGACCTGAACACCATCCCGACCGCGATGGTCGAGCGTATCGACATCCTGAAGGATGGCGCCTCGACGATCTACGGCTCGGACGCCATCGCCGGCGTGGTCAACATCATCCTGAAGAACAACTTCGATGGTGCCGAAGCCAACGTCTACAAGGGCCAGTACAGCCAGGGCGACGGCGAGCGCGACGCCTATGACTTCACCCTGGGCACCACCACCGACCGCGCATCGCTGATGCTGGGCGCTTCCTACGTCAAGGAAGGCAAGGTCATGGCCGGTGACCGTGCGATCTCCGCCGGTGGCCCGCCGTTCTTCAGCGGCCAGAGCACCACCGGCGTGCCGGGCTCGTACATCCGCAACGGCGACCGCTACGTGATCCTCAACGGCGTGGAAACCCTGTTCGATTCGGACATCCACGGCTACAACACCTCGCCGGACAACTACCTGCTGACCCCGCAGGAACGCACCTCGCTGTTCGCGACCGGCTCGTACAACCTCACCGACAACATCACCTTCAAGACCGAAGCGCTGTACAACGAGCGCAAGTCCGAGCAGCTGCTCGCGGCGATGCCGGTGACCGGCCAGCGCCTCAGCGCCAACAGCATGTACAACCCGTACGGCGTTGACCTGACCAGCGTTGCCCGCCGCTTCAACGAAACCGGCGGCCGTTCGTTCAACCAGAACGTCAAGAACTGGCACTTCTACGGTGGCTTCGAAGGCTTCTTCGAATTCGCCGGCCGCACCTTCGACTGGGATGCCGGTTACCGCTACGACAAGACCGACGAGAACGTGCTGACCTACGGCCTGTTCAACCGTGCCAATCTGGCGAACGCCTACGGCCCGTCGGAAATGCGCGACGGCAAGCCGGTCTGCGTCACCGCACCGGGCGGCGCCGTGATCGCCGACTGCGTGCCGGTCAACCCGCTGGGTCCGGAAGGCTCGATCTCGCAGGACGCGATCAACTACACCGCCTTCACTGCGCACGACTCGTCGGCCCTGGTCTCGAAGGGTTACTACGCCAACATCTCCGGCACCATCGTGCCGCTGCCGGCCGGTGACCTGGCCTTCGCTGCCGGTTACGAATACCGCAAGGAAAGCGGCCAGTTCGATCCGGATGCGTTCATCGCTTCGGGCCTCAGCACCGGCAACGGCGCCAAGCCGACCAAGGGTGGCTACGACCTGGACGAGGTCTACCTGGAACTGTCGATCCCGGTGCTGGCTGACCTGCCGGGCGCCAAGCTGCTCGACTTCAGCGCCGCAACGCGCTACTCGAAGTTCAGCAACTTCGGCAACACCACCAACAACAAGTTTGGCTTCCGCTGGAAGCCGATCGACGACCTGATGCTGCGCGGCAACTACTCCGAAGGCTTCCGCGCACCGAGCATCAACGACCTGTACGCAGGCGATGCCGATTCGTTCGAAACCTTCGTTGATCCCTGCTCCCTGCACAGCGGCCGCCGTTCCGGCGCGATCGCCCAGCGTTGCGCCGACGAAGGCGTGCCGGGCAACTTCGTGCAGCCGGGTGGCGGCAGCGGTGGTCGTCAGGGTCCGGAAGCCTTCACCTGGACCTCCAACGACAACCTGCAGCCGGAAACCTCGACCAGCAAGACGCTGGGCCTGGTGTGGAGCCCGAGCTTCGTGTCCGGCCTGAACGTGACGCTGGACTGGTGGCAGATCGAAGTTGAGAACGCGATCACCCGTCCGGACATCCAGGACATCGTGAACTACTGCTACACCGGTTCGGCACAGCAGCAGGCCGTTTACTGCCCGCTGATCACCCGCGATCCGACCTACGGCACCGCCGTGCAGAACTACGCCATCACCAACGTGCGCATGCCGCTGCTGAACCTGGCCTCGTACAACGTGGAAGGCTGGGACCTGGGCATCGCCTACCGTCTGCCGGAAACCAGCTTCGGCCAGTTCAGCATCAACCTGGATGCGACCTACCTGAGCAAGTGGGAGACCAAGGCGACCGCCGATGCAGTGGCTGATGGCCGTCAGGGCAACTACCTGAACCAGGATCCGTACTGGCGCATCCGTGGCAACCTGTACGTCGACTGGAGCTTCAAGGACTTCGGCGTCAACTACGGCCTGCGTTACAAGTCGGGCATGAAGGAAGAATGCCCCTTCGATCCGGATGAAGATCCCGTTGCGTTCGCCTACTGCTCCGACGGAGCGGCTGGCAACTACATCGGCGCCACCACGTACCACGACATCCAGTTCCGCTACAACACCCCGTGGAACGGCACCATCAACGTGGGCGTGAACAACCTGTGGGACAAGCAGCCGCCGACCTCGTACGTCGTGGCCTACAACATGTTCGACCCGCAGTACGACCTGCCGGGCCGCTACATGTACATGCAGTACAAGCAGAAGTTCTGATCGATCCACTGATCGGTACCTGATGCAGCAACGGCCCCGAAAGGGGCCGTTGTCGTTTGCGCTGCCGGAGACCGTGCGTGCATGAAAAAGGCCGCGTTTCCGCGGCCTTCTGGTGTTCTCGCCCGCAGCGCCGATCAGCCCGGAATCAGCGTCTCGATCACGTGCTCGACGTAGGCCTCGAAATCCTCGCGGGCCTGCTTGGGCTGCTGCAGCTGCAGCGACAGCTGCAGGAAGCCGACGTACGCGGCATAGGCCAGCCGTGCGCGGTGCTGTGCATCGGTGCGGCTGAGGCCGGCCTGCCGGAACGACGCGACCAGGTACTCCAGGCGCCGATGCGACACGCGATCGATCACCGGGCGCACCATCGGGTGATCCAGCGCCTTGAGCAGCTCGCTGTAGATGATGTGCGGCTGCACTTCATGGGCCACCACCTGGAACAGCTGGCGCAGGCGCACACGCGGGTCGGTCACGTCGGCCAGGCTGCCGAACACCTGCTCCTGCTCGAACAGCTCCCAGCGCTCCAGCGCGGCCTGCAGCAGGGCATCGCGCGACGGGAAGTGCCAGTAGAAACTGCCCTTGGTCACCCCCAGCCGACGGGCCAGTGGTTCGACTGCAACGGCGCCGACGCCCTGCTCGGCAATCAGATCCAGTGCGGCCTGGGCCCAGTCTTCGGCACTCAGGCGGCTGTTGCGGCCGGCACGTGGCTCGCCGGCGGAAGCTTCGGGTTCATTCATGAGGTAATTTAACCATACGCTGGGGTTGGTTGCAGTACGTGGTTGCATCGGCAACCGCCCTATCCCAGTCAGGGCAAGGGATCCGCTCACCATACCCCCAAGTATTGACATCGACCAGCACCGGTCCATACTAGCGAGTATGGTCACTCCTTCTTCTACCCTGCCCCGTTTTGACGATGAGCGACTGACCGGCGCGCACGATGCCGTGCTGGCTGCCACCCGCTCATCCCCCGGGCGTCGTGGCACGGTGCTGTTCGCACACGGCTTCGGCCAGACCCGGCATGCCTGGACCGCCGCCGCGCAGACCCTCGCCGGCGCCGGCTACCAGACCCTGGCCTACGATGCCCGCGGCCACGGCGACTCCGACTGGAACCCCGCCGCCCTGGCCTATCACGGCGAACAGTTCGCCGACGACCTGATCGTGCTCGCCGGTGAACAGCCGCAGCCGCCGATCCTCGTCGCCGCGTCGATGGGCGGGCTGTTCGGCCTGCTCGCCGAGTCGCGCTGGCCCGGCTTGTTCTCGGCGATGGTGCTGGTGGACATCACCCCGCGCTGGGATACCGCCGGAGTCGAACGCATCCTGATGTTCATGACCGCGCATCCGGACGGCTTCGCCTCGCTGTCGCAGGCGGCGGACGTGATCTCGGCGTACATGCCGCACCGCCCGCGCAAGTCCGAGGAGGCGCTGCGCGCCCTGCTGCGCGAGGATGGCCACGGCCGCTGGCGCTGGCATTGGGATCCGCGCCTGGTCGCCGAACTGGCGCGCGACAGCGAACAGCACCAGGACGCGCTCGCCGAGGCGGCGCGCCAGGTGAAATGCCCGTTGCTGCTGGTCAGCGGCGGGCGCAGCACCCTGGTCACCCCGCAGACGGTGGCCGAATTCCTCGCGCTGGTGCCGCACGCTCGCCACGTGCAGTTGCCGGAGGCCACCCATATGGTCGCCGGCGATGACAACAGCGCCTTTACCGCTACTGTGTTGGACTATCTGGACGTGTTGCCCTCGGCCTCCGCCGTGGCACAGTCCGCCACTACCGAGCACGTCACCGGAGCACGCTCATGAGCATTGTCGTTCCCTTCCTGGCCCTCCTGCTGGCGGGGGCCATCGTCGCCTACCACCGCATGCGGCTGATCACCTGGACGCTCGTCAGCGTCGCGCTTCTGGTCGCCTGCTGGTTCATTCCCTACGTCAACCAGACCGCCACGATCGTGGCTGCCGCCATCGTCGCGGTGATCGCCGTGCCGTTGCTGCTGCCGTTCATCCGCAAGCCGCTGCTGACCGCGCCGATGATGAAGGTGTTCCGCAAGGTGCTGCCGCCGCTGTCGCAGACCGAGCGCATCGCCCTGGAAACCGGCTCGGTCGGTTTTGAAGGCCAGCTGTTCACCGGCGACCCGGACTGGAACATCCTGCTGAACTACCCCAAGCCGCAGCTTACCGCCGAAGAACAGGCCTTCCTGGATGGCCCGGTCGAAGAGCTGTGCAGGATGGTCAACGACTGGGAAATCACCCACGTCTACGCCGACCTGCCGCCGGAACTGTGGAGCTTCATCAAGAAGAACAAGTTCTTCGGCATGATCATTCCAAAGGAATACGGCGGTCTGGGCTTCAGCGCGCTGGCGCACCACAAGGTGATCCAGAAGCTGGCATCGGTGTCGAGCGTGGTGAGTTCCACCGTCGGCGTGCCCAACTCGCTGGGCCCGGGCGAACTGCTCAACCATTACGGCACCCAGGCGCAGAAGGACCAGTACCTGCCGCGCCTGGCCGACGGCCGTGAAGTGCCCTGCTTCGGCCTGACCGGCCCGTTCGCCGGCTCGGACGCCACCTCCATTCCCGATTACGGCATCGTCTGCAAGGGCGAGTGGAACGGCGAGCAGGTGCTCGGCGTCAAGCTCACCTTCGACAAGCGCTACATCACCCTGGCCCCGGTGGCCACGCTGATCGGCCTGGCCTTCCGCATGTACGATCCGGATGGGCTGATCGGCACCACCCGCGACATCGGCATCACGCTGGCACTGCTGCCGCGCGACACCGCCGGTGTCGAAATCGGCCGCCGTCACTTCCCGCTCAACTCGACCTTCCAGAACGGCCCGATCCGCGGCAAGGGCGTGTTCATCCCGCTGACCCAGCTGATCGGCGGTGCCGAGATGGCCGGCAAGGGCTGGAACATGCTCAATGAGTGCCTGGCCGTGGGCCGCTCGATCACCCTGCCGTCCACCGCCAGTGGCGGTGCCAAGGCCGGCGCGGTCGTGACCGGCGCATATGCACGCATCCGCAAGCAGTTCGGCCTGTCGGTCGGCCGCTTCGAAGGCGTGGAAGAAGCCCTGGCACGCATCGGCGGCAAGGCCTACGCGATCAGCGCGCTGTGCCAGGCCACCGCCGCCGCCGTGGACCGCGGCGACGTGCCGTCGGTACCGTCGGCGATCGCCAAGTACCACTGCACCACCATGAGCCGTGAAGTGATCTCGGACATGATGGATGTGATCGGCGGCAAGGGCATCATCCTGGGGCCGCGCAACTTCGCCGGCCGCAGCTGGCAGGCCGCACCGATCGAGATCACGGTCGAAGGCGCCAACAGCATGACCCGCAGCCTGCGGAGCTTCGGCCAGGGTGCGATCCGCTGCCACCCGTGGGTGCTGAAGGAAATGAAGGCCGCGCAGGATCCGGACACCCGTGCCGGCCTGCAGGAATTCGACCGCAGCCTGTTCGGCCATATCCGCTTCGGCATCTCCAACGCCGTCCGCTCGTTCTGGTTCGGCCTGACCGGCGCCCGGTTCGGTGCCGCCCCGGGCGATGCCTATACCCGTCGCTACTTCCGCAAGCTGGACCGTTACTCGGCCAACCTGGCGCTGATGGCCGACATCTCGATGATGACCCTCGGCGGCAAGCTGAAGTTCAAGGAGTCGTTGTCCGGTCGCCTGGGCGATGTGCTGAGCCACATCTACATGACCAGCGCCATGCTCAAGCGTTACCACGACGAAGGTGCGCCGGCCACCGACCAGCCGCTGCTGGCCTGGGCCTTCCATGACAGCGTGCACAAGATCGAGGAGTCGCTGTCGGCCGCGCTGCGCAACTTCCCGATCCGTCCGATCGGCTGGCTGATGTGGGCGCTGATCTTCCCGTTCGGCCGCCGCGCCGAGGCTCCGGGCGACCGCCTGGGTCACCGCGTCGCCGCGCTGCTCATGGCGCCCAACGAAGCCCGCGACCGCCTGGCCAACGGCGTGTTCCTGACGCCGTGCGACAACAACCCGGGTGGCCGCATCAACAGCTACCTGTCCAAGGCGATCATGGCCGAGCCGGTCGAGCGCAAGTTCATCAAGGCGGTCAAGACCAAGGGCATCGAAGCCCTGGACTTCACCACCCAGCTGGACGAAGCCGTGGCCGAGGGCGTCATCACCCAGGACGAGCGCACCCTGCTGGAAGAACTCCGCGCGCTGACGCTGGAAACCATCACCGTGGACGACTTCGATCCGCACGAGCTGCGCGCGGCCAGCTACTACGACCGCGAGCGCAAGGACGCACGCTCGGAAGCGGCGTGATGCCTGCATCGACGTGAACGGAAACGGCGGACTTCGGTCCGCCGTTTTTCATTGCAGCGGCGCCCGGCCGCTTTCCAGGAGACCCCGATGTCCGCTCCACTGCTCACCCTGTACCGTCGCATGCAGCGCTGGCCCGCAGGCCAATGGCTGTTCGCGCGCGCGGTATGTTTCAAGGCGCCCTACTTCGCCAGCATCGCCCCGCGCATCACCGTGCTCGAACCCGGTCGCTGCGAGGGCCACATCGCGCACCGGCGCAGGGTCACCAACCACATCGGCACGGTCCACGCCATCGCACTGTGCAACCTGGCCGAACTCACCGCCGGGCTGATGGTCGACGCCTCGCTGCCACGCGGCATGCGCTGGATTCCGAAGGGCATGGAGGTGCAGTACCTCGCCAAGGCCACGGGCACCCAGCACGCCGTCGCCACACCCGCCCAGCCGATCATCGCGGCCGACAGCGGCTACACCCTGCCCGTCGACGTCCATATCCGCGACACCGCCGGCACACCGGTCTTCAGCGCCCGCATCCAGATGTGGCTCTCACCGCAGGACCGTTCGCGGAACGCTCCAACCACCGGTCACCTCACCGATCGGTAGGTGCCGACCGCTGGTCGGCACGCTCTGTGCCTTTCAACGCCAGAGCCAGAGCCAGAGCCAGAGCTACAGCCACAGCCCTCATCCGCATTCTCCCGGGCGTGGCCGGCGGGAATGGGGGTACGGGACACACCCGCCAGCCAAGCCGGGGAGAATCCAGATGCGGGCTTTGGCTCTGGCTGTGCCGACCAACGGTCGGCACCTACCGGCGACCTCGCTTACGCCGGCACGAAATGCCAGGCGATCGCGGCCAGGATCGCCGGGACGGCCTGGATGAAGAAGATCCGCTTGTTGACGCTGTAGGCGCCGTAGCAGCCGGCCACGATCACGCAGCCCAGCATGAAGTTGACCAGCATCGGCAGGTGATCGAACAGGCCCCAGAACAGGCCGGCGGCCAGGAAGCCGTTGTACAGCCCCTGGTTGGCCGCCAGCACGCGCGTGGCCTGGGCCTTCTCCGGCGTGTTGCGGAACGTCTTCAAGCCCAGTGGGCGCGTCCACAGGAACATTTCCAGCACGAGGAAGTACACGTGCAGCAGGGCGACCACCAGGGTCAGTATCAGTGCGGTCCAGTACATGGGCAGGCCTCGGAAGGATGGGGAGAGCTTACTCCGGGCGCTCGGCCGGCAGCTTCTTTTCTTCGCGCAGCAGGCCGAACGCGGCAAAAGTCATCAGCCCGGCCACCACCAGCCCCCCCGCAAACAGCACGTGCGAGCCGAACAGCGACAGCCCCTTGTGCACCCACGCAAAGCCCAGGTCCGCGCCGCGGTACACCACCGTATCGATCGCCGCACCGGCCTTGTAGCGCCACTGGCGGTCCACCCGCGTGTACAGCGTCTCGCGTGCCGGCTTGGCCAGCGAAAACTCGCTCGCCCGCGTCATCACCTGCACCATCGCCACCAGCAGCGGCAGCGGCGAAGCCGCCAGCACCGAGAAGCCCACGATGATCGCAAAGCCCGGGATCAACAATGCCGGCGCGATCCCGTAACGCGACAACAGCCACCGGGTCAGCCCCAACTGCATCAGCAGCGTCAGCGCATTCACCGCCAGGTCCACCCGCGAGAAGAATGCCGTACTGGCTGCGGGGTCGGTGTACAGCCGGCGCACGATCGCGGCCTGCTCGTTGTACAACAGCGTCCCGATGCCCACGCCGAACAGCACCATCAGCGCCAGCCAGCGCAGCAGCGGCTCGCGCGCGATCAGCTTCAGGCCGTCCAGCACGCTTCCGCCCATCGGCGTCTCGCCCGACACCAGCTGCTGATCCCGCTCACGCGCCACCGCCCACAGGCGCAGCCGCCAGATGCAGAACAGACATACACCGAGGAAGCCGGCCGAGACCAGCATCAGGTTGGCGATGCCCACCCGCTGCACCAGCGCCGACGTGATGATCGGGCCAAGAAAGGCCCCGATGGTGCCGGCCGCGCCGATGTAGCCGTAGAACGCACGTGCCTGCGTGTTGGAGAACACATCGGCCATGAAGCTCCAGAACACCGCCACCGCGAACAGGTTGAACACCGTGATCCAGAAGAAGAACGCCATCCCGCGACCGGGCACCCCGCTGTCGAACAGCACATAGAAGCCCAGCAGCGTGGCAATGAAGAACCCGTACACCACCGGCAGGAACACCCGCCGCGGATAGCGGCTCACCAGCGCACCGTACAGCGGCTGCATCACCAGCATGATCAGGAACACGCAGGTGAACAGAAACTGCAGCACGAAGTCCTGCAGCGCAATCCCGTGGCCGGCGAACCATGCGATCAGCCCGGACGGGAACAATGTCTGCAGGTCCGCCGAGGCCGCCATCGCCTCGCGTACCGGGCGCAGCACGTAATAGCCGCTCAGCAGGCAGAAGAAGTACACCGATGCCCAGATCAGCGGCGGCGACTGGCGCAGCGCATCGCGCAGCCCCGATCCCCGCACCGGCGTGGCCACGGCGGTCATCGCACCCGCTCCGCGCTCAGGCGACGTCGAAACGGCAGCATCGTGGGAACTCCGGGCGGCAAAGCGCGCAAGGTAAACGATGCACCGCAACATCGCCAGTAGCCGACCGCCGCACCCGCGCAGCGCTGCCCGGCCCACACCGCCCGACCCGTTCACCGTCCGTCTGCCCTATGCTCCGGGGTACACCATCGGGGAGCTGCTGGCATTGGCACGGGACAGGTACGACTACATCATCGTCGGCGCCGGCTCGGCCGGCTGTGTACTGGCCAACCGGCTCAGTGCCGACCCGCAGTGCCAGGTGCTGCTGCTCGAAGCCGGCCCGGCCGACCGCAACCCCTTCATCCACATGCCGGCCGGCCTGGCGCGGCTGGTCAACAACCGGCGCATCAACTGGAACCTGGACACCGAGCCGGAGCCCGCCCTGGACGGCAGGCGCCTGTGGTGGCCGCGTGGCAAGGTGCTGGGCGGATCCAGCGCGATCAATGCGATGTGCTACATCCGCGGCGTGCCGGCCGACTACGACGGCTGGGCGGCTGCCGGCGCCACCGGCTGGGAATGGGCGCAGGTGCTGCCGTGGTTCCTGCATGGCGAGGCCAACAGCCGCGGCGCCAGCGCACTGCACGGCGATGCCGGACCGCTGTCGGTGTCCGACCTGCGCCACCACAACCCGCTCTCGGCCGTGTTCCTGGCTGCCGCCGTGCAGGCGGGCCATGCGCCCAACGATGACTTCAATGGCGTCCACCAGCTCGGCGTCGGCCTGTATCAGGTCACGCAGCGCGATGGCGCCCGCTGCTCCAGTGCCACCGCCTACCTGCGCCCGGCGCGTGCACGGCGCAACCTCACCGTGCTCACCGGCGCCCAGGCGGTGGCGCTGAGCTTCGCCGGCACCACCGCGACCGGCGTGCACTACCGGCGTGGCCGGGAGCATCGACATGCCACCGCATCGGCCGAAGTGATCCTCAGCGCCGGCGCCATCCATTCGCCCCAACTGCTGATGCTCTCCGGGATCGGTCCCGCCCACGCACTGCGCGGCCACGGCATCAGCCCGCGCGTGGACCTGCCCGGGGTGGGTGGCAATCTGCAGGACCACCTGGATATCTGCACGGTCGTGCACACCCATCCCGGGGTGAGTTACGACCGCAGCAACGAGCTGCGCATCGCCATCGACTACTTCCTGCGCGGCCATCGCGGTGCCGGCACCAGCAACCTGGCCGAGGCCGGCGGCTTCGCCCGCTCGGCACTGGCGCCGGACGCACGCGCCGACGTGCAGTTCCATTTCGTGCCGGCCATGCTCGACAACCACGGCCGCCATCGCCTGCCCGGTGATGGCTACACGCTGCATGCGTGCCCGCTGCATCCGCGCAGCCGCGGCAGGCTGTACCTGCGCGATGCCGACGCGCGGTCGCCGCCACGACTGCAGCCCAACTACCTTGGCGATGCGGACGGCCACGACCTGCGGATGATGATCGAGTGCGCCCGGCTGTCCCGGCAGATCCTGGCCCAGCCCGCGTTCGATCCGTGGCGCGGCGCCCCGGTCTTTCCTGCCCGCGACGATCTGGATGATGCGGCCCTGGCCGCGTTCATCCGTGCCAAGGCCGAGACCATCTACCACCCGGTCGGCACCTGTGCGATGGGCCAGCATGCCGATGCCGTGGTCGACCCGATGCTGCGGGTGTACGGCACCCAGCGGCTGCGGGTGGTCGATGCTGCGGTGATGCCCAGCCTGATCAGCGGCAACACCAACGCCCCCACCCTGATGATCGCCGAACGGGCCGCGCAGTGGCTGCGCCAGGACGCGGGATCACGCTGAACAGGGCCCCGCCGCGTCGGCGGCACGGACCGTCGGAGCAGCGCAAAAACCCACGCATTTTCAATGTGATACGTATTCATCTTCGCTTCGTTTGTGCAATGAGGAAAAGCGGCGCTAGAATCCCTTACAGCAGTCGCGCACGGGCCCTACACGATGAATCAGAACAGCAGGCGCCGACCGATCCGTTCGGCGGCAACCGGGTTGCTGGGCATGTTGATGCCCATCGCAATGTCTTCCACTGCACAGACCCCCAGTGCCTCGCCGTCCGCGTTCCCCGTCAACATCGAGAACAGCGTCCCGGCCAACGTGCCGCACACCCAGCCGGCCGCGTATCGCGCCGCGCCGGCCGCGCGGCAGGTACTGCCGCCCGCACCGGGCTTCAATGTCGCGGCAATCGAATCGATGGCCCAGCAGCTCACCTATGGCGAGCGCGTCCCCGGCATGGCCGTGGCGATCGTCCAGGGCGGCCGCGTGCTCAGCGCGCGGGGCTACGGCGTTACCGACGTCAACAATCCGCAGCAGGTCGACGCGCATACCGTGTTCCGCCTCGCGTCGCTGTCCAAGGCCTTCGCCGGTACGATGGCCGGCCTGCTGGTCAACGACGGCACCCTGCGCTGGGACAGCAAGGTCACCGACTACGTCCCCGGTTTCCGGCTGAACTCGCCGGAAGCAACCGAGCGGCTGACCGTGGCCGACCTGCTCAGCCATCGGGTCGGCCTGCCCTACAACGCATACGACCGCGACGTGGAAGCCAACGCGGAGTACTACACGCTGACCCACAAGTTGGCCTCGACCTCGCTCAAGTGCCAGCCGGGCGAGTGCTACGCCTATCAGAACGTTGCCTTCAGTCTGATCGGCGACGTGGTCTACGCCGCCTCCGGCAGTTTCTACGAACAGTCGGTCGAGCGTCGGTTGTTCAAGCCGCTGGGCATGGATGACGCCAGCCTCGGCCTGGCCGGCATCCAGGCCAGCTCGCGCTGGGCGCGTCCGCATGTGCGCAGCCGCAACGGCTGGGTTGCCCTGACCCCCAAGCCCACCTATTACCGGTTGGCACCGGCGGCCGGCGTCAATGCCAGCGCCAGCGACATGGCGCAGTGGCTGCTGGCCCACACCGGACACCGGCCCGACGTGCTGCCTGCGCCGCTGCTGGCCACCCTGCACTCCACCCTGATCAGCACCCCGGGCGAAATGCGCTCCGGCTGGCGCCGCGAACGCCTGCATTCGGCCGGCTACGCACTGGGCTGGCGCAACTTCGATTACGCCGGCCATGAAGTGGTGTTCCACGCCGGCGCGGTGCAGGGCTACCGTGGGCTGGTTGCGCTGGTGCCGGAACGCGACCTCGGCATTGCCATCATGTGGAACGGTGAAAGCAGCCTGCCCAGCGGCCTGCTGCCGACCGTGCTTGACGCAGCGATGGGCCTGCCCAGCCAGCGTTGGCTGGACGTGGATACCGACTTCGGCAGCGACAACCTGATGGCCGAAGATGCCGCCCCGCAGAACAAGCGCAAGGGCGTTTCGTCCAACCGTGCGGTGGCCTCGCCGCACTGATCGCAGCGACCTCTCATTGGAAAAAGGCGGCCACTTGGCCGCCTTTTTTTCTGTGGGCACCGGCCGGAAACGCACCCATAAAAAAACTCCCTCCCCGCTGGGCTGCCGGGGAAGGAGTTTCAGGTGCGGCTATCGGGAAACGCTTAGATCAGCGGTGCCGGGGTTGCCGGCAGGGCGACCGGGGCAGCCTTCTTCTTGCGGGCTGCCGGCTTGCGCTTTGCAACCTTCTTGACCGCCTTCTTGGCGGTGGCCTTCTTCGCCGTCGCCTTCTTGGCTACCTTCTTGACGGCCTTCTTCGCCGTCTTGCGGGTGGCCTTCTTGGCCGCCGCCTTCTTGGCTACCTTGCGGACAGCCTTCTTCGCGGACTTCTTGGCAGCCGCCTTCTTGGCGACCTTCCGGACGGCCTTCTTCGCCGTCTTCTTCACTGCCTTCTTCGCGGTCTTCTTGGCAGCCGCCTTCTTCGCTACCTTCTTGACCGCCTTCTTGGCGGCTGTCTTCTTCACTGCCTTGCGGGCGGTCGCCTTCTTGGCGGCCTTCTTCACCGTCTTCTTGGCCGCCGCCTTCTTGGCGACCTTCTTCACGGCTTTACGGGCAGTCGCCTTCTTAGCGACCTTCTTGGCTGCCTTTTTGGCGGCCGGCTTTTTCTTCGCAGCTTTCTTGGTTGCCATGGGATGGCTCCTCGTCAGTGATCTATGGAGTTGAAACGCCCAGGTAAAGCAAACCCGCCGTTGCTGCGTTGCGGGGACCGCCGTCGCGTCATGCGCGTCGTGACGGATACGGGGACACCTACCGGGATCGGCCAGGCAGGTGTCGGATCAGGGGTGCCCTTGCATTTCACCGAAGGAAGCGAAGCCGACTCCACCGTCATCGGATGCAAGGTGGATGTCCTGGTTGTGCTTCGCGACTGGATGTCGATTCTGCTCACTCTCTTGGCAGGCAAGGTCTGCTTGGCGAAACCTAATCACGCTTTTTTTCACTGTCAACAACCCCGGCGAAAAATTTTCACACCGGACACGTCCGACGCGCTGCGCCGAGCACCCGTTGGACACCCCGTACCGACACGTCATGCCCACACCAACGGACACGCCGATGCCCTGTCGGCGGCAAGCCCTGAAACAAAAACAACTTAAAAGAAGCACTTTCGCGAAACACACCCCGGGTGGCGGCATGCGCACAGGCAGGTGTGCGAGCAGCGGCGCGCCTGTCTGACCGGCTGCCAACAAAGGGGCAAAATCCGTCGGAAAAGTTTTCACATCCGGCTGCGCTTTTTACTACCCGATTGACGCAAATGCGCAAACTTTCTGCCGCGCAGTGTCGGCGCGATCGCACCTTCGGCAGGTCGCCAGCGGTCGTCCTGCGACCGCATGTCGATGTGCGGCGACGCGCATCGGCATGCTCATGACCCGTCGCGATGGGTTCCCAACCCGACGGCATGAGCCGACGCGGAACGCGCCGGCAGCGCGCGCACACCGCAACATCATCACGCCTCGCTAACGCCGCCGCGCCGGTGCATGCCGTTCGTTTTCCCGTCCGCGGGAGAACAGCCAAAAAAAAACGGCCGCACAAGGCGGCCGTTCCTGGGAGCGACGCAGGATCAGTGATCCTCGTTCTCCAGCAGCTCGGCGTAGTCGTCCGGCGCCAGCAGCTCGTTCAACTCGTCGGTGCCGGTCACTTCCACCACGAAGATCCAGCCTTCGCCGTACGCATCTTCGTTGATGGTTTCCGGCTTGTCCGACAGCGCGCTGTTGACCTCGACCACGGTACCGGTGATCGGGCTGTACACGTCCGAGGCGGCCTTCACCGACTCGACGACGGCGGCCTGCTCGCCCGCCTTGACCGTGTCGCCGACGTTGGGCAGCTCGACGTAGACCAGGTCGCCCAGCAGGCCCTGGGCATGGTCGGAAATACCGACGGTGACGCGGCCATTGCCTTCGACGCGCGCCCACTCGTGGGACTTGAGGAATTTGAGGTCGCCGGGGATCTCGCTCATGGAACTGCTCCGAGAAAATTCAGGGGTTCGGGAAACGGGGGTAGTGTAACCAACCGGCGCGGGCCGCTGGGCAACCGCGCGCCGGAAACTGCTGGATCAGGCCTCGACCAGCACGCCGGGCTGGGCCTGACCTTCGCGCACGAACGGGAACTTCACCACGCGCACCGGGACGTGCTTGCCGCGGATGTCCACGTGCACCTGGCCCAGCTCACCGGCCGGCACGCGGGCGAACGCGATGCCCTTGCCCAGCGTCGGGGAGAAGGTGCCGGACAGGATCTCGCCCTGGCCGCTGGCGGTGAGTACCGCCTGGCCGTGGCGCAGCACGCCCTTCTCGTCCATCACCAGGCCGATCAGCTGGCGTGCGTCGCCCGCCGCCTTCTGCGCTTCCAGCACCTCGCGGCCGATGAAGTCGCGGCCTTCGTCCAGCGCCACGGTCCAGGCCAGGGCGGCTTCGTACGGGGTGATCTGCTCGTCCATGTCCTGGCCATACAGGTTCATGCCGGCTTCCAGGCGCAGCGTGTCGCGCGCGCCCAACCCGGCCGGACGTACGCCGGCCTGCGCCAGGGCGTTCCAGAAGGCGACCACGTCGCTCTGCGGAATCAGGATTTCAAACCCGTCCTCACCGGTGTAGCCGGTGCGCGCCACGAACAGCGGCGCACCGCTGGCGGCGGTCGCCTCGATCGCGGCGAAACGGCCGAGCGTGTTCAATGCGGCGCGGTCGCCCTCCGCGGCCAGGCCGATCACGCGCGCGCGTGCGGTGGGGCCCTGCACGGCGATGATCGCCAGGTCGTCGCGCTCGGTGACCTGCACGTCGAAGGCGGCCGCCTGTTCACGGATCCAGGCCAGGTCCTTCTCGCGGGTGGAGGCGTTCACCACCATGCGGAAGAAGTCGTCGGCCAGGTAGTAGACGATCAGGTCGTCGATCACCCCGCCCTGCGGGTTGAGCATGCACGAGTACAGCGCCTTGCCGGTGGCCTTGAGCTTGTCCACCGAGTTGGCCAGCAGGCGGCGCAGGAACGGCTTGACCTGCGCGCCACGCAGATCGACCACGGTCATGTGGCTGACGTCGAACATGCCCGCGTCGGCACGCACCAGGTGGTGTTCGTCCAGCTGCGAGCCATAGTGGATGGGCATGTCCCAGCCACCGAAATCGACCATCTTGGCGCCGAGTGCGCGGTGGGTGTCGTTGAGAAGCGTCTTCTGGGTCATGACCGGTTCCGGGGGAATGAAGGCAAGAGCGCCATTATCCCAGAACCGTCTTCACAACGCCTGCGGCGGTGCGGAATGCGCCGCCGCAGCCTGCTCAGACCGGTTGCACTTTCAGCGTCATGCCCGCCACCGCCACCACCCGTACCGCGCTCCCGGCCGGCAGGTCCGGGCCATCCACCACCCAGAACGCGTCGTCGACCTTGGCGCGGCCCTTGCCTGCGACGATCGGCTGGTCCAGCAGCACCACCCGCCCCACCAGCTGCTCGGCACGCCGGTTCAACAACGGCGCGTCGCTCTGCCGATCGTGGGAGCGCCCCCAGCGCCGGTAGCACTGGATCGACACCACGCTGAGCAGCACGAACGCGACCACCTGCCACAGCAGCGGAATGTCGGCGAACACGGCCACCAGCACGAACACCGCCGCCGCCCCGATGCCGATCCACAACATGAACGCCCCCGGGGCCAGCGCTTCGGCCGCAAACAGCACCAGTGCCAGCGCGCCCCAGCCTACGACCTCCCAGCGCATGTCAGCCTCCGATCCGCGGCGGCACCGCGCGCGCGGCCTTCTTCTCTTCCTGCTTGGCGAACGCTTCCTTGGCCAGTTCGGCCACACCGGCGATCGATCCGATCACGCCACTGGCCTCCATCGGCATCAGCACCAGCTTCTGGTTCGGCGAGGTCGCCAGTTCCTTGAACGCCTCCACATACTTCTGCGCGATGAAGTAATTGATCGCCTGCACGTCGCCCTTGGCGATCGCGTCGGACACCATTTCGGTCGCCTTGGCTTCGGCCTCGGCCAGGCGCTCACGCGCCTCCGCATCGCGGAACGCGGCTTCCTTGCGGCCTTCGGCTTCGAGCACGGCCGCCTGCTTCTCGCCTTCGGCACGCAGGATCTCGGACTGGCGCGAGCCTTCGGCTTCCAGAATCTGCGCGCGCTTTTCGCGCTCGGCCTTCATCTGCCGAGCCATCGCGTCGAGCAGGTCGCGCGGGGGCTGGATGTCGCGGATTTCGATGCGGTTGACCTTCACGCCCCACGGGTTGGTGGCATGATCGACCACGCTCAGCAGCTGGGCATTGATCACCTCGCGCTGGCTGAGCGATTCGTCCAGGTCCATCGACCCGATCACGGTGCGGATGTTGGTCTGCACCAGCGCGATCATCGCCACTTCCAGGTTGGCCACTTCATAGGCCGCCTTGGACGCGTCGAGCACCTGGAAGAACACCACGCCGTCCACGCGCACCGCGGCGTTGTCCTTGGTGATCACTTCCTGGCTGGGCACGTCCAGCACCTGCTCCATCATGTTCACCTTGCGACCGACGCCGTAGACGATCGGAATCAGGAAATGCAGACCGGGGGACATGGTGTGGGTGTAGCGGCCGAAGCGCTCGACCGTCCACTCGTAGCCCTGCGGCACCATGCGCACGGCCTTGAACAGGATGACGACGGCCACGAAGGCAAGCACCAGCGAGAACAGCATGGTCGGAAACATCGGAAACTCCTTTCCCTGTGATGTTCCGATTGTACGGTCAGTTGCGCTGCGACACCCGGTTCAGCTGCCGCGGGGGGCAAACATGATCACCGTCATCCCGGCCAGGCACAGGGCGACGCCAAGCAGATCCCAGCGGCTGGGACGAATGCCGTCCACCAGCCACAGCCACATCAGCGCAGTGCCGATGTAGACGCCTCCGTAGGCGGCGTAGACGCGGCCGCTGGCGACCGGATGCAGGGTCAGCAGCCAGGCGAACAGGGCCAGGCTGGCCGCTGCCGGCAGCAGCAGCCACGCACTGCCGTCCTTGCGCAGCCACAGCCACGGCAGGTAGCAGCCGACGATTTCGGCCACGGCGGTCAGTACGAACAGCAGCAGCGTGTTCACGATGTCGCTTCGTCGCGCTTGGCCTGCTGCCAGAGGCGCTCCTGCGCCTCCAGGTCCAGCGCGTCCATGCGCTGCCCGGCGGCGGCGGCCTGCGCCTCCATCGCGCGGAAGCGGCGCTCGAACTTGTGGTTGGCCTGGCGCAGCGCCGCGCCGACATCGACCTTGGCGTGCCGGGCCAGGTTGGCACAGACGAACAGGAGGTCCCCGAGTTCTTCCTGCAGGCGCGCGTGGTTGGCCTGGACATCACCGCGGGCGAATTCCGCCGCCACCTCGTCCAGTTCCTCGCGCACCTTGTCCAGCACCGGCTGCGGGTCGGGCCAGTCGAAGCCGACCCGGGCCGCGCGGGCCTGCAGCTTCACCGCCCGCTGCCACTCGGGCAGGCCACGCGAAATGCCGGCCAGCGCGGAGGTATCGGTGTGGCCCTTGGCCGCGCGTTCGGCACGCTTGATCGCCTCCCAGTTCAGGTTGACCTGGTCGGCGTCGTCGACCTCCACGTCGGCGAAGATGTGCGGATGACGCCGCTGCATCTTGTCACTGATCGCACGGGCGACGTCGGCGAAGGCGAACGCACCCTGCTCGCTGGCCATCTGTGCGTGGAAGACCACCTGCAGCAGCAGATCGCCCAGTTCGTCCTTGAGGTCGTCCAGGTCACCGCGGTCGATCGCGTCGGCCACTTCGTAGGCCTCCTCGACGGTATACGGGGCAATGCTGGCGAAGTCCTGCTGCAGGTCCCACGGGCACCCCTGCGTGGGATCGCGCAGGCGCGCCATGATCTGCAGCAGGCGGTCCAGTTCGGCACTGGGGGTCATGCGGGGTTCTCCGATGGGGTCAGGCAGGCAACCAGTCGCGCCACGGCAGGCGGGTATCGCCCAGCGCGATGAAGTCGCCGTTCAACAGGGTGTCGCGGCGGTTGTAGCGGAACGGCTTGCCGGTGGCCGCCGACAGCACCGCACCACCGGCGGCGTGCAGCACGCACTGACCTGCGGCGGTGTCCCATTCGGCGGTCGGTCCCAACCGGGGGTAGACGTCGAGCGTGCCCTCGGCGAGCCGGCAGAATTTCAGCGACGAGCCCTGTGCGACCAGCTCGATCCCGCCCATCCGGTCCAGCAGCGCCTGCGTCTGCGGGCTGGGGTGCGAACGGCTGGCGGCGACCTTCAGCGGGGGCACGGCCGGCGTGCGGGTGCGCAGCACCGAGTCGCGCATGCCGTCGCGGCGATACGCCAGCTCACCACGCATCGCATGCCAGACCGTGCCACTGACCGGCGCCAGCACCACGCCGAAGGCCGGCGCCCCCTGGTAGATCAGCGCGATGTTGACGCTGAACTCGTCGTTGCGCTTGACGAACTCGCGGGTGCCGTCGAGCGGATCGACCAGCCAATAGGCACCCCAGTGCTGGCGCACCTCCCACGGCACCTGCGCCGATTCCTCGGACAGGATCGGCAGGTCCGGAGTGAGCTGGCCAAGGCCGCGCTCGATCACCTGGTTGGCGGCCAGGTCGGCCGCGGTGAGCGGGCTGCGATCGGATTTGATCTCCACATCGAACGCAGTGGCATACACCCCCATGATGGCGGCGGCGGCGTCCTGGGCGATGGCGATGACGGTTTCGCGCAGATCCGTCGTGAGTTTGATCATTCCCGACGTCCCAGCCACTCGCGGGCGATGAACAACGCCGCCAGCGAACGGCCTTCGGAGACGTCCTCGCGCAGCATCAGCTGGTCCAGATCGGCCAGCTTCCAGGGCACCACTTCCAGCTCCTCGGGTTCGTCGCCGACCAGGCGTTCGGGATAGAGGTCGCGGGCCACCACCAGCCAGGACTGGTGGCTCATGTAGGTCGGCGCCAGCGTCATCGCGCGCAGCACATCAATGCGGCGGGCACCGTACCCCGCCTCTTCCTTCAGTTCGCGGTCGGCGGCCTGCTCGGGGCTTTCCCCGGCATCGATGCGCCCTTTGACCAGGCCGAGCTCGTAACGGTGCACGCCGGCCGCGTATTCACGCACCAGCAGCACGGTCTCCTCGTCGAGCATCGGCACCACGACCACCGCGCCGTGGCCCCGGCTGACCAGACGCTCGAAACGGCGGCGTTCGCCGTTGGAGAATTCCAGGTCCAGGTGCTGGCGCTGGAAGGGCCCGCTTTCCTCGTCCGTGATCTGGTGGATGATGGGCAGGCGACGGCTCATGCGAACAGGCTCTTGGATAGAATGTGTGCAGGTGAAAACGTGTTCATGAGCCCGAAATGCTAGCAGACCCAGCCCCCCTCACGCTGGCCGACCGGTGGCGGCAACGCGACCTGGCTGTGCTGTGGCACCCGTGCACCCAGATGCGCGAGCACCCCGACACCCTGCCCCTGGTACCGATCGCGCGTGGCGAAGGCCCGTGGCTGATCGACCATGATGGCCGCCGCTACCTGGATGCGGTGAGCAGCTGGTGGACCAATCTGTTCGGTCACGCCGAGCACCGCATCGGCGCGGCCATCGCGCACCAGGCCACCCAGCTGGAGCAGGTGATGCTGGCCGGCTTCAGCCACGAACCGGCGGTGGCCCTGGCCGAGCGCCTGCTGGCGATCGCACCGCGTCAGCCCGGGCGCGACCCGCTGGCCAAGGTGTTCTACGCCGACAACGGGTCGGCCGGCGTGGAGGTGGCGCTGAAGATGGCGTTCCATTACTTCCGCAACCGCGGCGAGATGCACCGGACCCGCTTCGTGGCGCTGGAGAACGGCTACCACGGCGAGACGCTGGGCGCCCTGTCGGTCGGGGACATTCCGCTGTACCGCCGGGTGTACGCGCCCCTCCTCACCGAAGCACTGTTCGCACCGTCCCCCGACGCCTATCTGGCCGAGCCCGGTCAAAGTGCCGCCCAGCGCGCCCATGAGGCCGCCGACCGCCTGGCCGACCTGTTCGACCGGCATCCCGGCGAGATCTGCGCGGTGATTCTGGAGCCACGGCTGCAGTGCGCCGGCGGCATGCGCATGCACGACCCGGTGTATCTGCAGCGGGCGCGGGCGCTGTGCGATGCCAACGGCGCATTCCTGATCGCCGATGAAATCGCTACCGGCTTCGGCCGCACCGGCACGCTGTTCGCCTGCGAACAGGCCGGGGTGATGCCGGACCTGCTGTGCCTGTCCAAGGGCCTTACCGGTGGCTTCCTGCCGCTGGCCGCGGTATTGACCACCAAGGCACTGTACGACGCCTTCCTGGATGACTCGCGCGAGCGTGCCTTCCTGCATTCGCACAGCTATACGGGCAATCCGCTGGCCTGCGCGGCCGCGCTGGCCACGCTGGACATCTTCGCCACTGACGATGTGATCGCGCGCAACCGCAGCACCGCCGAGGTGATGCGGCGACTGGCCGCGCCGTTCGCCGACCATCCCCACATGGCCGACGTGCGCCAGGCCGGCATGGTGGTGGCCTTCGAGCTTGCCCGCAACGGCGACAGACACACCCCCTTCCCTGCCGAGGCGCGGATCGGGCTGCGCGCCTACACCGCCGCGCTGAAGCGCGGGGTGGTGCTGCGCCCGCTCGGCAACGTGCTGTATTGGATGCCTCCCTATTGCGTGGAGGACGAACACCTGGACCTGCTGGCCCAGACCACCCTGGCCGCCATCGAGGACGCCACCGCATGCGCGTGACCCGCAGCTTCATCCCGACCGCCCTCGCGATCGGCCAGACCGTGTCGCTGCCCGAGGACGCGGCCAACCACCTGGTGCGCGTGATGCGCCTGCGGGAGGGCGATACCTGCGTGCTGTTCAACGGCGATGGCCACGACTACACCGCACGCCTGGTCGAAGCAGGCAAGCGCGATGCGCAGGTGCGCATCGATGACGCCCACGAGGTGGCCAACGAGTCGCCGCTGCACATCACCCTGCTGCAGGGCATCGCGCGCGGAGAGAAAATGGACCTGATCCTGCAGAAGGCCACCGAGCTGGGCGTGAATGCCATCGTCCCGGTGAACGCCGAACGCACCGAAGTAAAGCTGGATGCGGCGCGTGCGGAAAAGCGCCTGGCCCACTGGGTCAGCGTGGTGGTCTCGGCCTGCGGCCAGTCTGGCCGGGCACGCGTGCCGTCCGTGGCCGCACCGCAATCGCTGCTCGATGCAGCACGCGGCCTGCCCGCCGGGGCGCTCAAGCTGACCCTGGATCCCCTCGGCGAGCATCGCCTGTCCACCCTGCAGGCGGCGGCCGGCGGTGTGGTGATCGCGATCGGGCCCGAGGGCGGCTGGTCGCCGCGCGACCGCCAGGCACTGCAGCAGGCCGGCTTCCAGGGCCTGCAGCTGGGTCCGCGCATCCTGCGCACCGAGACCGCCGGGCTGGCCGCGATTGCGGCCGTGCAGGCGCGTTTGGGCGATCTGGGGTAAGCAGTGCCACGACCCCCGGTCGTGGCCTGCCGGTCACGCCACCGGGTGGGCCTGGTCCAACGCCGCTTCCAGCGCGTCCAGGTCCGGCAGCAGTGCGCTCTGCTCGCCCAGCAGCACACGCATGTGCACGCCCTGCGGCAGGGTTTCCTCGGAGGCGTCGGCCAGCAGGCCGTCGCGCGGGACGGAGATCAACTGCGGGAAGCTCTGGGTCAGCAGGGCGAAATAGGGGCGTTGCGCATTGCCTCCCAAGGCCTTCAGCACCACCACCTTGTTGTTGCCATGTACCGGCTCGTCGCCGAGCCCGGACAGGCGCGCGAACGAAAGCAGCGGCACTTCCCAGCCATGCCACGCGATCTGCCCCACCAGCCAGGCGGGCGCATCGGCGATCGTCTCGACCGGCACTTTGGACATCATTTCGGCGACGGTGGCGTTGGGCAGCAGCACGCGCTCATGCCCGGCCTGGATCAGGACGCCGCGGATTTCGTCGTTGTTGGCGTAGCTCATGCGCTCTGGTTCCTGTAATGGGCGGCGGCGTGGTTCACGTGTCCCCGCCCCAACGATCGGCGATGACCTGGGCCAGCTGCTGCGGCTCACCGGCCTCCATGCCCGCAGCGACCACCGCATTGGCGGCGGTCGGGTCGTAGCAGCCCTCACCCACCTGGCCGGCCACCCAGGCACCGGCCACAGCCAGCGCGAGTACGTCATCGACCTGACTGGCATCGGCGCCACTGAGCAGCACCACCGCACTGTGCGCCGGCGGCAGCGCGCCGACCTGGACGCCGTGGGCATCGGCGACGAAGTGCAGGCCGCGGTTGTGGACGGTCACGCCGATGTCGTCGGACAGGATGTACACCTGCCCGGCTTCCACCGGCTGCGCGGCTTCGGCCAGCACCACCGGCAGCGCGGAGACGCGGGCCATCTGTTTGACCAGGTTGCCGTAGCGGCCGCCGTCCAGGCGCATGTGCACCAGTACCGGCGCAGCCAGCGTGGCCGGCAGGCCAGCCAGCAGCCGGCGCAGTGCGTCCGGACCGCCGATGCCTGCCAGCACGAGGACCGCGCCGGGGGCGGCACTGCCCGGGTCCACGTCGGCTTCCAGCGCCACCAGCGACAGGCGTTCGCTGTCGAACGCAGGCGGCGGCACAGCGGCGGCGACGGACGCTGCAGCAGGCGTGCCGTGGTCATCGACCAGCGACCAGCTGCTGTGATCGCCAAAGGAGGCCACCGGCAACGGGGGCGGCGCCACCGGCGGCGCCGCGTTGACGGGCGCCGGCACCGTTTCCGGCGGTGCCTGCAGCCCGGCCAGCGCTTCTTCCAGCGACATCGGCTCGCGGATGCCGGACGGCGCCTGGTAGAGACCGTCGGCCGGCACCTCGGTCGCCGCGTCGAACGCCTCGCGCACGTGGAACGACAGCGGCGCATCGGCATGCAGCTGCGCCGGGGTGGTCGGCAGGCCAGGTTCGGGCTGCAGCAGGTGGTCCTGCTCCGAGCCCGGCGGCAGCACGTCCTGGTGCCCATGCAGCTTGGCCGCCAGGTGACGCGCCCAGCGCTGGGCTTCCCAGCCGTCGCGACGGGCGGCCAGGTCGGCCTCGTCGAAGATCAGGGTCAGCGAGGGCGACGCCAGCACCGGGTCCAGGCGTTCCAGCGCATCCTCGATGGCCGGTTCCAGTGCGATCAGCACCGCGCCCGGATCGGCATCGCGCAGCGCCTGTGGCTCCAGGGTATTGGGATCGCCCTCGAACACCAGGCGCGCACCGGCGTGGCCGAGCGCATCGCGCAGGCGGTCGCGCGCCGCACCGTCACGGGCCAGCAGCGCCACCGACAACAGGGGATGGGAGTCACTCGCGGACACGGGCGATCCCCAGCAGGTCGTAAACGTTTCGCATCAGATCCAGTTCCTGGTACGGCTTGCCCAGGTAGCGCTGGACACCGATTTCGAACGCACGCTGGCGGTGCTTGTCGCCGCTGCGCGAGGTGATCATCACGATCGGCACCTGCTGGTAACGCGGATCGGCGCGCATCGCGGTGGCCAGTTCATAGCCATCCATGCGCGGCATCTCGATATCCAGCAGCATCAGATCGGGCACGCGCTCCTCCAGCCGCTCCAGTGCTTCGACACCGTCGCGGGCGACGGTCACTTCGAAGTTGTGGCGCTCCAGAATGCGGCCGGTGACCTTGCGCATCGTCAGCGAGTCGTCCACCACCATGACCAGCGGCACGTCGCGGTCGCTGACCTGGGTGGTCACCGCGATCGGCTTGTGCGGGTTGGCGAGGAAACGACGCACCAGCGGCGCGACGTCGAGGATGACCACGACGCGGCCATCGCCGGTGATCGTGGCGCCGTAGATACCCGGCACCGATGCGATCTGCAGACCCACCGGTTTGACCACGATTTCGCGGTTGCCGAGCACCTGGTCGATGGCCACGGCGGCCCGCAGGTCGCCGGCGCGCACCAGCAGCAGCGGCACCTGGGCCTGGCCTTCGGCGCGTGCCTGGGCCTGGCCGACCAGCGTGCCCAGGTCGTGCAGGGCGAACTCTTCGCCGCCGTAGTGGTACACACCGGCGCTGGTGGACTCGAAACGCTCGCGGGAGATGCGGCCGATGCCGCTGACCGACGCCACCGGTACCGCGTAGGTGGTGTCACCGATCTGCACGAACACGGCCTGGGTGACCGCCAGCGTCTGCGGCAGGCGCAGCGTGAAGGTGACGCCCTGCCCCCGCACGGAGTGGATGTCCACCGAGCCGCCGAGCTGGCGTACTTCGTTGTGCACCACATCCATGCCCACGCCACGGCCGGCCAGCTGGCTGACCTGGTCGGCGGTGCTGAAGCCGGAGGCGAAGATCATCGCGTCCAATTCGGTGTCGTTGAGGACCGCATCGGCCTCGATCAGGCCGCGCTGTTCGGCACGGCGACGGATCGCGTCACGGTCCAGGCCGGCGCCATCGTCGGCCACTTCCAGCACGATTTCCGAGCCCTCGCGACGCAGGCGGATGGCGATCTCGCCCTCTTCCGGCTTGCCGGCGGCACGGCGCTGCTCCGGCGTTTCAAGACCGTGGGCGACCGAGTTGCGCAGCATGTGTTCCAGCGGCGCGACCATGCGGTCCAGCACGTTGCGGTCCAGTTCGCCGTGGGTGCCTTCCAGCGTGACATGCACCTGCTTGCCGGTGTCCTGGCCGGCCTGGCGCACCACGCGGCGCAGGCGCGGCACCAGCCCGTCGAACGGCACCATGCGCGCGCGCATCAGGCCATCCTGCAGTTCCGAGCTGACGCGCGACTGCTGCTGCAGCAGGACGTCGTACTGGCGCGACAGATCATCCAGCACACCCTGCAGGCCTCCCAGGTCGGCCGCCGATTCGTTCAGCGCGCGGCTGAGCTGCTGCAGGGTGGAGAAGCGGTCCAGTTCCAGCGGATCGAACTTGTGGTCGGCCTGGTCCTGCTCGCGCTGGTAGCGCGCGACAATCTGCGCTTCGGTTTCCAGGTCGAGTCGGCGCAGCTGGTCGCGCAGACGGGCGTTGGTGCGGTCCAGTTCGGACATGGCCCCCCGGAACGCGCCCAGCTGCTGCTCAAGCCGCGAACGGTAGATCGCCACCTCACCGGCATGGTTGACCAGGCGGTCAAGCAGATCGGCGCGCACACGCACCTGTTCCTGCTGCGGACGTGCCAGCGCGTCGTCGTCGCCGACCACTTCCAGCGGCACCGGCGCGGACAGCGGTGCGGCCACCCGTGTGGCGATCGCATCGGCCACGGCCTGGTTGCGGTCCTCCACCACCGGCGCTTCGGCCGGCAGCGCGTCCTCGACCACGACCGCACGGCCCTGGGTCCGCTGCTCGAAGGCGGCGATCAGGTCGTCGGGCATCGCCACCGTGCGGTGGTCACCGGTGCGGGTGAGCATCTGGTGCAGGCGGTCGAAGCCACGCTCCAGCAGATGGACGTCGCTGCGGTCAATGTCGGTGCGGTTGGCCGCCACGGCTTCCAGCAACGATTCGATGCCGTGGCCAAGGTCACCGATCGGATTGATCCCGGCCATACGCGCGCCACCCTTGAGGGTGTGCAGATCGCGCTGCAGCCCGGCCAGCACGTCGCGGTCCTGCGGCGCGGCGCGCAGTTCGCTGATCAGGCCATCGCAGTGGTCGAGCAGATCCTTGCCCTCCTCCACGAAGATGTCGACCAGCTCCTGGTCGAGCACGCTGAAGTCCAGCGCGTCGGCGGCATCCTCGGCACCCTGCCCATCGACCCGCGTGGGCGCTTGCCCGGGGTCGGCGTCGGCGTCGGCGTCGGCGTCGGCGTCGGCGTCAAGGGTCGCGGAGGATGCCGGCGCATCGACCGATGCATCGATCGCGACGGTGGACTGTTCCAGTTCGAAGAACGGCGTGGGCGCGACGCGCGTTGCGGCGCTCTCCTGCGTTCCGGTGTCGTCCAGCGCATCGGCGAACGCATCCGCTTCGGCGCCGTCATCGTTGCTGGCGTCGAGTCCGATCACCCCCACCACGGGCGCCTCATTGCCCTCCGGCGCATCGACCACGGTCAGGCCGTCATCCAGCGCCTGTTGCGTATCCACCGGCTCGCCGAACGACGGCACCGGCGGCAACACGTCGTCCAGGGCATGGGCGTCGGCAATGAGGGCGTCCTCTTCCTCGTCGCTGAACGCCTCACCGTCGAACGCCGGCGGCGCGGCATCGGTGGCGTCGTGGTCTGCCGGCGCGGCGCCGGCGTTGTCGTGGACCACACCAAAGTAGCGCGACAGGTCATCGGCGGCGGTCAGCTCGACCGCGTCCAGACCGTCCGCTGCGGTGTCGTTCGCGGCGGTCTCCAGCACGGCATCCACCGCAACAACCACGTCGGCATCGGCGTCGTCGCCGCTGGCGGTCGCGACGCCGGCCGTACCGGTGGCAAGGGCCGCCGGGAGCGATGTTTCATCGAGGAAGCGGGACAGGTCGTCGCTGCCCGTCAGGTCGTCGCTGCCCGTCAGGTCGCCGATGGACAGCACCGACGCCTCGTCGGCGGCCAGGTCTGCCGCATCCAGGACCACCAGGCCGTCGGCCTCGAGCTCCGCGTCCTGCACATCCACGTCGTCGGACGCATCGGCACGGGCGAAGCCGGCCGCGTCGACGTCCTGTACGGATGCGTCGGCGTCGGGCAGTACGTCCGCGCCCAGTGGATCGGCGGCCGCCCTCTGTCCGGCGTCACTCACCGCGACAGCGTCGATGTCCTCGATGCGCTCGTCAGCATGGGCATCAGCCTCAGACGGTGCATCGATTGCTGTCGCATCGGCATCCGCGCTCTTCACTGCCTCGACCACCGGCTCGGCGTCGATGGCGTCGATGACGTCGGCGTCGGCGTCGAGCGCATCGAGCTCCGCCGTCTCCACGTCGATCGCGTCGTCGTCGACCAGCGCCGGCCAGCGCGCTTCGGGCAGCCGATCGGCCAGCGCCTGCAGGCGTGCGGCCAGGTCGTGCTGCACCGGAATGCGCGGGAACTCGGTCTGCAACGCGTTCATGGTCAGCGTGATCGCGGCGGCGGCATCGCGCAGCGCCGCCACACCGTCGGTCTCCGGCGTTTCACCGGCCGCCAGCGAGCGCTTGATGAACGATTCGGCAGCCCCGGTGACGGCCGTGATCTCCGGCACCTCGGTCATCGCGAACGCACCGTTCATGGTGTGCATGGCACGCAGCAGCAGATCGGTCACCGGCGCCGGGGTCACCGCTGCCGAATCCAGCCACGCGTGCAGCGTGGCCAGGTGGGTGTCGACCTCGGCCTCGAGGATTTCGCGCAGCACGCTGTCGATATTGGCCGGCGTACCGGCCTCGACCGGGGCGTCCGCCAGCACCTCGAGCGCGGGCTCGACAGGCGTCTCGGCGGTCGTGTTCTCCGCCACCGGCGCGGCAACGGGGGCCGGGCGCTGCAGCGGCACGTGGAAGGTCTCTTCACCGGCCGCCACGCGGTCGGCAATGGCCTGCATGGCCTGCAGGTCGGCGGTCACGCGGCTGTCGCCGCGCAGCGCGGCATTGAGCTGCGGCAGCACTTCATAGGCCTGTGTGACCATCGCGACGACCGCCGGGGTGGCCGCGCGGCTGCCGTCGAGCACGCGGTTGAGCATGCCTTCGACCTTCCAGCTGAACTCGCCCAGGGTGCGTGCGCCCACCAGACGGCCGCTGCCCTTGAGGGTATGGAAGACGCGACGGATCGGGCGCAGGCGGTCCAGATTGTCGGGCGCGGCACGCCATGCCGGCAGCAGGTTGCCCAGATTCTCCAGTTCCTCGTCGAATTCCTCGATGAAGACGTCGCGGATGTCCTGGTCGATGTTTTCGCCATCGTCCTCGAAACCGGCATCGATGCTGGTATCGAGGGTGTCCGGCGCCAGCGTGGCCGCGACCGGTGTCTCGACGGGCTGGGTGGTGAACTGGGCCGCCGCCGCGTCCAGCTCGGCCAGGAACCGCGCCGATTCGTCATCGAGGTCGATCTTGCCGATCACCGCTTCATGCACGCCGCCGCTGACCGGGGTCAGCGGCACATCGACCGCCAGGGTGTCGTCAGGCAGCGCATCGGCGGGGACAGCGTCCTCGACCGGCGCAGGTGCATCCGCGTCCATGTCGCCGGACGCGGTAACGCCATCGCTGGCGCCGCCGGCGGCGGTGTCCTGCAGGAAGGTCGGCAATGCGTCCACATCGAACGCGTCCGGTTCGGCCAGGTGCGCCGCCTCCTGGACACGCTGGGCATCCTGGACATCCAGCGACAGCACGTCGTCGGCGTTGCGCAGGTCGTCGTCGAAGGTGAACTCGATCGGCTCGTCGCTGATGTCCAGCACGTCATGCTCAGCGGCCACCGGGTCGAACCCGGCGGCGCTGTGGGCGATCACGATCTCGTCGGCCACGGCATCGACATCATCGGCCCCCGACAGCGCATCGGCGGTGTCGGTATCGGCGGCCTCGGCGGCAACGCTGTCCAGCGTCGGCACGAGGTTCCATGCGGTCGGCGCGGTCGGCGTTTCGGCCTGCACCGGATCGAACGCGGCAGATGCCGGTGAGACCTCATCATGCGGCCGCGCGGTGGACAGCTCCCACTGCGGCGCGTCCGGTGCCACCGGCGCGGTGGAGGCGTTGAACACCAGCGCGACCGGCGCGACCGGCGCGGGTTGCGCGGGTGCCGCGGGCAGCGGATCGAAGGTGAAGTCCGGCAACGGGGGCGGCACGCTGACCGGTTCCTGCGCAGCGAGCGGGGTCGGTTCGATCGCGATCGGCTCGATCGACGGCGCGTCCCACGCGGCCACATCGATGCGCTCGGCGGCGACCGGCAGCGCTTCGGCGCTGGTATCCGCCGGCGCGCTGCCGGCATCCGGCAACGGCCAGTAACGCAGGGTTTCCAGGCTGCTGCGGGTGATGTCCAGGATCTCGTCGCGACCGGGACGGCGTTCGCGCAGCGCTTCCAGGTAGTACTCCAGGCTGGCCATCGCATCGGCCAGCGTGTCGAGCTGGCGACCGCTGGGAACGCGCTGTTTGCCGATCAGCTCAACGGCAATGTACTGGCGCACGCCCTGCAGGTAGTCGGCCGGCACGGCCAGATCCAGCATGCGCAGCGCGCCGGACACCTCGCCCAGCAGGCGCGGCACTTCCTGCAGCTGCGCGTGGCTCCAGTTGGTTTCGATGAAGGCGACGAAGTGCTCGCGCGCCGCGGCGAAGTTGGCGATCGCCTCATGGGCCAGCACTTCCACCGTGCGGCGGTTTTCCACCGCGCTCGGGTCGTCCTCGCCACTGCCGCCGGCCCCGAGGTGGGCCACCTGGTCGTCCAGCGATGCATCCACGTACAGCAGCGCGCCGGCGATATCCAGCAGCAGCCCTTCGTCGATCTGCTGTTCGCCGTCGACCACGCTGCGCAGCGCATCGCGCTGCTGCACGACCACGCCGCGGGCAACGCCCAGGCCCATCATGCCGAGGGTATCGGCCACCGCACCCAGCTCGTTGACCTGGGTCTGCAGCTGCACCGGCTCGCCGTTGGTGCGCAGGTGCAGATCGAGCGCATCCTTGATGCGCAGCAGTTCTTCCTTGACCGCGTTGCCCACGGTATCGAGCAGCTCGCGGTTGCGGCCGCTCAGGCTGCCGCGCGCGTGGTCCAGTTCGGCTTCGGTGGCGCTGGCGCTGTCCGGCGCGAAGGCGAACAGCACGCTTTCGTTGATGCCCGGCGCAGCGCGCGCAGCCCGGATGTCATTGAGCAGCGGCAGCAGCACGATCGGGATATCCCGGTGGCCGTTCTGCAGGCGCTCCAGATAATCGGGCAGCAGCACGCTGCCGCGCATCAGCGTGGCACAGGCTTCATCGCGGTCGGGCACCTGTCCGGCACCGATGGCGTTGGCCAGCTGTTCCAGCTCCTCGGCCACCATCGCCGGAGCGTACAGCTCGACCATCCGCAGGGTGCCCTGCACCTGATGCAGGTAGCCGGCGCAGAAGCGCATGCGGCCGCCGTCAGCGGGGTCTTCCACGAAGTACTCGACCTCGTGCCGGACCTGGCGCAGGGTTTCGTCCAGCTCCGGCTTGACCCAGCCCAGGGCAGCGTGGCTCATCGCATCGCGCAGCGTGCTCATGCCAGGGCTCCGGGCAGGTTCGCGCACAGGATGTGCTGGTGATTGTGGCGATGCATCATCTGCTGATTCCTTCCCTCTCCGCCCTGCCGGTCGTTCACGCCGGCAGCTTGAAGTCGGCAACCGAGCGGCGCAGGTCGGCCGCCAGCTGTGCCAAATGACCGATCGACTCGGCGGTCTGTCCCGCACCCTGCGAGGTCTGGCCGGTAATCTGACGGATCACGCCCATCGTGCGGGTGATGTCCGATGCAGCGGCCGACTGCTGCTGGGCAGCGATCGAGATGTTCTTGATGAGGTTGTTGAGCGCGTTGGACACGCGTTCGATTTCGGTCAGGGCGGTACCGGCGTCTTCGGCCAGGCGCGCACCGGACACCACTTCGGCGGTGGTCTGCTCCATCGAGCTGACCGCTTCGTTGGTATCGGCCTGAATGGCCTGGACGAGGTTTTCGATGCGTCGCGTCGCGCCGGAGGTACGTTCTGCCAGGCGCTGCACTTCGTCGGCCACGACCGCGAAACCACGCCCGGCTTCACCGGCCGAGGCCGCCTGCACGGCCGCGTTCAAGGCCAGGATGTTGGTCTGCTCGGAAATGTCGTTGATCAGTTCCACGATCGAGCCGATTTCCTGCGAGGACTCACCCAGGCGCTTGATGCGCTTGGAGGTTTCCTGGATCTGGTCGCGGATCTGGTCCATGCCCTGGATCGTTTCGCGCACCACGCCGGCACCTTCGGCGGCGATGACCACCGAGCGCTGGGCCACGTCGGCCGATTCGGCCGAGTTGCGCGACACCTGCTCGATGCTCGACGCGATTTCGCCGATGCGGTCCGACGCCGAGGTGATCTGGTTGGCCTGGTGACCTGCCGCTTCGGCCAGCTGCATGGCCGTGGCCTGCGTCTCCTGGGTGGACACGGCGACCTTGGCCGAGGTGTCGTTGATGGTGGTCACCAGGTGGCGCAGTTCGTCCACGGCGTAGTTGATCGCGTCGGCGATCGCGCCGGTCATGTCCTCGGTCACCGAGGCCTTGACCGTCAGGTCGCCTTCACCCAGCGAGCTGATTTCGTCCAGCAGCCGCATGATCGCCTGCTGGTTGCGGCTGTTGAACTCCACCTGGGTCTGGTAGCGCAGTTCCTGTTCACGCGAGCGGCTGCGCACGGTGCTGCTGACGAAGCCGACGATGGCGATCAGCGACAGCGCGCCGGAAATGACGCCCAGCCAGAAGTTCGGGAACAACCGCGTATCGCGCACCGAACCGAACGAGGAGAAGGCTTCGAACAGCTTCTTGCTGTCGTCCAGCATCCTGCCGGCGCCGGCGGTCAGGGCGGCGGCCGACGACTGCGCGGCGAACAGCTGGCGCGAGCTGGCCAGGATCGCGTCGGCGTCCTGCTTCATCGTGTCCCACTGCTTCTGCGACTGCTCAAGCGCGGTCAGTGCGGCGGCGTTGCGGACCGGGGTAATGCCCAGTTCCTCGTTGCCGTTGCGCAGCGCGTCGAGCACCTGGGTGAACACCACCGAGTCGCGCGCCAGCGCATCGCCGGCGGCAGCGGCATTGGCGCCACCGGCGCGCATTTCGGTCACACGGCGGGCCATCGAGCCCACCACCACGACCTGCTGCAGGGCGTTGTAGACCTGCGAGGCGGGCGCGCCGCCGGCCGACATCGCGCGGACCACTTCGTTCAGCTGCGCCTGCAGGGCCGGCACGCCGTTGACGAAGTTGTTGGCATTGCCGGCCAGCGCCAGCACCGCCGGTTCACTGGCCACCAGCTGGCCGGCGCTCTTGCCGAGCGGCTCCCAGGTCTGGCTGAGCTGCTCCAGCGGGCCGGCCACGTTGGCCTCGTTGCCGTAGCGCCCCTTGAGGTTGCTCACCGTGCCTTCGATGCGGGTCTTGGTGTCCTTGAACGCAGTGAACGCCTGCGCGTTGCCCGACACCGCCTCACGGCCCTGGTTGGCCAGCTGCTGGGACAACACCTGCAGGTCGGCCGCGCCGGTGCTGGCGCCGGCCAGGCGGCTGCCCTGCCAGGTGGCTACGCCGGTGTTGACGCCGAACACGATCATCGACAGGGCCAGCAGGCCCAGCCAGAAATTGGTTCCCACCGAGCCCAGCTTGCCGGCCTTGGCGGATTCCGAAGCAGTACTCATGGTTCAACCTCGATCTTCAATGCGGTGAGACAGACGGCGACGGTCAGGCCGCGGCCTGCCTGAATTCGGGGGTGCGCGACAGCAGCGACAGCGAGAACACGCCCCAGTCATGACCGTCGCCGTGGAAGGCGCGGTCGACGAAGTGGCCATACCGGCCTTCGGCGAGATCGCCGGCCGCCACGTCCTGGTCCTGCTCGAAGCTGCGCTGGCCGAACAGCTCATCGATGGTCAGCGCGACGTCGCCACCGGCCTGGCGCATGATCAGCACGCGCTGGCCTTCCTGCTGCACGGTGCGCTCGCCTTCCAGGAAGTACTTCAGGTCGACCACCGGGAACAGATTGCCGCGCAGGTTGCCCACGCCCAGCAGCCACGGCTGCGCGCCGGGCACCGGGGTCACCGGCGGCATCGGCACGATTTCAACCACTTCGCGGAAGTCGGACACCAGCCGGCGCCTGCCGACCCGGTAGCCGACACCACGCCACAGATCCTGCGAAAACTGTCGTTCCGGCAGCTGCACGGCATGGGCCAGGCTGCGCCGTTCGTAGGCTTCCAGGATGTCGAAGGGAGAGCGCATCAGACCACCAGTTCGTTGATCCGCGCGATCAGTTCCTCCTCGCGCGGCGGCTTGACGATGTAATCGGCCGCCCCCTGTCGCAGCCCCCATGCCTTGTCGGTTTCCATCGCCTTGGTACTGACGATGACCACCGGGATGTGCCTGGTCGCTGCGTCCCGCGCCATCGCGCGGGTCGCCTGGAAACCACTCATGCCCGGCAGCACGACGTCCATCAGCACCAGCTGCGGCAACTGCTCGCGCACGAGCTGGAGCCCGTCCTCGGCGTTGTCCGCTTCCAGTACTTCATGGCCGGCCTTGCGCAACCACTGCGTGAACACCGCACGGTCGGTCGGTGAATCCTCGATCAGAACGATTCGAGCCATTGTGCCTTTCCCCCCTGGTCAGGCGTTTACGTATGTGCGGATGGCACCCAGCAGTTCTTCACGCGTGAATGGCTTGGTCAGGTACTGCTCCGAGCCGACGATGCGCCCGCGCGCCTTGTCGAACAGGCCGTCCTTGGAGGACAGCATGATCACCGGCGTGGACTTGAACAGCTGGTTGCCCTTGATCAACGCGCAGGTCTGATACCCGTCAAGACGCGGCATCATGATGTCCACGAAGATGATCTGCGGTTGCTGGTCGGCGATCTTGGCCAGCGCCTCGAAACCATCGGTCGCGGTCACCACCTCGCAGCCTTCGCGCTTGAGCAGTGTTTCCGCGGTCCTGCGAATGGTCTTCGAATCGTCGATGACCATGACCCTGAGCCCTGCGAGTTCCCCACCCGCAGCCATGTTTTCAGTCATTACCTTTCCCCGAGCGCGCGACGCTTCTGCTGGTCTGGCGCCGCTGCGAAAGCGTATCTATATCCCAATTCCGGCGCAGGCTTCAAGCACCGCGGCTGCCGCCAAGCAGGCCGCGGGTCTCCGCCCCCCGCCGGACCCGGAACTGCGCAAACCCGCGGCCGCCACCGGCGCCGGCGGACACTGCGTTGCAGCCGTACCGGGCAGGCAACCGGGGCCCATTGCCGCTACCATCATCGGCCTGCCCGCCAGGTTGCGACCATGCCGTTGAACGTCATCGTGGTGATGGACCCCATCGCCGACATCAAGATTGCCAAAGACACCACCTTCGCCATGCTGCTGGAAGCCCAGCGACGCGGCCATGCCCTGCACTACGTCGCCCCGGGCGGCCTGGCGCTGCGGGACGGCCAGGCGGTCGCCCGGACCGCACCGCTGCAGGTGCGCGACGACGCGCGGGACTGGTTCACCCTGGGCGAATTCAGCCAGACCCCGTTCGGCCCCGGCCAGGTCGTGCTGATGCGCAAGGACCCGCCGGTGGATGCCGAATTCATCTACGACACCCACGTGCTCAGCGTGGCCGGGCAGGCCGGCGCGATGGTCGTGAACGACCCGCAGGGCCTGCGCGACTTCAATGAGAAGCTGGCTGCGCTGCTGTTCCCGCAGTGCTGTCCGCCGACCCTGGTCAGCCGTCGCAGTGCCGACCTGAAAGCCTTCGTGCTCGAACACGGCCAGGCCGTGCTCAAGCCGCTGGATGGCATGGGCGGGCGCTCGATCTTCCGCAGCGGCACCGGCGACCCGAACCTGAACGTGATTCTGGAAACCCTGACCGACGGCGGGCGTACGCTGGCGCTGGCGCAGAAGTTCATCCCGGACATCACCGCCGGCGACAAGCGCATCCTGCTGGTGGACGGCGAACCGGTCGACTACTGCCTGGCGCGCATCCCGCAGGGCGACGAGTTCCGTGGCAATCTCGCCGCCGGCGGCCGCGGCGAAGGCCGCCCGCTGAGCGAGCGCGACCGCTGGATCGCCGCGCAGGTGGGCCCGGAAATGAAGCGCCGTGGCATGCGCTTCGTCGGCCTGGACGTGATCGGCGACTATCTCACCGAGGTCAACGTCACCAGCCCCACCTGCGTACGCGAACTGGATGCGCAGTTCGGCCTCAACATCGCCGGGCTGCTGTTCGATGCGATCGAGGCCGGTCTGCCGCAATGAGTGCCCGCGTCGCTCCGGCCCCCAGCCCGCAGGCGCGCGAGTCGCAGCGGCTGGGCGCGACCCTGACCCTGTCGGTGATCGTGCATGGGCTGCTCATCCTCGGCGTGGGCTTCGCGGTCAGCGACCAGGCCCCGTTGGTGCCGACCCTGGATGTGATCTTCAGCCAGACCCGGACCGCGCTGACGCCCAAACAGGCCGACTTCCTCGCCCAGGCCAGCCAGGTCGGCGGCGGCGACCACGACAAGGCCGAGCGCCCGCGCGACAACCAGGCCGGGATCGTGCCGCAGCCGCAGACCGGCCTGTCGCCGGTGCCGCAGCAGCGCCAGGATGCGGCCAGCCCGCCGCCCCCGCAGGCACGCGTGATCAGCAGCCGCAACAGCCCCGAGAGCGTCGCCGACGCGCAGCCGCAACCGCTGCCCGACCGCCCCACGCCGGACGCGCCGGTCACCGCACGCGAACAGCGCGACGCGGAGATGGCGCGGCTGGCCGCCGAAGTGCACCTGCGCTCGGCGCAGTACGCCAAGCGCCCCAACCGGAAGTTCGTGTCGGCGAGCACGCGCGAATACGCCTACGCCAACTACCTGCGGGCCTGGGTCGACCGTGCCGAGCGGGTGGGCAATCTGAACTACCCCGATGAGGCGCGCCAACGCCGGCTCGGCGGCCAGGTGGTGATCACCGTGGGCGTCCGCCGCGACGGCAGCGTGGAAAGCAGCCGCATCCTGCGCAGCAGCAACAGCCCCCTGCTGGATGCCACCGCGCTGCGCGTCATCGCCCTGGCCCAGCCGTTCCCGCCGCTGCCCAGAACCGACGATGGCGTGGACATCCTGCAGGTCACGCGCACCTGGGTGTTCCTGCCCGGCGGCGAGCTGCGCGACGACCGCTGACCCGGCCACTGACGAGGCCGGGCGCCGGTACGCCACTACCCCTGCTTTGCCGCCCGCGCGGCCTGCTGCTCGACCAGGGTCAACGCCACGTTGTCGCGCAGATAGGCCGGCTCCACCCGCTCCGGCGCCACGGCCTCACCGCGCTCGAACGCCGGCACTGCCAGCGCCAGCACGTCCGAGGCGCGCGGCAGGGCCAGCGGATCCACGCCCGCCAGCTGCGGCGCCAGGCGCGTGGCCAGCACGCCATCGGCAGCACCGAACCCGGTGCCCACGCCGAACCAGCGCGTGCCGTCGGGCAGGACCACCGCGTCGGGCGCGCACACCACTTCCTCGCCCTGCAGCCGCCATTGGCCGTCCATGCGCACCTGGCGGGCCACGTACACCTCGCCCATGCGCGCGTCGATGCTGGACAGCACCTGGTCGGCGTCGGCCGGCGCGCGCAGCGCCAGCGTCTGCAGCGTTGAAATCGGCACCAGCGGGCGGTCCAGCGCCAGGGCGATCCCCTGCGCGATCGCGATCGCCAGGCGTACGCCGGTGAAGGCGCCGGGGCCGCGGCTGAGCGCGATCGCATCCAGCTGCGACCGGGCCACGCCCGCCTCGGCCAGCAGCGCCTCGGCCCAGGGCAGGCTCAGCTCGGCATGGCGGCGCGGGGCGATCTCGAAGCGCTCCAGCACCTGCCCATCCACATGCAGGGCGACGGAGCAGGCTTCGGTGGCGGTTTCAAAGGCAAGCAGTTTCATGGCGGTCAGAACAGGGAAGTGGGGAAATCGTCGGCGGCCGGCGCCGCTGCAGCGGCGGGAACGGCAGCGGCAACGGCAGGCCCGCTGGCCGCGTCGGCGGGCCATTGTGGCGCAAAGAAGGCGCGGACATCGTCCAGCGCCCGGGTGCGGCGGAACGGCGGCAGCGAATCCAGGAATATCCGGCCGTAGCCGCGGCTGAGCAGGCGCGGATCGCACAGCACCAGCACGCCGCGGTCGGTCTCGCTGCGGATCAACCGGCCCACGCCCTGCTTGAGCGCGATCACCGCCTGGGGCAGCTGCTCGTCGCGGAACGGGTTGCCGCCGTCGCGGCGGATCGCGTCCAGGCGCGCTTCGAACACCGGATCGTCCGGGGCGGCAAAGGGCAGTTTGTCGATCACCACCACGCTCAGCGCATCGCCGACCACGTCCACGCCTTCGCGGAAACTGGCCGAGCCGAGCAGCACGCCATTGCCCGACTCGCGGAAGCGCTGCAGCAGCGTGGCACGCGGCGCCTCGCCCTGTACGAACAAGGGCCAGGGCGCATCGCGCAGCGCTTCGGCTGCTTCGCGCAGGGCGCGGTGCGAGGCGAACAGCAGGAAAGCACGTCCGTCGGACGCCGCCAGCACCGGGGTCAAGGCGCGGATCAGCGCGGTGCCGAAACCGCGCGCGCCCGGATCGGGCAGATCGGTGGGCAGGTAACACAGCGCCTGGCGCGCCCAGTCGAACGGGCTGGCCTGCAGCAGCGTCACCGGGTCGTCCAGGCCGAGCCGCTGCGCGATGTGATCGAAATGGCCGTCCACGGTCAGCGTGGCCGAGGTGAATACCCAGGCCGCCATCGAGCGCTGCCGATGCTCGCGCAGCGGTCCGGAGACATCCATCGGGGTGCGCTGGCAACGGAAGCCGCGTGGCGTCAGTTCGTACCAGAGCACCTCGGCCGGTGCCGGCACCTGCTCGGGGTCCACGTCGAAATCCGGCAGCGGCGCATCGTCGCCCAGCCACCGCGACAGCCGCGACACCGCCTCCTGCGCACGCGCATGGCAGGCATCCAGGCCGGGCGACGCCTCGCGCACGCCGGCCAGGCCATCGCGCAGCGTCACCAGCGCGGCCATCGCCGCGTCGAATCCGTCGCGCACCTGCGGCACCGCCAGCGCGCGCCATTGGGTGCCGCGCGGCGGCAGGCCATCCATCGCGATGCGCAGATCGCGCAGCCCCTGCTCCAGTGCGGCGGCAGGCGCCTGCAGCGCGGCCTGCGCGCCGGCCACGCTGCGGCTCTCTGCCAGACAGTCGCGCGCCAGCTCCTGCCAGGGGCGCATGCCGAAACCTTCGCCGAAGAAGTTGGCGGCCAGCTCCGGCAGCTGGTGCGCTTCGTCGATCACGAAGGCCTGCGCGCCCGGCAGAATTTCGCCGAAGCCCTCCTGCTTCAGCGCCAGGTCGGCCAACAGCAGATGGTGGTTGACCACCACCACGTCGGCCGCCTGGGCGCGCTGGCGGGCCTGCACCACGAAGCAGTCGTCCCAGAACGGGCACTCGGTACCGAGACAGTTGTCGACCGTGGAGGTCACCATCGGGTACAGCGGCGAATCTTCCGGCAGCGCGTCCAGTTCGGCCATATCGCCAAAGCGCGTACGCCCCGACCACGCCAGGATGCGCTGGAACTGGGCCACCTGTTCCGGCGAGGAGAAGCGCGGCTCGCCACGCGCCTGCTGCAGGCGGTAGCGGCACAGATAGTTGGCGCGGCCCTTGAGCAGCGCACTGCTGTGACCTACCCCCAGTGCGGCGCGCACGCGCGGCAGATCGCGGTGGTAAAGCTGGTCCTGCAGCGCGCGGGTACCGGTGGAGATGATGGTCTTCAGCCCGGACAGCAGGGCCGGCACCAGGTAGGCGTAGGTCTTGCCGGTGCCGGTACCGGCCTCGGCCAGCAGCACGTCGCGCTGGTCGAAGGCTTCGGCGATGGCCGCGGTCAGGCGCAGCTGCGCCGGGCGCGGCACGAAGGCATCAAGTTGGCTGGCAAGCGCACCGCCCTCGCTGAGGGCGTCGCCGCTGGCAGTGGCAAGGCGGGACATCGTCCCATGATAATCCCCGGCCGCCACCGCGCGCCGGATTGCCGTCGTGGAGCGGGGCTCTGCCCTGCTGTTCCCGGTCAGATGCTGCCGGGCAGAGCCCGGCACTACGTGACGTGGGCCGGCACTACGTCACGTGGCCGGCACCGCTCAATACCGTTTGATGCCCGGGACGGTGCAGCCGTCCAGCTGCGCGTGCGCCGACACCGCGTTTTCCTTTTCGCCGCGCGCCAGGCGGGCCTGTTCGATGGTGGCCCAGTGGCGACGGCACAGCGGCCCGGTCTTCGAGCCGAGGTCCACGGCTTTGCGCGACAGCGCTTCGGCGCGTGCCCAGTCGCCCTGCAGCAGAGCGATTTCGGCCCGCTCCTGCAGCACGGCCGGATCGCCCTCGACAATCAGCAGGGCCTGGTTGAGCGCCTCTGCCGCGCCAGCCAGATCGTTGGCCTGGCGGCGGGCCTGGGCATGCGCGCGCAGGTCGTCGACCTGGGCATCGCGCAGCGGCTGCACCGCCAGTTCAGTGTCGTCATTGCCGGCGGCAGCGTCGACGGCGGCCAGGCGCTGGGCCGGGCTGACCGTGGCAACCACCGGCGGTTTTACCGGCGGCGTGCTGCTGACGCACGCGGCAAGGGACAGGCTGACCGCGACCAGCGCGATCGGACGAAGCGGGAACATCGAAGACATGGCAGGACTCAACGCGCAGGAGGGGTGGCCGCCGGCGCGCTTTGCGCCGGTTCAGGGGCAGCATCCTGCTTGCGTTCCATTCCGAACCAGCTGCGCCAGCCGCCGCCCTGGGTTTCACCGTCCCCCTGCCCGTCACCCTCACCCTCCGGCAGCACGGCCGGGGGCGCACAGGGCGCATAGGCGGGGGCGTAGCCCACGACGAACGGGAAGCGACGGGCTCCCGGACAGGTTTCATCGGTACTGGCGGTGCCGCTGGCTTCCACGTACTGCCAATCCAGTCCCTTGTTGCTGACCCGCAACGGCGAACTCGGCAGGCGGGTGAAGATGCCCGACCAGACCCGCATGGCGCCGCTGGCACCAAACAGGCCGGTCTGCGCGTTCTGATCGTTGCCGATCCACACCACGGCCAGGTGGTCGCCGGTATAGCCGGCATACCAGCTGTCGCGGCCGTCGTTGGACGTGCCGGTCTTGCCGGCGGGCTGCAGGCGGGCCAGGCCGTCGGCGTTCAGGCGCTGGGCGGTGCCGCTGGACACCACCTGCTGCAGACCGATGCTGATCAGGTTGGCGGCAATCGAGTCGCCCTCCTGTGCCGGCGCGGGGGATTTGTCATAGCGTTTGAGCAGCTTGCCCTGCGGATCGAGCACGCCACGCACGGCGTGCAGCGGTTGGATCTCACCGCCGGAGGCCAGGAACTGGTACAGCTGCGCCATCGCATACGGGCTCTGGTCGGTCGCGCCCAGGATCACCGCCGGATTCGCTTCGGCCTTGATACCGGCCAGCACATGGATCAGCTGGGTGAGCCGCTGCGGCTCGACCGCCATGCCGATCCGCACCGTGGCCTGGTTGTAGGAGTGCGCCAGCGCATCGATCATCCGCACCGTGCCGTGGCTGCGGTTGTCGGCGTTGCCAGGCGTCCAGCGCTTGCCGCGGCTGAGCTGCACGGTCACCGGCGAATCATCGACCCAGCTGGCCAGCGAGTAGCGGTCCGGTTGCGCCAGCGCCAGCAGATACACGAACGGCTTGAGCAGCGAACCGACCTGGCGCTGCGCTTCGATCGCACGGTTGAAGCCGGGCTCGGACACGTCGCGGCTGCCGACCACGGCCAGCACGTCGCCGTTGTGCACGTCGGTCAGCACCAGCCCGGCCTGCAGCTCGGGGCGACGCTTGGTTTCCAGCGACTTCAGCGTGCGCGTCACCGCGCCTTCCGCGTACGCCTGCGCGGAGGGCGACATGCCGGTCATCACGCTCAGGCCTGCGCCCTGCAGCGCGGCCTCCGGGTAGTCGTGGCCCAGCTGGCGGCGCACCAGGTCCACGTAGGCCGGGAACCGGTTCGCCGCGATCAGGCCGGGATTCTTCGGCACGCCCAGCGGCGCCTTCAGCGCACGCTGGTACTCGGCATCGTCGATCAGCTGGCTCTCATGCAGCTTGCCCAGCACGAAGTTGCGCCGGTCCAGCGCGCGCTCCGGGTTGCGCCGGGGGTCGTAGTAGGACGGGCCCTTGACCAGACCGATCAGCAGCGCGACGTGCTCGGTGCCGAGCGAGGACAGATCGCGCCCGAACCAGAATTCCGCACCCGAGGACATGCCGTGGATGGCCTGGCTGCCGCGCTGCCCGAGGTACACCTGATTGAGGTACGCCTCCAGGATGGTGCGCTTGTCGTAGCGCGCCTCCATGATCAGCGCGTACAGCACTTCATTGAACTTGCGGGTGACGGTCTGTTCCTTGCCGATCCCGAGCAGACCGCTGCGGGCCAGCTGCTGGGTCAGCGTGGACGCGCCCTGGCGGCTCTGTCCGCCGGAGCGCACCGTCACCCAGATCGCCCGCGCGATGCCGCTCAGGTCGATGCCGTGATGGCGGTTGAAGTCCTTGTCTTCGACCGCCTGCAGGCCGGTCACCAGCAGTTCGGGGGTCTCTTCGATCCGGACCAGGCGCCGTTCTTCCTGCTTCTGCCCGTACAGCGTGGCAATCCGCGCCGGGTCCAGGCGCGCGGCCTTGAGCGCCTTGCGGCTGTCGGCATCGCGCAGCGAGGCAACCTGGCCGCCAGACAGGCTCAGTTCGACGCGGCGGGGCGCCACCGGGCCGTCCACATCGTTGTAGCCGCGGCTGGAAATGATGAAGCGGCCGCCCTCCTGGGCATAGGTGGCCACCGGTTTGCCGGTGCCGTCTTCCCGGTAGGCCGACGCCGCCAGTTCGGTCTTCAGTGTCTGCGCATCCATCGCCACGCCGGGGGCCAGCACCAGCGGGCGCGCGTAGACACGGGTCGGAATCTGCCAGCGCAGTTCACCGAAACGCTGGGTGACCTGTTGGTTCAGGTACACCGTATAGGGGATCAGGAATCCCAGCGCGAGCGCGAACGCGGCCATGCCCCAGGTGATCAGGCGGCGGCGCCACTGCGGCCAGCGGCTTTCGGTGTCGTCGTCGAACTCGTCGAACTCGTCGGAATCGTGGCGTCGGGGCACGGTACATTGCGCAACAGGAGGATCGCGGCAGTCTAACGCAGCGCAGCAGCCGTTGCGGCGCCTGCCTGTGCGGCGTTCAGGCGGCTACGCAGGCGGCATGGGACCGCTGCGCCCGCGCACGCCATCCCAGAGGCCGCGCAACATGAACCGCAGGCGAACCAGGCGGGGCGCGATGACCACCCCGTTGCTGATCAGCTTGAGGACAAGCCGCGGGAGATCCTGGCCCACCCAGACCCGGGAGGTGTGCGGACGCCGGTACAGCAATACCCGGTTGCGCATGATGTAGTACAGGCGGAACGGCTTGTGCACGATGACGCCATCGCGCTTGATCCGGGACGGTCTCAACTGCTCGCCGATGCTGTGCTGCATCTGCGCATCACAGACGCCATACAGCCCCAGGCCCGCCGCCGTCGCCCGGAAGCACCAGTCCATGTCGATGTTGTCGATGAACAGCGACTCGTCCATCGGGCCCACGCGATCCAGCGACGCCAGCGGAATCAGCGAACCGGAGGTGATCAGGAAATCGCAGGGCACGTACTGGCCCGGGCCGCCATACAGCTTGTGGTTGATCGGAAAACCAAGACGGATGAACGGCGCAAGATCGCCACTGCGCGAATCGCGGAACTGGGGGCCCACCGCCGCCACCGGTCCCTGCTGCTGCAGCGCCGCCAGCGCCGTGGCGAGGGTCTGGACCATGCCGGCTTCCAGCACGCTGTCCTGGTCCATCAGCATCACGTGCCCCACGCCGATCCGGCGCGCCTGCTCACACGCACGGTTGAGCGCTGCACCGAGACCGACATTGACCGGCGAGGCGATCACACTCACGCCCTCCCCGGCGAGTGTGTGCAGCCGGGCAGCCACATCCGCCGCCGGACTGCCGTTGTCGAACACCACCACGTGCCCGACCTGGTCACGCACGGCTGCGACCACGCGCGCCAGCAGATCCAGATCGGGCGCGTAGGTCACGATCACCGCGCAGATGTCGGCGGCAGCCACGGCCTGCCGGGGGGGCGTGGCCTGGGAAATCGTCATGTCGGTCACTTCACATCCAGAAGATCGATGGCCAGCGAACGCAGGCCATTGGAAAAGCGCGTGTAGCGCCCGCTACGGTACTCGCCCCATACCTGCCGCGCGCGCGCCCAGAACGACCCGGGCAGCGCGGCACGTGCGCGCGCATGCAGCAGCCGCTGCTGCACCATTGTCCGGCGTTCGGCCGACAGCACCAGGCCGTCGTCGATCCGCGCCGACAGGGCTTCCAGCTGTGCAACCCGCTTGGTCAGGTACGCCCGGCGCGCCGCGCCGTCATGCATCACGCGGTCGCGCACGCCACGCCGCCGTGCGCCGACCTGGTTGCCGCCGTGCTGGCGGTAATCGACCAGGGGCGGCTCCAGGCAGTCCAGGCCATCGCCGGCAGCCGCGACCAGCGCCAGCCACTCGTCATGGATCCAGCCCGGCGCGACCGGCAGGGCGACATCGACCAGGCCACGGCGCAGCGCGGCCGTGGCACCGGTCACCACGTTGCGCCCGAGCAGCACCTCGAATGCCTCGCCGCGGTGCTCGCGCGCGATGTCATCGGCACCCACCTCAAGCACCTCGAACAGACGCGCACCGAGCGGCTCGCCCTGCCCGTCGACGAGCCGGGCGTCGCCGTGCAGCATCGTCAGGGCCGGGCGGCGCTCGAACGCCGCCGCAAACTCGGCCACCTTGTCCGGATGCCACACATCGTCCTGATCGCACAGGAACACGATGTCGCCCCGGCAGTGGCGCAGGGCGTACTCGAAGTTGCGCACGTAGCCCTGGTTCGCCGCATGCCGATGCAGGTCGACCTGGATGCCGAGCCCGCGCAGCGTCTCCGCTTCCTGTTGCAGGCACGACCAGGTCGAATCGCTGGAACAGTCGTCGCAAATGACCACCTGGTCAGGACGCCGGCGCTGGGCAGCGATACTGCGCAGCTGCCCGGCCAGGAACGCTTCTCCATTCCAGGTGCAGAGTGCAACGGAGACCTGCAGGCCGCCGGCCGTGGTCACGCCACATCCCGGGCGGCAGTCGCGCAGCGCGCCGGCACGCTGCCGCGCGGAGCGCGGCAGGGAGAGCGGAAGAAGACACGGGCATGCGTGGGCATTGCGGGGCTGGGCGGAAATGACAACGGCGGCACTATAGCCGACCCGGGTCGGCGGTGCGCCGCGGCTCAGCCGCCCTGCGCGCTGCGCAGGCGCTCGGCGAAGGCCGGCAGCTCGGGCAGGTCCGGCTGCCAGTGGCGCGCCTGGTCCAGCGCCTGCGCGGCAAAGTCGATATCACCGGCGCCGAGCCGCTCGCTGCCGATCGCCAGCCAGCGCTGGGCGAGGCGTTGCCGGGCCTGCGACAGGCTCGCATCGCTGCGCGCCAGGGTCTGCCAGGCCTCCAGGCATGCGCCTGCGGCGACCACCCGGTTCTCACGCAGACGGTCTTCGAAGCAGGTGCGGCTGGCCGGCAGCAGCCGCCCGGCGGCGGCGCGCACGCGCACATCCTGCGGCGCCAGGGCCTGTGCTTCGCGCAGCGCGTCGTAGGCGCTGCGGCCCGGTGGCGCGAGAAAGTCGCCACGCGCTTCGGCCTCCTCGATGCGCCGCAGCAGCGCCATCAGGCTGCGCTCGCGCTGCGCCCGCGGCGCGGTCGGCGCCTGCAGCGCCCGTTGTGCCTGCCGGGCCTGCTCGATACCCCGGCGCGCGTCGGCCAGTGTGCGCGCCGACGCCCCCAGCGCCTGGGCCGAGGCGAGCGCCTGCCCGGCCGCCTCGAAGCGGAAGTCACCGGCCAGGCGCGCGGCGCGCTGCAGGTGGGCCTCGGCCACGTGCTGCAGTCCCTGGCGCGCGGCGGCGTCGTCCGGCGCCGCCGCCAGCACCGCCTGGAAAGCGGTAACCGCCGTCTCCAGGCGCTCCCGGCGCAGTGCCGCCTGGCCGTCGCGCAGGCGCCGCTCCAGCGCAATGTTCAGCGCTTCCTCGGTAGCGGGCAGGTCCACATGGCCGGCATCGAAGCCACGCGCACGGCGCACGGCCGCCGCCGCGGCAGCCACATCCCCCCGCACGGCGTTCGCCCGCGCCTGCTGCAGCAGATCTGACAGGGCATCTTCGCGTCCTTCCAGGGCCTGCACCTGGGTGGGGACCAGCACCAGCACCTGCTGGTAGAGCGGCAACGCGCTGTCCGGGCCGTCGTCCAGGCGCTGCGCCTGCAACGCGGCGGCCGCGCGCGCCAGCAGGTCCTCCACGCCGGCGCGCGCCACGCGCTGCTGGCGCAGCTGCTGGGCCACCCCATCGACATCGCGCCGCGGCACCTGCAGCGTGCGCGCCAGTGCCAGCGCCGTCTCGGCAGCCTCGATGTCGCCTTGCGCCAGCGCACCGCGGGCCTGCTGCACCGCCGCCTGACCGGTGCGCACCAGTCCGGCACGCGCCTCGGCGCGGTCGCTGTCCATTGCCTGCGCGGCCTCATACCACTCGCGTGCGCCGGTCCCATCGGTGGCGGTCAGCCGGCCGGCGGCCAGCGCGCGGTCGCCCTGCTGCAGGAGATGCTCGATCGGCGGTGCGTCCCAGAACCAGTTGGCCAACGGCCGGTGCAGCAGCACCAGGGCAATGAACAGGACCGCCGCTGCCAGCACCGCCCAGCGCCAGATGCGCCGCGCATGACGTGCCTGCAGCCACCACCAGCGCCCTTCGCGACGGACGCGGCTCAGCACCTCGTGCGCGCGGTTCTGCCTGTCAGCGTCACGGCTCATGCCGCGAGCCTAGCCGGCGTCACGTGAGGTCAGCCTAGACGCCGGGCTTCGCTGACACCCGGCAGGGCATCCAGCTTGCCCAGCAGCGTGGACAACTGACCGTAATCGCTGACCTTCAGCCGCAGCCGCAGGTGCGCACGACCACTGTTGCGCACGTTGTCGCTGTGGATGTCCAGCACATACGCGTCTTCCTGCGCGATCAGATTGGTGATGTCCTTGAGCAGCCAGCGCCGGTCTACGGCCTCGACCACCACGTCCACTTCGTAGCCACCGCCGGCCTGGCCCCACTCCACCGGCAGGATGCGCTGCGGGCTGGCCGCCGACAGGCGCGCCAGTGCGGCGCAGTCGGTGCGGTGGACAGTGACGCCACGGCTGCGGGTGAGGTAGCCGACGATCGGCTCGCCGGCCACCGGCTGGCAGCACCGCGCGAGCTGCACCAGCAGGTTGCCCACGCCCTGCACGGTGAATTTGGACTTGCCCAGGCTGTCGCGGCGCGCGGTCGGGCGCGGCAGTGCCGGTACCGTCGGCTGGCTGGCGGCACGTTCGGCCTCCAGCAGCGCACGGCTGACCTGGCTGGGGCCGGTATCGCCCAGTGCGACCTGGATATACAGATCGTCCACGCTGTCGACATGGAATTTTCTGGCCGCCACGCCGAGGTCGGCGTGCTGCAGACCGAGGCGCTTGAGTTCACGGTCGAGCAGATCGCGACCGGCCTGCACATTGCGCGCCCGGTCCAGTTTGTGGAACCAGCCACGGACCTTCTCCCGCGAGCGGTTGCTGGCCAGAAAGCCGTTGGAGGCCAGCAGCCAGTCGCGCCGCGGATCGGCCTCCTTGGAGGTGAGGATCTCGACCCGGTCGCCGCTGCGCAGGCGATAGGTCAGCGGCACGATGCGGCCGTTGACCTTGGCGCCCCGGCAGCGGTGCCCGACCATCGTGTGCACGTGGTAAGCGAAATCCAGCGGGGTGGCGCCCTGCGGCAGGTCCATCACCTCGCCTTTGGGGCTCAGCGCGTACACCCGGTCCTCGGTCAGCTCGGCATCCAGCGCGCCGGCCAGTTCGCCGGCCTGCCCGTCCTGGGAATGCTCCAGCAACTGCCGCATCCAGGTGATCTTGCGATCAAACGCCTTCTCCGCGCCCTTGCTGCCTTCCTTGTAACGCCAGTGCGCGGCCACGCCGAGTTCGGCCTGGGCGTGCATGTCATGGGTGCGGATCTGCACTTCGATGGTGCGCCCTTCCGGGCCGACCACCGCCGTATGCAGCGAGCGGTAATCGTTTGCCTTGGGCCGCGCGATGTAATCGTCGAATTCACTGGGTACCGGCGCCCACAGCGCATGCACCACGCCCAGCGCCGCGTAGCAGGCGGCCACGTCATCGACCATCAACCGCAGCGCACGGATGTCGTACAGCTGCTCGAAGGCCAGCCGCTTTTTCTGCATCTTCCGCCAGATGCTGTAGATGTGCTTCGGGCGGCCACTGACCTCGGCGTGGATGCCCTGAGCGGCCAGTTCGCGCGCGAGCGCCTTCTTGACACTTTCCACATAGCGCTCGCGCGCCACGCGGGTTTCATCCACCTCGCGGGCGATGCGGCGGTAGGTTTCCGGCTCCAGATGGCGGAACGCGAGGTCTTCCAGTTCCCACTTCAACTGCCAGATGCCCAGGCGGTTGGCCAGCGGCGCATGGATGTCGCGGGTGAGCTGGGCCAGCGCACGGCGCTGTTCGTCCGGCAGGCGGTCGGCCGCGCGCATGCGCGCCAGCTGCCGCGACAGCAGGATCGGCACCACGCGCAGGTCCTGGATGATCGACAGCAGCAGCCGGCGCAGGCCCTCGCTGTTGCGACCGGCCTCGCGGCCGGCGTGCAGCGCCCACACCTGGTCGGCCGCGTCCTGGCCCTCCAGCAGGCCCACCACCGCCGGCTTCAGCGTGCCCAAGGGCAGGCCGTCCAGTCCGGCGCGCAGTCCCGGCAGGTCGAACAGCAGCGCGGCCAGCAACGCGCTTTCATCGGCCGACAGCAGCGCCAGCGCGTCCAGCGTGTCAGCCAGCACCGTCCAGCTGCTGCGCATCTGCTGATCGGTATCGGGCGCCTGCCAGCGCGCGCGCAGCGCCTCGCACAGGGCAGGCGGCAGCGACGACGCCGAGGGTCGGTTCAACAAGGCATCCAGGCCGGGGACAGAAGCGCGGTTCACAGCATCGTGCAGACAAGACAGAGGTAGCTACACTAGCGCCGCCCGTGCGAGGGAACAATCAAAACCGCTGCACCGGCCCATTGGCCCTACACTGCGTTCATCCCAAGGAGACCTGCCATGCGCTTTTCCCGTCTGCGGTTGTTGGCCGCTGTAGCCGTCCTGCTCAGCCTGTCGGCACCTGCCTGGGCACAGCGCGTGGTCGAAGGCGACCTGCAGCAGCAGATGACGCCGGAGGAGTTCAAGGCGGCCGGCCTGGACAAGCTCAAACCCGCCGAACTGGCCGCACTCAACAACTGGCTGCAGGGCAAGGTCGCCGCCGTTGCCGCCGATGTGCGCGAGCAGGTCCGCGAGCAGGTCAAGGAGCAGGCGCGCGAGGAAGGCCGCCAGGAAGTGATCGTCAAGAACCGCGGCTTCTTCGACTTCGGCAGCAGCGAGCCGATCATCAGCACGCTGGAAGGCGAGTTCCGCGGTTTCGGCAAGGGCCGCCGCTATGTGCTGGCCAATGCGCAGGAGTGGGAGCAGACCGACAGTGCCAGCCTGTCCGGCATCCGCGCGCAGTCGCCGCAGGTCACCATCACCCCCGGCGTGATGGGCGCCTGGTACCTGCAGGTGAAGGGCGCCAACACCCGCGCCAAGGTCCGTCGCGTCAAGTAACCGCGACCGCCCCGCGCAACCCGCGGGGCGGCCATTGGCTCAAGGCCTGCGCAGCGCCGCCACGCGCTGGGCCAGCTTCTTGGCTGAAATCCCGCTTTTTGCCCCAAGCTCCTGCGCGAACAGCGACACCCGCAGCTCTTCCAGATCCCAGCGCAGTTCCTGCCACTGCGGACGGTCGCGTTGGCCACGCTGTTCGGCCTCGTGCAGCGCGTCCAGGAACGGGCGCAGTTCCAGCATCCGCGCCTGGTCGCGTGGCGGATCGCGCTTGGCACGTTCGGCACGCAGGATCATCGCGCGCAGGTAGCGCGGCAGCTGTGCGAGCGCATCGGCCGGCGTATCGCGCAGGAAGCCGGGATGGATCAGCGCGGCCAGCTGCTGCTCCATGTCGTCCAGATTGCCGCGTGCCCAGCCCATCAACGGTGCTTCCAGCTGCGGCTTGAGCTCGGCGACGTGGGCCAGGATGTTTTCGGCCAGTTTCAGCCGCGCCATCGCCTCGCCGAACAGGCCTTTGCCCGCCGCATCGCGCCGCTGCGCGAACGCGGCCGGGTCGCGGATGTCACCCAGGCCATCGGCCAGCACCGCGTTCATCGCCGCCTCGACCAGATCCCCGCGCAACCGCTCCTGCGATTCGATCGCGGCATACAACAACCCGGTCTTGGGCGGAACGGGCAACTGCTTGCGCGCCTGCTTGGCCTTGTCGGCCAGCGCGATCTCCAGCAGGCGGCGCACCCCGCGCGGATGCTGCTCCAGTGCTTCGTTGCGATCGGCGAAGATGCGCAGCGCGGCGCTCTCGCCGTCATCCACCAACGCCGGATAGGCCGGCACTCCGGCTTCGCCGGGCACCTGCAGCGGAATCGGCGTGGCCGGGAAATCACGCAGCCCGTCGGCCGCCAGCGCCCGCCCGGCCCGCGCGGCGAAGGCCGCCCCGGCCTTCTCGCCGAAGCGTGCCCGCAGCGCATCCAGATCACGGGAGGTGGCCAGCAGCGTGCCATTGGCGTCGTGCAGGCGCAGGTTCATGCGCAGATGCGATTCCAGCGCGGCATCATCGAAGTCGGTGGCCGCCACCTGCGCCCCGGTGGCCCGCGACAGGAACCGCGCCAGTTCGCCGCGGATATCGTCAGCGGTGGGGTCCGGGTACGCCTCGGCGAACGCACGGCCGAAATCCGGCGCCGGAACGTAGTTGCGACGCATCGCCTTGGGCAGGCTGCGGATCAGCGCCGAGGCCTTGTCGGCGACGAAGCCCGGCGCAAGCCACGACAGCCGCGCCGGATCCAGCGCATTGAGCAGGTGCAGCGGAACATCCAGGCTGACCCCATCGTCCTCGCTGCCGGGTTCGAAGCGGTAATGCAGCGCCAGCCGCGCGTCGCCCAGCGGCAGGTACGCCGGATAGCGGTCGGCATCGCTGCCCTCGCCGGGCAACAGATCGGCCAGCGTCCACGCCAGCGCGCGCCGCTTGTCCGGCGCCAGTCCCTTCCACCACGTATCCAGGCCGGTAGCCGAATGGATCTCGGCCGGGATCCGGTCCAGGTACCAGCGGGCCTGCCAGCCTTCGTCGGCGACGATGCCGGCACGACGCAGCTTGGCCTCTTCCTCGCGCGCCTGCTCCAGCACCTTGAGGTTGTCGGCGATGACGCTGGCGCGCGTGTTGATCTCGCCGGTCACCAGTCCCTGGCGCACGAAAATGTCGTGCGCCTCGCCCGGCGCGATGCGGCCGTAGTGCACCGGCTTCTTCGGTGCCAGCACCAGCCCGAACAGACTGATCTGCTCGGAGGCCAGCACCTGGCCCTGCGCGCGCGACCAGTGCGGGTCGAAGTGCTTGCGCAGCAGCAGGTGCGGCAGCTCGGCGATCACCCAGTCCGGTTCGATCGCCGCGTTGGTCAGGCCCCAGATTTTCTGGGTATCCAGCAGCGTCGCGGTGAGCAGCCACGGCGGCGGCCGCTTGGCCAGCACCGAGCCGGGGAACGGCAGGAACCGGCGCTGACGCGGGGCAAGGAAGTCGCCCTTGTCGCTGCGGTGGCCGATCTGCGTGGGCAGGCCGGCGATCAGCGCGCGGTGCAGCGTCTGGTAGGCCGCAGCGCGCACCTTCTCACTGAAGCCACCGCGCGCCTCGCGGGCGTCGGCAGGCGCGGCCGATGCCGGTGCCGCCGTGGCTGGGAGCGGCTCGGCCTTGCCCTCGCGGGCCAGGCGTGCGGCACGGTGCTGCTGGCCACGGGTGGCTTTGATCCTGGCATCATCGTCGCGCGTCGGCGCCGGCGCGGACGATCCGGCCAGCAAAGGTTCCAGCGCCGTTGCGGCCGGCTCTTCGGTCCAGCCAAGTTCTTCGCACAGGACGCGCAGCTGGCGATGCAGCTCGCGCCACTCGCGCATGCGCAGGAAGCCAAGGAAATGGCGTTCGCACCAGCCCCGCAGCTTGGATTGGGTCAGGTCCTCATGGGCCTGGCGGTAGCCGTCCCACAGGCGCAGCACGCCGACGAACTCGGAGCGGCCGTCGGCAAACAGCGCGTGCGCGTTGTCGGCGGCGGCGCGCGCTTCGGGCGGGCGCTCGCGCGGGTCCTGGATACCCAGGAACGCGGCGATCACCAGCATCGGCCGCAGGCATCCCTGCGCCTGCGCCGCCACCAGCATGCGCGCCAGCTTGACGTCCACCGGCAGGCGCGCCATCTGTCGCCCGACCGGAGTCAGCCGACGCTCGGCGTCCACCGCGCCCAGTTCACCCAGCTGCTGCCAGCCATCGGCGATCGCGCGCTCGTCCGGCGCTTCGAGGAACGGGAAGTCCTCGATCCGTCCCAGGCCGAGCTGCAGCATCCGCAGGATCACGCCGGCCAGGCTGGAGCGGCGGATTTCAGGGTCGGTGAACTCGGCCCGCGACAGGAACTCCGCTTCCGAGTACAGGCGGTAGCAGATGCCCTCCGACACGCGTCCGCAACGGCCCTTGCGCTGGTTGGCGCTGGCCTGCGACACCGCTTCGATATGCAGGCGGTCCAGCTTCTGCCGCGGGCTGTAACGCTTGACCCGGGCCAGGCCAGGATCGACCACATAGCGGATGCGCGGCACGGTCAGCGAGGTTTCGGCCACGTTGGTGGCCAGCACGATGCGCCGTTTGCTGCCCGGGTTGAACACCTGGTCCTGGTCCTTCACCGACAGCCGCGCGTACAGCGGCAGCACCTCGGTTTCGCGGTACTTGCGCCGTTCCAGGGACTGGTGCGCGTCGCGGATCTCGCGTTCGCCGGGGAAGAACAGCAGGATGTCGCCGCGCGGATCGAGCCGGGTGATCTCATCCACCGCCGCCACCACCGCCTCGTTCAGGGTGCGCTCGCCGTCGCGGCCGCCCTCCTCGTCGCCGCCGCCCTCGCCTTCCAGCGGGCGGTAGCGTACTTCCACCGGGAAGGTGCGTCCCTCGACACTGATCACCGGCGCATCGTCGAAATGCTCGGCGAACCGCGACGTGTCGATCGTCGCCGACGTCACGATCAACTTCAGGTCCGGCCGCTTTTTCAACAGCTGCTTGAGGTAGCCCAGCAGGAAGTCGATGTTGAGGCTGCGCTCGTGGGCTTCGTCGACGATGATCGTGTCGTACTGCGAGAGCCAGCGGTCGCTGCTGATTTCCGCCAGCAGGATGCCGTCGGTCATGAACTTGATGCGGGTGTCGTCGCCAACCCGGTCGGTGAAGCGCACCTGGTACCCCACCGTGGTGCCCAGCTCGGACTGGAGTTCCTGGGCCACACGGGTGGCCACCGCACGTGCGGCGATCCGTCGCGGCTGGGTGCAGCCGATCATCCCGGCCACGCCCCGTCCGGCAGCCAGACACAGCTTCGGCAGCTGGGTGGTCTTGCCCGACCCGGTCTCACCGGCAATCACCACGACCTGGTGGTCGCGGATCAGGGCGGTGATCCGTTCAGCTTCACGCGCAATCGGCAGGGTGTCGTCCAGACTGATCGTCGGCCGGTTCCGCGCGCGTGCCTCACGCCGCTGTACCGACGCCTGCAAGGCCTGCTCGAACGCGGCCGCCACCGCCGCATCGGCCGGTTTGGCGCGACAGCGCGAGAGCATCCCCAGCAAGCGACCGCGGTCGCGGCTCATCGCCCCGTCGATCGCGCGCTGTTGCAGGTGCAGAGAGGAAACGGAGGGTTTGTTGATAGCGGTCATCAATCGGATCGTTTTAAAACTTTGATTACATCTGAAAGGTTAGTCTGATCTATTGTGAAGGCCATCCCATCCACAAGGAGGATATCCCCCATGGCGAAAACCAAGACGCCGGCAAAGAAGACCCAGACCGGTAAGCAGAAGCTGGCAACGGCGGCCCCCTCGGCCCCGAACATCGATATCGGGATCAAGGAAGGCGATCGCAAGAAGATTGCCGATGGGCTGGCGGCCTTCCAGGCGGATGCGTTCACGCTCTACCTGAAGACCCACAATTTCCATTGGAATGTCACCGGGTCGATGTTCAACTCGCTGCACACCATGTTCGAGACCCAGTACACCGAGCAGTGGGCAGCCCTGGACGACGTTGCTGAACGTATCCGTGCACTGGGCTTCAACGCCCCCGGCTCCTACCGCGAGTTCGCGGCCCTGACCTCGATCGCCGAGGAACCGGGCCTGACCGACAGCGCGGACTGGCGTGAAATGGTACGCCAGTTGGTCGCCGCCAACGAGGCCGTGTGCCGCACCGCCCGCAAGGTGCTTGATGTGGCCGCCGACGCCGACGACGCCCCGACCGAAGATCTGATGACCCAGCGCCTGCAGACCCACGAGAAGTACGCCTGGATGCTGCGTTCCTTGCTGCAGTAATCCCGCCGGGGCGTTGCCCCTCCTGTCCCCCCTTGGTCTCAAGGGGGGCTTCGTCCCCGGATGGCGCATCGCCGACGTTCAGATCCAGAGTCGACTGACCCTCCTCAGGTCGCTCGGCCCTGTAAACTACGTCGATGTCTTCCCGCCCCGCGCACGACCTGCTCAGCCGCATCTTTGGTTACGACGATTTCCGCGGTCCGCAGCAGGCGATCGTCGAACATGTCGCCGCCGGCAATGACGCGCTCGTATTGATGCCCACGGGCGGCGGCAAGTCGCTGTGCTACCAGGTGCCTTCCCTGCTGCGCGACGGCACCGGCATCGTCATCTCCCCGCTGATCGCCCTCATGCAGGACCAGGTCGACGCCCTGCGCCAGCTGGGCGTGCGCGCCGAGTACCTCAATTCCACGCTGGATGCGGAAACCGCTGCGCGGGTGGAACGGGAGCTGGTGGCCGGTGAACTGGAGCTGCTGTACGTCGCACCGGAGCGGTTGCTCACCGGCCGCTTCCTGTCCCTGCTGGCGCGCAGCCGGATCGCCCTGTTCGCCATCGATGAGGCCCATTGCGTCTCGCAATGGGGCCATGACTTCCGTCCCGAATACCGCCAGCTGACCGTGCTGCACGAGCGCTGGCCGGACGTGCCGCGCATCGCGCTCACCGCCACCGCCGACCCGCCGACCCAGCGTGAAATCGCCGAGCGGCTGGACCTCACCAACGCCCAGCACTTCGTCAGCTCCTTCGACCGCCCCAACATCCGCTACACGGTCGTCCAGAAGGACAACGCCAAGCGCCAGCTGCTGGACTTCCTCAAGGCGCATCGCGACGCAGCCGGCATCGTCTACTGCATGTCGCGGCGAAAGGTCGAGGAGACCGCCGAGTTCCTGTGCCGCGAGGGTATGAACGCACTGCCTTACCACGCCGGCCTGCCCGCCGAAGTGCGCGCCGCCAACCAGCGCCGCTTCCTGCGCGAGGACGGCATCGTGATGTGCGCCACCATCGCCTTCGGCATGGGCATCGACAAACCCGATGTCCGCTTCGTCGCGCATACCGACCTGCCCAAGTCGATGGAAGGCTACTACCAGGAAACCGGGCGCGCCGGGCGCGACGGTGAACCGGCCGAGGCCTGGCTCTGCTACGGCCTGGGCGATGTGGTGCTGCTCAAGCAGATGATCGAGCAGTCCGAGGCCGGCGAAGAGCGGAAAACACTCGAGCGCGCCAAGCTCGACCACCTGCTCGGCTACTGCGAATCCATGCAGTGCCGCCGCCAGGTTCTGCTGGCCGGCTTCGGCGAAACCTACCCGCAGCCCTGCGGCAACTGCGACAACTGCCTGGTCCCCCCCGATGCCTGGGATGCCAGCGTGGCCGCCCAGAAGGCGCTGAGCTGCGTGTACCGCAGCGGCCAGCGCTTCGGCGTCGGCCACCTGATCGACATCCTGCGCGGTGGTGAGAACGAGAAGATCCGCCAGTTCGGGCATACCGAACTGAGCACCTATGGCATCGGCAAGGATCTGGACGCCCGCACCTGGCGCAGCGTGTTCCGCCAGTTGGTGGCCGCCAGCCTGCTCGAAGTGGACAGCGATGCCTACGGCGGCCTGCGCCTCACCGATGCCAGCCGCGACGTGCTCAAGGGCCGGCGCAAGGTGATGATGCGCCGCGAAAGCCCCGCCGCCGGCCGCGAGCGCGACCGCAGCGGCCAGCGCACCGGCCTGTCCGTGCTGCCGCAGGACCTGGCGCTGTTCAACGCCCTGCGCGGCCTGCGCGCCGAGCTGGCGCGGGAACAGAACGTGCCGGCCTTTGTGATCTTCCACGACAGCACCCTGCGCAACATCGCCGAACAGCGGCCCACCAGCGTCGATGCGCTCGCCCGGGTCGGTGGCATCGGCGGCACCAAGCTGTCGCGTTACGGCGCGCGGCTGGTCGAGATCGTGCGTGAGGAAGGCTGATGGGACCGTACGCGCTGACGGAGTGGGCTCCAGAGTTGAATCCCGCGTTCAGCCACGGATGCGCCGTCGCCGCGTTGGCGGTAAGGTGGCGCCCATGACCGCCGGTGGCCTGCTCCTGCGCCTGATCCTGATGCTCAGCCTGTTGCTCAACGGGTTGAACGCCGCCTTGGCCGGGCCGATGGCGTTGGCAATGGCGCACCCGGTGGATGCTGCCGTCACCGCTCCCGCGCCGCCCTGCCACGGCCACGACGCCGTGACCGCGCCGCCGCCGTCGGCGGTGCTCGACCACGCCCAGGCACCGCAGCAGGGCGATCCCTGCAAGATCAAGGATTGCCTGCGCACCTGCGCACAGCAACCCAGCCTGGCCGTACAGATCGCCTGGATCGCCACACCGCCCCCGCCCGCGCAGGCACCGCTGCCGCCGATCCGCGCCGGGCTGCCCAGCCTGCCGCTGGACCGCATCACCCGCCCTCCGATCGCCTGATCCCGCGCTCCCCGCGAGCGCCCGACTGACGCGATGCCCCGCGCTGCGTGCGCGGTTGGCGTATCGGCACCTGCGCGTGCCATTGGATCCGATTCGGAGCTGCAATGTCTTTCCCAACCCAACCCGGCCCGGGCGCGCTGCCCATGCCGTCGCGCCGCCTGTTCGTCCAAGGGCTGGCCGCCGGAGGCGTCGCCGCCGGCCTGGCCGCCACCGGCCTCAGCCCGCGCGCGTTCGCCGCCGCCGGTCCCGCGCTCGCTGCCGCCCCGCAGGTACTCAGCGGCCAGGCGTTCCAGTTGAGCATCGGCGAGTCGCTCGCCAACTTCACCGGCCGTACCCGCCCGGCAATCACCGTCAACGGCAGCCTGCCGGCGCCCATCCTGCGCTGGCGCGAAGGCGATACCGTCACGGTCCGCGTGGCCAATGCGCTGCAGGGCCACCCCACGTCCATCCATTGGCACGGCATCCTGCTGCCAGCCAACATGGACGGTGTGCCAGGCCTGAGCTTCAACGGCATCGCGCCGGGCGAGGCCTACCAGTACCGGTTCACCCTCAAGCAGTCCGGCACGTACTGGTACCACAGCCATTCGATGTTCCAGGAACAGGCCGGCCTGTACGGCGCACTGATCATCGACCCGCTGCAGCCGGCGCCGTACCGCTACGACCGCGAACACGTAATCATGCTCTCGGACTGGACCGACATGGACCCGGGTGCGCTGTTCCGGCGCATGAAGAAGCTCGCCGAGTACGACAACTACTACAAGCGCACCCTGCCCGACTTCCTGCGCGACGTGCGCCGCGACGGCTGGGCCGCGGCCACCGCCGACCGCGGCATGTGGGGCCGGATGCGGATGACCCCCACCGACATCTCCGACATCAACGCGCATACCTATACCTACCTGCTCAACGGCACCACGCCGGCCGGCAACTGGACCGGGCTGTTCCGCAGTGGCGAGAAGGTGCTGCTGCGTTTCATCAACGGCGGCTCGATGACCTACTTCGATGTGCGCATTCCCGGCCTGAAGATGACCGTGGTCGCGGCAGACGGGCAATACATCCATCCGGTCACCATCGATGAATTCCGCATCGCACCAGCGGAAACCTTCGATGTCATCGTCGAACCCGGCGGCCAGGATGCCTACACCCTGTTCTGCCAGGACATGGGCCGCACCGGTTATGCCGCCGGCACGCTGGCAGTACGCCACGGCCTGCAGGCCCCCATTCCCGCGCGCGACCCACGCCCGCTGCTGACCATGTCCGACATGGGCCACGACATGGGCGGCATGGGCCACGACATGAAGGGCATGGAAGGCGGCTGCGGCGCCAGCATGGGCCACGCCGCGCACGGCGGCAACGACAAGGCGCCGCGCCACGCGCCGAGCGAGACGGGCAATCCGCTGATCGACATGCAGAGCATGGCCACCGAGCCCAAGCTCGACGATCCCGGCATCGGATTGCGCGACAACGGCCGCCAGGTGCTTACCTACGGCGCGATGCGCAGCCTGTTCGACGATCCGGATGGGCGCGATCCCGGCCGCGAGGTCGAGCTGCACCTCACCGGGCACATGGAAAAGTTCAGCTGGTCCTTCGACGGCATTCCCTTCGCCAGCGCGGAACCGCTGCGCCTGAACTACGGCGAGCGCATGCGCATCGTGCTGGTCAACGACACGATGATGCAGCACCCCATCCACCTGCACGGCGTGTGGAGCGACCTGGAAAACGCCGACGGCGACTTCCACCTGCGCAAGCACACCATCGACATGCCTCCCGGCACGCGCCGCACCTACCGCGTGCGCGCGGACGCACTGGGCCGCTGGGCGTACCACTGCCATCTGCTCTACCACATGGAAGCGGGCATGATGCGCGAAGTGAGGATTGAAGAATGAGCACGCTCACCGCTCACGCGCCCCGCCTGCTGACGGCGGCGCTGCTGGCCACCCTGTCAGCGCCCGCCTGGGCGCAGTCGCATGCGCATGCCACCGTGGCGGCGGACACGTCGCCACCCGCCACCGCCGGGACGACCTCCAACCCCGACCATGACGGCATGGACCACACCCGGATGGACCATGCAACGATGGACCACGGCAGCATGGACCACAGCCGGATGGACCATGCGGCGATGGGTCACGCAGCACCCGCGCCGCGGGAACCGCTGGAGCCGATTCCCGCCGTCACCGAGGCCGATCGCATCGCCGCGTTTCCGCCGATCGACCACGACGCGATGGAACACGCGCCGGAGATCCACAGCATGGTGCTGATCAACCGCCTGGAGCAGTGGGACGGCAAACACGGCAATGGCCAGGCCTGGGAGGCCAGCGGCTGGATCGGCGGCAACATCAACCGCCTCTGGCTGCGCAGTGAAGGCGAACGCAGCGATGGCCGCACCGGATCGTCGGACCTGGAGCTGCTGTACGGCCGCAGCGTGTCGCCGTGGTGGGACGTCCTGGTCGGGGTGAAGCAGGACATCCGTCCTGCCGATTCGCGCACCTGGGCGGCCATCGGCATCCAGGGCCTGGCGCCGTACAAGTTCGAAACCTCCGCCACCGCCTACGTCGGCGAAGGCGGCCAGGTCGCAGCCACGGTCGAAGTGGAATACGAGCTGCTGCTGACCAACCGGTTGATCCTGCAGCCGCTGGTGGAGGCCACGTTCTCGGCCAAGGATGAACCCGAATACGGCACCGGTGCCGGCCTGAACAAGGTCGAGGCCGGCCTGCGCCTGCGCTACGAGTTCAGCCGCCGCTTCGCCCCGTACATCGGCATCAGTCACGAGCGCCTGTTCGGCGACACCGCCGACTATCACGCGGCCGCCGGCGAAGACGCGCGCGACACCCGCTGGGTCGCCGGCGTGCGGGTCTGGTTCTAGGCCAGCATGCATCCCGGGCGCCGCGTGCGCCCGGGGCATGCCCGGGATGCCGTAAGCTGCCGCACCGTTTCCCCATCCGCGCTCCCATGTCCCTGCATATCCGCCGCGCCACCGTGGCCGATGCCGACGCCCTCTCGGCCATCGCCATCGCGACCTACAACGAAACCTTCGGCGATTCGTATCCGCCGGACGATCTTCACGCGTTCCTGCAGGCGCACTACAGCCCGGCACCGCAGCGCCGCGAGCTGGAGGATCCGCACAGCGCGGTGTGGCTGCTGGAAGAGGACGGGCGCGCGGTGGGCTATCTGGCAGCCGGCCCGAACGGATTGCCCCATGCCGATGCGCGCCCGGGCGATATCGAGCTGAAGCGCCTGTATGTGCTGGCACGCCACCAGAGCGGTGGTCATGGCGCGCGCCTGATGGACGCGTTCCTCACCTGGCTGGACCAGCCCGCACGCCGCACCCTGTGGGTGGGCGTGTGGTCGGAAAACCACGGTGCGCAGCGCTTCTATGCGCGCTACGGCTGCGTGCCGGTCGGCCAGTACGACTTCGTGGTCGGCGACAGCCGCGACCTGGAGTTCATACTGCGCCGGCCCTGAGACCGGCGCAGCCGGTCCGGCTCAGAAGTCGAACAGGTCCGACAGGAAGCTCTCCTTCTTCTTCTTGCGATAGCCCTGCTGGTCGCCGTACTGCTGGCCCAGATGACGCGTATCGCGATGCTGCACCGCCGGAGGCGGCGGAGGCGCGGCCGAACGTACCGGTGCCGGCGCGGCGCCGCCCACCGAGCGTTCGATGATCTTGTCCAGTTCGCCACGGTCCAACCAGACGCCACGGCACTGCGGGCAGTAGTCGATCTCGATGCCCTGGCGCTCGGACATCACCAGCGCCTGGGTCTTGCATACGGGGCATTGCATCGTCGCCACTCCATCGATCAAACCCCGACTCTACCCTGCCGTGGCTGAGTCCGGCGCAACGCCGCATGACCAACGGCCCCCCGACCTCTGCCCCATGATTGCGCGTTGCCAGCGCCGCACACTGCGCGCACCACACGCCAAGGAATCCGGCCATGTCCGCCCCCCACCCCGGTCCCCGCTGGCTCAGCGCCAGCCTGATCGTCATCACCCTGCTGGTGTCGATCAACCTGCGTGATCTTGCCGGCTGGGCCGGCGTGCCGATTCCCGGCCTGCCCATTCCCTTCGGCGGCGCCATCGTCGACAACGGACTGGGCGTGCTGCTGGTCCTTGCCGTTGCGGCCTGGCTGCGTCCCGGCCTGCCCCTCCGGCATGCCCTGGGGCTGGGCGGCAGCGGCTGGCAGGGTCCGGCCATCGTGCTGCTGGCCACCTTGCCGTGCTGGCTTGGCCTGTGGTGGCTGGGCGGCATCAGCGCAGAGGCGAGCCTGCTGCCGCTGGTGATGCTCGCACTGCTGTTTCCACTGGCCGAGGAGATCATCTTCCGCGGCTTCGGCTTCCTGTTCGCCCACCGCCATCAGGGCTGGCCCTGGTGGCCAGCGGCTCTGGTACAGGCGGTCATCTTCGGCGCCATCCACTGGTGGTCCTTTGGTGGTGGCGGCGGCATGGCACTACGCGTGTTTGCAATGACGGGCATCGGCGGCGTCGTGTTCGCCGTGCTGTGCCGCCTGGACCGCAACACGCTGTGGAGCGCCGTGGTGCTGCACGTGTCGCTGAACATGGCCTGGAACGTCATGCAGGTAAACGATGCCACCGCCATCGGCTGGCAGGGCAACAGCCTGCGGCTGTCGGCCGCGCTGCTGGCCGTCGCCGGCGTGTATCTGCTGCATCGGCATCGCACCCGCCGGGCCGCCTGCACGACCCGCTAACCTTCGCCGCCCCATACTTGCGCGCCGTTTCCGGCCGACCCCAGGAATTCCGCGTCATGTTGCTGTCCAAGCGCCACGTCATCCCGCGCGTACTGCTGATCGAAGACACCGAAGATACCCGCGAGCTCAGCCGGCTCGCGCTGGAGAGCCAGGCCTGCGAGGTGACGGCGGTGAGCACGGCCGAGGCAGCGCTGGGATTGCTGCGCGCGGGTGAGCGGTTCGACCTGGTGTTTACCGACGTGTGCCTGGGCGAGCTCAACGGGATCGACGCCGCCCACTGCATCCGTACCCATCACCCGGGTCTGCCGGTTCTGGTCACCTCCGGACTCGACCCGGCCGAGGTGACCGGGCGCCTGCGCGAGGGCATCCATTTCCTGCCCAAGCCGTACTCGATGAGCGAGCTGCTCGATGCCATCCGCACCTGTTTCGGTGTCATGGAAACCGGCCGCGCGGCCTGAGCGGCGCAGGCACGCGCCTTCATCCATTTTTCATCCGCGACTGGCATCGTTCGATCCACAGGGCCCGCCCGTGGGCCACGGACACGTGCCATGCAGACCCGTCTTCTCTGGAGTGCCCCCCTGCTGCTGCTCGCCGGCCTCGCCGATGCGCGGGCCGATGATGTCGTCACCTGCGAAAGCCGCGACAACCGGTATCACGCCTGCTCCCTGCCGTACGCCGGCCATGTCAGCCTGGACCGGCAGCTGTCCGGCGCGGACTGCCGCCAAGGCCGCAGCTGGGACTACGACCGCCGCGAGGTGTGGGTGGACGACGGCTGCCGGGCCACCTTCCGCGTGCAGGGAAGCGGCTCGCGCCACGACCGGGACAACGATGACAACCACGACGCCAAGGTGGCCGCCGGCGTGCTGATCGGCGCGGCCATCCTGGGCGCGATGGTCCACAACGCCAACAAGACATCCGACGACCGCTACGACGACACCCGCTACCAGGGCGCCCGGCACACATCGTATGTGCCGTCCTGGATGATCGGGGAGTTCGAGGGCTACAACGCCATGTACGGTACCGATATCCGCATGCGCATCGACGGCGACGGCCGCATGTCCGCGCAGGCGCGCGGCCAGACCCTGTCCGGCTGGGTCAACGGCGGCCGGCTGAATGTCGGCGACAGCGTGTTCGACATCAGCCAGAGCCGCGACGGCTTTGTCACTACGGAGGTGGGCGATCGCCAGAACGAGGTGCGCTACCGACGCGTACGCTGATCCTCGACGCCGTCAGCGGTCCGCCGTGCAGCGCAACGCGGTGCCGTAGAAGTCCAGCGTCGCCTCGCCCTGGTGTTCCCAGAACGCCACGCCTTCGCGGCCGTAGCGGCTGCCGCTGGCGCTTTCGATCGGGAACACGATGGCCTGGTCGGTGCCCAGGGTCACGATCGCCGCTGCCGGGTCGATGTCGTTGTAGAACACGACCTTCAGCGGTTTGTCGGCATCGTCGCAGCGATAGGTGCCCGTTGCGCTCGCGGGGACGCCGCCGCCGCTGACGGTCAGCTCCACAAGACGCGTCTGGTAGGCCTCGCGCAGACATTGGCGCGGGTCCACGGCGCGGGTGCACGCATCGCGCCCCTTGATCCAGCCCCGCTGCTCGGCCGCGATATCCACTTCGTCCGGCGCGGTCTGCGCGCGCTTGTACCGTGCAGCCAACTGACGGTCCAGTGCGGCCAGTCCTTCGTCGGTACACACCCACTTTTCCGCATCGGACGTGGCCTTGGCGCAGTCGAACGAGGGCGTGGCGGTGGCCGTATCCGACGGCGCTGCAGGCAGTGCGACGGGGGCGGTGCGCGCTGCAGGCGCCGCTGCGGGGGATGCAGGGTCGGCCGGCTCGGGACTGCGCGAGCAGCCCGCCACAACCAGCGCCACGGCAACGGAAAGGACGATACGGTTCATGCAACCTCCAGCGGTACGACAACGGACAGGCACGTATTCTGCGCGCACCGGCGCGCAACGGGTATCGCCCGCAGTATCGCCACCTCCGCGTTGAGGGCAGGTGCACGCCGCTGCGCGTACGGCGCGCGGACGGTAGGATGTAGCCCTCTTGCAAGAAGGACCCTGCATGTCGACCGCCAGCACTTCCCCCGCGCCTTCCTCTGCGTCCGCCTCCGCGTCTTCTGCCAGGACACCGCCGCCAAGCCGGCGCGCGCGCGTGGCATGGCTGGTCCTGCTGCTGTCATGGCTGAGTTTCCTGCTGCCGTGGGGCTGGGCCGGGTTGTTGCTGGGGATCGCGCTCGGCCTTTGCGGCGGCGTGCTCGCCATCGCGACGATGTTCAAGGGCGGCGTGCTGCTCGGGCTGTTCCAGCTGCTGCTGTCGCTGCTGGCATCGCCGGTGGTACTGCTTGTCGGCATGGTGTACTTCAGCGGCCTGATCGACGATGAGCAGCTCGACGCGCGCGACCAGCACCACTACGAGCGCCAGCACGAGCACGACAGCACTGACACGCTGATTGACGTGATCGACCTGTTCATCTGAATGGTTCCACGCACGGGAACGGGCACTAACCCTATCCTCATGTGCGTGCGACCGCTGCGTAACGGCACCCGGTCCAGTATGGCTCCTGCGACATCACGTCGTATTGGAGTAACACCATGTCCACCATGCAGAACAACGAAAACAACGTCCAGAAGAATGCCGCTGCCCAGACCGACCAGCAGAAGGAGCAGGAGCGCAAGGACGCGTTGGCCAAGCAGCAGAAGCAGCAGCAGGACAACAAAGACAGCACCCGTTCGCCGCAGCAGAAGTAACAGCGGCGGCGTTGCATAGATTCGGTGGGGCTGCGCGTCCGCGCAGCCTCACGGGTGTAAGGGGTTGCAACGGCGCGGGGACTCAGCTCGATACATGCAGCGTTTCCCAGCGCAATGGCCGGGCGGCCAGGTTGCCTTCCTGTTCCATCGACAACCACGCGCTGCCGGCGACCGACGCGTTGATCACGTCAAGCACGCCGGGCGCCAGGCGGAGGCCATCGCCAACCGCCACCAGCATCGTGCGACGGTGGAACAGTACGCCGTCTTCCAGCAGACACCCCTCGCCCAGACGCAGGCGCCTGCCCGTCGAATCCTTCAGTACGATCATCATTGACCCACTCCGTGGCGGGCACGCCTTGCGTGCCGCTGGTACTGTTGCATGAGATGTCCGACGCTTCCTCAGGGATCGCGCGCGCGCATGGTGTCCAGCCGCCCGCGCATGTCGTCGTGGTACAGGCGTGTGTCGCGCAGCATCGCGTCCAGCGTCCCGTACGTCTCCTCACCAAGGTCACCGTGGCGTACCGCCGCTTCCATGACCCGGATCAGCCGGGCCTCGCTGGCTTGGCCTTCGCTCAGATACTGGATGCCGGCATCGCCCAGCACCGTACCCAGCCACCCGAAATACCCGCGCACATGGCCGATGATCGTGCCGTGTCGGACTGGCCGGCCGCCTTCCCTGCGTACCAGTCCACTCACGCGGTCCACTACCCTGGCGCTCGACTCCGCCATGCGCATCAGCAGCGCGCTCAGGTCCGGGTCACTGTCCTGCATGTCCGCTACGCCGCGCGCATACAGGTCATGCCCGTCGCGGGCCACGCCGATGATCTGGTTGAGCGCGCGGACGCGCGGGCCGGTGTTGATGGTCTTCATGGCACCGCTCCGTGGGATCGTCGATCCCGACTTCAGGGGTACGGCCTGATCATGCGCGCGGTTGCGGAACGGGGGTGTGAGGGCGCTGTTGTTTGCTAGCATCGTGCAGGTTCCATGCAGACACCGGCGCAACGGCGCGCCGCACCCGCGGAGATCACGGATGACACCACGCACGCTACGGATGGCGCTCACCGGCGCACTGCTCGGGGTGCTGGCAACGGCACCTGTCCACGCCGCCACCGAGGTGGACCGCGCCGCCTGGCGCGCCGATCTGGCCGCGCTGACGCAGACGCTGCAGGACGACTACGCCCACCTGGCCTGGATGGCGTCGCCGCAGAGCGGTGTGGACCTGCCGGCCCTGGCACGTGCCGCCACCCGCGCACTGGACGAGGCGCACGACGATGCCGAAGCGGAACAGGCACTGCGCACGTTCCTGGCCGGTTTCCATGATGGGCATCTGGCCCTGCTCGACCGCCAATCAACCGATGCACCCGGGCCGATGCCCACCGCGGTGGACCCGCGCGCCCTCGACGCGGCCACCGGCTGCGCGGTGCTGGGCGTGATCGAAGAAGGCCGCCAGGACTACAGCCTGCCGCTGCAGACGCTGCCGGCGTACCACGCCGACGGCGGCAGCGCCGACCCGGCCCTGCGCAGCGGCGTCATCACCCTTGCCCACGGAGGCCGCGTCGGCCTGCTGCGCCTGCACGAGTTCGATGCGCTGCGCTATCCCGGCCTGTGCCATCGGCTGTGGCCGCAGCTGCGCCACGCCGATGGGGTGCGCACGATGCGGGCCACGCTGCAGGAGGCCTGGGTCGCGGAGATCGCCGCCACGCTGCGTCGTTTCCGGCAGCAGGCGGTGGACGCGGTGCTGGTGGACGTCGGCACCAACCCCGGTGGCGACGACAGCGGCGATACCCTCGCCCGCCTGTTCACCGATCAGCCGGTGCGCTCGGCCACGTTGCAGATGAGCGCGTCCGGCACCGGCGTCGACTATCTGCAGGAACAGTTCGAGCGACTCGACGACGCGCTGACCCGCCACCACCCCGATGCCCGCGCCCGCCCGATGCTGACGCAGCAGCGCACGGCGTTTGCGGCCGCGCTGCGTGCCGCACAGTCCCCTGCCTGCGACCTGTCGTGGGTATGGCAGACCCAACAGGACTGGTCGGCGCAGCGCTGCCGGCGCCTGGTCGCGGCAGGGACGTCCGGCGGCCCGTTGGCCGACCCGGCCGTGGATCGGCTCGACGACTTCCTCATCGCCCACCGCCTGGACTGGGCGCAGGACGTGCGTGCGCACCGCGGTGCCTGGCACGGCCCGGTCTATCTGCTGATCGACGGCAAAACCTCGTCCTCGGCGGAGATGTTCGCGGCCCGCTTGCAGGACAACGGCATCGCGCGTGTTGTCGGCACCCGCAGCGGCGGCTACGGCTGCGGGTTCATGAGCGCGGAGTCACCCGCCGAACTGCCCAACAGCCATCTGCGCGTGCGCATTCCCAACTGTGTGCGGCTGCGTGCCGATGGCAGCGACGAGGTTGCCGGCATCGTGCCGGATCTTGCGGTGGGCGCGCGTGCCGGGGAGTCGGCACGCGCCCGTGCGCAACGGGTGCTCGACGTGATCGATCTCGATCTGGCGCGATACTGACGGGATCGCGGTCACGCCGGCTGATCGCGGTGTGACCGGCGGTCGCGTTGAGCGGGAGCTCATCGCGTGTTCTTCAGATCTGCGCGTCCTGCGTGGCGCCATGCCCGGTCGTCGCGTCGTACTCGACATCGCGCGCCTTGAATTCCTGGATCACGGCCTTGCCGATCTCATCCAGCGTGGCGGTCAGTGCCGCGCAGGTGGGACTGCGCTTGACCGCCGCCGTACGACGTTCGATCTCGGCCGCCGCCAGCGCACCGGTCTCCACGTGGCCATCCTCATGCAGGCGCAGCGCGCGGCTGTACCGCTCCCAATCACTGCGCAGCGCCGGTGACACGCGATCCACATCCACCCAGCGCGGCAACTGCATGGTGGTGCTGCGCTGGACGGTGAATCCGGTCAGCCGGCAGCCACCGCGATCGGTGCTGTAGTTGTAGCGCCACTGCAGGTTCCAGCGCACCTGGCCGTGGTGGCGTTCGCCATCGTCATCCACCGGTCCGAGGGTGCGCAGCGACTCGCGCAGTTGCTCGAGCGTGGTTCCCTGCACGTCGTAGTACTCGATCGTCAGACCGGCGTCCGGCGCTGCCTGCACGGTTGCGATGCCCAGCGCGGCAAGCAGCAGAGCGCCCCCGGCTGCGCGGCGCCACCCGGGCGCGATCCCGCTGCGTGCAGCAGCTGCTCCGTTGGTTGCCGCCGCCGTGGTGTGCGTTCCCTGCATCATGCGCTGTCCCTGCCTTCAATGAAGCAGAAAGAGTGCGTGAAATGCTGGCGGGCCGCAACGTGGCGCAACGAAAAAAGGCGCCCTCGCAGGCGCCTTCGTTCATCGATGCAGTGGTGGGCCGTGATGGATTCGAACCATCGACCAAAAGATTAAAAGTCTTCTGCTCTACCGACTGAGCTAACGGCCCATTGCATGCCCCGACATCGCTGCCGGGGGTGCGCATTCTAACCTATCTTGGCGCGCAGGCGTACCCGTGTGGCGATCAGGCGTAACGGGTGGGATCGGCCACGCCCGCATCGGCGAAGCCCTGCGCGCGCAGGCGGCAGGCATCGCAGTGGCCACAGGCCGCGCCGCTGTCGTCGGCGTTGTAGCAGGACACGGTCAGGCCGAAGTCCACGCCCAGGCGCACGCCTTCACGCACGATGTCGGCCTTGCTCAGGAACTGCAGCGGGGCGTGGACCTGGATGCCCGCCCCTTCCACGCCGGCCTTGGTGGCCAGGTTGGCCAGAGTCTGGAAGGCCGCGATGAATTCGGGGCGGCAGTCCGGGTAGCCGGAGTAGTCCACGGCGTTGACGCCGCAGAAGATGTCGTTGGCGCCCAGCACTTCGGCCCAGCCCAGGGCGACGGACAGCATGATGGTGTTGCGCGCCGGCACGTAGGTGACGGGGATGCCCTCGCCGCCCGCCTCGGGCACGTCGATATCGTCGGTCAGCGCCGAACCGCCGATGCTGCGCAGGTCGACGTTGACGGTCTTGTGGGCGACGGCGCCGAGCGCCGTGGCCACCGCGGCGGCGGCATCGAGTTCGGAGGTGTGGCGCTGGCCGTAGCGCACGCTCAGCGCATGGACGGCGAAACCCTGCTCACGGGCGATGGCGACGACGGCGGCCGAATCCATGCCGCCGGACAGGAGGACAACTGCATTCTTCATGGGGGTGTTTCCGGTAGGTTGCGGGAAAGCCAGCACGCTGTCCCGCGCCGGAATGAATCAGTAAGAGCGGCCGGGCCCGCCCGGCAGCCGGTCATCGCCCGGGCGCGTCGTCCCAGAGGAGCTTGTGAAGCTGCATCTGGAAGCGCACCGGCAGGCGGTCCTCGACGATCCAGTCGGCCAGTTCGCGCGGGCTCAGCTGGCTCTTGCTCGGCGAGAACAGCACCATGCTGCGCTCGTTGAGCCGGTGCCCGGCGACCATGTCGCGTGCCCACTCGTAGTCCTCGCGGCTGCACAGCACGAACTTGATCTGGTCGCGGCGGGTCAGCAGCGGCAGGTTCTCCAGCCGGTTGCGGGCCATTTCACCCGAGCCGGGGGTCTTGAGGTCAACCACGCGCGAGACGCGCGGGTCCACCGCGCTGACGTCCAGCGCACCGGAGGTTTCCAGCGAGACATCCAGGCCGGCATCGCAGAGCTTTTCAAGCAGCACCAGGCAGCGCTTCTGCGCCAGCGGCTCGCCGCCGGTCACGCAGACGTGGTGGACGCCCTGCGCCACCACCTCGGCCACGATCGCATCGATGTCCCACCAGGTGCCGCCGTGGAAGGCGTATGCGGTGTCGCAGTAGGTGCACCTGAGCGGGCAACCGGTCAGCCGGACGAACACGGTCGGCCAGCCGGCAGTATCGGCTTCGCCCTGCAACGAGGTGAAGATCTCGGTGATCTTCAGGCGCGGCAGGGGCGATTGCACGATCTCGCTGGGGAGCGCGGCGGCGGCGGACAGGGATGCGGTCATGAGGTGTTCTGGGACTACGGCTGCGGAAACGACGACGGCCGGGCATGGCCCGGCCCTACAGGTGACGACCGCGCTGGTGGTCGCCCAACAGCCAAGTATACCGGCCTGGGCCGGCGGGGTCTCAGCGGATCTGCTGGCCCAGCCGGATCGACTGCAGGCGGTCCTGCGCGGTGCGCGCGGCATCCGAGCCCGGGTAGGTGCTGACGACCTGCTCCAGGGTGGCCTGGGCGGCGTCGGTTTTGCCTTCGCCATACTGCGACAGGCCGATCTTGAGCATGCCACCGGACGCCTTGTCGTGGGTCGGGTAGCGCGAGACGAGGTCGCGGAACTGCGCCTCAGCCAGCGGGAAATTGCGGGTGGCGTAGTAGCTCTCGCCCAGCCAGTACAAGGCATTGGGGGTATACACGCCGTTGGGGTACAGCTCCAGGAAGCTCAGGAAGAGCTGCGCGGAATCGTCGTACTTGCCAGCCTTGAGGGCGTCGAAGGCGACGTTGTAGGCGGTGCGTTCGTCGCCGCTGGCCGACAGGCTGCCAGGATCGCCGTGCACGGAAGGCGGCCGCTCGGAAGCGGCCGTTGCCGGTTTCGGGGGGGCCACGGGGGCCTTCGCAGCAGGCGCGGCAGGCAGGGCCGGCGGAGTGCCGCCTTCCAGCCGGTTCAGCCGCCCGTCCAGATCCAGATACTGGTCCTGGCTGGTCTGCTTGAGCTGGGCGTTCTCGTGCTGCAACTGCTCCACCTGCGACTGCAGCGCCTGCACCTGCGTGCGGAGCTGATTGAGCTGGTTGAGCATGTCCGTGTTGGACTGGTTGTTGAGCACCTGCTGCTCAAGCGACCCCACGCGGTCGGCCAGACTCTGACGTTGCGCGTAGGCCGGTGCGGCAGCCACGAGGGCTGCCGCAACGATCATCGATATGAATCGAAGGCGCATCTATTACTGAGCGGTGTAGACGATTTCGACGCGACGGTTCTGCGACCAGCAGGACTCGTTGGTCTCGGTGCAGACCGGACGCTCTTCACCGTAGGACACGACGGTCAGCTGCGACGCCGAGCCACCGTTGGCCTGCAGCGCCGAGGAGACGCCATTGCCACGACGCTCGCCCAGGGCCTGGTTGTAGGCACGCGAACCGCGCTCGTCGGCGTGGCCCTGCAGGGTGATGCGCGAGGACGGACGGTCACGCAGGTACTTGGCGTGGCAGGCCATGATGGCCTGGAACTCCGGCTTCAGGCTGTCCTGGTCCAGATCGAAGTACACCACGCGCTGGCGCAGGCAGGAATCGGTATCCAGATCGCCCGGACCGTACAGGCCCGAGGTCGACGGACCGGTCGGCTGGGTGGTCGAGGTGCCGGTATCGACCGGAGCTTCCGGCGCTTCCTTCACCTTCTTGGAGCAACCGGCCAGGACGGCCACGGACAACAGGGAGACAAGCAGAACACGGGTGGACTTGTTCATGGCGATACCTTTGAGGCTCCTAAAGCCGGATGAGGGATGAATACGGCGAATCTTAACACTCTGTTAGCGCTTTGTACGGTATGGCGACCACGACGGCTCGCGGACGTCACCGTCGGCCAGAACCAGCCGCTGGCGCACGCGCGCATCGGCCGACACGGCATACAACACACCTCGGCCACCCTCACGGGCGGCATACAACACCATGCTTGCGTTGGGCGCAAAGCTCGGCGATTCGTCCAGCGACCCCGGCGACAGCGTGCTCCAGCGCGCCGAGCCCAGGCTGCTGTCCATCAGCGCGATCTTGTAGGTATTGCCGCTGCCCTGGGCCACCACCAGCTTCTTGCCGTCGTAGGACAGGCTCGGGGTGGCGTTGTAGTTGCCCTGGAAGGTCACGCGCGAGGCGCTGCCGCCACTGGCCGGGACCTGGTAGATCTGCGGGCGGCCGCCACGGTCGGAGGTGAAGTAGACGCTGCTGCCATCCGGGCTCCAGGTCGGCTCGGTGTCGATGGCGAAGTGGTTGGTCAACTGGGTCAGCTGCTTGCTGCCCAGGTCCATCACGTAGATTTCCGGGTTGCCGCTGCGCGACAGCGACAGGGCCAGGCGACGCCCGTCCGGGGAGAACGAGGGGGCGCTGTTGATGCCGCGGAAGCTGGTGACCAGTTCACGGGCGCCGGTGGCGATGTTCTGGATGTAGATGGCCGAATTGCCGCGCTCGAAGCTGACATAGGCCAGCCGGCTGCCATCCGGGCTCCAGGTCGGCGAGAGCAGCGGCTCGGCCGAACGCACGATCGTCTGCGGGTTGAAGCCGTCCGAGTCGGCCACCATCAGGGCGTAACGCATGGCATCGCCCTTGCCGCTGGCGGTGACATAGGCGATGCGGGTCCAGAAGGCGCCGCGGACACCGGTGATCTTCTCGTAGATGGCATCGGCCATCTGGTGGGCGACATCGCGCATGGCGGTGCCGCGGGCGGTCATCGCCAGGCCGAGCAGGCGCTCGCCCTTGGGCACGTCATACAGCTCGTACTCGACGCGGTAGGCGCCGGCGCCGGCGTCCATGACGCGGCCGACCACGATGTAGTTCTGCTTCAGCGCGCGCCAAGTGGGGAACTGGATCTCGCTGCCGCGGGTCGGCTTCTCGACGATCTGCGCGTCAGGCAGGGTGCTGAACTGGCCGGAACGGTCCAGGTCGGCGCGGACCACGGCAGCGACATCGGTGGCCGGTGCGGCGGCGGAGCCCTGGTAGGGCATCGGCACCACCGTGATCGGCGTGGCCGAGACACGGCCGCCGATGATGTCGATTTCAAGGCCCTTCTGCTGCGCCAGGGCAGCAAACGGGAGCAACAGGGCCGCGCACGCGACCAGTAAACGAGACATCATCTTCATGGAATGCTCAGTCGGGAAACCACAACGAGGGATAACAGAACCGGGTTGAACGGTTTCGCAATCATGAACCAACCACACGTGAAATCCGAGTGTCGAACCGGGGCGCTCTCACATCGCGTTAACGATACGGGCGCCCCAGGCACTCATTCCGGCCGGAAGTTCAGGGTGAGTTCGCGCGCGAAAACGGTTTCGAAGCCGCGGTAGGGCAACGGCTGGGCGTTCAACACGGCCGCCTCCAGCGAGCGTTTGGCGCCGTCATCGTACGGGCATGGCGGCACCACGGTCGCCGACATCACCCGGCCACCCGGCAACTGCACGATCGCGATACGGCAGCCCTGCCCCGGCGACACGCTCGGCGGACGGATCCAGGTCTCGGTGACCTTGGCCTGGATGGCGGCGGCGTATTTGGCCCGCAGGTCGTCACTGGTACCACCCGCACCGGCTGCCGGCTGGGCAGCCCCGGTAGCGCCGGCGGTCGAGGCGGCCGCGCTGGCCGCGCGCGCGGCGGTGACCTGGCGCAGCTTCTGCTCGGCCAGCTTGGCTTCCTTCTCGGCCTGCGCACGCTTGGCGCGGATCTCGGCCAGCTTCCTGTCGCGCTCGGCGTCGGCCTTGGCGTCATTGGCCTTCTGCTCCTGCTCGGCCAGCTTCTTCTTCCGGTCGGCCTCTTCCTGCTGCTTTGCCAGCCGCAGCTTCTGCTCGGCCTGCTCCTGCCGCTTGCGCTCGGTCAGGTCGATCTGTTCCTGGCGGCGCTTGGCCTCCTGCTCCTGCCTGGCCTTCTCGGCCGACTCCGCCAGGGCGTTGACCGCTTCCTGGTCGATCTTGTCCGGCTGGGCCACGCGCTCTTGGGCCTGTTGCTGCTGCGGGGTCGGCGCGTCCTGCGGACGCGGCTCGGGCAGCGGCTGCGGCGGCGGCACGGTGTCTTCGGGAATGGGCTCGGGCTGGGCAACCGGCTCGGGGAGCGCAGGCAGCGATTCGGAGGCGCGCAGCGCCTGCCGTGCAGCGGAGGCCTCGGCGGCCGACAACTGCAGGCTGGCCTCGATCGCCGGGTCGCCGGCGGCAGCCTCGGTGCTGCGCTGGGGCGACCACAGCCAGGCGGCGATGAACACCAGCGCCAGCAGCAGGTGCACGGCCAACGCCAGCGCGATCGGCAGACCCCACTTTTCCTCGGGCTGGCGCTGCGGTGGCAGGGCTTCAGCGTGCATCGGTCGCCAGACCCACCTTTTCGACATTGGCGCGCTTGATCACGTCCATCGCCGCAACGACCTTTTCATAGGCCACGGCGCGGTCGGCGGCGACGATGACGCGCAGGTTTTTGTCCTGCGCCGACAGGGCGCCGAGGCGCGCCTGCAGTTCGGCCGCCTCCATCACGGCCGGCTCCTTGGCGTCAGGCAGCTTCAGCGTGAGCTGGCCGTCCAGGCGCACCGAGACCACGACCGGGTCCTGCTTGCTCTCCAGGGCCTTGGCCTGGGAGTTGGGCAGGTCCACATCGAAGCTCAGGGTGAGCAGCGGCGCGGTGACCATGAAGATGATGAGCAGCACCAGCATCACGTCGATGTAGGGCACGACGTTGATTTCGGATTTGAGCTTTCGGCGCTTGCGGCGGCCAATGGCAGCGGTCATGGCAGGGTCCTTGGTGCTGGGCGCTTACTCGTCGCCCGCGGTCTGGCGCTGCAGGATCGAGCTGAACTCTTCTGCGAAGGTTTCGAAGCGGACCGACAGGCGCTCCACGCGGGTGGTGAAGCGGTTGTAGGCCCACACTGCCGGGATCGCCACGAACAGGCCGATGGCCGTGGCGAACAGGGCTTCGGAAATGCCCGGCGCGACCGAGGCGATACCGGCCTGCTCGCCACTGTTGATCATGTCGTGCATGGTCACCATGATGCCGAACACCGTACCGACCAGGCCCACGTACGGGGCGGTGGACCCGATGTTGGCGAGCAGCTCCAGGCTGCGCTCCATCTGGTCCACTTCACGGGTGTAGGTGGTCCGCATGGCGCGCTGGGCGCCTTCGAGCTGGGCGCGGCCGTCCAGCCGGCGCTTGTCGCGCAGGCGGGTGAACTCGCGGAAGCCGGCTTCGAAGATGGCCTCCAGACCCCCCACCTTGCGGTTGCGGTCGGTGGCAGCGCTGTACAGCTTGCCCAGGTCAGCACCGGACCAGAAACGGCTTTCGAACTCATCGGCTTCGCGGTTGGCGGCGTTGAACACGCGCGCCTTGCGGAAGATGATCACCCAGCTGATGAACGAGCCGGCCAGCAGCAGCAGCACGATGATCTTCACCGGGATGCTGGCCTTGACCATCAGGTCCAGGTAATTGATGCCACCGCCATGCGCGGCTTGCGCGACGGTCTGCGACGCGGCGCTGGTGACTTCCTGCGGCAGCGCCTCGACCACCGTGGCCTGCAGGGCCAGGAGCATTGCGATCATCCGTTGTTCCTCAGTGTGCGGATTCTGGAAATTCGTGGTGTTTCAGCACCGCATGGAATGCATCGTCCATGCCGCGCGGTTTGAATGTGGTGGCATCCAGTGCCGCAATCTTCACCTGCGCGGTCAGCAGCGTTTCATCGCCGCGACACACCGCCTGGTGGAACACCAGGCTGGCGCGCTTGCACTGCACCAGCGTGGCGGTCACGGCCAGCGCATCGTCCAGTCGCGCCGGCCTCAGGAAATCCATGCTCATCGAGCGGACCGCGAACACCAGCCCGTGGTCGGTGCGCGTACGCTCCTGCCCAAAGCCCAGTGCCCGCATCCATTCAGTGCGCGCCCTCTCCATGAAGGCGACATAGCGGGCGTGGTAGACCACACCGCCAGCATCGGTATCTTCCCAGTAAATGCGTGTCGGCCAACTGAACCCGGGGCTAACCGACATCAGGCACCTCCGCGAACAGGTCGGCGGGGGGGTTCTTCGGCTTCAGGCCCATGTGCCGGTAAGCCTTGTGCGTGCACATGCGGCCGCGCGCGGTACGGATCAGGAAGCCCTGCTGGATCAGGTAGGGCTCGACCACGTCTTCCAGGGTGCCACGCTCTTCGGACAGGGCCGCTGCCAGCGACTCGATGCCCACCGGACCACCGTCGAAGTAGTCGACCATCGTCCTGAGCAGGCGCCGGTCGAGGTCGTCGAACCCTTCCGGGTCCACTTTCAGCATCTGCATGGCGGCCTGGGCCACGGCCTGGTCGATATGGCCGGCGGCCTTGACCTGGGCGTAGTCGCGCACCCGCCGCAACAGCCGGTTGGCGATGCGCGGGGTGCCGCGCGAACGCCGCGCGATCTCGGCTGCGCCTTCGGCGGTGCAGTCGATGTTGAGGATGGCGGCCGAGCGGCGCACGATCCGGGTCAGTTCCTCAGGCGTGTAGAACTCCAGCCGGTGGACGATGCCGAAGCGGTCGCGCAGCGGCGCGGTCAGCAGGCCGGCCCGCGTGGTGGCCCCGATCAGGGTGAACGGTGGCAGGTCGATCTTGATCGAGCGGGCCGCAGGGCCTTCACCGATCATGATGTCGATCTGGAAATCCTCCATCGCCGGGTACAGCACTTCCTCGACCACGGGCGACAGGCGGTGGATCTCGTCGATGAACAGCACATCGTGCGGCTGCAGGTTGGTCAGCAGCGCCGCCAGATCACCGGCCTTTTCGATCACCGGCCCCGACGTCACCCGCAGCGCCACGCCCAGTTCGTTGGCGATCACGTGGCTCAGGGTGGTCTTGCCCAGCCCGGGCGGGCCGAAGATCAGCACGTGGTCGAGCGCATCGCCACGCCCCTTGGCCGCGTCGATGTAGATCGACAGCTGCTCGCGCACAGGCGCCTGGCCGAGGTAGTCGGCCATGCGCTTGGGGCGGATGCTGGCGTCGGTGGTGTCATCCTCGCGGGTGGCACCGGCACCGATGATGCGGTCGTCAGTCATGGTGCAATTATGCGGCAAAAGGAGCGCGATCCGCGCCCGGGCAATGCCGGCCGCGGGCCGGCTCCTGACCGGGCCGGCACTCCCCGGGGCAGCGGGTTGCGCGCTGCCGCGTCAGATCTCCACCTGGGCGCCCAGTTCGACCAGCCGGTTGCCCGGAATCCGGAAGAACCCGGTCGCGGGCGCGGCGTTGCGATGCATCAGCGCGAACAGCTTGTCGCGCCAGATCGGCATGCCGCGGTTGGCCGTGGCCACGATGGTTTCGCGGCTGGCAAAGAAGGTGGTGTCCATCGGATCGAAGTAGATCCCGCCGTGGTCGCACGAGCGCATCAGCGCCAGCGGCACGTCCGGGGTCTCCATGAAGCCGAAGCGCACGTAGATGCGGTAGAACTCGTCACCCACCGACTCGATCTTCAGACGCTGGCCTTCCGGCGCGTACGGCACCGGCAGGGTGACCACGTGCAGGAACACGTTGCGCTCGTGCAGCACCTTGTTGTGCTTGAGGTTGTGCATCAGCGCATGCGGCGCCACCGACGGGTCGGCGGTCAGGAACACGGCCGTGCCCGGCACGCGTACCGGCGGGGCCAGCATCAGCCCGGGCAGGAAGGTGTCGATGCGGATGCCGTCCTTGCGGATCTCATCGCGCAGCAGCTCGCGGCCACGCCGCCAGGTGCGCATCATCGTGAACAGCACGATGCCGAGCACCACCGGGAACCAAGCGCCCTGCAGCAGCTTGGCGCCGTTGGCGATCACAAAGCCGAGGTCGATGATGAAGAACACCGCGCACAGCGGGATGATCCAGTAGCGCGAGGTCGGCCACAGCGCGCGGGCGACCAGCGCCAGCAGCAGCGTATCGATGAGCATCGTGGCCGACACCGAGATGCCGTAGGCCACGGCCAGGTTGGAGGAGCTGCGGAACGCCAGCACCAGGCCGATCACCATCACCGCGATGCCCCAGTTGATGCCCGGGATGTAGATCTGGCCGATGGTGTCGTGCGAGGTATGGGTAATGCGCATGCGCGGGATGTACCCCAGCTGCATGGCCTGGCGCGAGACCGAGAACGCACCGGTGATCACCGACTGCGAGGCGATCACCGCCGCCATCGTGGCCAGGATGATCATCGGGTACAGCGCCCACTCCGGCACGGCCTCGAAGAAGGGGTTTTTCACCGCTTCGGGGTTGTTGAGCACCAGCGCGCCCTGTCCCAGGTAGTTCAGCACCAGGCACGGCAGCACGAAGAAGTACCACGCATGGCGGATCGGCTTGGCGCCGAAGTGCCCCATGTCGGCGTACAGCGCCTCGCCACCGGTCACCGCCAGCACCACCGCGCCGAGGATGAACACCCCATGCCAGCCGTGCTCCATGAAGAAGCGCAGCGCCCACATCGGGTTGAAGGCCTTGAGCACTTCCGGGGAATCGATGATGTTCCAGATGCCGATCGCGGCCAGCGAGATGAACCAGATCGAGGTGATCGGCCCGAACAGTTTGCCGATCCGCGCGGTACCGAAACGCTGCACCCCGAACACGGCAAGCAGCACCACCACGGTGATCGGGACGATGAAGGCATGCAGGCCGGGCGCGGCCACCTCCAGGCCTTCGACCGCACCGAGCACGGAAATGGCCGGGGTGATCACGCCATCGCCGAAGAACAGCGAAGCGCCGAAGATGCCGAGGATGCCCACCACGTAGGCCGAGCGTGAACCGTGGCGCAGGGTGCGCTGGGTCAACGCCATCAGGGCCATGATGCCGCCCTCGCCGTCGTTGTCGGCCCGCATGATGATGGTCACGTACTTGAGCGTGACCACGATATTGAGCGCCCAGAACGCCAGCGACAGCACACCCAGCACGGTGTCATGGTCGCTGTTGAGCCCGTAGTGCGGCGAGAACGCTTCTTTCAGCGTGTACAGCGGGCTGGTGCCGATGTCGCCGAACACCACGCCGATGGCGCCGATCATCAGGGCCAGGCCGCCGGCCGCCGGCGCGTGGCCGTGCGGGGCCTGGCCGTTGCTGTGCTGGGGGGTGGTCGTGGACATGGGGCTCCGGTGCGGACGTCAGGCGTTCAGGATCGGGGAAGCAGGCGGCTGCTCAGCGCAGCGCGGCCTGCAGGGCCTTGCGGATGACCGTGGCGACGTCATCGCCGTCGGCATTGGCGTCGCGCGCCATGCGCGCCGCCTCGGTGGGTTTGTACCCCAGTTGCTGCAGGGCCACGGTGGCTTCGGAGACCGGATCGGTGGCCGGTGCGGCCCCGGCGATCGGCGCCCCGCCCCCGCCGAAGGTGGCGGCGCGGTCGCGCAGCTCGAGCACCATGCGCTCGGCGGTCTTCTTGCCGATGCCCGGGATGCGGGTCAGCGCGGTGATGTCACCGGCCTGCACCATGCGTGCGAACTCGTCCACGCTGACGCCGGAAAGGACCGCCAGCGCGATCCTGGCGCCGATGCCGCTGACCTTCTGCACGTCGCGGAACAGGCGGCGCTCGCCCTCGCGCAGGAATCCGTACAGCGAAACGCTGTCTTCCTTCTGCGCGTAATGGGTAAACAGGGTGACCTCGCGGCCCAGCTCGGGCAGGTCGTAGAAGGTGCTCATCGGGGCTTCCAGCTCATAGCCGACGCCGTTGACATCCACCAGCAGCCACGGCGGCGCCTTGTAGGCCACGATCCCGCGCAGACGACCAATCATGCAGTGTTCCTCATTTCCGGCTCCAGGCCATGCGTGCATTGACGCCCAGCCGCTGCGCCGTCGCCCGTACATGGGCATGGGTGATGGCCACCGCCAACGCATCGGCGGCGTCGGCCTGCAGCTTGGTTTTCAGGTTGAGCATAAGCCCGACCATGTGTTGGACCTGTTGCTTTTCCGCGCCACCGCGGCCGACCACGGCCAGCTTGATCTCGGTGGCGGCGTATTCGCTGACCGGCAGGTCGCGCATGACCACGGCCGAGATCGCCGCGCCGCGTGCCTGGCCGAGCTTCAGCGCCGAGTCCGGGTTGCGGGCCATGAACACCTTCTCGATGGCGACCTCGTCCGGGCGGTATTCCTCCACCAGGGCGGTCAGCCCGACCACCAGCAGCTTCATCCGCTGCGGGAAGTCGTCGGCGCCCAGCAGCACCAGCGGCAGGTGGTGCACATGCACGACCTTGCCGGTGGCGTCCACATCAATGATGCCCACCCCGGTGCGCTGCGAACCGGGGTCGATGCCGAGAATGCGGGTCATGCGACACGCACACGGCCGCCTGCGGCCCGGAACGGACGGCTGCGGCGGCGATAACAGGGAACGGCAGGAGTCATCATGGTCCGCATTGTCCGCTCACCGGTCGCGCAAAGCGACCGGTGAGGCGCACGGTCAGGCGTAGGCGTCCGCGCCGAGATCGGCGTTGGAGAACACGTCCTGCACGTCGTCCAGGTCTTCGAGCATGTCCAGCAGCTTCTTGACCTGCAGGGCGGTGTCGCCCTCGACCTTGATGTCGTTGTCGGCGCGGAAGGTGAGCTCGGCATGGTCCGGGGTATGCCCGGCCGCCGTCATTGCGTCCTTGACCGCGTGGTAGCTGTCGGCGGCGGTGAGCACGTCGATCGCACCATCTTCGGGATAGACCACGATGTCGTCCGCGCCGGCCTCGATGGCCGCCTCGGTGACGGCCTCTTCATTGGCGCCGGCAGCGAAGTGGAGCACGCCCACGCGCTTGAACATGAAGGACACCGAGCCTTCGGTGCCCATGTTGCCGCCACACTTGCTGAACGCATGGCGGACATCGGCCACGGTACGCACGCGGTTGTCGGTCAGGCAGTCCACGATCACGGCCACGCCACCGGGGGCATAGCCCTCGTAGCGGATCTCCTCGTACTCCACGCCTTCCAGCTCACCGGTGGCCTTCTTGATGGCGCGTTCGATCACGTCCTTGGACATGTTCGAGGCCAGGCCCTTGTCCATCGCCACGCGCAGCCGCGGGTTGTTGTTGGGGTCGCCTCCACCGCCGCGCGCGGCAACGCCGATCTCACGGATGATCTTGGTGAAAATCTTGCCGCGCTTCGCGTCGGACGCGTTTTTGCGGTTCTCGATGGAGGGGCCTCTACCCATGAGTATTTCCGTGCTTGCGTGAGGAACAGGGCGCGGATTCTACCTGATCGCCCGGCGCGACCGTGTTAGTCGCCCCCCGGGGGCCCGCCGGGACTCAGGCCGCGTGGGCGGCGTGGTCGTGGCGGAAGCGGCCATCGCGCAGGAACGCGGCGGTCTGGCGCGCGGCGTCCGGGGAGAACACCAGCCCGCTGTGGCTGGCCGGCACCACGCAATGGTCGGTCAGGCCGGGCAACTGGGTCTCATCCAGTGCCACGGTGCCGTCGGAGGCCTCGCCCATCGCGCCGAGCAGGCTGCCCAGGCCGTGCGGGACCGAGCCGGCGATCAGGCCGACCTGCGCCCTGCCCTCCCAGGCCGGCAGGCCGTCCAGCAGCAGGTCGCTGCTGCGCCCCAGCGCCAGCGACCAGCCGTGATCGGCCAGCGACCGGGCGGTACCGCTGCCGCGCAGCGGCGAGCCCAGGCAGACCACCCGCGAAACCGGCAGATCGGGTTGCCGGCGCAGCGCCTCCAGCGCGACCAGCCCACCCAGGCTGTGCCCGACCAGGGACACCGGACCACTGTCGCGGAGCCGCTCCAGCAGTTGCGGCACGGCCACATCCGGGCCGCCGAACACGCTGGCGTAGCCAAAGGTGTCCACGGTGAACCCCCGGGCGCGCAGGCGCCAGGCCAAGGGGCCAACCCAGGCGCGGGCGTTCCAGATGCCGTGCAGCAGTAAAACGGGGGGAGTCATGCACTCAGCCTGGCCATGCGGCCTTGGAACCTGCGGGAGGAAACGCCCCCATTAGACGAAGGGCGGCCGCAACGGCGGGTGAAGCCGGTGCAGCCGGGGCGTCAGCAGGGAATGGGGAGGGATCAGCGCGCCGGCGTCGGCGGACGCCGCAGGATGAACTCCAGATCACGCACCGTGCCAACCGGGAATTCGTAGGTGCCCACCTTGCTGAAGCCATAGCGGGCGTAGAAGCGCTGGGCGCCGAAGTTCTCCGACCAGACCCCCAGCCACAGCGTGCGCGGTCCGTCGCGTTCGAGCCAGTCCAGCGCCGTTTCCAGCAGCCGGCTGCCCCAGCCGCAGCTCTGCTCGTCCTTGATCAGGTACAGCCGCTTGAGCTCGCCGTCGCCCGGCGCGACCTCCGGGTGCGGCAACCCGCACGGGCCGGCGGCGGCATGCCCCACCGCGACGCCGTCGCGCTCCAGCAGCCACACCGCGTAGTCCGGGTGGGCCAGGATCACGCGCTGGCGTGCAGCCGGATAGGCCTCATCGAGGAAGGCCTGCAGATCCTCGGCCGGGTACAGGGGGCCGAAGGTTTCAACGAAGGTGCGCGTGGCCAGCGCCGACAGGATGTCGGCGTCGGCCTCGGTGGCGCGTCGGATGGCGTACATGACGGGTGCCGGGAGGCAGGCGTTACGCCCGCGCTCCGCCGGTGGCGTCGGCGTCGTCACCTTCCGCGTCGTCCTCTTCCTCTTCCTCTTCGTCTTCGTACTCCTCGTCCTCGTCGCCCTCTTCCTCTTCCTCGTCCTCGAATTCTTCTTCGTCGTCTTCGTCTTCTTCGTAGTCCTCCACGCCGAAGTCCTCGCCATCCCAACGGCCTTCACCGTCGGCGACGAAGGTCAGGGCCATCGCGGCGGGATTGGTCCCCACGCGCACCAGCCAGCCGCCGAAGACGCGGGCGCGTTCGGTGACCAGGGCGGCGTCGGCGCCCTCATTGCCCAGTTTTTCCCACTCCAGCGAAAATGCGAATTCGGTCATTGCCTGGCTCTCCTGGACGATGATGGATGTGGTGCAGCCGGGCAGAGCCCGGCTCTACGGAACGATGATGGATCTGGTGCAGCCGGGCAGAGCCCGGCTCTACGGAACGATGATGGATCTGGTGCAGCCGGGCAGAGCCCGGCTCTACGGAACGATGATGGATCTGGTGCAGCCGGGCAGAGCCCGGCTCTACGGAACGACGATGGATCTGGTGCAGCCGGGCGCGGCAGCGCCCGGCGCAGGTTACTGCTTTGCCGGGCGGACCTGGACGTGCACTTCGGCCAGCTGCTCGTCCGGGATCGGCGACGGGGCGCCGGTCATCAGGCACTGCGCGCCGGTGGTCTTGGGGAACGGAATCACGTCGCGGATCGATTCGGTACCGGCCATGAGGGCAGCGATACGGTCGATGCCGAAGGCGATGCCACCGTGCGGCGGCGCGCCGAAACGCAGCGCGTCGAGCAGGAAGCCGAACTTGCCCTCGGCCTCTTCGGCACCGATGCCGAGCAGTTCGAACACCGCGCTCTGCATGTCCGAGCGGTGGATACGGATCGAACCGCCGCCGATCTCGTTGCCGTTGAGCACCATGTCGTAGCCGCGCGACACGGCCGTCTTCGCATTGGCACGCAGGTCGGCGATATCGTCCACTGCCGGGGCGGTGAAGGGGTGATGCAGGGCGACGTAGCGCTGGGCTTCGTCGTCGTATTCGAACATCGGGAAGTCGGTGACCCACAGCGGCGCCCAACCGGCCGCGACCAGATCGAAGTCCTTGCCGGCCTTCAGGCGCAGCGCGCCCATGAAGTCGGACACCTTGTTGTAGCCACCTGCACCGAAGAACACGATGTCGCCGTTGCCGGCCCCGACGTGCGCAACCAGGGCGGCGAAGGCCTCCTCGCTGAAGAACTTGGCGATCGGCGAGCTGACTTCGCCGTTCTCGGCGATCTTGATGTAGGCCAGGCCCTTGGCGCCGTACTTGGCGGCATGCGCGGCGTACTCGTCGATCTGCTTGCGCGACAGGCTGGCACCGCCCGGGATGCGAAGCGCGGCGACACGGCCGTCGGCATCGTTGGCCGCGGAGGTGAACACCGGGAACTCACTGGTCTTGACCAGCTCGGCGACGTCCACCAGCTCCAGCGCGATGCGCAGGTCCGGCTTGTCCGAGCCATACCGGCGCATCGCCTCGGCCCAGGTCATGCGCGGGAAGCTGGCATCCAGCTCCACGTCGACCACTTCCTTGAAGATGGCGCGGATCATGGTTTCTACGAAATCCTGCACGTCGCGCTCGCGCACGAAGGCGAATTCCATGTCCAGCTGGGTGAACTCCAGCTGGCGGTCGGCACGCAGGGCCTCATCGCGGAAGCAGCGGGCGATCTGGTAGTAGCGGTCGAAGCCGGCCACCATCAGGATCTGCTTGAACAGCTGCGGGCTCTGCGGCAACGCGTAGAACTCGCCCGGATGCATGCGCGCCGGCACCAGGAAGTCGCGCGCGCCCTCGGGGGTGGCCTTGGTCAGGATCGGGGTTTCGATGTCCTGGAAGCCGGTCGCGTCAAGGTGGCGGCGCAGCGCCTGCACCAGCTTGATGCGGGTGCGCTGCATACGCTGCATTTCCGGGCGGCGCAGGTCCAGGTAGCGGTACTTCAGGCGGGTTTCCTCGCCCGGGTTCTCGTGGGCGTGGAACGGCAGCGGCTCGGCCTTGTTGAGGATGGTGATGGCCGTGGCGATCACCTCCACGTTGCCGGTGCGGAGCTTGTCGTTGACCGCATGGCGGGCACGCACCACACCCTCCACCTGCAGCACGTCCTCATAGCCAAGGCTGGCGGCCACGGCGAACACGGCCGCGTTGTCGACTTCCACCGTCACCTGCACGATGCCCTCATGATCGCGCAGATCGATGAAGCACACGCCGCCCTGATTGCGGGCAACGTCGGTCCAGCCGGCAAGGGTAACGGTTTGGCCAATCAGGGTCTCGTCGACCAGGCCACAGAAGTGGGTACGCATGGGGGTAAAGCTCCGCAGGAGAGTGCCGGCACCAAGCTGCGCCGGAAAGCCCGTTATTCTGCGGCCGTCGGCGCGGCGGGGCAAATCGGGCCTCGCCGGCCCGGCATCACGCGTTGTGAACCGGGGGCCTTCCTATAGTCCGCCCACCAACGACCGCAAGGGGATGTCGCCATGAACCGCCGCCTGACCGTCGCCTGCCTGACCGCCGTGCTCGCCCTGGCCGCCCCCGCGGCGCAGGCCCAGATCAGTTCACGTGCCTACGCCCCGGAGAATCTGTCGCAGCTGTCCTCCTCGGACCGCAGCCGGGTCATCAGCCAGGAGTACGCCGACCAGTCCAATGGCCGGCGCATCCCCGATGACCAGCTGCGGTTCTACCTGGCCCAGGTCAATTCGGGCTGGGGTTTCTCGCGGATCAAACAGGATATCGCCACCTCGCTGCGCGGCAGCGGCAATGGTGGGGGCTGGAACGGTGGCGGCGGCAACAACGGGACCGTGCGCTGCGAAAGCCAGGACAACCGCGAGCGGGTCTGCAATACCGGCTGGCGCAGCGCGCGCCTGTCCCGGCAGATCTCCGGCACGACCTGCGTGGAAGGCCGCAACTGGGGCTCGCGCAACGGCACGGTGTGGGTCAGCGGTGGCTGCCGTGCCGAGTTCGTTGAAGGGCGGGGCAACGGCGGCGGCTGGGGCGGCGGCAATGGCAGCGGCGGCACCATCCGCTGCGAAAGCCAGGACAACCGCGAGCGCACCTGCAACACCGGATGGCGCAATGCGACCCTGGTCCGGCAGATCTCCGGCTCGGCCTGTGTGGAGGGCCAGACCTGGGGCGCGCGCAACGGCAGTGTATGGGTCAACCGCGGCTGCCGGGGGGAGTTTGCCGAGGCCCGTGGCAACAGTGGCGGCGGCTGGGGCGGCGGCGACAGCAACTACAGCGTGACCTGCAGCAGCAACAACAACCGCCAGCAGACCTGCGCCTGGGATGCCCGCCAGGGACGCCCGGCATTGATCCAGCAATTGTCGGGCACCGCCTGTGTGGAAGGCCGCAGCTGGGGCTACAGCAACGGCAGCCTGTGGGTGAACGGCGGGTGCCGGGCGCGCTTCGGCGTCCGCTGACCGACCCCAGGGGCAGCGGCCTGCGTCAGGGGGCGCTGCCCCACGGCGGGGGCGGCAGCGCCACCGGCCTGGCAAGGTCGAAGGCGACCTGGAAGCGGCGGCCGCCGGGCCTGGTCAGCTCATAGATGAAGCGCTGGTCCGGATCGACCTCCATCGCCCAGGTGTTGTGCACGGAGGGCAGCATGTCGGCCTTTCGGAACATCGCCACCGAGTCGGCATCCACCGGGAATTCCTGACGCTGCGCGGTGCCCGGTGGCTTGCTGTCGCCGCCGTAGAGGCTGATCGCATCGGGGCTGCCGTCTGCATGGCGATGATCGTGCTTGAGACGCAGGCCGTGGGAGGTGCGGGTCAGCACCCACGTCCGCGAATGGTCGTCGCCGACATGGAAGGGAATGCGCAGCTCGTGGGCCGGGTCGTCGCACCCGCGCACATGCATGACCAGCCGCTTGCCTTCGAACGGATCGGGTGCATCGGTACGCGGCTCGTTGGCCACGATGCGGCCTTCAAACGCCTTGCCGCAATGGGCGGCCACCGCTGCCATGAAGGCGTCCGACGGCGCCAGCGAGATGTCGTGGGCGAGTGGATCGCGTTCGCCACTACAGGCGGCAAGCCCCAGTGCGGCGGCCAGGGGCACGAGCTTCAGTACGTTCATGGACCCACCCTAACGGCCACGGCCGGGCAGCGCAAACGCCTCCCGCATCGCGAAGGGCTTCATCCCCGCTGTGTTAAGGTCGTGGCGTGACCGGTTCGCCTTCTTCCCCACGAAGGTCGCACGCGTGTTGCGGCTGACCGCCCTGCTCACGGGAGTAGCGCTGCTCCTGACGGGCAGCGGGCTTCTGGGTACCTTGCTGGCGGTGCGCGGTGGGCAGGCCGGCTTTGGTGCCGGCACCCTGGGTCTGGTGATGTCCGGCTATTTCGCCGGGTTCTTCATCGGCACCTTCTTCGCCCCCTCGCTGATCGGCCGCATCGGACATATCCGTGCGTTCGCCTTCTTCGCCGCGCTCGCCGCAATCGCGGTGCTGCTGCATCCCCTGTGGCTCAACCCCTGGGGCTGGGGCGTGCTGCGCATCGCCACCGGCATCGCCCTGGTCGGCCTGTACACCGTGATCGAAAGCTGGCTCAACGCCGAGCCGGATCCGGCCCAACGCAGCCGCGCATTCTCGCTGTACATGGTGGTCAATCTGTCCGCGCTTGCGCTGGGCCAACTGCTGTTGATGCTCGGCGACGCCAGCGCAACGGCCATGTTCATGCTCACCGCGATCCTGGTCTGTGCCGCCGTGCTGCCGGTGACCGCGACCCGCCTGCGCCAGCCGGACGTGCCGGTGATGAGCCGGTTGAGCCTGCGGCGTCTGTACGCGATGGCGCCGGTGGCGACCGTGGCGGCAGGCCTGTCGGGTCTGGCGATGGGTGCGTTCTGGGGGCTGTTGCCGGTGTATGCCGGCGAGGTCGGCCTGGAGGACACTGGCGTGGCTCTGTTCATGCTCGTGGCGATCATCGGCGGCGCGGTGCTGCAGTGGCCGCTGGGCCAGCTCAGCAACGGCCACGACCGGCGCAGCGCGCTGGTGGTGCTGAGCCTGATCGCCGCGGGCATCGCGCTGGTGGCGTCGCTGCCGATGATCCAGCTCCAGACCCACCTGCTGTTCGGCCTGTTCTTCTTCTACGGCGGCCTGGCCTTCGCGCTGTATCCGTCCGCCGTGGCGCACATGCTCGACTACCTGCCGCGCGAGCACCTGCTTGCGGGCTGCTCCAGCCTGCTGCTGGTCCACGGCGTGGGTGCCGCGTTCGGCCCGGCCCTGGCCGGTGCCGGCATGCAGCGCTTCGGCCCGGCCGCGCTGCCGCTGTATTTCGCGGTGGTGCTGCTGGCACTGGCACTGTTCACCACCGCCCGTCTGCTGCGTTTCCAGCGCCTGCGCACCCATCCGGTCGGCTTCCGCCTGATGCTGCGGACCACACCCGGCGCGCTGGAACTGATGCCCGAAACCGACCAGCAGGCCCCCCAGGACCCCCCTTACCCCGCCGACTCCGAAAAGGAAGTGCATTGACTGTATCGACACCCACCGTCCCCACCTCACCCCGTACCCTGCCGGCCACGCCGGCCGCGCAACTGATCCTCGCCACCGATCTGGATGGCACCTTCCTCGCCGGCGATGCCGCCGCGCGCCACCGCCTGTACCGGCTGGTCGACCAGCACCCCGGTATCCGCCTGATCTTCATCACCGGCCGCGGGCTCGAAGCGGTGATGCCCCTGCTCTCCGATCCGGCCATCCCGCGCCCGGATGTCGTGGTCTGCGATGTCGGCGCGACCGTGGTCGACGGGCATACGCTGCAGCCGCTGCAGCCCCTGCAATCGATGATCGACGCGCACTGGCCCGGCGAGCAGGTGGTGGCGGCGGCGATGCGCCCGTTCGCCGCGCTGCAGCGCCAGGATGTACCGCAGGAGCGCCGCTGCTCCTACTTCTGCGATCCAGACACGCTGGCGCCGCTGCGCGGACAGATCCAGGCCGCCGCGCAGGCGCTGGGCTGCGATGTGCTCTATTCGGCCGACCGCTATCTGGACATCCTGCCGCCGGACACGGACAAGGGCCGCACGCTGTCCGCGTTGGCGCGCCTGCTCGAACTGCCGCGCGAGCGCATCCTGGTCGCCGGCGACACGCTCAACGATCTTTCCATGTACACCGCCGGTTTCCGCGGCGTGTGCGTCGGCGATTCGGAGCCGGCCCTGACCGCAGCCACGGCTACGCTCGGCCACACCTTCCACGCCGAGGCGCCCGGCTGCGGCGGCATCCTGGAGGCGATCGAACACTTCGGCCTGCTCGCCAGCGATGACCCGTTCCTGCATCCGCCGGCGCAGGCGCGCGCCGATGGCGCCGAACTGGTGATGGTCTACCACCGCCTGCCGTTCGATGAGGTCATGCAGGACGGCGTGCTCGTCCAGCGCCCGCCTCGCTCGCCCAACGGCATCATTCCGTCGCTGCTGAGCTTCTTCGACGGCGGGCAGAAGGGTTCGTGGGTGGCGTGGGGAATCGACGATCCCAAGCGCGGTCCGTTCCAGACCCACCTGGCGGTGGATGCCGAACGCTATCCGACCCTGACCGCCGCGCGCGTGCCGCTGAGCAAGCAGGAAGTGGACATCTTCTACAAGCGCTTCTCCAAGGAAGCGTTCTGGCCGATGCTGCACGTGTTCTGGGAGCGCGCGCGCTTCCGCGAGGACGACTGGCAGGTATTCCTGCAGGTGAACCGCAAGTTCGCCGAATCCACCGCCGCCGAAGCCGCGCACGGCGCCACGGTCTGGATCCACGACTACAACCTGTGGATGGTGCCGGGCACGCTGCGCGAGCTGCGTCCGGACCTGAAGATCGCCTTCTTCCACCACACCTACTTCCCCTCCGCCGACGTCTTCAACGTGGTGCCCTGGCGGCGCGAAATCATCGGCAGCCTGCTCAGCTGCGACTACATCGGCTTCCACATTCCGCGCCAGGTGGAGAATTTCGTGGACGTGGTGCGCGGGGCGATGCCGGCCGAGCGGCTGGCGTGGGAGAGCTGCGCACCGCGCTTTCTGACCTATGGCTGCGCGGTGGGCCTGGACACCATGACCACGCGGTTGCGCGTGGGTGATCGGGAGATCGCGCTGGGCGCGCATCCGGTCGGCACCGATCTGCGCCGCATCCACGCCGTGCTGGCGCGCGGCGACGTGCGCAACGACATCTTCAAGCTGCGCCGCGAGATCGGCGCGCGCAAGCTGGTGCTGTCGGTGGAACGGCTGGACTACACCAAGGGCACGCTGGCCAAACTGGAGGCATTCGAGCGGCTGCTCGAGCAGCATCCGGACCGCTTGGGCAAGGTCACCCTGCTGATGATCTGCGTGCCGGCCGCGCGCGAGATGACGGTGTACCGGACCCTGCAGAACCAGATCGAGCAGGCAGTGGGGCGCATCAACGGGCGCTTCTCGCGGCTGGACTGGACGCCGGTGCGCTTCTTCGCCCAGGCACTGCCGTTCGAGGAGGTGGTGGCGCACTACGCCGCCGCGCAGGTGATGTGGATCACCCCGCTGCGCGACGGACTCAACCTGGTGGCCAAGGAATTCGTCGCCACCCAGGGTATCGAAGGCAGCAGCGGCGTGCTGGTGCTCAGCGAATTCGCCGGCGCCGCCGCCGAGCTGAAGGGCGCGGTGCTGACCAACCCGCATGATCCGGCCGACCTCACCGCCGGGCTGCTGCAGGCATTGTCGATGCCCGATGATGAAGCCACCGGGCGCATGCGACAGCTGTTCGACAGTGTGGAGTACTACGACGTGGACCGCTGGGGACGCGAGTTCCTGGAGGCGGTGCGCGGCTGATACGGCGATGCAGCCGGGCAAGCGCCCGGCTGCTGACCTCAGGCGCCGCGCATCATGCCTTCGGCCAGCACGGCGACCTGGCGCAGCACGTCATTGCGTCCGGCATCGTCCACCGTGGCGCCCTGCAGATAGCTGGTGAGCACCCACGGGGTGCCTCCGGCCATCGGCCACAGCATCGCGATGTCGTTGGTGGTGTCCTTGCCGTTGCTGCCGGTCTTGTCGCCCACCCGCCACGTGCTGCCCAGCCCCGCGCGCAGGCGCTCGTCGCCGGTTTCGTTGTCGATCAGCCAGTCGGCCAGCTGCTGGCGCGACGCGGGCGCCAGCACCTGGCCGAGCAGGAAGCGCTGCAGGCTGGCGGCCATCGCCGCCGGGCTGGTGGTATCGCGCGGGTCGCCCGGCGCAAACCGGTTCATCTCCGGCTCGAGACGGTCGTTGCGGGTCACCGCATCGCCGTGCTCACGCAGGAAGCGCGTGACGGCAGGCGGGCCGCCCACCACCCCCAGCAGCAGGTTCGCGGCAGGGTTGTCGCTGGTGATCATCGTGGCCCGGCACAGATCGCGCACGGTGAGGTCCTTGCCGATGTGCCGCCGGGTGACCGGCGCGTGGTCGATCAGATCCTCCGCGCGCATCGGCACGCGCTTGTCCAGGTCGAGCCGGCCGGCATCGACCTGGCGAAGCACCGCCGCACACAGGACGAACTTGAAGGTGCTGCACATCGGGAAGCGCTCGTCCTGGCGGTGGCCGATGCGCCGGCCGGACGCGGTGTCCAGCAGGGTGACCCCGAGCCGGCCACCGCTGGCCGCTTCCAGCGCGGCGAAGTCGGGGGCGGCGGCCAGCGCCGGGGCCGTGGTGCGCGGCGGCGTTTTCGCCAGTGCGGTGGCGGTCAGCGCGGAGGCGGCGGCCACCCCGGTCCAGTGCAGGAACTGTCGTCGAGCAAGCATGCGGATTCTCCTGGTGAGGCGGAGAGTATTGAAGCCGTGGCGGCGCGGCACCAGCGAGCATTTTCAGCGGAAGCCATTCGCCTTTCTTATGCCTCGGCGGATTTCCGGGGCGGATTTCAGGATCTGCCGGCCCACGATCGGCACTTCGAGGGTAACGGTGCGATGATCCATCGATCTTCCTCACGGCTCGCGCCCATGCTCCGCCCCCAGTTGCCGCTCAATGCGCTGCGCGCTTTCGAGGCCGCCGCCCGGCATCAGAACTTCACCCGCGCCGCCTTGGAACTGTGTGTCAGCCAGGCCGCGCTGAGCCACCAGATCCGCGCACTGGAGAATCGGCTCGGGGTGTCGCTGTTCCATCGGCTGCCGCGTGGCGTGGCGCTCACCGACGAAGGCGCGCGGCTGTACCCGGTGCTCAACGAGGCCTTCGACCGGATCGCGGTGAGCCTGGACCGTTTCGTGGGCGGGCACTTCCGCGAGGTGCTGCGTGTGGGCGTGGTCGGCACCTTCGCCACGGGCTGGCTGCTGCCGCGCCTGGCGGACTTCCATGCCCGCCATCCGCAGATCGACCTGCGTCTGCAGACCCACAACAACCGCATCGACCTGGCCGGCGAAGGGCTGGATCTGGCGATCCGCTTCGGCGAGGGCGACTGGCAGGGGCAGGTCAGTGATGCGGTGCTGGACGCGCCGTTTGCCCCGCTGTGCGCGCCCGCCCTGGCCCGCCTGCTGCACCAGCCGCGCGACCTGGCGAACGTGGCGTTGCTGCGGTCCTACCGCACCGACGAATGGCCGCGCTGGCTGCAGGCGGCCGGGGTGGCGGAGCTGGAAGCGCGTGGACCGGTGTTCGATTCGTCGCTGACCCTGGCCAGCGCGGCGGCGGCAGGCAATGGCGTGGCCCTGCTGCCGCTGAAGATGTTCGGGCAGGACCTGGCGCAGGGGCGCCTGATCCAGCCGTTCGCGCCGGTGCTGGACCTGGGCCGCTACTGGCTGACGCGCCTGCGTTCACGCCCCGAGAGCGACGCGGCGCGGCTGTTCCGCCAGTGGCTGCAGGCGCAGGGAGAGGTCACGGGCTGACGGGTGCCGACCGCGGTCGGCACATCGCCCCCGACGTTCAACCTTCCAGCAGTTCCATCCAGCTCTGCTCCGCCTTGGCCAGCAGCGCCGCCGTCGCTTCGCGGTCGCGGCCGAGCACGGCCATGCGGGTTGCGTCGGCGTAGTTGGACGGATCGGCCAGCTGGCGGTCCAGCTCGGCCAGCGTGCCCTCCAGCTCGCCCACTTTGGCTTCGGCGGCTGCCAGCTTGTGCGGATTGACCGGCTTGCGCGGCGGCAGCGGCGGGGTCGGCGGCATCGGCTCCGGTGCGGCGGCGGCCATCTTCTGCTTGGTGCCCTGCGCCGCCGGACGCGACCGCAGCCACGCCGCGTAGGCGTCCAGATCGCCGTCGAACGGCTCCACCACCCCATCGGCCACACGCCAGAAGGTGTCGCAGACCAGACCAATCAGGTGGCGGTCGTGCGAGACCATCACGATGGCACCCTCGAAATCGGCCAACGCTTCCGCCAGCGCTTCGCGCATTTCCAGGTCGAGATGGTTGGTCGGTTCGTCGAGCAGCAGCACGTTCGGCTGCTGCCAGGCGATCAGCGCCAGCGCCAGGCGCGCGCGCTCGCCACCGGAGAACCCGTCCACCGGTTCAAAGGCACGGTCGCCGGCGAAGTTCCACTTGCCGAGGAAATCGCGGAAAGCCTGGTTGGGCGCATCCGGGGCCAGATCGCGGAAATGCTCCATCGGCGACTGGCCTTCGTGCAGCGATTCCACTGTGTGCTGGGCGAAGTAGCCGATGCGCAGGTCCGGGTGGGCCGCGCGCTCGCCGGTCAACGGCGCCAGCTCGCCGACCAGGGTCTTGACCAGCGTGGTCTTGCCGGCGCCGTTGGGGCCGAGCAGACCGATGCGCTGGCCCGCCTCCAGGCCGAAACCCACCTCGTGCAGGATCACGGCGTCCGGGCCATAGCCGGCATCGACGTGGTTCAGGCGGATCAGCGAGAACGGCAGCTTGGCCGGCGGGGCGAATTCGATACGGAATTCACGCTCGGCACGCACCGCCTCGGTGCCGGCCAGCTTGGCCAGGCGCTTCATGCGGCTCTGCGCCTGTGCGGCCTTGCTGGCCTGCGCCTTGAAGCGATCGATGAAGCTCTGCAGGTGGGCGCGCTCGGCCTGTTCCTTCTCGTGCGCGATCTGCTGCTGACGCAGCTGTTCGGCGCGCTGGCGCTCGAAATCGGTGTAGCCGCCCGGATACAGCTTGGCGCCACCGCCATGCAGGTGCAGGGTATGGGTGGCGACGTTGTCGAGGAACTCGCGGTCATGCGAGATCAGCAGCAGCGTGCCGGGGTACTTGAGCAGCCACTGTTCCAGCCAGAACACCGCGTCCAGGTCGAGGTGGTTGGTCGGTTCGTCGAGCAGCAGCAGATCGCTGGGCATCATCAGCGCGCGGGCCAGGTTGAGGCGCACGCGCCAGCCACCGGAGAACGACGACACCGCCCGGGAATGCGTCTCGGCCGGGAAGCCCAGGCCATGCAGCAGCTTGCCGGCCCGCGCTTCGGCGTCGTAGGCGCCGATTTCAGCCATCTTCTGGTGCGCGGTGGCCACCGCCTCCCAGTCTTCCCGGGCCGCCGCGTCGGCCTCGGCGCGCAGCACCGCGGCCACCTCGGTGTCGCCTTCGAGCACGAACTGCAGCGCCGGGTCCGGCAGCGAGGGGGTTTCCTGGGCCACCGATGCGATGCGGACCTTGCCAGGCAGATCGACGTCGCCCTTGTCGGCTTCCAGCTCGCCCTTCACGGCGGCAAACAGGCTGGACTTGCCGGCGCCATTGCGGCCGACCACGCCAACGCGGTACCCCGCGTGCAGAGTCAGGTCGACGTTGGACAACAGCAGCCGCTCGCCACGGCGCAAGGCGAAGTTACGAAGGGAAATCATCTTGGGGGTCCATATAACGGAATGGAATGTGCTCGTGAGCACCTTTCCTGCGACGTAATTCTAGCGTTAACGAATACTTGACGCGCCCCGGGATGCGCGGCAGGGCTCGTCTCTCTCTCCCACGACCCTGCCCGCGCGTCCTCGGGACCCCTCCGTCGAAACCCGGGCATCACGTAAATGGTTGCTGCTGCAACGTTTTTTGCGGATGCACCCGGGAATTGACAGGCGATGAATATCCCGTTAATTCCTTTGTTGCGCACCGCAACAACCGCCTTCGCAGACCCGCTCCCCGCAGTCGTGATGTCGCCACGGTGCCGCACCGTCCCTACCGGAGCCACATCCTGATGAACCGCAAGACCAGTACGCTCGCCGCCGCCGTAGCTGTCGCGCTCGGTGTCTCCAGTTTCGCCGTCTCCGCCCAGCAGGCCCCGCCTGCCGCCGCGAACACCCTGGACACCATCATCGTCACCGGTACCCGGGTCGCCGACCGCACCGTGGCCGAGTCGCAGTCGCCGATCGACATCATCACCCCCGAGGCGCTGCAGTCCACCGGTACCACCGAGCTGGCCACCGCGCTGTCGCGCGCCCTGCCCTCGCTGAACTTTCCGCGCCCGGCGCTGACCGACGGCACCAGCGGCATCCGCCCGGCGCAGCTGCGGGGCCTGTCGCCCGACCAGGTGCTGGTGCTGGTCAACGGCAAGCGCCGCCACACCTCGGCGCAGATCAACGTCAACGGCAGCATCGGCCGCGGCTCCTCGGCGGTGGACATCAACGCCATTCCGATCGCCGCGATCGAGCGGGTCGAAGTGCTGCGCGACGGCGCGTCGGCCCAGTACGGCTCCGATGCGATCGCCGGGGTGGTCAACATCGTGCTCAAGGGATCCTCCGCCGGCGGCAGCCTGGTCCTGGATGCCGGCCAGTACTCGGCCGGCGACGGCAACAAGTACCAGCTCTCCGGCGATACCGGCGTTGGCTTCGCCGACGGCCGCGGCAGCGTGCACGTGGCCGGGCAGATCACCCAGCAGGACGAGAGCAACCGCGCCGGCCCGTACCAGGGCACCACGCCCAACACCGGCAACTTCCCCAACATCGGCCAGACCACCTTTGTGGTGGGCGACCCGCAGGTGGATGCCACCGCCGCCTCGGCCAATGCCAGCTTCCAGTTCACCGACCACGTCTCGGCCTATGCCACGGCGATGGCCAGCAACCGCGACATCACCTCGTTCGCGTTCTACCGCTCGCGCAACAACAGCAACCAGGGCCCGCTGCTGGCACAGGTGTACCCGGACGGCTTCGTGCCGCAGATCAATCAGTACTCCAAGGACCGCTCGATCGTGGCCGGCGTCAAGGGCGGCACCGACAGCGGCTGGAACTGGGACGTCAGCTACAACCACGGCTACAACAAGATCGACTTCCACACCCGCAACAGCATCAACTACAGCCTCGGCGTGAACAGCCCGCGTTCGTTCTACGACGGCGCGCTGGAGTACACCCAGGACATCGTCAACGCCGATGGGACCAAGACCCTGGACTGGGGCCTGGCGTATCCGGTGACGCTGTCCTTCGGTGGCGAGTACCGCCGCGAAACGTGGGAGCAGTCGCCGGGCGAACCCAACTCGTACACCGGCAGCGGCGCCCAGGGCTTCGGCGGTTTCACCCCGATCAATGCGGTGGACGCCGACCGCAACAACTACGCGGTGTATGCCGGCCTGGAAGCGGACTTCACCGACAAGTTCTCCGCCGGCGCGACCGGCCGCTATGAGGACTACTCGGACTTCGGCGACAAGTTCTCCGGCAAGCTGTCCGCGCGCTATGCCTTCACCGACAAGGTCGCCCTGCGCGCCACCGCCTCCAGCGGGTTCCGCGCGCCGTCGCTGGCCCAGCAGAGCTACCAGGCGGTGACCAGCACGATCGTCAACGGCGTGTTCGTCGAACGCGGCACCTTCCCCACCACCAGCGCTGCCGCGCAGGCGCTGGGTGCCAGCCCGCTGAAGGCCGAAAGCTCCACCTCCTACAGCCTGGGCCTGGTGCTGCAGCCGGTGGACCGCCTGTACCTGACCGTGGATGCGTACCAGATCGACATCGACGACCGCATCGTGCTGTCCACCAACATCACCACCAACGCCGCCACCAACGCGCTGCTCGGTGGGCTGGGGCTGCCGCAGGTCACCGCGTTCTCGTACTTCACCAACGGCGTGGACACCCGCACCCGTGGTGTGGACGCGGTGTCCAGCTACACCCTTCCCTTCGCCGCCAGCTCGCTGGAGCTGACCGCCGCGTACAGCTACAACGAAACCGAGGTGAAGAAGTTCATCGCCTCGCCGGCGGTGTTCCAGAGCCTGGGCCTGACCCAGTCGCTGATCGGGCGTGACGAGATCGGCCGCATCGAAGACAGCTACCCGCGCGACAAGGCCATCCTCAGCGGCACCTGGCGTTCGGACCACTGGGACCTCAATCTGGCGGCCACCCGCTATGGCAGCTTCACCGTGCGCAACTCGGCCACCGCGCTGCGCGACCAGACCTACGGTGCGTCATGGGTGCTCGATGCCTCGGTGAGCTACAAGCCCAGCGCGAACTGGGCGCTTACCCTGGGCGCGGACAACCTGCTGGACGAGTACCCGGACCGTACCGTGGACCTGCAGAACTCGACCTGGGGCATGCTGCCGTACAGCAACTACTCGCCGTACGGCTTCAACGGCGCGTACGTCTACGGCCGCGTAACGTACAAATGGTAATCCCCGGCAGTGCCGGCCACTGGCCGGCCACCATGCGATGACTGCCGCTGCCCCGGTCCGCCGGGGCAGCGTCGTTGTGGACGGGCAACAACAGCGTTCCGCGCATTCATCGCCCACACCGGCCGATGTCCCGGACAACACACGCCCTGACCACGGGAACAGGCACGCGCCGCATGCGTCAGTGTTTGCCGGATCTGGCCGCATCGGTGAAAATCGGGGCATCCCCCCTTTCTGCGAGCCCCGATGCACCATGACACCGACCTGATCAACATCGTCGCCGTTGGCCTCGGGCTCGCCTTCATCTTCGGCGCGCTGGCCAACAAGCTGCGCTTGTCTCCGCTGGTCGGTTATCTGGTTGCTGGCATCTGCGTAGGACCGTTCACCCCCGGCTTCGTCGCCGACCAGGCACTGGCCAACCAGCTCGCCGAGATCGGCGTGATGCTGCTGATGTTCGGCGTGGGCCTGCACTTTTCGCTCAAAGACCTCATGGCGGTCAAAGCGATCGCCATTCCGGGCGCCATCGGCCAGATTCTGGTGGCCACGCTGCTGGGCTGGGGACTGGCGTCGTTGATGGGCTGGCCGGTGATCCACGGCGTGGTGTTCGGCTTCTCGCTGGCCACCGCCAGCACGGTGGTGCTGCTGCGTGCGATGGAAGAGCGCCGCCTGCTGGAAACCCAGCGCGGCAAGATCGCGGTGGGCTGGCTGATCGTGGAAGACCTCGCGTGCGTGCTGGCACTGGTGATGATGCCGGTGCTGGCCGGCGTGTTCGGGCCGGATGCCGCCAACGAAACGCACACCCTCGGCAGCGTGCTGGCCAGCATCGGCTGGACCTTCGTGCAGCTGGGCCTGTTCGTGGCGGTGATGCTCGTGGTCGGCCGCCGGTTGATTCCGTGGATTCTCGAACGCATCGCCGGCACCGGCTCGCGCGAGCTGTTCACGCTGTCGGTGCTGGCCATCGCGCTCGGCGTGGCGTTCGGCTCGGCGATGCTGTTCGGCGTTTCGTTCGCGCTCGGCGCGTTCTTCGCCGGCATGCTGCTCAACGAGTCCGAACTCAGCCACAAGGCCGCCAATGACTCCCTGCCGCTGCGCGACGCCTTTGCGGTGCTGTTCTTCGTCTCGGTCGGCATGCTGTTCAACCCGGCCATCCTGATCGAGCACCCGTGGCAGGTGCTGGCCACCGCGGCCATCATCATGTTCGGCAAGTCCGCAGCTGCCTTCGTGATCGTGCGTGCGTTCGGCCATCCCACCGGCACCGCGTTGACCATCTCGGCCAGCCTGGCGCAGATCGGCGAGTTCGCCTTCATCATCGCCGGCCTCGGCGTCGCCCTGAAGATCCTGCCGCCCACCGGGCAGGCGCTGGTGCTGGCCGGCGCGCTGATCTCGATCATGCTCAACCCGCTGGTATTCGGCCTGCTCGACCGCTGGCTGCTCAAGCACCAGGAGGCGACCCCGACCGCCGTGGAAACCGAACTGCCGCCGGGGCCGTCGCTGGACCTGCACGACCATGCCATCGTGATCGGCTACGGACGGGTGGGCAGCGCGCTGGCGCAGGTGCTGCGCGATCGCGGCGTGCCGGTGATGATCATCGACGACAACAAGGAACACGTGGCCGAGGCGCATGCCGCCGGGCTGCCCGGCATCCGCGGCAGCGCGGCCTCGGACCGGGTGCTGGCAGAAGCCCATCCGGAACGCGCCAAGATCGCGGTGCTGGCCATTCCGCAGCCCCTGGAAGCGGGCGAAACGCTGGCCAAACTGCGGGCGCTCAACCCGGACCTGACCCTGCTGGCGCGGGCGCACAGCGATGCCGAGGTCAAGCATCTGCTGGATCACGGCGCCGACGGCACCGTGATGGCCGAACGCGAGCTGGCCTACTCGCTGGCCGAGATGGTGATGTCCACCCCGCCATACCGCAGCCTGGGCAAGCACAGCATCCCGGTGGTGTAGCCGCCCGCAGGGCTAGCGCAGCGGCACGCAGATGTCCGCGCGCAGGATCGCCTCGGGCACGTCTTCCGGGTCGTCCAGGTAGTGGTAGTAGAGGGGCGCGTCGCGCAGCGCGCGCCCGCTGTCGGGCAGCCACTGGCGCAGCAGCGCGTCGGTGGCCGCCTCCAGCCCCGCATAGCTGCCCACGTGGCGCAGCACTGCATGGTCGCCGCCGCCCAGCGTCAGCGCACGCAGCGGCGCGGGCAGCCCTTCCGGCGCGTGCCCGAAGCCCATGCCGCAGTCGAACAGGCAGGCGCGGGCAGGAACGTCGCGATGGTCGTTGAGCGCGACCCCCACCAGCTGTTGCAGCTGCGTGGCCAGCCCCTGCTCCGCCGCCCAGGCGTAGATCGCGCCGAAGGCCTGGTCCAGATCATCGAACGCACCCTGCGTGCGCAGTGCCACCACGTCGAATGGCTCCAGCGTGGTCACCGTGACCTGCAGCGGCACGGCCTCCGCCGCATGGTCGCCGGCAGGCAGCAGCAGCGCGTTCTGCCAACGTTCGCGCAGGGCGGTGTCATCACGCAGCGCGCTCGGCGTGGCGTCCAACGCCTGGCGGCAGGCCCGGGCCAGTGCCTGCGGGCTTTCAAAGCCGACGGCGAGGGCGACGGCCGTCACCCGGCTGTCGGCCTGGCCCAGCAGCTGCAGCGCACGCAGCAACCGCAATCGGGCCACGGTGCGCCCGGGCGTTTCCCCGGTCAGCGCACGGTACAGACGGTGGAAGTGGAACGGAGACTGGTGCGCGATCGCGGCGAGCGCGTCCAGATCGGGAAGTGGCTCACCGGCGCGCAGACACGCCTGCAGATGGGCGATGACGCGGTCGATACCGTGGTGCTGGCGTACCTGGGCGATGCGGCTCATGGCGGGCTCCATGTCGGGGTGGCGCTCAGCATGCGTCGTGTCCTGCCCCTGCGCGTGGCCGATCTTGCGCAATGGGTGGAGGGCCGCCAGAGCGTAGCGCCCGCGTGCGGTCGAGACCAGCCACGCAGACGGGCCGGGCAAAACCCCACGGCGACCGGCCCGCACCGGTCGCCGTGGGTGCCACCTCTACGCGGTTGCCAACGCCTGCCGCAGGTCGGCCAGCAGGTCGTCGATGTGTTCGATGCCGATGGACAGGCGCACGGTGTCCTCGCTGACCCCGGCCTGGCGCAGTTCGGCCGCGTCCAGCTGGCGGTGCGTGGTCGATGCCGGGTGGGTTGCCAGCGACTTTGCATCGCCCAGGTTCACCAGCCGGGTGAACAGCTGCAGGGCGTCCAGGAAGCGCGCGCCCGCCACGCGGCCGCCGGGCAGGCCAAAGGTCAGCACGCCGGACCCGTGGCCACGCAGGTACTTCCGTACCCGGGCGTGGTCGGGATGATCGGGCAGCGCGGCGTAGTTCACCCAGTCGACCTTGGGGTGGTCGCGCAGGAACTCCGCGACGGCCAGCGCATTGGCATTGATGCGATCCATGCGCAGCGCCAGCGTCTCGATGCCCTGCAGGATCAGGAAGGCGTTGAACGGCGAGAGCGACGCACCGGTGTTGCGCAGTGGCACCACGCGGGCGCGGCCGATGTAGGCGGCCGGACCGAGGGCCTCGGTATAGACCACGCCGTGGTAACTGACATCCGGTTCATTCAGCCGCCGGAAGCGCTGCGCGTGCTCGGCCCACGGGAACCGGCCCGAATCGACGATCGCACCGCCCAGGCTGGTGCCGTGGCCGCCGAGGTACTTGGTCAGCGAATGCACCACAATGTCCGCGCCGAAATCGAACGAACGCTGCAGGTACGGCGTGGCCACCGTGTTGTCCACGATCAGTGGCACGCCGTGCGCATGGGCCACCGCCGCAATCGCTTCGATGTCGGTGATGTTGCCGCGGGGGTTGCCGATGGACTCCACGAACACCGCTTTGGTGCGCTCGTCGATCAGCGCGCCGAACGAGGCCGGATCGTCCGGATCGGCGAAGCGCGTCTGGATGCCGTACTGCGGCAGCGTATGCGCGAACAGGTTGTAGGTGCCGCCATACAGCGTGCTGGACGAGACGATGTTGTCACCGGCCTCGGCAATGGTCTGGATCGCATAAGTGATCGCCGCCTGGCCCGAGGCCAGCGCCAGCGCGCCCACGCCGCCTTCCAGCGCCGCGATGCGCTGTTCCAGCACATCGGTGGTGGGGTTCATGATGCGGGTGTAGATGTTGCCCGGCACCTTCAGGTCGAACAGGTCGGCCCCGTGCTGGGTGTCGTCGAAGGCATACGCCACGGTCTGATAGATCGGCACCGCCACCGCACGGGTGGTCGGGTCGGGCCGGTAGCCGCCGTGCACGGCGATGGTTTCCGCTTTCCATTGCGGGTCGGGACTGCCGTGCTCGCTCATCGTGCCTCCTCCGGTTGAACCCGGACGATACCCGAGCGCCGGCACGCCCAGGCACACGTGCTCATGCCGATCACGCATGCGCTTAGGCGCTGCGGTGATATGCGACACGTGGGCCGCGCACCGCCACACGCGGCACCGGCCCGGTAGCAGACGCCACCGGGCCGGTGCGCGGGGCGTGCCGGCTCAGCCCTTGGTGAAGACCAGCTTGCCCTCGGCGGCATCGACCCGGATCGTGTCGCCCCCCAGGAACTCGCCGGACAGGATCTTCTGCGCCAGCGGATTTTCCAGCTGCGCCTGGATCGCACGCTTCAGCGGACGGGCGCCATACACCGGATCGAAGCCGACGTTGCCCAGCAACTGGAACGCCGCGTCGCTGACCTCGATGCGCAGCCCACGCTCGGCCAAGCGCTTCTCCAGACCAACCATCTGGATCTTGGCGATCTGCTTGATCTGCGCCTTGTCCAGCGGGTGGAACACCACGATGTCATCCAGCCGGTTGATGAACTCCGGACGGAAGTGCGCCTGCACCACGCCCATCACCGCCGCCTTCATCTGCGTGTACGCCTCCGGGCTGTCGTCGCCGCTCATGTCCTGGATCTGGTGCGAGCCCAGGTTGGAGGTCATCACAATGACGGTGTTGCGGAAGTCCACGGTGCGGCCCTGTCCATCGGTCAGGCGACCATCGTCGAGGACCTGCAGCAGGATGTTGAACACATCGGTATGCGCCTTCTCCACCTCATCGAGCAGGATCAGCGAGTACGGACGGCGGCGCACCGCCTCGGTCAGGTAACCGCCCTCCTCATAGCCCACATAGCCCGGGGGCGCACCGATCAGGCGTGCCACGCTGTGCTTCTCCATGAACTCGCTCATGTCGATGCGGATCATCGCGTCGCTGCTGTCGAACAGGAACTCGGCCAGCGCCTTGCACAGCTCGGTCTTGCCCACGCCGGTCGGCCCCAGGAACAGGAACGAGCCGCTGGGCCGGTCCGGATCGGACAGGCCCGCGCGCGAACGGCGCACGGCATCGGAGACGACCTTGATCGCCTCTTCCTGGCCCACCACGCGCTCATGCAGCACATCTTCCATGCGCAGCAGCTTGTCGCGCTCGCCTTCGAGCATGCGGTTGACCGGGATGCCGGTCCAGCGCGAGACCACCTCGGCAATCTCTTCGGCGGTGACCCGGTCCTGCACCAGCTTGAACTCGGTGTTCTCCGCTTCCTGCGCGGCCGCCAGCTGCTTCTCCAGCTGCGGCAATTGGCCGTACTGGATCTCGCTCATGCGGCCGAAATCCTGGCGGCGCTGCGCCGATTCCAGCTCCAGCTTGGCCTGCTCGATCTGCTCCTTTATCTTCGTCGCGCCCTGCAACGCAGCCTTCTCCGACTTCCAGATCTCGTTGAGATCGGAGAACTCGCGCTCCAGCGTATCGATGTCGCTCTCCAGATCAGCCAGACGCTGGCGCGATGCCTCGTCCTTTTCCTTCTTGAGCATTTCGCGCTGGATCTTCAGCTGGATCAGCCGACGCTCCAGACGGTCCAGCTCCTCCGGCTTGGAGTCGATCTCCATGCGGATGCGCGAGGCGGCCTCGTCCATCAGGTCGATGGCCTTGTCGGGCAACTGGCGGTCGGCGATGTAGCGGTGCGACAGCGTCGCGGCCGCCACGATCGCCGGGTCGGTGATTTCCACGCCGTGATGCACCGCGTACTTTTCCTTCAGCCCGCGCAGGATCGCAATGGTGTCCTCGACACTGGGTTCGCCAACGAACACCTTCTGGAAACGGCGCTCCAGCGCGGCGTCCTTCTCGATGTACTTGCGGTACTCGTCCAGCGTGGTCGCGCCGACGCAGTGCAGTTCGCCACGTGCCAGCGCCGGCTTGAGCATGTTGCCGGCGTCCATCGCGCCATCGGCCTTGCCCGCGCCGACCATCGTGTGCAGCTCGTCGATGAACAGGATCACCTGCCCTTCGCTCTTGGCCAGGTCGTTGAGCACGCCCTTCAGGCGTTCCTCGAATTCGCCACGGAACTTGGCGCCGGCGATCAGCGCACCCATGTCGAGCGACAGCACGCGCTTGCCGCGCAGGCCCTCGGGCACTTCGTCGTTGATGATGCGCTGGGCCAGTCCTTCGACGATGGCGGTCTTGCCGACACCGGGTTCGCCGATCAGCACCGGGTTGTTCTTGGTGCGGCGCTGCAGGACCTGGATGGTGCGCCGGATTTCTTCATCGCGGCCGATCACCGGGTCCAGCTTGCCGCTCTCGGCACGCGCGGTCAGGTCGATGGTGTACTTCTCCAGCGCCTGGCGCTGGTCTTCGGCGTTCTCCGACTGCACGCTCTCGCCGCCACGGATCTTGTCGATGGCCGCGTCGATGCGGGCCTTGTCGGCGCCGGCTGCGCGCAGCGCCATGCCCAGCGTGCCACCATCATCCACGGCAGCCAGCACGAACCATTCGCTGGCAATGAACGCATCGCCATGCTGCTGGGCCAGCTTGTCGGTGTTGTTGAGCAGCCGGTTGAGGTCATTGCCGATCGACAGGTTGCCTTCCTGCCCGGATACCTTGGGCAGCGCATCCATCGCCTCGTTGAGGCGTTCGCGCAGCACCGGCACGTTGACGCCGGCCTGCGACAGCAACGGGCGCGTGCTGCCGCCCTGCTGGTCCAGCAGTGCCGAGAACACGTGCACCGGTTCGATGATGTTGTGGTCGCGGCCCACGGCCAGCGACTGCGCGTCGGCCAGCGCCTGCTGGAAACGCGAGGTGAGCTTGTCCATCCGCATGGGGAGATCCTCTCTGGTGAAATGGCCAGCGTGGCTGGCAGATGTACCGGATATGCGGTTGTCGCGCAGTGATTCAAGACAATCCGGGGCTGGCAATACAGCCACCATACTGCGATACTTGCGAATCGTTCTCATTCCCATTGGTTCCCGAGCCCTGTCCGGGCCACACCACCGGCGCCCTTCGATGCAGGCACAACGTGAGTTCCTAGGCGTCCTCTACCGGGACCATCGCTGCTGGCTGCAGGGCTGGCTGAGCGGCCGCGTGGGATGCCGCGAGACCGCCGCCGACCTGACCCAGGACACCTTTGCGCGGCTGCTGCAGGATCGCGACCTCGCCGCGCTGCGCGAGCCGCGCGCGTTCCTCACCACGGTAGCGCGCGGCCTGGCCGCCAACTGGTTCCGTCGCCAGTCGCTGGAGCGCGCGTGGCTGGAGCATCTCGCCGCGCTGCCCGAAGCGGTGGTGCCGTCGCTGGAGGACCAGTGGGTGGTCCGCGAGGCCCTGCAGCAGATCGATGCCATGCTCGACGGTCTGCCCACCGCAGTACGCCAGGTGTTCCTGCTGGCGCAGTTCGACGGGCTGCGCTACGACGCCATCGCGGTACGCATGGGGTTGTCGCTGAGCACAGTGAAGCGGCACATGAAACGCGCCCTCGTCGGCTGCCTCGCGCATGCCCTCTGAGCCTGCCGGCGGCGACGCAGCGATCGCCCCGGAAATCCTCGGCCAGGCGGCGGAGTGGCTGCTGCGCCTGCATGACAACGACAGTGCCGGCGTGCGCCGCGCCTGCGACCAGTGGTGCGCGCAGCATCCCGAGCACGCCCGTGCGTGGCAGCGCGCGCAGCGCCTGCAGGCCCTGCTCGGGCAGGTGCCGGCTGCCGCGGCGCTGCCCGTGCTCGGGCGGCCGCACGGCGCGCGGCGGCGCACCGCGATCAAACACCTCGGCGCGTGGCTCGCGCTGGCGCCGGGCGCGTGGCTGGCCTGGCACCTGCTGCACCCTGCCGCGGACAGCCCCACGCTGCGTACCGCCATCGGCGAACGCCGCCAGGCACGCCTGCCCGATGGCAGCAGGATCGTGCTCGATGCCGGCACCCGTCTCTCGCTGCACCTCGATGCACGCCAGCGCACGCTGGACCTCCACCAGGGCCAGGTCCTGGTGGAGACCACCACGGACACCCACATGCCGCCCCGCCCCTTCGCGGTGCAGACGTCGCAGGGCCGGATCACCGCGCTCGGCACCCGCTTCAACGTGCGCGTGGACACCGGATACACCCATGCTGCCCTGCTGGAAGGCGCACTGGCGATCCAGGCGGGCACCGGCCCCGCCTGGCGGATGGTGGCCGGTGAACAGGCACGGTTCGATGGGCACGGCAACCACCTCCTCGAGGCGCTGGACGACACCGTCACCAGCTGGACGACCGGCATGCGGGTCGCCGATGCGATGCCGCTGGCCGCGCTGCTGGCGCACCTGGGCCGCTACCGCCACGGACGCCTGCGCTGCGACCCGGCGATCGCCACGCTCCCGGTGTCCGGCGCCTTTCCGCTGGACGACACCGAGCGCAGTCTGGCGATGCTGGAGGCGACCTACCCCGTGCGGGTGCGACGCGCACCCGGCGGTTGGTGGGTGCTGATCGAGCCGCGCTGACCGATGGGCCCGACAGGCCGGTGACACTTTTCGCGCGTTCGCGGGGCAAGGACAGGAACCCCGCATTCCAACCGAATCCACCATGACCCGATCCCCGCGTTTTCTCACCACCAGCGCGCTGACCCTCGCCCTGCTCGCCACCCCGTTGTTCGTGGCCGCCGCCCCGGAAGAAACGCAGCTGCAGCCAGCCGCGGTGCCGCTCGGGCGGGCGCTGTCCAGCTTCGCCGGCCAGCACGGCGTGGCGCTGTCCTTCGATCCCGCGCTCGCCGCCGGGCGCAGCGCACCGCCGGTGGCCGACGGGCTGTCGGTGGAAGCCGGCTTCAGTCAGTTGCTGAGCGGCAGCGGCCTGCGTGCGCGCCGCCGGGCCGATGGCAGCTATACGGTGGAACGCGCCTCCGGCAGAGCGCCCATGCCGGCGTTGCGGGTGGAGGCCAGCGCCGGCTCGACCTACCTGCCCTCGCAGCTTCCCTACGGCCAGGGCACGCGCCTGGACGAACACGCGCTGCAGGCCCAGGTGAAAGGCAACGGTGACATCGCCACCGCGCTGCGCGGCAACCCCGCCGTGCAGTTCAGCGACCGCTCGCGCACCACCCGCAACATGGGCGAGATCCGCCCGGACGATTTCTCCATCAACGGTGCGCCGTACTACCAGAACCTGTTCCTGCTCGACGGTGCCAGCTTCAACAACGATCTCGACCCGGTGGCCACCGCGGTGGGCACGACCGAGAACACCAATCACAACTCCGATGTTCCCAGCGCCGCGCAGGGCATCGCCGTGGACGTGGACCTGCTGGAATCGCTCACGGTCTACGACGCCAACGTGCCGGCGCCCTACGGCGGCTTCACCGGCGGCGTGGTCGATGCGCGCACACGCGTCGCCAGCGACGCGTTCGCCGGCAAAGTGTGGATGCGGATGGCGCGCTCGGCGTGGGACCAGATCATCACCAACCCGGCCCAGGACACCACCTACGAAGAATCGGCAACGCTGGCCTACCAGCCCGCCTACGACAAGTACCGCGTGGGCGCGCGGCTGGAGGGCCGCACGCAGGGCGGGTTGGGCATCATCGGCACCGTGGTGCGCAGCCGCTCGGAGATTCCGCTGCGGGCCTACACGGCCGGCCGCTCAACCACCGGCAACGACGTCAACCAGCGCACCCAGACCCGTGAAAACACCGCCGCCACGATCGCCCTGGACTGGAGCAGCGACACCCTGGACCTGCGCCTGGGGCTGGGCTACGCGCCCACCGATGACCGCTACTTCATCGCCAACACCAAAAACTCCTGGTTCGACCTGAAATCCGGCGGTCCCACTGCCAACCTGAGTGCGGTCTGGCGGCACGGTGCCTGGACACTGTCGCAGCGGCTGAGCTACAGCGACCTGGAGTCGTCGCGGCGCAGCGAGGAGACCACCATGCGCCATTGGCGCCCTTCCCAGGCGTTCGACTGGGGCGTGGCCGCGGTGAGCAGCGAGGGCAGCTGGGGCAGCGTGGACCAGCACGACCGCAAGCTCGGCTACACCCTGTCCGTCGCCCATGACACCGTGACCGTGGGCCGCACCGCGCACGACGTCCAGGGCGGGCTGAGCGTGCAGCGCCGCGATGCCAACTACAAGCGCCTCAACGACCAGTACGTGTACCAGAACGCGGTGGCCACGCGCAGCTGCACGCTCAGCGACGGCCGCGTGGACAGCGTGAGCTGCTCGCTGTCGCCGCTGCTCGATGGAAGCGGCAACGGGCAGTACCTGAGCATGCTGCAGCTCTTCCACGCCGGCGAATTTTCGGTGAGTGGCGAGGAATACGCGGCCTGGCTGCAGGACGATATCCGCATCGGCAACTGGAGCGTGCGGCCGGGCCTGCGCCTGGACCGCGACAACGTGTTCAACCAGACCAACCTGTCGCCGCGTCTGGCGGTGAGCTGGGATGTGTTCGGTGATGAGGACACCCGCATCAACGCCGGCGTGAACCGCTATTACGGCCGCAGCTTCTTCGCCTACCTGCTGCGCGATGGGCGCGAGCGCCTGCGCGAGAGCAGGACCCGGCGCAGCGCCAGCACCGCCTGGGAGGATGTGGTGGGGACCTGGAACGCGGCCACCAACCGCCTGCGCGATCTCGATTCGCCCTATGCCGACGAATGGTCGCTGGGCCTGGACCAGCGCGTGGCCGGGCTGCGCATCAGCGCGAAATATGTCGACCGCCGCAGCCGGCGCGACGTGCTCCGCCGCCGGATCGGTGAGCCGCTGGATGCCACGCTCTACAACCGCAACACCTTCGAATACACCAACGACGGCCGCAGCGATGCCGGCATCGCCACCCTCACCGTCGCCTCGCGGGAACCGTGGACGTTCCTCGGCACGCGCAACAGCTGGCAGCTGGCGGCCGACCACACCGACGTCAAGCGCAACTACAACAGTTACGAAGACACGCTGCTGATGGATGAGCTGGTGCGCTACGAAGGCAAGCTGATGTACCGCCACCAGCTGCCGGCCACCGACTACCTGCGTCCGTGGAGCGCACGGCTGGGCACGCGCACCGAGCTGCCCGCGCTCGGGCTGACCTGGAACAACAGTTTCAGCTACCGCGCCGGCTACCAGGGCATTGCCACCGGACGCCCCGAGACCATCGACGGTGTGTCGGTGCCCAACCTGACGCGGCAGCAGTTCTCCGGCACCTGGACCTGGGACGCGTCAGTCGAGTACCGGCGTGCGCTGCTGCGTGACCAGGAGGCGTATGTGCGGGTGGAGGCGCAGAACGTGCTCAACCGCAGCAACCTGACCAGCGGCGTTGCCGGCACGGCGTACTACGAGCCGGGCCGCAGCTTCTGGCTGGAACTGGGCTGCTCGTTCTGAGCCCGGGCCGGCACCTGTTGCTCGCCACGCTGCTGGGCGCCGCGCTGCTGGGCGGCAGCCGCGCCGCGTCGATCGCGTTGCCGGCGGTGGATCCCGACTGCCGTCGGCAGCTCGCCACCGCCGGCACGCTGCCGGCACCGGCGTGCCTGCGCCAGGCGTATGCCCAGCCGAGCACGCGCTGGCCGGCGCCCCAGGTGGACGCCGGCGTGGCCTGGCAGGAGCTGGGACCGCTGCCCGGCCTGGTGGCGCCGCCGGACAATCCCACCACCCCGGCCAAGGTGGCGCTGGGCCAGCGCCTGTTCAACGACCCGCAGTTGTCGCGCTCGGGGCAGATCGCCTGCGCCAGTTGCCACGAACGCGATCTTGCGTTTGCCGATGGCCGCCGCGTGTCGTTCGGGCACGACCGCCAGGCCGGTCGTCGCAACGCGCCCAGCGTGGCCATGAGCGGCCATCTGCAGCGGCTGTTCTGGGATGGCCGTGCCGCCACGCTTGAAGATCAGGCGCTGCTGCCGATCGCCGATCCGAAGGAAATGGCCTTCAGCGCCGACGCGGCCGCCGCCCGCCTGCGCGGCGATGCCACCTACCGCCGTGCGTTCGCCGCCGTGTTCGGCAATGACCGCATCGAGACCCGCCAGCTCGCCCAGGCCATTGCCGCGTTCGAGCGCAGTCTGGCACCGCCGCCCTCGCGCCTGGACCGGTTCATTTCCGGTCGCCACGACCAGCTCGACGATCAGCAGCTGCAGGGCCTGCACCTGTTCCGCACGCGGGCCCGCTGCATGAACTGCCACAGCGGACCCGCACTGACCGACCACGGGTTCCACAATCTGGGCCTGCACTTCCACGGCGGCAGGCACCAGGACCTGGGCCGCTACGAGGTCACCGGCGATCCAGCCGACAGCGGCCGCTTCCGCACCCCCTCGCTGCGCGGCGTGGCGCGCACCGCGCCGTACATGCACAACGGGGCGATCGCCCGGCTGGACGCGGTGCTGCTGTTCTACAACGTCGGTGGCGGCAAACCGCGACCGCGCACCGGCAGCGGCGCCCACGGCCCCTTCCCTGCACCCGACCCGCAGCTGCAGCCGCTGCAGCTCACGCGCGATGAACTGCAGGCCATCCAGGCGTTTCTGCAGACGCTGTGACGCGACGATCACACCCGCTTTCGGCCCAGGCGTCGAAGCTGCAGGCGGGTACTGCGGAGTTTCTGCATGCATTACGAACTGTACTACTGGACCGGCATCCAGGGCCGTGGCGAGTTCATCCGGCTGGCGCTGGAAGACGCAGGCGCGGCCTACACCGACATGGCGCGCGTGCATGGGGATGCGGTGATGCAGCCGTTCCTGGATGGCAGGATGGACGGCCTGCAGCCGTTCGCGCCGCCGTTCGTGCGGACCGGCAGACAGGTCGTGGCGCAGGTGAGCGCGATTCTCGACCTGCTTGCGCCCGAACTCGGCCTGGTCCCCGATGCGGCCTCGCGCCGCCAGCAGGCCCTGCAACTGCAGGCGACCATCGCCGACCTGGTGGCTGAAGTACACGACACCCATCACCCGATCGCCGCGTCGCAGTACTACGAAGACCAGATGCGCGAAGCCAAGGCCCGCGCTGCCACGATGCGGGCCGAACGCCTGCCCAGATTCCTGGGCTACTTCGAGAACGTGCTCAAGCACAACGGCGGGCGGCATCCGCTGCGTGAGCATTCCTACGTGGATCTATCCCTGTTCCAGCTGATGTCCGGCCTGGACTACATGTTCCCGCGCCGCATGCAGGCGCTATGGCCGTCGCTGCCGCTGCTGCGCGCCCTGCAGGAACGGGTGGAGCGGCGCCCGACCATTGCCGCCTACCTCGCCTCCGGGCGCCGCCTGGCGTTCAACACCAATGGCATCTTCCGCCACTACCCCGAACTGGATGGGGAAGACTGACGCGGAACGGCAGGTCACGACCGCGGGTCGTGACGCCCTTGATCCTTCTGCAGCGACAGCAGCGCCAGCAGCCCCGCCAACGCCACATACGCCCCGGCGAACTGCCAGCTGATGATCTTCGGCAGCCCGGCAAGCTGCCACGGCAGGTAAATGCCGCCGCGTGGGTCCACCGAGTGGATCAGGCCGAACAGGGTCAGCGCTGCGGCCACCAGCAGGAACGCCGAGGCGCGCAGCAGTCTGCCGTCGATCATCGCCACCACGGCAGCGATCCACAGCATCGAGGTGATGATGAAACCGTTGCCCAGGGTGAAGATCACCGCCAGTTCGGGCAGGCCATGCCCGTCCAGCGTGGTGGTCATCGCCGCCAGCTGTTCCGGCGCGATCCAGCCCGGGGCCTTGATCGCCAGCAGGTAGGCCACCGACGGCAGGAAACCCAGCACCATCGCCCCGGCGTGTTCGCGCGGCGTGGCCTGGAAGGCCTGGGTGGTGATGTCGATGGCCACGTAGACGATGATCGGCGCCAGCACCGCCAGTGGCAGCCACTGCACCAGCCCGGAGATCACCCCGAGCATGCCGCCGACACCCACGAACAGACCGGTCAGCAGCGTGTAGCCGCTGCGCGCGCCCATGTGCTTGTAGGCCGGCTGGCCGATGTACGGCGTGGTCTGCGCCACACCGCCGCAGAAACCGGCGACCAGCGTGGCCACCGCCTCGACCAGCAGGATGTCGCGGGTACGGTAGTCGTCACCCGCCGCACGCGCGCTCTCGGACACGTTGATGCCGCCCACCACCATCAGCAGGCCAAACGGCAGCAGCAGCGGCAGGTAGGTCAGCGCGGTGGGCAGGCCATCGATGAAGCCGAGCGTGGGCCACGGCAGTACGATCTGCGGCGCGGTCCACTCGGGCACATGGAAGCCCGGCGCGCCCAGCCCGGCCAGACCCAGGCCGTAGTAGAGAATCGTGCCGAACACGAAGGCCACCAGCACGCCCGGCGCGCGGATCGGCAGGCGGCGCTTGGCGATCAGTACGTACAGCAGCAGGCCGAGGGTGACAAAACCGACGATCGGCGAGCGCAGCGTTTCCAGCAACGGCAGGAAGCCCATCAGCACGATCGCGATGCCGGCGATGGACCCCAGCAGTGACGCGCGCGGCAGCGCGCGGGTGACCGCCTCGCCGAAGAACGACAGGATGACCTTGAGCACGCCCATGATCACCAGCGAGGCCATGCCCAGCTGCCACGTGGCGATCGCCGCGTCGTGCGGCGCCAGGCCCTGCGCCTTGAACGCCAGGAATGCCGGTCCGAGCACCAGCAGCGCCATGCCGATGCTGGTCGGCGCATCCAGCCCCAGCGGCATCGCGGTGACGTCATCGCGGCCGGTACGCCTCGCCAGACGCCCCGCCATCCAGGTGTACAGCACGTTGCCCACCAGCACGCCGAAGGCGGTCCCCGGGAACATGCGGCCGAACACCACGTCGGCCGGGAACTGGAAGATGCCGACCAGCGCCATCGCGATGAAACCCAGGATCGACAGATTGTCGACCACCAGGCCGAAGAAGCCATTGAGGTCGCCGGCGACGAACCAGCGGGGCGGTCCGGAGCGGACCGGAGCGGAAGCGGGCATGTGGGGGCCTGCAGGTGGGGGGTAGCCGATGGTAGGGCTACGCGCCCCCCGTTAACAGGTGCATGGGTGGAACGCCGGGGTGTACGCGTGACCCAGGCGGCGATGGCATCCGTCCGACGGTATCGGGAGCCGGCCAGCGGCCGGCACTACCAACGGTGGTGACGCCCGCCCGCCTCAGGGCTTGTTGAGGAAGTTGTTCGCCAGCAGGTCACGCACATCGCTCACCCGCCCGCTCAGCAGCGCCTTGGCCGCATATAGCGCGGTACCGGCCACCTGCTTGGCCTCCACCTGCGGCGGCATCACCAGTTCGGTCGGGCTGGTGTGCACGTCCAGCAGCGCCGGGCCGGGGTGCGCCAGCACGTCCTGCACGGCCTGCTCCAGGTCCTCCGAGCGGGTCACGGTGCGCCCGTAGAAGCCGATCACCTCTGCCAGCCGGCCGAAATCGGGGTTCTTCAGGTCGGTGTAGTTGTCCAGCAGACCTTCCACCTTCTGCTCCAGCTCGACGAAATTCAGCGAGCTGTTGTTGTAGACCACCACCTTGATCGGCAGGTTTTCCTGCACGGCCGTGAGCAGGTCGCCGAGCAGCATGGCGATGCCGCCGTCCCCGGACAGCGAGATCACCTGCCGGCCCGGGTAGGCCTTCTGCAGGCCCAGCGCCTGCGGCATCGCATTGGCCATCGTGCCGTGCAGCAGGCTGGTCAGGGTGCGGCGGCGGCCGTTGGCGCGGATGTGGCGCAGGATCCAGACCATCGGCGAGCCGCCGTCGGCGGTGAACAGCGCATCGTCACTGGCGTGCCGGTCGATCAACGCGGTGAGGTGCTGCGGATGGATCAGCGTGCCCTCGCCGGGTTCCTCCTCCTTGGCCCGCGTGGCCAGCGCCTTGTCGCGGTGGCCGATGCACTCGTCCAGGAAGCTGCGGTCACTGCGCTCGGGCAGCAGCGGCAGCAGGGCCTGCAGCGTCGGGCCGATGTCGCCGACCACGCCCACATCGACCGGATGGCGACGGCCCAGGTGGCTGCCATCGCGGTCCACCTGGATCAACGTGGCCTTGTCCGGGTAGTACTGGCCCCAGGCGAAGTCCGCGCCGAGCAGCAGCAGCGTGTCGCAGGCCATCAGCGTGTGGTAGCCCGACTCGATGCCGAAGATACCGGTCATGCCCATGTTGTACGGATTGTCGTACTCCACGAAATCCTTGGCGCGCGAGGTGTGCGCGATCGGCGCCTTGAGCCGCTCGCCCAGCGCCACCAGCAGGTCGTGCGCGTGCTCGCAGCCGGCACCCGCATAGATGCCGATCCGCTTGCCCTCCCCGATCAGCGCGGCGATGCGCTGCAGTTCGTCATCGCCGGGACGCAGCACCGGCTGGGTGTAGTGAACCGAGAACGGCGGATCGTGCTTGACCTCTGCTTCGCTGATATCGGCCGGCAGGATCACCACCGCCACGCCGCGCCGGCTGATCGCCGCCTGGCAGGCCAGCGTGACCACCCGGCGCGCCTGCTGCGGGCTGTACACCTGCTCGCAGAACACGCTGCAACTGGCGTACACGGATTTGAAATCCACTTCCTGCGGAAACTCCATGCCCAGCTCGGGGGTGACCACCTGGCTGGCGATCAGCACCATCGGCGCACGGTTGCGGTTGCTCTCGAAGATGCCGTTGATGAAATGCAGCCCGCCCGGCCCGCAGGACCCGGCGCAGGCAGTGAGCCTGCCGCTGATCAGCGACTCGGCACCGGCCGCGAACGCGGCTACCTCTTCATGGCGCATGTGCACCCAGTCGATGTCGCTGCGATGGATGGCATCGGTGACGTGGTTGAGGGTATCGCCGACGATGCCGTAGCAGTGACGGACACCGGCGGCCTGCAGGGTTTCAACCACGATCTCGGCAACGCGCTTGCTCATGACGGACATCCACTACCGGGGGGAAACCATCAGCCTAGACCCCGGCAGGTGACACTCGTGTGGGCGTGCGCGCACTCACGGCATCGCGTTCACCCATCCCAGCACATCGCCCCGGGTCGGGTTGTGGTAACGCACCTTTACCCAGCCATCGCGTTCGTCCAGCAGTTCCACCCGATCGTCGCGGAGCAGATAGCGCGAGGTGCGTCCCTCGCCCGGCCGGGCATGCAGCGGCAGCCGCGCCGGCACCACCGTGCCGCTGAACGGCGACAGGCGACCGGTGGATGCCGGCGTCACCAGGCCGTCGGCAATCGCCGTCTCCACGACAGCGCCCTGCGCATCGTAGGTGCTCCACACCGCGAACGGGCCGGTGTCTGCGGTCTGCCTGACGAACAGCACCTGCTCGAACGCATCGCTGCCGTGGATGAAGCGCAGCGCACGGTACAGATGCAGACGCGGGCCGTCGTAGCGGTACAGATCCACGTACCACACCGCGCCGCTGCGGCAACTGCTGCTCAACGTACGGTTGGGCGCGTCCACGGTCAGCCCCATCAGGCCGCCGCACTGCGCATCGTCGTGGGGCGTTGGCGCCAGCGCCTGCATCGCCTTCTGCCGCGGATCGTAGCGATACACCGCCACCGCTTCGTTGACCATGCCCACCGAGGCCCGTGCGACCAGCTCCGGCCATCCGTCGAAATCGACGTCCTCGGCCGACAGGCGCGACTGCCCATCCACGTCGGGCGCACCCGGCAGCCGTTGCCGCGTACCCGACGGCGCGAGCGCGACCGTGATATCGCCGCCCTCCTCTACCTCCGCCTGCAGCCACACGCCAGCGGCGACCTCGGCGCGCAGCGTGTCCTGGCCCGCCGCCTGCGCGTGCGCACCCGGTGCTGCCAACGCCAGCAGCAGTGCCAGCGGCCATCCGTCCCAGTGATTCATCATCGTTCCCCGCCGCGCCACGGTGGCGCCCAAGGTCAGAACGATACGTCAACCGCCTGCTGCGCCCACAGCACTGACTGGTGACCGGTGGCCTGCTTCCATGCCAGACGGATCGCCTCGATGTCGGCACGGCGCTGCGGGGTGTTCTCGTGCAGGACCACCAGCACTTTGGTGCGCAGGCGGTTGGGCTCGGCTGCGCCACGGAACAGCCACTGGCCGTAGGCATCGAACACGGTCAGGCCATCCGGGAAGCGGGGGGTGACCTGGGTGTCCAGGAAGTCGCGCCACTGCGCCTCGCTGATCGCATCGGTCTGTCTGCGCTCGGAGGCGCCGCTTTCCTCGCCCACGCCGAAGTACAGCTCGCTGCGCACCCACCCGGCTGCGGCATCGGGACGCGCGGCGTCGCCCTGCAGGGTGGCGGTGGCCGGCGGAGGCGCAGCCGGCTGGGCCGCAGGAGCGGCGGTGGCACAGCCGGTGGCCGCCAGGACCAGAGCGAGCAGAAAGGCATGGGACGTCATTGCGAAAACTCCAGAAAACAGGGCGTGCAGGGGAAGAAGCGTGCAGGACATCCGTCTCCCGCGCAGATCACCGTCGGCAATCAGCTGATGCCCGCATGTGATGGGACTTGCATCACACGGGGTCATCACGCCAAGATAATATATCGCTTCATCCGGATGGATTGGTAGTGCCGCCCATCAACCGGCAGCACCCGCGTCCTTCCCGCTTCTCCTCCCCCTCGTCGTCCTGCCGGAGTCCGCATGTCCCGTCCGTCCGCGTCGCGCCTTGGCCTTGCCATCGCGCTCGTCCTCTCCTCCCCCCTGCTTGCCCAGGACGCAACCGCGCAGGACGCGCCCGGCTCCGCCACCACCCTGGACACGGTGATCGTCACCGGCACGCGTGCCGTGGACCGTACCGTGCTGGAGTCCACCTCGCCGGTGGACGTGCTCACCGCCGAGGACATCCGCAAGGCCGGTGTGGTCAACGGTGAACTGGGCAGCGCCCTGCAGGCGCTGCTGCCCTCGTTCAACTTCCCGCGCCAGTCCAACTCCGGGGGCGCCGACCATATCCGCGCCGCCCAGCTGCGCGGCCTGTCCCCGGATCAGGTGCTGGTACTGGTCAACGGCAAGCGCCGCCACAGCAGCGCGCTGGTCAACACCGACAGCAAGATCGGCAAGGGCACCACGCCGGTGGACTTCAATGCCATCCCGGTCAGCGCGATCAAACGCATCGAAGTGCTGCGCGACGGTGCCGGCGCCCTGTATGGCTCGGACGCGGTGGCGGGCGTGATCAATGTGATCCTCGACGACGGGGCCGACGGCGGCGCGATCGAAGCCAGCTTCGGTGCCAATCACACCGACCTCAAGCCGGTCGACCGCACCCTCACCGATGGCCAGACCAGCTACCTCAGCGCCAAGGTCGGCACCGCGCTGGGCGACGACGGCGGTTTCCTGCGCGTGGGCCTGGAGCTGAAGAACCACGAGGGCACCAACCGCGCCGGCTTCGACCAGATCCCGCCGTGGGACCAGAACGCCACCAACCTGGCGCTGCAGGGCAAGCGCAACTACGTGCTGGGCGACGGCCACACCAAGGACCTCAACGCCTGGATCAACACTGAACTGCCGTTCGGGCAGACGTCCAAGCTCTACTTCTTCAGCACGTTCAACCAGCGCGACAGCGAAGGCGCCAACTACTTCCGCTATCCGGACAGCGACGCCAACTGGGCGCAGGTGTATCCCAATGGCTACCGCCCGGTTTCCGAAGGCGAGAACCGCGACGTGCAGGCCGTGGCCGGCGCACGCGGCCAGTGGGGCGAGTGGAACTACGATGCCAGCCTGGACTACGGCAGCAACAGCTTCACCTACCGCCTGCGCAACTCGCTCAACGCCTCGCTCGGCCCGACCAGCCCCACCCGCTTCAAGACCGGCGACTACCGCAACGAACTGACCGTGGCCAATCTCGACCTGGGGCGGGTGTTCGAGCAGGGTGACAGCATCACCCACAGCCTGGGCCTTGGCCTGGAAGCACGCCGCGACCACTACCAGACCCGGCCTGGCGACCCGAGCAGCTATGCGGCCGGCCCGTACACCGATCGCCCGACCGGCTCGCAGGCCGGCGGTGGCCTGACCCCGCAGGATGCCACCACGTTGTCGCGCGATGTGGCCAGCGCCTACGCCAGCCTGTCCAGCCAGGTCGGCGAGCACTTCTCCAGCGACCTGGCCGCACGCTACGAACACAGCGATGATTACGGCGGCGAGCTCACCGGCAAGCTCGGCCTGCGCTACGAATTCACCCCGGCGTTCGCGCTGCGTGGCGCAGTCTCCAACAACTTCCGCGCGCCTTCGTTGGCGCAGATCGGCTATGAATCCACCTCTACCGGCTACAACGCCGCCGGCCAGCTGGTGCAGGGCCGGGTGCTCTCGGTGAACAACCCCATCGCGCGCGGACTGGGCGCCCGCGACCTGAAGCCGGAGAAGTCGCTCAACACCAGCCTGGGCTTCACCAGCCGCATCGGCGATCACTTCGACGTCTCGCTGGATTTCTTCCAGATCGATATCGACGACCGCATCGCGCTGTCCGAGAGCATCACCGGCGATGCGCTGACCGACTACGTGCAGCAGCAGTTCGGCGTGGCCGGCCTGCAGAGCGCCAGCTTCTTCGTCAATGCTGCCGACACCCGTACCCGCGGCGCGGAACTGGTGAGCAACTGGCGACAGTCGCTCGGCACGGGCGAGCTGGTGCTGACCGGGACCTACGCCTATACCAGGACCACGCTGAAGAACGTCCTGGCCACCCCCGCCAGCCTGCGCGCGCTGGATCCGGACTACGTGCTGTTCGGCGTGGAAGAGACCAACACGCTGACCGACGCCACCCCGCGCACCCGCGCGTCACTGGCCGCGAGCTGGGCCAACGACCGCTGGTCGCTGAGCAGCCGGGTCAACCGTTATGGCAGCGTCACCCGCGTGTTCAACTTCGGTGAGGGCTACCTTCCACGCCAGACCTACGGTGCCGAGTGGCAGCTGGATGCCGAAGTGGAGTTCAGGATCACGCCGCAGTGGAGCGTGGCGGTGGGCGGGCAGAACCTGACCGACAACTACTCCGATCCCTCCAATGACGACATCCATTACTTCGGCAACCTGCCGTATGACGTGCTGTCGCCGATCGGCAGCAACGGCGCGTACTTCTACGGGCGCGTGCGATATACGTTCTGACGGCGCTGCCGGCCGGCACCACCGTGTGGATGTGATTGCCATTACCTGGCGATCACATCCACGCTGGCATGTTGGCCCGCATGGCAAACGACTTCCCCCACCGTCCGCCGCCGCCACTGCTGGACGATGCCTGTGCGCTGTTCCTGGACGTGGATGGCACCCTCATCGAGTTCGCCGATGACCCCGACGCGGTGCAACTGCTGCCGGACATCCGCGAGGCCATCGGGCGCATCAGCGACCGCCTTGAAGGTGCGGTCGCGCTGATCAGCGGCCGGCCGCTGGATCAACTCGACCGGCTGTTCGCCCCGCTGCACCTGCCGGCGGCAGGCCTGCACGGTCACGAACTGCGCCACGGCGATGGCCGGGTGGACAGCACCGTGCCCGGCACCGATGCCGGCGAATGGCTGCACGCACTCCACCAGCAGGCGATGCGCTTTGCCCACGGCAAGCCCGGTGTTCTGGTCGAGGACAAGGGCCAGAGCCTCGCACTGCACTGGCGCGGTGCACCGCATGCCGCACCCGAGGTGCGTGCCTTTGCCGAGCGGCACATCCGCGGCCACACCGGCTACCGGCTGCAGCCGGGCGACCACGTCGTCGAATTCGTTCCCGAAGGCAGCGACAAGGGCCGCGCCCTGCGCCGGCTGATGCTCGCCCCGCCCTTCCGCGACCGGTTGCCGGTGTTCCTCGGCGACGATCTCACGGACGAGTACGGGTTCGGCGCCGCCAACGATCTGCACGGCTGGAGCGTGCTCGTGGGGGCACGCGAGCCCAGCGCGGCGGTCTTCGCGTTGCCGCATATCCGTGCCGTGCATGCCTGGTTGCGCGAGAACGCGTACTGAGCATCGCCACCGCCCCCGGCCCCCTGCGCCGGCTTGACCCGAGAGTTTCATGACATGAGTAGTGACACCGTCCCCACCCTGGACCTGGGCGTTGTTGGCAATGGCAGCTTCGGCGCGTTGATCGACAAACACGCCCGCGTGGTCTGGAGCTGCCTGCCCACCTTCGATGGCGACCCGACCTTCTGCGCCCTGCTCGAACCGAACCAGCAGACCGGCGGCGACTTCGGCATCGAGCTGGAAGACCTGGTCGGCAGCGAACAGACCTACCTGACCAACACCGCCATCCTGCGCACCGTGCTTCACGACAAGCACGGCGGCGCTCTGGAGATCATCGACTTCGCGCCGCGCTGGCGCCAGAACGACCGCTTCTACCGGCCCGTCAGCCTGATCCGCCAGGTGCGGCCGCTGGCCGGCAATCCCCGCATTATCGTGCGCGCGCGCCCGCTGGCCGACTGGGGTGCACGCGTACCCGACGCCACCTGGGGCAGCAACCACATCCGCTGGGTCCTGCCCGACCACATCCTGCGGCTCACCACTGATGTACCGGTACGCTTCGTGCGCGACGGCCTGCCGTTCACGCTCAACCACCCGGTGCACCTGGTGCTGGGCGTGGACGAGTCACTGGACCGCTCCCTCAGCGGTTATGTGCAGGAAGCCTTCCAGCGTACCCGCGACTACTGGCGCGAATGGGTGCGCTACCTGTCCATTCCGCTGGAGTGGCAGGACGCGGTGATCCGCAGCGCGATCACACTCAAGCTGTGCCAGTACGAGGACAGTGGCGCGATCATCGCGGCAATGACCACGTCCATTCCGGAGGCGCCGGGCAGCATCCGCAACTGGGACTACCGCTACTGCTGGCTGCGCGACGCCGCGTTCGTGGTGCGCGCGCTCAACCGCCTCGGCGCGACCCGGACGATGGAACAGTTCCTGGGCTACATCTTCAATCTGGCCACGGCTGATGGCAGCCTGCAGCCGCTTTACGGCATCGGCTTCGAGGCAAAGCTGGACGAGGACGAAGTGCCCTCGCTCTCCGGCTACCGCGGCATGGGCCCGGTCCGGCGCGGCAATCTGGCCTGGGTGCAGCGCCAGCACGATGTGTACGGCAGCGTGGTGCTGGCCTCCACCCAGCTGTTCTTCGACCGCCGCCTGCAGGACCCGGGCGATGCACACACCTTCGCGCGCCTGGAACCGCTCGGCGAACAGGCCTTCGCGCTGCATGATGTGCCCGATGCCGGGTTGTGGGAGTTCCGTGGGCGCACCGAGGTGCACACCTATACCAGCGCGATGTGCTGGGCCGCGTGCGACCGGCTGTGCAAGATCGCGGTGCGGCTCAAGCTCGATGACCGCGCGGCCTACTGGCGCGACCGCGCCGATACGATCCACGCGCGCATCATGGCCGAGGCGTGGAGCGAGGAACTGGGCCACTTCACCGACACCTACGGCGGCCACCGCCTGGACGCCTCGCTGCTGCTGCTGGCCGACATCGGGTTCATCGAGGCGCACGACGCACGCTTCGTGGCCACCGTCGAAGCGATCGGCCGCGACCTCAAGCACGGTGATGCACTGTACCGCTACGTGGCGCCGGACGACTTCGGCGAGCCGGAAACCAGCTTCACCATCTGCACCTTCTGGTACATCGATGCGCTGGCCGCGATTGGCCGCATGGACGAAGCGCGTGACATGTTCGAGATGCTGCTGTCCCGGCGCAACCACCTCGGCCTGCTGTCCGAGGATCTGGCCTTCGACAGCGGCGAAGCGTGGGGCAACTTCCCGCAGACGTACTCGCATGTCGGCCTGGTGACCGCCGCGATGCGTCTGTCGCGCAGCTGGCAGGAGGCGTCATGAGCAGGCTGGTCGTGGTGTCCAACCGGGTGGCGGTCCCGGGCGAAAACCGCGCTGGCGGCCTGGCCGTGGGCCTGCTGGCCGCACTCAAGGAACGCGGGGGCGTCTGGTTCGGCTGGAGCGGCAAGGCGGTGCGCGATCCCAGCGGCGCGCTGCACGAGCAGGTGGACGGCGACATCCGCTACGTCACGATGGACCTCAACAAGCGCGATGTGGACGGTTACTACAACGGCTTCGCCAACCGCACGCTGTGGCCGCTGCTGCACTTCCGCCTGGACCTGGTCGACTACGACCGCGCCACCCGCGAAACGTACCGCCGGGTCAATGCGCTGTTCGCCGAGAAGCTCGCGCCGCTGCTGCGCGACGACGACATCGTGTGGATCCATGACTACCATCTGATCCCGCTGGCCTCGCTGCTGCGCGAGCGCGGCATCGGGTGCCGCATCGGGTTCTTCCTGCACGTGCCGATGCCCTCGGCCGACCTGCTGCAGGCCATGCCGGACCACCTGCGCCTGTTCTCCAGCCTGTATGCGTACGATCTGGTCGGCTTCCAGACCCAGCGCGACGCCGACCGTTTCCAGTCGTATGTACGTCTGTTCGGCGGCGGGCGCGTGGTGGGCGATGGCGAACTGGAGGCACCGGGAGGGCGGCGCTTCCGCGCGGCGGCGTTCCCGATCGGCATCGATACCGGCCACATCGCGCGCCAGGCCGGGGCCGGCGCCAGCAAGCCGGCCGTGCGCGCCCTGCGCAACAGCCTGGGCGACCGCCAGCTGGCCATTGGCGTGGACCGCCTGGACTACTCCAAGGGCCTGCCCGAACGCTTCCTCGGCTTCGAGCGCTACCTCGAACGCCACCCCGACCAGCGCGGCAGCCTGACCTACCTGCAGATCGCGCCGGTGTCGCGTGGCGACGTCAACGAGTACCGTCAGCTGCGCGGCCAGCTGGAGCAGATCGCCGGACACATCAACGGCGGCCATGCCGCGCCGGACTGGACGCCGCTGCGCTACGTCAACCAGAACTTCACCCACGCCACCCTGACCGGCTTCTACCGGGCGGCCGCCGTGGGCCTGGTCACCCCGCTGCGCGACGGCATGAACCTGGTGGCCAAGGAGTACGTGGCCTCGCAGGACCCGGAGAATCCCGGCGTGCTGGTGCTGTCACTGCTGGCCGGCGCGGCCGATGAGCTGAAGCACGCGCTGCTGGTCAATCCGCACGACCTGGACGGCGTGGCCGATGCCATCGCCACGGCCGCCACCATGCCGCTGCGCAAACGCGTGGAACGGTGGCAGGCCATGATGGACCACCTGCGCACCTACGACATCAATCACTGGCGGCAGACCTACCTGGAGGCGCTGGAAAGCGCCTGACGCGCGGCGACGGCGCTGCGCATCGCCGTCGCTTTCGGCCCGGCTTCTGCCCTGCAGATGTCTCTTTTCGCGCGCGTGAGGTGACGGCGCGTGCGGGTGTCGTCTTCGACACGTGCCGCCGGACAGACCGTGCTGTCCCAAGCCGCCAAAAGCGATAGGCGGCGCGAATGGATCTGCGCAAACGCAACTTTCTGCGGCAGCGGCTTGCGAATTTTCATTCGCCATTGACAGGGACTAACGACATTCAGGCCCCCAGAGCCCCCCGACAAGGCGTGGGCCAGGCACGTGCGACGTGATGCGCACGGTCTTTTCAACTGGGGATTTGAAGACATGTCATCGCTTGACCGCTTGATCGAAGATGCCGCCTCCCGGCTTAATCTGGGCTACCGCGCGCGCAGCGTGGTAACGGTGTTGACCGTGTACATCGCCACCCGCGAAGACGGGTTGGCTGGACTGGGCGACCAGTTCGAGCGCGCCGGGGTGGGCGCGCTGTTCCACAGCTGGTGCCGCGGCGACGAGCAGCCGATCGTCGCCAGCCAGCTCGAGCGCGCCATCGGCCGCGAGGACCTGGCGCGCCTGGCCCGCCGCGCCGGCTTTCCACCCGGCATCTTCGCCGTCATCGTCGCCGAGTTGCTGCCGCCACTGGTGGATCTGCTGACCACCACCAACGGCGCGCCGGTGGCGCTGCGTGCCCGCCGCCTGGACGCGCATGCCGCCGGCGCGGCGGGCCAGGCCGTGCGGGGCGTGGCCGTGCGCAGCATCCTGGCCTGCCTGATCGGCGTGTCACTGATCCTGGCCACCAGCTGGCTGTACCTGGTCACCCGGGCGCCGCCGCAGGACACGTCCGCCACGCGGGTGGCGTCGGTGGCGGACGCGCGGTTGTCACTGGTGGTCGACGGCGACCACGTGCGGGTGGACGGACGGCTGCCGCGTGCCGCCGACCAGCGCCGGGTATGGAACGCGCTGGTACAGCGCTACGGGGAGGACAACGTACGCGGCCAACTGCAGGTGGATGGCGGAACGCGCCCACCGCGCTGGCAGGACCGGCTGATCGCCCACCTGCCCGCCCTGCTCGCCCCCGGCCTGCGGCTCGATCTGGAGGGCGAGCACATCCGCGTGGACAGCCGTGCGCTGACCGTGCAGGACCGGCTGGGTGTCACCCGGGTACTGCGTGATCACTTCGGTGCCTTCGACGTGCGCGGACTATGGACGCCGGGCATCGCCGCCCTGCACGCGCTGCCGCCCGACGCCACGCCCGATGCGGTGGTGGTCGCGCTCAACCAGACCGTGGTGAAGTTCCAGCCCGAGGCGACGGCGCTCACCGGCGACTCCCTGGATACCCTGCACGCCACCGCGGCGGCGCTCCGCCAGCTGCCGGCCGGCACCCGGGTGGAGGTCGGCGTGCATACCGACAGTCACGGCGATGCCGCCGCCAGGCGCGCTCTGAGCCAGCAGCGGGCCGAGTCGCTGGTGCTGGCACTGCACCTTCTGGATGTGCCGATGGGGATGCTGGACGCAATGGGGCACGGTGCCGACGATCCGATCGCCGATAACCGCAGCGAGGCCGGCCGCGCACAGAACCGGCGCGTGGTCTACCGGCTGCTGCGCTGAGCGGCCGGCGCAGCGCTCACGCCAGGAAGCGCCGTGCCTGTTCCGCACTCGGCAGGAAACAGCTGTCGTGGCGGCCGAACCAGCGGTAGCGATTGCGTGCCAGCGCCCGGTAGGCGCGATCACGCAGCCGGCGCGGGACCGCGCGCAGCACCACAGCCAGCCGCCACGGCCCGCCCAGCCCGACCAGCACCCGCACGATGGCATCGGTATCGGTCCAGGCGCGGCCGTCCTCCAGCAGCAGGAACGACAGCGGATCGTCCGGGTCCAGCCCATGCTGCCGCAGCAGGACGCGCCCGTGCGTGCCCTGCATCGCGGCGAAGCGGTAGCGCTCCTGCCGGTCGACTCGCAGCAGGAAGCGCACCCAGCGGCTGCACAGTGCGCAGACGCCGTCGAAGACGATTACCCCCGCCATACCAGCGTGGCCATGCGGCCAGTGCGACGATCGCGGCGATGCGAGAAGTAGTGCTCCGGCGCCGCGATGGTGCACCGGGTACCGCCGCTGATGGCGGCCGCATCCAACCCGGCTGCCTGCAGACGCTGACGGGCCAGCGCGTACAGATCCACCCGCCAATGACCCGGGCGGGTGGCCTGGAAGGCCGTGGCCGCGTCGGCCGTGTGCGCAAGGAAGGCAACCCTGACCTCCTCACCCACCTCGTAGTGCGCCGGACCGGCGGCCGGCCCCAGCCACGCCTGCAGCTGCGACGGCACCGTGCGCATGGCGGCCACCGTGGCTTCAAGCATGCCGTCGGCCAGGCCGCGCCAGCCGGCATGCGCCGCGCCGATCTCGCTGCCGTCGCGCGCGGCGAACACCACCGGCAGGCAATCGGCGGTCAGGATGGCCAGGACCACGCCTGTGGCCGACGTCACCGCCGCATCGGCAGTGGGTTCGGCGTCGATCCCGGCCGCCCTCGGCGGCGCATCGAAACGCAGCACCGTGGTGCCATGCACCTGGCGCAGCCAATGCGGGGCCGAGGGCAGTACCAGGCCGGCCTGGAGCAGGTCGCGGTTGCGCTGCACCTGCGCCGGGTCGTCACCGTCGGCGGCGTACCGGTTGCCCATGTTGAACTGGTCGAACGGCGCCACCGACCCGCCTGCGCCGTAGCGCAGGGTGGTCAGCGCCTGCACGCCCGGCGGCGCGCGCCACTCGGCCGGCAATACCGGAAGCGAGGCGTCCATCAACGGCGCCCGCGCTCCAGTTCGGCGAAGTGCCTGCTGTCTTCGCGCAGCGCGTGCAGCAGCGCCAGCATGTCCGCCGGCGGCGGCGCGCTGTTGCGGATCGGCTCGCCGGTGACCGGGTGGGTGAACTCCAGCGTTTCGGCGTGGAGTGCCTGGCGCTTGAAGCCGCGCAGCGCGGCGACCAGCTCATCGCTGGCGCCCTTGGGCAGCTTCAGCGCGCCGCCATACAGCTGATCGCCGATGATCGGATGGCGCAGGTGCGCCATGTGCACGCGGATCTGATGGGTGCGGCCGGTTTCCAGGCGGCATTCCAGCGCGGTGTGCGCGCGGAAGCGCTCACGCAGGCGGTAATGGGTGATCGCGTCCTTGCCGTCCTCACGCACGGCCATGCGCACGCGGTCGCGCGGATGGCGGTCGATGGCGGCGGTAGCGGTGCCCCCGGAGACCAGCGCGCCCACCACCACCGCCAGGTACTGGCGATGCACTTCGCGCGCGGACAACTGCGCCACCAGCGCGGTCTGCGCCTCCAGCGTGCGCGCGATGACCATGACGCCACTGGTGTCCTTGTCCAGCCGGTGCACGATGCCTGCGCGCGGCAGCACCGCCAGCGACGGGTCACGGAACAGCAGGGCGTTGACCAGCGTGCCGGTGGGGTTGCCCGCACCGGGGTGGACCACCAGGCCGACCGGCTTGTTGATGACGAACACGTGCTCGTCCTCGTACAGGACCTCCAGCGGGATGTCCTCCGGCTCGGCATGGGTCTGGGTGTCGAGCACGACAAGCAGGCTGGCGACCTCGCCGCCGCGCACCGGGTCGCGCGGGCGCGCCGGCTCGCCGTCCAGCAGCAGATCGCCGGATTTGATCCACTCGGTCAGGCGCGAGCGGGAGTATTCAGGGAAAAGTTCGGCAACCACCGCATCGAAGCGGCGGCCGGCGGCGGTATCGGGCACGATGGCCTGACGGGGGTTTTCAGCTGGGGTATCGGACATGGGAACCACGCGGGGAGACAATTTTGGGGTCCGGGCGACCACTTTCAGTCGCAGGACAGGCCACTAGGCTATCATCGACCCTTCGTATTCCAGCCGCGTCCCGCCCTGACCCCATGATCCGACGCTCCGTTCTGCTGTCCGCGCCCGTCCGCCTCGCCGCCCTGATGCTGGTGCTGCTCTTCGTCGCCACCGGCTGCCATCGCGGTACCAAGGGCAAGAATCCGGATGAAGGGCTGCCGGTCGAGCAGCTCTATGACAAGAGCCACAAACTGATGGAGGGGGGCAACTGGAGCGGTGCCGAGGCCAGTTTCCGCCGTCTGGTGGCCCAGTACCCCTACGGCCCGTACACCGAGCAGGCGATGATCGAATCGGCCTACGCCCAGTACAAGGCCGGCAAGCACGATGACGCGGTGTCCAGCATCGACCGCTTCATCCGTACCTACCCGACCCACCGCAACATCGCCTACCTGTACTACCTCCGCGGCCTGGCCAACGGCAACCGCGACACGGTGTTCCTGCGCCGGGTGTGGTCCCTGGACCCGAGCCGCCGCGACCTGTCCGCTCCGCGCCAGGCCTACGCCGACTTCACCATCGTGACTGAGCGCTACCCCAACAGCCGCTATGCCGCCGACGCCCGCCAGCGCATGATCGTGCTGCGCGACGTGTTCGCCCAGCACGAGCTGGACAACGCCCTGTACTACCTGCGCCGCCAGGCCTGGGTGTCGGCCGCCGGCCGCGCCAACTACCTGCTGGAAACCTACCCGCAGAGCGCCTTCCAGTACGACGCCGTGGCCACCCTGGCCGAGGCGTACACGCACCTGGACAACAAGCCGCTGGCCGACGACGCCCGCCGCGTGCTCGAGCTGAACCAGCCCGACCACCCGTGGCTGCAGGGCAAGTGGCCGAAGTACCCGTGGATGGTGCGCAAGCTGAACCCGTTTGCCGGCGAGAAATCGGCCAGCACCGGTCAGCGCAACGCCACGATCAACCGCAAGTAATCCCTGCGGTGACGAAGAAAAGGGCCCGGTTCGGGCCCTTTTTTTTGGCTCCTCTCCAAGGGAGGGGACACGCCTCTGAGCCTGGGGCCGCAAGGCGTGTGTTTCCCGCCGAGGACCCTCACCAGCGTTCGTGACCTCGCGGTTGGCCGCGGGGCCTGTGCCAGGCGCCGTCGCCGGTGTCAGCCCTTGTAGCCGTTGCTGATCGGGTAGCGGCGTTCGCGGCCGAAGGCGCGTCGCGACACCTTGGGACCGGGCGCGGCCTGGTGGCGCTTCCACTCGCTTGTGCGCACCAGGCGCAGCACGCGGTCCACCACCTCCGGCGCGTAGCCGGCCCCCACGATCTCCTCGCGCGACTGTTCCTGGTCGACGTAGCGGTACAGGATGCCATCGAGCACATCGTAGGCGGGCAGCGAGTCCTGGTCGGTCTGGTTGGCCCGCAGTTCGGCGGATGGCGGCCGGGCAATCACCGCCGGCGGAATCACCGGCGCGCCCCCGACCGTGTTGCGCCACTTGGACAGGCCGAACACCTCGGTCTTGTACAGGTCCTTCAGCGGCGCGTAGCCACCGCACATGTCGCCGTAGATGGTGGCGTAGCCCACCGCGTATTCGCTCTTGTTGCCGGTGGTGAGCAGCAGCCCGCCGAACTTGTTGGACAGCGCCATCAGGATCACGCCGCGGCTGCGCGACTGCAGGTTCTCCTCGGTGACATCGGCCGGCTGGCCCTCGAACATCGGGCCGAGCGCGCGCATCAGGCCCTCGAACACCGGTTCGATCGACACCGCTTCAAGCCTCACCCCCAGCGCGCGGCACTGCTCGGCCGCCAGATCGTTGGACATGTCGGCGGTGTAGCGCGACGGCAGCCGCACTGCGGTGACGTTGGCCGCGCCCAGCGCATCCACGGCCATCGCCAGCACCAGCGCCGAATCGATACCGCCGGACAGGCCCAGCCACACCTTCTTGAAGCCGTTCTTGCGGCAGTAGTCCTGGATGCCCCGGGTGACTGCACGCCAGGCCAGCGCGTCCATGCTCTCGTCGCCATCGTCGATCCACTCGCGCGGCAGGAAGCGACGCGTCTGCGCGTCGTAGTCCACGACCAGCCACTGGTCGGTGAACGCCGCCGCCGCCGGGTGCACCGTGCCATCGCCATCGGCGACCACCGAGGCGCCGTCGAACACCAGCGCATCCTGCCCCCCCACCACATTGAGGTAGGCGATCGCCGCACCGCTTTCACGGGTACGTGCGGCCAGCACGGCATCGCGCTCGGCATGCTTGCCGCGCTCGTACGGCGAGGCGTTGGGCACCACCACCAGCTGCGCGCCCTGGCGCACGGTATCGGCCAGCGGCTCGGCGAACCACAGGTCCTCGCAGATCAGCAGGCCCACCGGCACGCCCTTGATCTCGAACACGCAGCTGCTGCCGTCCGGGTCGACATCGAAGTAGCGGCGCTCGTCGAACACCGCGTAGTTGGGCAGTTCGCGCTTGCGATAGGTGTGCAGGACCTGGCCATCGCGCAGCACGCTGGCCGCGTTGTAGACCACCGCACCGGCGGCCTGCGGCCAGCCAACCACGGCGGTGATGCCCTGGGTGGCCGCAGCGATGCGCTCCAGCGCCTGCTGGCAGTCGTACAGGAAACGCGGCCGCAGCAGCAGGTCCTCCGGCGGATAGCCGCTGATGGCCAGTTCCGGGAACACCACCAGTTCGGCGCCGTACTCGTCGCGCGCCTCGCCGATCATCGTGATGATGGTATCGGTGTTCTGCGCGACGGCACCTACCGGGAAGTCGAACTGGGCCAGGGCAATGCGAAGCGACGTCATGAGATACAGCCTGGTGGTTGCAATGCCCCATTGTAGTGCCGGCCGCTGGCCGGCAGCCATGTGGACACGTGCAACGCCCCAACGCAGAAAGGCCGCCCGGAGGCGGCCTTTCTGTTTGACGCCGCCGACCAGCGGTCGGCGCTTCAGGCATGTCCACCGCGTACGCGGCGGGCGGCCTTACTTCACCAGCTTGGCGATCGCGGCACCCAGGTCGCCCGGCGAACGCACGGTGACGACGCCGGCAGCTTCCATCGCGGCGAACTTGCCTTCCGCAGTGCCCTTGCCGCCCGAGGCGATCGCACCGGCGTGGCCCATGCGCTTGCCGGCCGGAGCCGACGCACCGGCGATGAAACCGACGACCGGCTTCTTCACGTGGTTCTTGATGTACTCGGCACCGGCTTCCTCGGCGTCGCCGCCGATTTCGCCGACCATGATGATGCCTTCGGTCTGCGGGTCTTCGTTGAACAGCTTGAGGCAGTCGACGAAGTTCAGGCCGTTGATCGGGTCACCACCGATGCCGATGCTGGTGGACTGGCCCAGGCCGACGTCGGTGGTCTGCTTGACCGCTTCCGTGGTCGGGGTGCGCGACGGCGACACGATGCCGAGCGTGCGGGGCGGGGGGGGGTGGCCCGGCTGGGG
>NZ_JBMWDO010000009.1:0-210529 GCF_049545475.1 Stenotrophomonas sp. NPDC077461
CAGTCCTCGCTGGAGGCCGGCTACCAGATCGACATCGGCCGCATCGGCGCGATGGCACTGCACCTGCAGCCGGAACTGCAGCTGGTCTACACCGAGGCGTCCACCGACGCGCATCGCGAGACCAACGGCACCGTCGTGCGCAGCCTGGGTGAAGACGGCCTGTCCGGCCGGCTGGGCGTGCGCATCGAAGGCGAGTCCAAGGCCGACCGCGGCGCGGCCGTGCGTCCGTACCTGGCAGTGAACTGGTACCGCGACGGGGCCAGCAACGGCATCGCCTTCGACGATGAAGCGATGCGCGCCAGCACGCCGCGCAACCGCTATGCGCTCAGCGCCGGTGCCAAGGTTGCATTCCGCCCGGGCGTTTCGGCCTGGGGTGGGCTGGGCCTGATGCGTGGCGACAGCGGCTACCGCGAAGCCAGTGCGCAGCTGGGGATGTCCTACGCCTGGTAATCCATCCCACCCGTTGGCCGTACAGACAGGAACGCCGGGCACTGCCCGGCGTTCCTTTATCCTGGTGCGTATGGCTCAACCGAAGTGCTGGTAGCCACCCGCACCTGCATCGTCTCCGTCGCAGGCAACGCCCTGCCCGTCGGTGATGGTGCCGATGCAGGTCAGCCGGAGCTGCAACTGCGCCGCCAGCGCCGCCAGCGCATCGCGCCGCGCAGGAGCCGCGGTGAAGCACAGCTCGTAATCGTCACCGCCGCGCAGCGCGCACTGGCGTGCGTCCGCGTCCGCGAAAAGGCCGCGCAGGGCATCCGACAATGGCAGCGCGGTGGCATCGAGCTGCGCACCAAGACCGCTGCGTGCGCAGATGTGTCCCAGATCGGCGATCAGCCCGTCGGACACGTCCACGGCGGCATGCGCCAGCCCGACCAGCGCACGGCCCAGGGCCACGCGCGGGGTAGGCCGTGCCAGGCGCAGGCGCAGGGCTTCCCACCGGGGATCGGCATGGGGCTGGCGCACGTCGAGCGTGCCGGCCTGCCACGCGCGCAGCGCGCCGGCCGCGTCGCCGGGTGTGCCGCTGACCCAGATGTCGTCGCCCGCCTGCGCCGCATCGCGACGCAGCGCGGTACCGGCCGGCACCTGGCCCATCGCGGTCACCGACAGCGACAGCGGGCCACGGGTGGTGTCGCCTCCGATCAGCACGATGTCGTGTGCGTCGGCCAGCGCGAAGAAGCCTTCGGCAAAGGCGTCGATCCAGTCCGTGGTGGCGTCGGGCAGCGACAGCGCCAACGTGCACCAGGCCGGGCGCGCGCCCATCGACGCCAGGTCGGAGAGGTTCACCGCCAGGGTCTTCCAGCCGATGTCGCCGGCCGGGGTCTCGGCAGGGAAATGCACGCCGCTGTTGAGGGTGTCGGCGGTCACCACGAGCTGCTCGCCAGCGCGCGGCTGCAGCAGCGCGGCATCGTCGCCGATGCCCAGCACCACGTCCGCGCGCTCGCGGGTGCGGACGCGGATGCGGTTGATCAGGGCGAATTCGGCGAGCGACACGGGGTCAACCCCCGTTTTCGACCTTGCGCCATTCAACGGCGGCGCGGTCGAGCACGCCATTGACGTAGGTGTGGCCGTGTTCGGAGCCGAACCGCTTGGCCGATTCGATGGCCTCGTTGATCACCACGCGGTACGGCACATCCAGGCGGTAGCGCATTTCGTAAGCGGCCACGCGCAGCGCGGCGCGTTCGATGGCGTCCACTTCTTCGATGCCGCGATCCAGGTACGGGTCCAGCGCCTCGTCCAGGTCCTTGCGGTGGTCGAGCACGCCGTGGACCAAGGCTTCAAAGTACGCCAGGTCGGCGATCTCGCGGGCCTGTTCGTGGGCGAACTGGGCGATCACCGACTGCGCGTTGCCGCCGGAGATCTGCCAGGCATAGATCGCCTGCAGGGCACGACGGCGCGCGCGCGAACGCAGCACGGGGTCGATGCCATCACGGCGGACGGGCTTTCCGGAGGGCTTGCCCGGGGTCGACTTGTTCACGGCAACTGCTCCAGAAGATTGACCATTTCCAACGCCGTCAGTGCGGCTTCCTCACCTTTGTTGCCGTGGCTGCCGCCCGCGCGGGTATCGGCATCCTCGACACGTTCGACCGCCAGCACGCCATTGAGCACCGGCACGCCGAAATCCAGCTGCACGCGCATCAGGCCTTCGGCACAGCCGTCGGCCACGTGTTCGTAGTGGCGGGTATCGCCACGGATCACGCACCCCAGGGCGATGATGGCGGCATGCTCATGCGCGGCCGCCAGGCGGGCGGCCACCAGCGGCAGCTCCCACGCGCCCGGCACGCGGATCACGTCGATCGCTGCTTCCTCGATGCCGTTGCCAGCCAGGCTCTTGCGTGCACCGGCCACCAGCACATCGGTGATGCGGGCGTTCCAGCGGCTGGCGAGAATGGCGAAACGGGCCTTTTCCGGCGTCCGGAGGTCGCCTTCGTAGTGGCTCATGGTCGGCGTAGGGTCCATTTGATAGATGAATATTCTAACAGGCCCCGTAGAGCCGGGCTCTGCCCGGCTGACGCGGCTGTAGCGCCGGGCTCTGCCCGGCTGACGCGGCTGTAGAGCCGGGCTCTGCCCGGCTGACGCGGCTGTAGCGCCGGGCGCTGCCCGGCTGACGCGGCAGCGAAGCCCGGCGCTACGGGGGCGTCAGGGCGCGACGGTCTCGACGACTTCCAGGCCGTAACCCGCCAGGCCGATCTGGCGGCGCGGGGTGCCCAGCACGCGCAGCTTGCCCAGGCCGAGGTCGGACAGGATCTGCGCGCCGGCACCGTTGCGGCGCCACTGGCTCACATCCTTGTCCTTGCCCGGGGTCAGCGGGGCCGGCTGCTGGCGCAGGCGGGCCAGCAGACCGTTGGTGTCGCGCGGGGCCGACAGCACCACCATCACGCCACGGTCGGCGGCGGCAATGGCGCGCAGGGCGTCGGTGGAGGCCACGCCGAAGTCGTCGCGACGCCAGTGCAGCAGGTCGGCCAGCGGATTCTCCACCTGCACCCGGACCAGGGTCGGTTCGGCATCGACGGGGCCACGGACCAGGGCGAAATGCAGATCGTGGGCGATCCGGTCGCGGTAGGTGACCAGGGTGAACGGGCCGAACTCGGTGTCGATCGGGCGCTCATCAACGCGTTCGACGGTCTTCTCGGTGGCCAGACGGTAGGCGATCAGGTCGGCGATGGAGCCCATCTTCAGGCCGTGTTCGCGGGCGAACACCTCCAGCTCCGGCCGGCGCGCCATGCTCCCGTCCGGGTTGAGGATCTCCACCAGCACGCCGGCCGGTTCCAGCCCGGCCAGCATGGCCAGGTCCACGCCGGCCTCGGTGTGGCCGGCGCGGGTGAGCACGCCGCCCGGCTGGGCGATCAGCGGGAAGATGTGGCCCGGCTGGTGCAGGTCGGCCGGCCTGGCATCGGGCTTCACGGCCGTGCGGATGGTGTGGGCGCGGTCGTAGGCCGAAATACCGGTGGTGACGCCCTCGGCGGCCTCGATGCTCACCGTGAAGTTGGTCTGGAACTGCGCGGTGTTGGCCTGGACCATCGGGGCCAGGCCCAGGTCGGCGGCGCGCTCGCGGGTCAGCGGCAGGCACACCAGGCCGCGGCCGTGGGTCACCATGAAATTGATGTCCGAGGGCTTGACCAGCTCGGCGGCCATGATCAGGTCGCCTTCGTTCTCGCGGTCTTCGTCATCGACGATGACCACCATGCGGCCCAGGCGGATGTCCTCGAGGATTTCGGGGATGGGGGCGAAGTTCATGCGGCCTCTCCCTGTGCCTGCCCACGCTGGGCGGGCACGCTGATCAGCCGCTCCACATAGCGGGCGACCAGATCGATTTCCAGATTGACCGCACTGCCCACACCGGTCGCGGCGAACGCGGTATTGGCAACGGTATGCGGAATCAACGCGACTTCGAAGCCGGCGTCGTCCACGTCGTTGACCGTCAGGCTGACCCCGTCCACGCAGATCGAGCCTTTCCTGGCGATGTAGCGCAGCAGCGCGGCCGGCGCGGCAAAACGCCAGCGCTGGGCGCGGGCATCGTCGTGGATGGACAGGACCTGACCGAGGCCATCGACATGGCCGCTGACCAGATGGCCGCCGAGGCGGTCGGTCGGGCGCATCGCGCGTTCGAGATTGATCACCGCGCCATCGGCGAGCTGGCCGAGCGTGGTCAGGCCCAGTGTTTCGGTGGAGGCGTCGGCCTGGAAGGTGCTCGCGTCGAACGCGATCACGGTCAGGCACACGCCGTTGATGGCGATGCTCTCACCGAGCTGCACGGCGTCGAACGGCAGGCTGCCGACGTGGAAGGTGAAGCGGACGTCGCCGCCGAGGGTCTCGCGTGCGGCCACATGGCCGACGCCTTCGATGATTCCAGTAAACAAGTAACGTTCTCCGCGAAAAGTGAGCGAAAAACGCCGCAAGGCAAACAGGCGGGCGCAGGGCCGGCAAAGGCCCTGTAGCACCGTCTTCTTTCATCCGGACTATACCGTCGGCTCCGGCATCTGACCGGATCTGCTGACCTTCCAGCAGACCTGGAAGCGCTCGCGGGCTCGTGCTTGCGCACCTACCGCCGGTGGGGAATCGCACCCCGCCCTGAAGACGTTTGTGTACCGGCGAACCGGCCCGCGCATTGTACCAGCGAAGCCTGAGTGCTCGCTTTCTGTAAAAAACTTGTTAATATCCGCGCCGCGCGACACGACGTCGCTCCTGCCGCCGCCAAGAAGGTGGCGGCTGAAACGGACATCACCACCCGTGAGGATCTACCCATGCGCAAGACCCTGATTCTGGCCGCCCTGCTGGCTGCCACCCCGATCGCTGCCTCGGCTGCGGACGGCCTGAGCTACACCTACGCCGAAGCTGGCTGGACCCAGATCCAGGTCAACGACGACTACCTCAACGACCCGAAGGTGGACGGCGGCTACATCCGCGGCTCGTTCGCGATCGCCGAGCAGGTGCATGTCTTCGGCGCGTGGTCGACGGTCTCCAAGAAGTACAACTATGCCGATGGCAGCCTGAAGCTGGAACTGAACCAGCCGGAGCTGGGTATCGGTTACCACATGCCGATGAGCGACCGCGTCGACTTCACCGCCGACATCGCCTGGGTGCGCCAGAACGTGGAAGCCAAGTCGACCTACGACGGCTTTGGCACCGTGCGCGAGAAGGACCACACCAACGGCGGCCGCGCCAGCATGGGCGTGCGTGGCAAGCCCTCGCCGCGCACCGAAGCCTGGCTGAAGGCCGGCTACCTGGACGGCAGCGACATGGACGGCACCTGGATCGGCACCCTCGGCGGCCAGGTCAACTTCACCAAGGCCTGGGGCCTGGTCGGTGAAGTGCAGGCTTACGAAGACGTCACCCAGTACTCGGTGGGCGTGCGCGCGAGTTTCTGATCGGGCGGCGGCCTCCGGGTCGCGCCATGATCGAACGGGCCCCGAAAGGGGTCCGTTTTTTTTTGTCTGGCGGGCGCGCCCTCACTGCCGCAGCAGCAGGCGCAGGTCGTTGCCGAGCACGCGCTGGTCGATCACGCGCAGGCGGCGCTGCTGGTCCATCGCGTGAATGCCCAGTCCGGACAGCAGCGGCCGCCCGTGCTCGCCGAGCAGGATCGGCGCCTGGTAGAGCAGCAGTTCGTCGACCAGGCCGGCCTGCACCAGCGCGCCGGACAGGGTGGCGCCGGCTTCGGTATGCACCTCGTTGATCCCACGGTCGGCGAGCAGGGCCAGCACTGCGGCAAGATCGAGGCGACCGTTGTGGCTGGGCACGCTGGCAAACGCCGCATCGGCGGCATCGGGGGGGCTCACGGCTGCGTCGTGCAGGTACAGCGTGGGTGCCCCGCCCTCGCGCACGCGCGCGCACTCCAGCGAGCGCAGGCGCGCATCGAGCACCACGCGCAGCGGCGCGACGACCTCGGTGTCGGCCAGCCGCACGGTGAGCATCGGATCGTCGGCCAGCACCGTGCCGGCGCCGGTCAGAATCGCACCGGCGCGCGCGCGCCAGTGCTGTACGTCCTCGCGCGCGGCTGCACCGGTGATCCATTTGGAACTGCCGTCGGCCATTGCCGTACGGCCGTCCAGGCTGGCCGCCAGCTTGACCCGCAGCCACGGGCGACCGCGTTCGATGCGCGACAGGAAGCCGTGGTTGAGGTCGCGCGCCTGCGCGGCCATCAGCCCTTCGGCGACGTCGATGCCGGCCGCGCGCAGCAGGTCGAACCCACCGCCGTCGACCTTCGGAAACGGATCGCGCATCGCCGCCACCACACGGCCGATACCCGCCTCGATCAGCGCCAGTGCGCACGGCGGCGTGCGCCCGTAGTGGGCACAGGGCTCCAAGGTGACGTACGCGGTGGCCCCACGTGCACGCTCACCCGCCTGGCGCAGCGCGAACACTTCCGCATGCGGGCCGCCGGTGCGCTGATGCCAGCCCTCGCCCACCACGTCGGCACCCTGCGCGATCACGCAGCCCACCATCGGGTTGGGTCGCGTGGTGTACGCGGCGCGCTCGGCCAGGCGCAGGGCATGCGCCATGTGCAGGTGGTCCAGTGCGGAGAAGTCGGTCATGGCAACGGTCATCGGCAGGCAAGCAGCCGCGATGGTAGCCCAGCCGGGCCGGCGGCGAAGCGTAGGGGCTCAGCCCTTCTTCTTCTTGCCCAGTGCGATCACATCCCCGAGCAGTTGCAGCTGCTCGGTGCTGGAGGGCAGCTCGCGTTCGAGCTTCTCGATCTCCTCGCGAAAATCGGCCACGTCCTCGAAACTGCGATACACCGAGGCGAAGCGCACGTAGGCCACGTGGTCGAGCTTGCGCAGTTCGTTCATGACGAACTCGCCGACCTTGATCGACGGGATTTCGCGCTCGCCGCAGGTCCGCGCCTGCTGCATCACCGCGCGTACCGCCAGTTCGATCTTGTCTTCCGGCACCGGGCGCTTCTGCAGCGCGCGGTCGAAGCCGCTGCGCAGCTTGCGGGCGTCGAAGGCCTCGCGGCTGCCATCGCTCTTGATGATCGCCGGCAGCTTCAGTTCGATGGTTTCCAGGGTGCTGAAGCGCTCGTTGCAGGCCTCGCATTCGCGACGACGCCGGATCGTCGCGCCGTCTTCGGAGACGCGCGAATCGATCACACGGGTATCGGCATGCTGGCAGAACGGACAGTACATGGAACGCCTAGCTGGAGAAAAACGTCATGCCACGGTCATGGCAGCGTCGCAACGGTACCTGAGAAGAACCGGGGCGGCAAATACGCGTCTGTGCATCAGCTTGGCCCCTCCGATCGGCGCAACCACACCAGGTGTGCGCTGGGCACCAGCAGCAGCGGGCCAAACACCAGATACCCCAGCACCTGCCAGCGTCCCACGGCCCCGGCGTACAGGAGGACGAGCAGCAGGCCGCCCGCCGCCAGTGCCCCCATCGCCAGACCGGCCCACGGGAGGGTCCCGGCCCGACGCAGCCCGTCGCGGCCGCGCCGGAGATACCGGGCGCTCAGCCACAGCCAGGCCAGCAGGCCGAGCAGGCCGGCGCCGCCCCAGAGCAGCAGCAGACCGCCCTCGTTGCCCGCGAGCAGAAAACCGCGATGTACATCGACATGGCGCAGGCCCTGGACCCCAGCCACGCCGCAGGCCATCACGGTTGGCAGCCCCAGCAGCCCGCACTGGAGCGCGTACAGACGCCGGTGGACGCCATCGCGCATGACCGGCCCACCTCGCGACCTGGCTCTCATGCCTGCGTCTGGCCCGACCAGCGCATCCATGCCAGTTGTGCGCTCGGCACCAGCAACGGCGGACCGGCGGTCAGATAACCGAGCACCTCCCAGCCGCCTTGGGGGAGAAGGCACATGACGACCACCAGCACACTCAGCGCGCCGATGACGCCGCAGGCAATGCCGATCCAGCCCAGCGGGCTGCTGCGGCGCAGGCCCTCGCGGCCGTGCCGCAGGTACACGCCGCTCAGCCACAGCCAGCCCAGCAGACCGAGAATGCCCGACAGGCCCCAGGCCAGCAGCGCCAGGCTTTCGAGGGTGCCCATGTAGCTGTTGCGGGAGAAAAAGACGATGACCGCCAGCACCGACAAGGTGCCGCCGACGGCCAGCGTGGGCAGGCCCAGCAGCAGAGCCACCACCGCATAAGTGCGACGTTGCGCGATGTCATTCATCCGTGGTCAGCGTCCGTGCGGGGGGCGTGTGTTTGGCATCAGGCCGGGCGCGCGCGGCCAGGGCCGCGGCGGGCACCGCCAGCAGCAGGCCGGCCACCACCAGTGCGACGGTCTGCCGCCCGCCGTCCTGCCAGTGCCAGAGCAGCGTGGCCAGAACGAACAGGCCGGTGAGCAGCCCCAGCAGCAGGCCGATCCACGGCAGCACCCCGGCGCGGCGCAGCCCCTCTCGACCACGCCGGAGGTAGGCCACGCTCAGCCACAACCAGCCGGCCGGTGCGGCTGCGCCAGCCAAGCCGAACGCCAGCGTCAGCAGGCGCTCGGAAAGACCCATGTAGTGCGGCCCGAACACTGACAGGACGATACCGAACAGCGCCAGGGCGCCGCCCCCGGCCAGGCCGGGGACGCCGAACGCGAGGGCCAGGATCGCGTAGCGTCGCTGCGCGCGGCCCTCGCCCATCTCACCCGTAGACCGGGTACTTGCGGCACTGCGCGCTGACCGCCTCGCGCACGCGGGCGATCACCGCCTCGTCCGCCGGGGCGTCGAGCACGTCGGCGATCCAGTTGGCCAGGTCCACACAGTCCTGTTCGACATAGCCGCGGGTGGTGACCGCCGGGGTGCCCAGGCGCAGGCCCGAGGTCACGAACGGCGAACGCGGGTCGTTGGGCACGGAGTTCTTGTTGACGGTGATGTGGGCCTTGCCCAGTGCGGCTTCCGCGTCCTTGCCGGAGACGTCCTTGCCGATCATGTCCACCAGCATCAGGTGGTTCCGGGTACCGCCGGAAACGATCTTGTAGCCACGCGCGATCAGCGTGGTGGCCATCGCCTGGGCGTTCTTGACCACCTGCTGCTGGTAGGTCTTGAAGCCCGGTTCCAGCGCTTCCTTGAACGCCACGGCCTTGCCGGCGATGACGTGCATCAGCGGACCGCCCTGGATGCCCGGGAACACGATCGACTGCAGCTTCTTGACCAGGTCCTCGTTTGCCCCCTTGGCGATGATGATGCCGCCGCGCGGGCCGCGCAGGGTCTTGTGGGTGGTCGAGGTGACCACATGCGCGTGCGGCAGCGGGCTCGGGTACACCCCGGCGGCAACCAGGCCGGCGACGTGCGCCATGTCCACGAACAGGTACGCACCGACCTGGTCGGCGATGGCGCGGAAGCGCGCCCAGTCCACCACCTGCGAATAGGCCGAGAAGCCGGCCACGACCATCTTCGGCTTGTGCTCCAGGGCCAGGCGCTCGACTTCGTCGTAGTCGATCAGGCCCTGCTCGTCCACGCCGTACTGCACGGCGTTGAACAGCTTGCCCGAGGCGTTGACCTTGGCGCCGTGGGTCAGGTGGCCGCCGTGGGCCAGCGACATGCCCAGAATGGTGTCGCCCGGCTGCAGCAGCGCGAAGTAGACGGCCTGGTTGGCCTGCGAACCGCTGTGCGGCTGCACGTTGGCGTAGTCGGCATCGAACAGCTGCTTGAGGCGGTCAATGGCCAGCTGCTCGGCGATGTCCACATACTCGCAGCCACCGTAGTAGCGCTTGCCCGGATAGCCTTCGGCGTACTTGTTGGTCAGCTGGCTGCCCTGGGCCTCCATCACGGCCGGGCTGGTGTAGTTCTCGCTGGCGATCAGCTCGACGTGGTCTTCCTGGCGCTGGGTTTCGGCGGCGATGGCCTTGGCCAGTTCGGGATCGTAGGTTTCGATGCGGACGTCACGCGGGAACATCGGTTACTCCAGGCAGGCAGAGGGGGTACAGCGCGAGCTCTGGATTGTAGTCCCCGCGACGCGGGGTGACCAATCGGGTCGACCGCCCCCAGAACGACGGACGGCGCCCGCGAGGGGCGCCGTCCTGGGTGGCGAGGCCGTGGCTGGCCTTACCGGTTGTTGATCACGTAGTCGGCGATGATGCCGGTGGCGATGGCCACCAGCAGCAGATTGCCACGGTCGTCGCGGATCCAGTGGTGGTCGCGGGGCGGACGGCGCACCGAGTAGCGGCTGTAGTCGTTGACCACGTAGACCGGGCCACCGTAGTACTCGCGGTAGCGGTGGCCACGCGCCCAGCCGTAGGAGCCGTAGCCGGGTGCCGGGCGGTAGACCACGCGCGGCGGGGGCGCCGGGCGGTAGTAGCCACGGTTGTCGTAATAGCGACGGTCGTGGCGGGCTTCGCGGCGGTCATCGCGCCACTCACGGCGGTCATGCCGGCGGTCGTGGCGATCATCATGACGGTCGTAACGGTCATGGCGGTCGTGACCACGGCCGCGATGGTCGTTGTCGGCGAAGGCCGGTGCAACCGCGCCCAGGGCCAGCAGCGAGGCCACGGCCCCGACCACAATTCGATTCATGCGCATGACGGGCCTCGCTCGAGTGGATGGATGATTACATCATGCTGACCGGATCTGAACGGTTTCCGGCTGGAAACGGTTTCCATTTCAAGGGCTTTGACGACCCGTTCAGGCGGCGGCAAGCCCCACCCTCCCGGGCCGGCCGGCGGTTGTCACCGCTTCCCGCTATAATCGGGGGTATTCCTTTTACATCTGTTCCTGTTCCCAACGGAACGGGCGCAGGGTTGCGCCTTCGGAGACCACATGTCCTCGCAATACATCTACACCATGAACCGCGTCAGCAAGGTGGTCCCGCCCAAGCGGCAGATCATCAAGGACATCTCGCTGTCGTTCTTCCCGGGTGCCAAGATCGGCCTGCTGGGCCTGAACGGCGCCGGCAAGTCGACGGTGCTGAAGATCATGGCCGGCGTGGATACCGACTTCGAGGGCGAAGCCCGCCCGCAGGCCGGCATCAAGGTCGGCTATCTGGCCCAGGAACCGGAGCTGGACCCCAACAAGACCGTGCGTGAAGCGGTCGAGGAAGGCGTGGGCGAAGTGCTGCAGGCGCAGGCCGCGCTGGACGCGGTCTACCTGGCCTATGCCGAGGAAGGCGCCGATTTCGACAAGCTCGCCAAGGAACAGGAGCGCCTGGAGGCGATCCTCGCCGCCGGCGACGCGCACACCCTGGAAAACCAGCTGGACGTGGCCGCCGACGCACTGCGCCTGCCGCCGTGGGATGCCATCGTGGGCAAGCTGTCCGGCGGTGAAAAGCGCCGCGTGGCACTGTGCCGCCTGCTGCTGCAGAAGCCGGACATGCTGCTGCTCGACGAACCGACCAACCACCTGGACGCCGAGTCCGTGGAATGGCTGGAGCAGTTCCTGGCGCGCTACACCGGCACCGTGGTGGCAGTGACCCATGACCGTTACTTCCTGGACAACGCCGCCGAGTGGATCCTGGAACTGGACCGCGGCCGCGGCATTCCGTGGAAGGGCAACTACACCGACTGGCTGATGCAGAAGGACGAGCGCCTGAAGCAGGAAGACAACCAGGAAAAGGCCCGCCAGAAGGCGATCCAGAAGGAGCTGGAGTGGTCGCGCCAGAACGCCAAGGGTGGCCGCACCAAGGGCAAGGCCCGTCTGGCCCGCCTGGAAGAGCTGCAGTCGGTTGATTACCAGAAGCGCAACGAGACCAACGAAATCTTCATCCCGCCGGGCGAGCGCCTGGGCAACTCGGTGATGGAGTTCAAGAACGTGTCCAAGAAGTTCGGCGACCGTCTGCTGTTCGACGACCTGAACTTCCTGGTCCCGGCCGGCGCGATCGTGGGCATCATCGGCCCCAACGGTGCGGGCAAGTCGACCCTGTTCAAGATGATCACCGGCCAGGAAAAGCCGGACTCCGGCGAAATCGTGGTCGGCCCGACCGTGCAGCTGTCCTACGTGGACCAGAGCCGCGACGCGTTGGAAGGCAACCACAACGTCTTCCAGGAAATCGCCGGCGGTCTGGACATCCTCAACATCAACGGCGTGGAAATCCAGTCGCGCGCGTACATCGGCCGCTTCAACTTCAAGGGCCAGGATCAGCAGAAGCTGGTCGGTTCGCTGTCCGGTGGTGAGCGTGGTCGCCTGCACATGGCCAAGACCCTGCTGCAGGGGGGCAACGTGCTGCTGCTCGACGAACCGTCCAACGATCTGGACATCGAAACGCTGCGTGCGCTGGAAGATGCGCTGCTGGAATTCCCGGGCAATACCTTCGTCATTTCGCATGACCGCTGGTTCCTGGATCGCATCGCGACCCACATCCTGGCGTTCGAAGGCAATTCGCACGTGGAGTTCTTCCAGGGCAACTACCGCGAATACGAAGAAGACAAGCGCCGCCGCATGGGCGACGACGCCGCCCCGAAGCGCCTGCGCTTCAAGGCGCTGAAGTAACAGCAGAAGAAACGGCCGCGCTCGCGCGGCCGTTTTGCATGTGTGGTTTGTTGATTGGAAACAGAAGCAGAAGAAACAGCAGAAGCGCGGCGTCTTTGTTGGGTGCGAGGTGGGGCGGGCGGCGGGTAGCCCGCTCCGGGACACGCCGTGAATCCATCCCTGGAGGCTTGTCAAAAACATCCATGTTTTTGACAGTCCCTACGGGGGCTACCCGCCCCCCGCCCCCACACAGTGTCATGTGCGGTCGGAAGAAGCAGCCACGCAAGGCGTGGCTCTACGCACTGACGATGGCGTTGCCGTTGCCGTTGCCGTTGCCGTTGCCGTTGCCGTTGATCTTCTCTGGTCACCGACCTGTTATCGGAGGGACGGCGGGTGTAGGGGTACGGGGGGCTTTACGAAACATGGATGTTTCGTAAGAGCCTACACGGACGTATTCACGGCGCCCCCCGTACCCCTGCAGCCGCCGGCCCTCAGCGCGCGATGCTGCAGCCCAACGCTGTTGCTGTTGCTGTTCCTTGCAGTGCTTTGCTTAGAAATGGATCCCCAAACCATGAACCTGTCAGAACGCCTGTTCCAGCTCCAGCAGCACGGCACCACCGTGCGCACCGAACTGCTGGCCGGGCTGACCACCTTCCTGACGATGTCCTACATCGTCTTCGTCAACCCCGACATCCTGTCCACCACCGGCATGGATCCGGGCGCGGTATTCGTCGCCACCTGCCTGGCCGCCGCGCTCGGCTCGCTGGTGATGGCGTTCGCCGCCAACTTCCCGGTCGGCATGGCACCGGGCATGGGCCTGAACGCCTTCTTCGCCTTTACCGTGGTCGGTGCGGCCGGGCTGCCGTGGCAGCAGGCACTGGCGGCCGTTTTCATTTCCGGGCTGGTGTTTCTGGTGCTGTCGCTCACCGGCGTGCGCGCCTGGCTGGTGGCGGGCATCCCCGCGTCGCTGCGCGCGGCCATCGTCGCCGGCATTGGTCTGTTCCTGGCGATCATCGCCCTGCAGAAATCCGGCGTGATCATCGCCAACACCGACACCCTCGTCGCGCTCGGGCCCCTCAACACCGCACCGCCCCTGCTCGCGCTGGCCGGCTTCCTGTTGATCGCCATCCTCGAAGCGCGGCGCGTGCGGGGCGCGATCCTGATCGGCATTCTCGCGGTCACCGGCGCGGCCTGGCTGCTGGGTGACGTGCAGTTCCACGGCGTGGTGTCGCTGCCGCCGAGCCTGGCCCCCACCTTCCTGCAGCTGGACCTGCCCGGCCTGCTGCACCACGACGGCGGTGCGCCGATCGCTGTGCTGCTGCAGGTGGTGCTGGTGTTCGTGCTGGTGGAGGTGTTCGATGCCACCGGCACCCTGTACGGCGTGGTGGGACGCGCGGGGCTGCTCAAACTGCCGGGCGCACAGAAGCGCTTCGGCCGCGCCCTGCTCGCCGACAGCACCGCCATTGTTGCCGGCTCGCTGCTGGGCACCAGCAGCACCACCGCCTTCGCTGAAAGCGCCTCCGGCGTGCAGGCGGGCGGGCGCACCGGCCTGACCGCGCTGGTGGTGGCGGCCCTGTTCCTGGCCGCGCTGCTGTTCTCGCCGCTGGCGGCGATGGTGCCCGGCTACGCCACCGCCCCCGCCCTGCTGTTCGTTGCCGGCCTGATGCTGCGCGAACTGGTCGATGTGGAATGGGGTGACCTGACCGAATCGGTTCCGGCGGCCCTGTGCGCGTTGGCGATGCCGTTCACCTACTCCATCGCCAATGGCCTGGCGTTCGGTTTCATCGCCTATGCCGTGCTCAAGGCCGGCACCGGGCGCTGGCGCGACGTGCACCCGGCGGTATGGCTGGTGGCCGGGTTGTTCGTACTGCGCTACGCGCTGGAATAAACGCGGTTCACCCCTCGGCAACGCGGCTCTGGGATGATGCGTGCATGACCGATGTCCGCCAGCCCACCGATCTGTCGTCCCCGCTGCGCCGGCGCCTGCTGCGCGCAGCGCTGCTCGCGCCTGCGGCCGCCGCACTGGCGACCTTGCCCGGGTGTTCGACCCCGCCGCATTTCGACGGCAGCTTCATCCAGCCCTGGCGCAGCCACCTGGTCCTCACCGCACAGGACTGGCAACGGCACATGATGCTGGCCCGGCAGCTTGGCTGCCGCCAGATCGTGGTGCAGTGGGCGGGGCTGTACGGCAGCGGCGGCGACGCCGACTGGGATGTACCCGATCCGGTGATGCAGCTGATCTTTTCCACCGCCGCGGCGGAAGGGTTGCAGGTGCGCGTCGGGCTGCCGTATCACAGCGGCTGGTGGAAGGCGTTGCAGGCAGCAGATCCGGCCGCGCTGGATGCGTTTCTCGCACTCACCCTGGACCACGCCCGCCGCTACCTGCAACGGGCGCCGTGGGCGCGGCAGGCCAATTTTTCCGGCTGGTACCTGCCCTACGAACTGGAACAGTTCCACTGGGCGCAGGACGACCGCCAGCAGCAGCTGTGCACCTGGCTGGCCGCGCTGAGCGCGGCGGCGAAAGCAGGTACGCCGCACGTCACCGCCATTTCCACGTATTTCAGCCGGCTGCCCACCACCGGATCGCTGGCGCAGCTGTGGACCCGCATCCTGGAACAGGCGCCGCTGCGGCCGATGGTGCAGGACGGCGTCGGCGTGGCTGGCCTGGACAACCTGGACGGCGTCGATCCGCTGCTGGCGCTGCTGCGCGCGCGCAACGTCGACTTCGACGTGGTGGTGGAACTGTTCGAGGAACTGGCCAGCTCGCCCGCCGACGGCAGCCATTTCCAGGCACAGACCGCCGACGCCGCCCGCATCGCCAAGCAGCTGGCGTGGGCCGAGCGCAGCGGCGCGGCCGGCGTGTTCGCCTTCGCGCTGGACCCGTGGCTGTCGCAGGACACCCCGCGCGCGCAGGCGTTGCGCCGGCGCTGGCGTACCAGCGCGCCATAGCGCGCGCTAGAGCGCGCGCCCGATGATCTCGCGCAGGATTTCGCTGGTGCCGCCAAAGATGCGCAGCGCGCGCGCGTCGGCCCATGCGCGGCCGATACCGTATTCGCTGCTGTAACCGTAGCCACCGTGCAACTGCAGCAGATCGTCCAGGACCTGCCCCTGCAGTTCGGTGGCATTGAGCTTGGCCATCGCCGCGCGGGTCGCGTCCAGCCGCCCCTCCATCTGCTCGCCCAGACACTGGTCCAGGAACGTGCGCAGCATCGCCAGCCGTGCCGCCGCATCGGCGAGCACGAACCGGGTGTTCTGGTGGTCGATCAGGAACCGGCCGAAGGCCTTGCGCTGGCGCACGTAGGCCACCGTTTCGGCCAGCATGCCCTCGGCCGATGCCGCCGCACGCAGCGCGATCGCCAGGCGTTCGGCCGCCAGCTGTTCGCCGAGATAGTCGAACCCGCGCTGTTCCTCGCCGAGCAGGTGCGATACCGGCACTTCCACGTCCTGGAAGAACAGCTCAGTGGTGTCCTGCGCGTGCTGGCCGATCTTGGCCATCGGCGCGCTGCGGGTGATACCGGGCAGATGCGCGTCCACGCACAGCAGAGTGAGCCCGCGCGCGCCCAGTTCCGGCGCGACCGTCGCCACCACCACCACGACATCGGCATGGGCGCCGTTGGTGATCCAGGTCTTCTGGCCGTTCAGTACGTAGTGGTCGCCACGGCGCTCGGCGCGGGTGCGGATCGCTTTGAGATCGCTGCCGGCGCCGGGCTCGGTCATCGCGATGGCGCCGATCGCCTCGCCACGCGCCATCGCCGGCAACCACGCATCACGCAGCGCATCGCTGCCGTACTGCATCAGATACGGCGCGACCATGTCCGAGTGAATCGAGAAGCCGATACCCAGATAATTGGCGCGCGCCAGCTCCTCGATCACACAGGCGGCGTGCCCGTAATCACCGCCCACCCCATACGGGTCGGGCAATTGGCAGTTGAGCAGTCCGGCCTCGCCCGCCTCGCGCCACAGCGCGCGCGGCGTGATGCCGTCGCGCTCCCATTGCGCGTAGTGCGGCGCGATATGCGCTTCGATGAAGCGCTGCACCTGGTCGCGGAACAGGGTGTGGTCATCGCGGAAAATGGAACGCGCATGCATGGATCAGCGCCCCACCGGATCGGTCCCGCTGAGCTGGCCCTGCAGGACAGGCGCACTGGCGCTGCCGGTCAGGAACAGGCTGTAGTGGTCGCCGGGCTGCAACGAGGGCAGCGCCACCGGCAGGCTGTCCTTGCCGCCGCAGCCGGCGACCAGTCGCGCCTTGACCGGATTGATGGCGCGCGCGCTGCTGGCGCCGGCGGCGACCGCCGGGAACACCACCGCCCCCTTGTCGGCCATCGCCAGCCGCGCCTGCGCGCAGCCCGTGGCCAGGTTGTAGAAGCGGATTTCCGCCTTGAGCGCATCGCTGCTGCCCCCGCCGTCGGCCAGCACGGCCAACGGCCGCGACGGCGTTGCCGGGTCCAGCACCAGCGTGGTGAAGGTACCCGCGGCGACCTGCCCCTGCGTGCGCGGCTTGCCGGCCACACGGACCGGGAACGGTTTGCCGCCTTCGACGATCGCATAGCGCGTGGCGCGCGTGGCCGGGCCGATGCTCTGGTCGGCACCGTTGCCGACAGCAACCTTCAGCGCGGTCGCGCCGGGATTGAGCACGCGCACGAATGCCGAACCGGCGGGCGGTCGCGCCGCATACAACTGCGCAAGGCGGCCTTCCGGCGCGCCCTGCTGCGCGTTCGCGGCCACGGGGGAGCACGCCAGCAGGGCGGCGGCGAGCAGGGTCAGCGGCATCTTCATCGTTTGGGTTCCTGGCTGCGGAGCGTCCGCGCCAATGCGTAGCGCTGCTCCAGTTGTTTGCGATCGACCTTGTTGGTGGCGCCGGTGGGCAACGCGTCCACGGCAATCAGTTCGGAGGGGATCATGTAAGGCGGCATGCGCCGGCCAAGCTGGTCCTTCCAGTCCTGCAGGGCCTCGGGCAAGGGCTGCACCGCGCCTTCGCCCGGCTGGGTGAGCTCGACGAAACCGATCATGCGCACCAGGCTGCCGTCGGGGCGGCGCAGCACCACCGCCGCACCCGCAACAACGCCCTCCAGCGTGGACAGTGCCGCATCCACTTCGGCCAGTTCGATGCGGTAGCCGTTGAGCTTGATCTGGTCGTCCTTGCGGCCGCGGAAGTACACCCGGCCCTGCGCATCGAGATCGCCGAGGTCGCCGCTGCGGTAGGCACGCTTGCCGTTGTGTTCGAACAGCACGCCCTGATCGAGATCGGGTCGGTCGAGATAGCCCCGCATCACGTGGTCGCCGGCCATGCAGATTTCGCCGTCGTCCAGGAAGACTTCGGCATACGGCTTGGCCACGCCGATCGGGAACGGATTGGGGGCGGCGGCGCGCAGCCCGGCATCGATCTCCACCCAGGTGGTGGAACAGGTTGCCTCGGTGGGGCCGTAGGAGTTGATGATGCGCGCCTGCGGGAACCGCGCCCACAGTTCCTCGGCCACGCGCGGGGTCAGCGACTCGGCGCCGAACACGAACACACGCAGCGACGGCAGCTGGGCGGCGGTGAAACGCGGGTTGAGCATCTGCTGGCGAACGAACGACGGTGTGGAGGCCCACACCGCGACATCGGACTGGCGCAGGTGGTCGACAAAGCGTTCGCTGTCGGCGATCACCTCACGCGGACAGAGTACGCAGCAGCCGCCGAGACCCAGCGCGCCGCACAGATCGAACAACGAGAAATCGAAGCTGAAGAGCATCTGGTTGAGGAACGCCGGTGCCTCCCCCAACGCCAGGCAGTCCCGGATCCAGCCGGTGAACAGCGCCACGCTGTCGCGGCCGATCTGCACGCCCTTCGGATCACCGGTGCTGCCGGAGGTGAACATGATGTAGGCCAGCCCCGGCACGGTCAGCGCGCGTGGCGCGGCAGCACCGGGGCCGAACGTATCGGCGGCCGCATCGTAGACCGCAACGGCATGCACCAGCCCGGTGATGCGCTGCAGGCGCGCCGGCGGATTGATGGTGTCCACCGGCACGTAGGTCACGCCCATCTGCAGGCAGCCGAGCATGGCCACAACGAAGGCGGCCTGCTTGTGGCCGGAAATCACCAGGGCATGCCCGGGCAGCACGCCGGCCGCCTGCGCCCGGGTCATCCAGGCCTGGGTGGCCCTCTCCAGCTCCGCCCAGTCCATCACCCCGTCGGCATCGTGCAGGGCCGCCGCGTGCGGGGCGTGCGCGTGATCGACGAAGCGGCCGTGGTCGAAATCGAATCGCATGCGGTCGGCTCCTGCGGAAGGTGGGCGGCTCAGCGCTGGTGCGCGGCCACGTAGTCGGCCAGCACCTGCACCGAATCGACCAGCGCGTCGATCTCATCGACCGGCAGGGTGACACCCAGGCGGTCCTTGACCTCGACCATCAGCTGCACCTTGGACATGGAGTCGAACAGCGACTCCATGTACTCGTCGGGCTGCACGCGGGTGCCGATCACCGACTCGACGATGTCGATCAGCTGGGTCTGGAGGGTCTGGATATCCATGTGGTTCACCTTGTCAGAACTGGAAGTAGAGGAAACGCGATTCTTTGTGCAGGCTCATCAGGCACAACCCGAGCAGAACCAGCATCACCAGCAGCCACCGCAGGGTGGGCTGCCAGCGCATCCACGCACGCGGCGCCGGATTCGGCTTGGCCAGCGAAGGCGAGTACACGCCCATGATCTGGTGTGCGTTGGGGGTGCCCCACACGATTGCCAGCAGCACCACGATATACACGAACTGCAGGTGATGCCCGATCAGCAGGCGCGCACCGTCGGCCAGGCCCAGTCCGGCCGCATGGGAAACGCTCTCGAGCGCTTCCCAGCCCCGCACGCCGGCCATGCCCTGCACCAGCTGCCAGGCATCACCCACGCCGTCGGCGCGGAAGAACGCCTGCGCCACCAGGACCGCGCCGAAGGTCAGCAGCAGGTAGCCCACGTGCTGCAGCCTGCTCACCTTGCGCAGCGCCACCGGCGTGCGCCCGCCGACGAACACGCGCCAGGCGTGGTTGATCGCCAGGTAGCCCGCATGCAGCAGGCCGAAGATCAGGAACTGCAGGCCGGCGCCGTGCCAGATGCCCGCCAGGCCCATTGCCCATACCGTGGGCAGCACGATCATCGACAGGAAGCCACCGGCCGAGGCTACCGCGGTGGGGCCGGTCGGGCGGCCGTGGCGGGTGCGCCAACGGGTCACCGCCATCGCCACCGGGTAGTACAGGTAGGCGGTGATGTAGCGGGTCAGCGTCATGTGCCAGCGCGCCCAGAAGTCGATCACGCTGGTCGCCTTGTACGGCGAATTGAAGTTGAGCGGGAAGCGGATGCCGAACATGCGCGCCAGGCCGAGCGCCATGTCCGAGTAACCGGAGAAGTCGAAATACAGCTGCAGTGCGTAGCTCAGCGCCGTGGCCCACGCGCCCCAGAACTGCACGCTGTCGGTCTCGGCGAATCCGGCGTCGGCATACGGGGCGATGGTGTCCGCCAGCAGCACCTTTTTGGCCAGGCCGATCACAAACAGCATGCCGCCCACCGACAGGTTGTCGGCCTGGAAGCGGTAGGTCTCGCGCTTGCTGAACTGCGGCATCATCTCCTTGTGGTGGAGGATCGGGCCGGCGATCAGATGCGGGAAGAAGGTCACAAACAGCACATAGCTGAGCGGGCTGCGGTCGTTGACCACGCCGGCGCGGCAGTCGAGCAGATAACCGATCTGGGTGAAGGTGAAGAAGGAGATGCCCAGCGGCAGGATCAACGCGTCCATCGGCCCGACGTTGAAGCCCATCTCGCCGACGAAATTCACCATCGCCGCGAAATACTTGTAGTGGAACAGCAGCAACAGGTCGGCCGCCACGCCCAGCGCGGTGACCAGCACCTGCAGGCGCGGGCGCGTGGCCAGTGACAGGATCGCCAGGCTGACCAGATAGTTGAATACGATGGAGCCGGCCAGCAGCACCACGAACTGCGGGTTCCACCAGCCGTAGAACACGATCGAGGCCACGCACAACCACAGCGCGGCCATCCGCGGCTTCCAGGCACCGAGCAGATAGTGGATGCCCAGTGCGATCGGAAGGAACACCAGCAGGAACAGGAAGGAGTTGAAAAGCATCGTCGTTCGGCGCTCAGTCGATCTCGGCCAGCGTCGCCTGCTCACCGTCGGTCAACGGCAAGGACAGGGCCATTTCGGAGTATTCCCAGATCACCAGTTTCAGGCTGGACGGCCATTGCGCCCGCTGCGGCAGCGCGGCCAGCAATGCGCCGGAGAACTGGCCGCCATCCAGGCTCTGGTTCCACACTTCACGCCCCAGCGCGTTGCCGAGGCGTTCGGCGAACAGGCTGCGGCGGCCGTTGGAACTGCCCAGCAGCAGCACCTCCACCGGCGGGGTGTCATCGAGCAGTCCACCGCTGCGCAGCGGTTCGATCACCTGCACAGGCTCGCGGTCCAGTGCCGGCCGCCAGCGTGGCGGCGCATGCTCCAGCCCGGCCAGCACGATGAGGTCGCCCATACGCGGCTGGGCCGGGCCCGGGGCGCCCACCTCGAACGCCTGCTGTCCGCGACCGCCCAGCAACGGCAGGGCGGACGCGGCGACCGCATCGGCGGCGCGCTGCGCGCCGATCCGGTTCATGTGCACGTCGGTGCGGAAGAACACCGGTTCGGATGCGCCCTGCAGCACCGGCAGCAGGTCGGTGGACGGCACGCCGGCGGCGGCGAGCGCCTGCTGCCACTGCCCCAAGCGCGCGCGCATCGGCGCGGAATGGCGCAGGCCGCAGGTGTGGGACGCCTCAATCCGCGATTTGTCCGGCACCACCACCACCAGCAGTTGCACGCCCTGCGCCTTGAGCTGCTGCGACCAGTGCTGCATCAGGCGCGTACGCTGGGCGAAGACGGCATCGCCTGTACCGGCCGGCGGGCGCAGCCCATCGCGGTAGAACAGCCAGTCCGGGCAGCCCATCGCCACCTGCGGACCGGTGTCGCCCAGAAAGCGGTAGCGCACGGCGGCACTGGCCAGATCGGCCTGCGCCTGTATGGGCAGCTTCAGCGCGTCGTTGATCGCGCGTCCGGCTTCGCCATCGGCCCAGCGCGCCGGCGCCAGTGAGGCCGCCGGCAGTCTGGCGTGGGCCAGCATCCAGGCGCCGGACGCCAGGCCGAACACGAGCAGCACGATCACCACCACAGCGGTGGCGATGTGCGCACGGGCCGGCGCGGCCGGTGGCAGGGGCGCGGGTGCGCCGGGGCGGGCACTCATCGGATCACTGTCCCAGGGCTTTGAGCAGGCGCGCCTGCCACTGCTGCGGCGTCATGATCGAGGCGTTGTCCCACTGGCCACGCGCGTCCGGGCCCTGCACGTAGGAGGGCTCGAACATCTGCCATACCAGCACCTGCGGCTTGTGCTGCTTGAACTCGGGCGATTCCAGGTACTCCAGCAGCATCACCCAGTGACCCACGTTGCCGGGCTTCCAGTTCACCGACACCGGCCGGTCGAGCACATTGGACAGCTTCTGCGGGAACCCGAAGTACGGCTGCACCATGCTGTGTCCGGTCACGTGCACGGGCGCGGGCGCGTCATCCAGCAGCGACTGCTGGTCGGACTGGCGTCGCACGGTGAAGGTGTCGCGACCGATGGCCTTGCGCTGTGCGTCGGTGAGGAACAGCTCGGCCAGATCGCCGAAGCGGCGCTCCTTGATCTCGCTGCCCAGCGCCATGCCGGTGCCGGCCTCGCCAGCGAGCGTGGGCACCTGCTGCCGCACCTGGGCAGCCACGGCCACGGCCACCGCATCGGCGGCGGCCTGGGTCCAGTGCTGATCGCTGCGGTAGAACACGTCCTGCCCGCCCTGCTTGGTCTGGCGCAGCACCTGCAGCGCGTCCACCGCCGGCACGCCCGCCTTCTCCAGGCCGTCGTGCACCAGCGCATAGCGTCCCCGCACCGCATCCCCCAGCCGTTTGCCGTCGGGCAGCCTGTCCTCGTAGAACAGCGCCTTGTCCGGCAGCACCAGCACCTCCAGTTTGACGCCGGCGGCGTCCAGGGCGCGCTTGGCATCGGCGATCAGTGCAGTGTTGCGGGCGATGGCCGGCGCATCCACGTCGGTCAGGCTGCCCCAGGCCGGGAACAACCAGCCGTCCTTGCCGATCAGCACGATCGAGGAATCCTGGTTGGCCGCGGCGGGGGCCGGCGCTGCGGCCGGCGCCTGGGCAACTGCCGGGGCCGTTGCCAGCAACGTGGCGCACAAGGCGGCCGGCAGCAGCAGCGCCGAACGGAGCGGCGGCGTGGGGCGATGGGGTCGGGTCATCGTCGATTCCTTTTCGATGGTCAGTAGTAGAGCGTGGCGGTGGCGAACAGGCCCTTGGCCCGCTGGGTGTCGCCGCCGCCAATGGCAAAGCGGTACTGCACGCCCAGATCGAGGTACGAGCGCGCCGCGTTGTAGTGGTCTTCGCGGAACCAGTAGCGCACGCCCACGCCCGGCCCGGCACCCAGCGACCAGCTGCTGGCGGTGTCGGACAGGTCGAAGGACTGCGCGCCGATCAACGGATAGGCGATGCCGCGCACCTTGGAACGCTGATCGATCCAGTCCGCACCGACCACCAGGTAGGGATTGATCACCCAGCGGGTCTGGTCGGCGCCGAAACGGTAGCTGCGTCCGGCACGCAGCTCGGCCGCGCCAAACCACTGCTGGCGGCGCAGGCGGCCGTCGGAGTCGGTCAGGCGCGCCATCGTGTCACCGTTCATGTCGATGCGGTCGACGGTGAAATGCGCACGGTTGTCATCCCAGCTGAAGCCGGCCTGGGCATAGCCGCTGATGGTCCACCACTGATTGACGTCGGTGCGTACGCCGGTGCCGTTGTAGAAGCCGTAGGTCAGGTAGGACATCCAGCCGCCGGCGTTGTCGCTGAGCCGGTAGCGCGCGGCGGTGGTCATCTGCAGCGGCTGGCTGGATTCCAGCTGGATACGGCACTGGATCGCCGCCGAATCCGGGTAGACGCCGCCGTTGCGGGTGGCCGTGCCGATGAACTGGCGGCGCTCGATGCCGGCGCTCAGGCCGGTCTGGCCGAAGGCGTAGCGGACGCCGAACGAGGCGATGGTGGACGGCCAGCCGGCAATGGAGCGCGACCGGCTGAGGCGTTCGGCACGCGCGCGTGCGTCTTCGGTCGCCACGCCCGTGCAGGGGTCCACGGCCAGGATCGACTCGTAGGTCCCGCCTTCGTCGTACAGCGTGTTGGCGATGCGCGCATACGCCTCCAGCGTCCCGTGGCGGGTGTTCAACGCCGGCGGACGCCAGAACGCTTCCAGCGTACCGAACACCGAATCGCCGGGCGTGCTGATGGCCGCGCCGCCCAGATTGGTGGCGGCCTGGCGCGCACCGCGGTAGCCGGCCGAGGCGGTGATGCCCCATTCGCGCGAGAGATTGGCGATCGAGCTGCGGGTGTTGTAGCGCTGGCTTTTGTCCAGCTTCAGCGTCCCCGCGTCGGCGCTGTCGATGGCGCCGCGCAGCAGGCTCACGGCCTGGCGGTTGTCGCCACTGGCGGCACTGGCGTAGGCCTGGTCCAGCACCACGGTCGGCGGTGCCTTGCCGGTGGCCTGGGCCGCGCGGAAATCGGCCAGCGCCTGGTCGGGCTGGCCGACGCGCTGGTTGAGGTAGCCGCGCTGCATCAGCAGACCGGCATCGGCGGGCCTGGCTGCCAACGCCGTATCCAGCCGCTCACGGGCCTGTGCCGCCTGGGCGCGATCACCGGCCGACAGCGTGGTGGTCAGCAGCGACTGCAGTGTCGGGTTCTGCGGATCCTCCTCCACTGCGCGCTGCGCCTGGCGGATCGCTTCCTGGTAGTCCTGCCGGCCGAACGCCGCGTAGGCACGCTGCGCGGGGCCGCCTTCGCCCTGCAGGTCGGCCGGCATCAGTTCGCACTGCGTGCCGTAGGGCGTGTCGCGGCACTGCTGGAACGGTGCAGGGTAATCGGCCAGGGTGAGTTCCTTGCCGCTTCCGGCATGGCGCAGCGTCTTGGCACGCTGCGCCACGGCAGCCTCGAGGACCTGGCGCGCATCGCCATCCAGGTCGGCATAGGTGTCCTGCTGCAGCGGCTGCAGCAGCGCCGCCGCGCGCGCGCGGTCACCGGCCGCGATGGCGGCATCGGTGGCGAGCAGTCGCACATTGCGCCGCTGCTGGTCGTCCAGCCAGTCCTGCTGCAAGGCCGCATCGAAGTCGGCATTGGCCGCCTCGGTCTTGCCCTGGCGCTGGCGCAGGTATGCGCGCATGACCAGTGCCACGGTATCTTCGCTGTCGTTTTCCAGCGCCTGGTCGGCGGTGCGCTCGGCCGCAGGCAACTGCTCGTCGAGCAGTTGCGCGGTCATCAGCAGCAGCCGGTGGGATGCCACGTCCGGCGCACGCGCAACGGCCTCCCGGGCATAGCCGGTGGCCGCGTTGAAATCCTGCGCGATCAGCGCCTGGTAGCCTTCCTGCGCCGGCTTGACCGCGCGCTGGCGCCCCAGCGCGACACGCTTGGCCTGCAGGTCGCCGACATTGGGCGCGCCCAACTGGATGGCCATCGCCGCCGCCGCATCGGCCTGTTCCAACTGCTGCTGCGCTTCCAGCGACGCCACCCACAGGGTCGCCCAGGCGCCCTGCTGCGGCTGCTGGCGGAAGGCCTGCTCGGCCTTGCTGGCCGCTTCATCCATGCGGTCGTTGTTGTAGGCCTCGTACGCCTGCGTGGCCAGCGCGAAGGCACGCTGGTACGCCTGTTCGGACGCGCTTGGCCGGGCGGCCGCGGACGGGCGGCCGCCGCTGGTGGAGGCACCGCGCGCTGGCGCCGCAGTGGCCAGACCGGGCAGCGCCGGGTCGCGCAGGCCATCGGCGATGGCCCGCTGGGCCAGGCGGCGTGCCTCGTCGGGGCGGCCGAGTTTCTGCGCGGCGTAGATCTGCAGCAGGCGCAGGCGGACCACGTCGGGGCGCAGGCGCGCCGCCTCGGTGGCCGTGCGGTAGGCCTGCGGATAGTCACCGCGCTCGTAGGCACCGAACGCCTGCTCGGCAATGCGGTAGGCGTTGCCGGACAGCGGCAGCGGTTCCTGCGCCTGCGCGCTGGCGCAACCCAGCCCGAGCAGGCTCAGCGCGATCATGCTCGAAAGCAGCGTGGTTCTCATGCCTTCAGCTCTCCGCTGGCACTGTACTGGGGAAGGCCCGAGCGGCGGTGCTGCTCGCGCACGGCGGTGGCGATGGCCGCTTCGGTGGCCACGCCATGTTTGACCAGATAGTCGCCGATGCGGCCGTCGCGCTGCGGCTTGTACTCGTCCAGCACGCGCTCGAACTGGTCGCGCGGGATCAGGCGCATTTCCACCAGCAGGTCGCCGAGCAGCGGCACCGCGTCGATGCGGTAGGTCTCGCCACTGATCAGGCGCAGGCCGGCATTGATCTCGCTTTCGCGGGCGATCGACTGCACCACCGAGGTGGCCGGCAGCCCCTTCAGCAGTTGCGCCTGTTCGGCCTCGGACAACGGGTTGGCGACCGCCACCGACAGTTCGTCGGGCGTGTCCGAGGGCAGCGGCAGCAGCCGCCACTGCACGCATGCGTCCACCGGCAGCGGGAACTGCCCGCTCTGCAGGTACGCCACGTCGATCACCGCCCGCGGCAGGTCACCCTGGAAGGCGATGGCTTCGGCCAGCGTTTCATCATCCAACCACCCCTGCGAGACCAGAATGCGGCCGAGCGGCTGCTGACGCCCGCCCTCCTGCTGCTGCAACGCTTCTTCCAGCCGTTCCGGCTCGACCGCCTGCCAGGTGGTGAGCAGCTCGCCCAGGCGTTTGCGGGTCTGCACAAGCTGCGAGGCGCTGGGGAAATCGTGCATGGTCTTGTCCCATACCATGCGCTTGCCGAACAGCAGGTACAGCAGGAACATCCGCCACGCGCGGGCGGTGGCCATGAAGTTGATCATGTTGCCGACCACCATGCGCGGGATCGACATCAGCGCATGTTCCCAGCCGTACAGCTTGTTGACGAAATAGAAGCGCTGCACCACGCGCGTGGCCAGTGCGGCGGTGGTCAGCAGCGCCACGTTCATCTGCCAGGTGCCGGCCTGGAAGATGGTGGGGAACTGGGTGTTCCACAGGCCGCTGACCTTGAGCACCCAGAACAGCAGCAACTGCAGGAAGATCACGTAGGCAATGATGCTGACGAAGGACGTGACAATGCCCTTGCGATCGCGCGCGAGCAGGTATTTGGTCGCCAGCGAGCCGCGCCAGCCCAGCGTTTCCCAGCTCTGCAGGCCGATGCCCAGCACCCAGCGCGCCTTCTGCCGGTAGGACGCGCGGAAGTTGTCGGGGAAGTACTCACGCACGCACAGCGCCATGCCCTGGGTGCGCTCGCGCACCGGACCCCAGCCAAACCACGACGGACGGCGCACGCGGAACTGCACCGGGAAGCGCGCGAAGATGGAATGCATGCCCATCGCCGCCAGTCGCGCGCCGACGTCGTAATCCTCGGTCAGGCTGTCAGTGTTGAACGGCTGGTTGTTGGTGGCCTCGCTCAGTGCCAGCAGTGCCTTGCGCGAGAAACACGTGCCGACGCCGGCCGAGGGCACCATGCCGGAAACGCTCTCGCGCACCACCAGGTCCTTGGCGTGCCATTCGGCGAACTCGTCCATGTACACGCCGGCGATCAGCTCGTACCACTCGCGGTCCAGCGAGGTCACCGGCAACTGGATCATGTCCTTGCGCGGCAGCAGGTAGTTGAAGAAGCGCAGCTCCATCGGGTGCAGCACGTCCTCGCTGTCGTGCAGGATCACTCCGGCAAACTCGATGCCGTGGCGCTTCTCGTAGTCGAAGATCGACAGGATCAGCCAGTTCAGGCAGTCGGCCTTGCTGGTCGGCCCCGGATGCGGCACTTCGACGCGACGCAGCCGCTTGTAGCGGCGGCGCATGCGCTCCACTTCGGCGATGGTTTCGGCATCGTTGGGATAGGTGCCCACGAAGACGATGTACTCGCGGTAGTCGAGCACGTCGATCATGTTCTCGACCATCTGCGCGATCACGTCGTACTCGGCCCAGGCCGGCACCATGATCGCCAGCGGCTGTTCCGGCCGCTGCAGCAGGTCCTGCTGGGTCAGCGGCCGGTATTCGCGGCGCTTCTTCACTGTCAGGGTGCGCCAGGTTTCGCGCACCCAATACCAGACATCGATGAACAGGTCGTCCAGGCTGGAAATCAGGATCAACACGGCCACCGCCGCCGCGACCGTTTCCAGTCCGGCGTAGTAGTTGGCCAGGTAGATATCCCAGTGCAGGCCGTCCACGGCGAATCAGTGACCGGTCGAGGCGGACTTGCGGCGACGACGGACCTGCGCAACGCGCGCGGCCAGCAGCATGAACACCACCACGCCCACCAGCACCAGCAGCCACACCATGTGCTGCTGCCAGACCGGTTCGGGATTGCCCTGCTTGGCGACGTTGGCACCGGTCGGGTCCTGGCCATCGAAGTCCTGGACCACGCCACGCCCGTCCAGCAGCGCGATGTTGCCGCGGATCAGCCGGAACGGTTCGCCGATCTGCGGCGCATGCGCGCCGAGCTCGCGGTAGATCACCCCGGTCCTGTCGCCGCTGCCGACGACTTCCACCAGCGCCGACTGGTCCAGCCCGGCCACATCCAGCAGCACCTGCTTGCCGGTGCCGGCGATCACCAGGTGGCCATCGCGCACCGCGCCGCTGGACGCCACGTCCTGCGGGGCCAGCGCAAAGCTCAGGTAGGCACCGGTCGGCGCGATGGACGCCTTGGCGTCACTGACCTTGAGCACCGCGTGGGTCGGCGAGGCGCCGGCGGCGCTGGCGATGTGGATCACCTTGGCCAGCGAGGCCGGCGCATCCTGCAGCCAGGTCGCCGGTACGAACACGTCGTGCTTGCCGGCGAGCTGCGCGGCGGCGCCGACGAAGTCCGGCGCCATGCTGCGGTCGGCCAGGCGCAGGTGGCTGCTGGGCAGCACCGACACCGGATAGCCGGTGGCCGGGTCATGGCAGTACGGCCGCGCCGGTTGGCGCAGGAAGCTGATTTTTACCTGATTGCGGGCGGCCAGCGCGTAGCTGGGCACGGTGGCGACCAGGCGTTGCGGCTTGCCGTCGTTGGCCAGCACCTTGGCGCCGAGCAGGTAGTCGTTGAAGAAGATGGACGCTACCGCGCCCTGCCCGGCCGGGTTCGGCGCGGCAGACACGTCGAGCACCACTTCGCTGGGCAGACGGCCTTCGCTGGACAGTGCGCCCAGATCGAACGTGGCAATGCGGTCACCGCGCGTGACGATGTCCTGGGTGCCGGCCATCGCTCCGAGGCGGCTGAGCAGCACCACGTCCTTGTCGGCCTGCGGCAGCAGCGCCTGCTCCACCTGCAGCGAACGGCCCAGCGCATAGGCGCGCCACTGTTCGGTCAGCAGGCCGGCCACCTTGGCGCCGGCCCCCACCGCGACCAGCAGGGTCGGACGCCCGCCGACCATCGCCACCTGCACCGACGCGGTCCCCGGGGCGGTTTCCAGGCCGGCCATGTCGGCGCGGCGCCACTGGGTGAATGCCGCTGCCGCATCGGGCGACGCCGCAGCGACCTCGGTCGCCAGCGCATCCAGCGCGGCGCGCACGGCGGCACGCAGCGGGTCGCTGGTCACCGCCACGTCCGGCGCGAGCGGACCGTCGGCCAGCGACAGCAGCGCGCCGACTTCGGCCAGACTGCCGATCCGGTGGGTGGCGCTGCCATCGGCAAGGGCGGCATACGCGGGAATGCCGGCCAGGCTGGCCGGGATCACCAGCCCGCGCAGGTCCACCGTGCCGCCCACGGCCGGCAGGCCCACCACGTCCACGCGCTTGCCGCCATTTTCCAGTGCAGTGCCCACGCGCCAGGCCGCGTCGTAGCTTTCCACGCCGAGCGCGCGGCCATCGACCAGCAGGCGGACCCGGGCCGGCAACGCGCCCCATGCCTTGGCCACGGTGTCGATCTGGCGGCCATCGAAGCGATAGCTGAAGCGCGTGTCCGGCGACAGCCGCAACACGTTGGCCGGCGCGCTCTGGTCGGCGCACTGGTAGTCGGACACCACGGACCACCAGCCCACGCCGAAGCGGACGAAGCCGCTGGGACGGGCGAAGCCGTCGATGCCGATCAACTGGCTGGCGTCGCCCTGCGCGTCGGTGATCGAGCGCGCCGAGACCGGGTCGCCATCAACCGACAGCAGACTGGAGGTACGCCCGGTATGGCCGCGCACGTAGCGGGCATCGAGCTGCAGCTGCGCCTCGCGGGTCTCCACCCCGGCGGGCACCGGCAGGTAGATCTCGCGCTGGCTCTCCTGCCCGCTCAGCACCACCGGCTGGGTGAAGCCCAGGTCGCGGAGGGTCATGCTGCGGCTGACCGTGCTGTCGCCGGCCCACTCGGTGAACTGGCCGGCCACACTGTCGGCAGCCAGCGCCGTCGGCAGGGGACAGATCAGGACCAGGGCCAGCGGCAATACCTTGGAGAAGCGTGCGGTACTACGGTTGGTCTTGGTCATGAGGTGGCTTCAGTCAGGAAGGGAGTGGACAGAGCGTCGACCGCACGGCCGGGCACGAACTCGTCAAAGGGCACGCCGCGCAGCGCGGCGACGATGCGCGCGGATGCACGGCCGTCGCCGTAAGGGCTGGCATCGGGGCGGAACCGGGCAGGGGTCGGTGCGGCATCGCAGGCGGCGCCAACCTCGGCAACGATGCGCGCCGCGTCGGTGCCGACCAGCTTGACCACCCCGGCCTGCACGGCTTCAGGGCGTTCGGTGACATCGCGCATCACCAGCACCGGACGGCCGAGCGCCGGCGCTTCTTCCTGCACACCGCCCGAGTCGGTGAGCACCACATGCGCGCGCTGCATCAGGCGGACGAAGTGCAGGTAATCCTGCGGCGGGATCAGGTGCACATTGTCCAGGCCGCCGAGGTGCTGGTGCACCGGGCCCTGCACGTTCGGATTGAGGTGGACCGGATAAACGATTTCCAGATCCGGGCGACGGGCCAGCTCGGCCAGCGCGCGGCAGATGTTGGCAAAGCCGTCGCCGAAGCTTTCGCGGCGGTGCCCGGTGACCAGCAGCAGCTTGCGACCCGGGGTGAGGAACGGGAACGCGGCATCCAGACCCGCGCGCAGCGGCGCGTCGCGATCGATGCGGTCCACGGTCTGTTCCAGCGCATCGATCACGGTGTTGCCGGTGATGGTGATGCGGCCCCCGAGATTCTCCTGCTCCAGGTTGTAGCGGGAGCTGGCAGTAGGGGCGAACAGATGATCGGCGACCACGTCGATGACGCGGCGGTTCATTTCCTCGGGCCAGGGCTGATCGAGGTTGCCGGTGCGCAGCCCGGCTTCGACATGCCCGACCGGGATGCGCCGATGGAAGGCGGCCAGCGCAGCGGTCATTGCGGTGCTGGTGTCGCCATGCACCAGAACGCGGTCGGGCTGCACCTGCTCGTAGAGCGCATCGAGCTTGGCGAACAACCGGCCGCACAAGCCGTTGAGCGTCTGGTTGGCGACCATGACGTCGAGGTCGTGATCGGGTTGGATGTCGAACAGCGACATCACCTGATCAAGCATCGCCCGGTGCTGTCCGGTGATGCAGACCACGGAGTGGATTCCCGGCGCTGCTTCCAGCGCGCGGACCAGGGGGCCCATCTTGATGGCTTCAGGGCGAGTACCAAAGACAGAGAGAACCTTCACCTGACCGCTCCATGTGCTGACTAACGATGTGTGACGTCCATCACGCAAATCGTAGGCCAAGTGGGGCTTCCTAGCCAGCTCAACGTGATGCGTATCACATTTCGACATCCAATGTGACGCTGTACGTCACTTTGTGTCGCCACCCGAATGTGATTGTCTCTCTGTGGGCGCGTTACTCAGGTGAAAGTTCGAACACCTGGCGCAGATAGGCCAGGTAGCCGGGGTCGTCGCACATGCTCTTGCCGGGCGAGTCGCTGAGTTTTGCCACCGGCTGGCCGTTGCAGCGGACCATCTTGATGACGATGTTGAGGGGCGTCGGACCGAGGTCGTTGGTGAGGTGCGTGCCCACGCCGAACGCCACCTGGCAGCGCCCGCGGAAATAGTCGAACAGCTGCATCACCTTTTCGATGTTGAGCCCGTCGCTGAACACCAGCACTTTGCTGCGCGGGTCGACACGACGTGCGTTGAAGTGCGCGAGCATGCGGTCGCCCCAGGTGAACGGATCGCCCGAATCGTGGCGCACGCCATCGAACAGCTTGCAGAAGTACATGTCGAAATCGCGCAGGAAGGCCTCCAGTCCGACCACGTCCGACAGGGCGATGCCGAGGTCGCCACGGTACTCGCGTGCCCACGATTCCAGCGCCGCCACCTGCGAATCGCGCAGGCGCGGCCCCAATGCCTGGAACGCCTGCAGGTACTCGTGCGCCATCGTGCCGTGCGGCGTCATGCCGTACAGGCGGGCGAAATGCACGTTGCTGGTGCCCACGAACTGCGCGCCCAACGCATCACGCATCATCGGCAGCATGCGCGCGTGCCACGCGCGCGAGTAGCGGCGGCGGCTGCCGTAGTCGGCAATGCGGCACAGCTCGAAGCCGGGCGTATCGCGCAGCAGTGCGGTCTTGGCCTGCAGCCGCCGCTCGCCTTCGGCGAAGTCGGGCGTGCTGGTATTGCGGAACCAGACCTCGTTGATGATCGCCAGCAGCGGTACTTCAAACAGGATGGTGTGCAGCCACGGGCCGGTGATGTCCAGCTCGATCTCGCCGGGAACGGTGTCCGATGCGCGCAGGCCGATGTACTTGCGGTCCAGGTGGAACAACCCGAGAAAGTCGGCGAAGTCCGGCTTGACGAAGCGCAGGCCGCGTACGTAGTCCAGCTCTTCGGCGGTGAAACGCAGGCGGCACAGGTGGTCGATCTCGTCGTTGATCTGATCGATGTACTGCGCCAGGTCGATACCCGGCGTGCGGCATTTGAACCGGTACTGCACCTGGGCGCCGGGATGCTGGTGCAGCACCGCCTGCATCATGGTGAATTTGTACAGGTCGGTGTCGAGCAGGGACTGGATGATCATGCGGAATCCACGCGCGTTCGGAAGGTGCGCCGGTAAAGTATGCGCCGGGCGTGGCGTTCACCGGCGCCCGGGCGCGGCCGTGCTTGACCACGCGTTCATCTCGGTGCGGCCTCAGGCCGGGCGTCGTGCCCGCAGCAGGCGCGGCACCTGCGCCGCCGCGTGGGCCCAGATCGCTGTCCATACCGCGCCCTGCACCAGCAGGTTGCGGCGCGGCGCCTCGAACTTGCGGAAGTAACGCCACAGTCCGCGGTGCTTGTGCCATTCGACGAAGAACGGCCGCGAGCGGCTGGAGACGCCACGGACGTGGGTGACCTGCAGATCGTTGGCAATGGCCACCACCGCCCCGGCATCGCGGGCGCGGCGGCACAGGTCCAGGTCTTCGGCATGCAGGCGGTAACCGGCATCCCACCCGCCAAGGCGGTCGAACAGACTCCGTGGCATCAGCAGCAGCGCACCGGACAGCGCCGGCACGACCTGCAGGGTCTGCGCCGGATCGGCCGGAATCGCCAGGCGCGCGCCACGGCCGGGATTGCGCAGCATCGCGGCGAAATCCGGATCGCGGCGGCGTACCGCGTCGTCGCGGCGACCGTCCTCGTCCACCTGTTCCACCCCGAGCAGACAGTCGCCCAGTTCGGCGGCGCGGGCGCACAGCCGCGACAGTGTGTCCGGCACGACCAGCAGGTCCGGGTTGATGAAGGCCAACCACGGCGCCTGGCAGTCGGCCACGCCCTGGTTGTTGGCGGCCGCAAACCCGGGGTTGTCCGGATTGGCGATGAAGCGTACCCGCGCATCGGCCGTGGCGTGGCGCTGCACGATGTCCAGGGTCGCGTCGGTCGAGCCGTTGTCGACCACGCGGATCTCGGCGACATCGTGGGCGGCGCGCAGCCGGGTCAGGCAGGCATCGAGGGTGCTGCCGCTCTGGTAGCTGACAATGATGGCGGCGATGGCGTGGCTCAAGCGGGAAACTCCGGTGCGGCGGGCGGCGCGAACAGGTCACCCTGTGCACGTGGCATTATCGCCTGCTGGTAGCTCTGCTGCAGCGCCTGGCGTGCCTGGCGCAGCGGATCGCCCATCAGAAAGGCGGCAAGCCGTGGCCGCCAGCCAGGCCAGCGCGTGCCCAGCGCGTCCATGTCCCCGTCGTGCGCACGGCCCTCGTCTGCCCGCGCGACGAACGCGGTTTCGCACAGCGCATTGCGCCAGCCCAGCCCGGCCATGCGCAGGCTCAGGTCGATCAGCGCCGCATTCCAGGAGCCGTAGCTGTGCGCGTCCAGGCCCCCCGCCCTGCGCCGCGCGTTGCCGCGCAGCAGCACCGCGTGGGTCACCGCCGAGGGCAGTTCGGGGTGCACTGGCGGCAATGCCGCGCAGGCATGGGCCACGGCATCGAGCGCCTCCGGGACCGGATTGATTTCACCCAGCCGTGGCCAGGCGGCGGTTTCACCGGCATTGCACCACGGCGTGGCCGAGCCGATCGACGGATCGTGCGCGAAACAGGCCTCCAGCTGCTGCAACCAGCCCGGCGCGGGGATCGCATCGGGCGCCAGCACCACCACATCGGCACCGGCACAGGCCTGCAGCATCTCATCCAGGTGCGCCACCTCGCCGATGCTGCGCGCGCGCCGGGTGTATTCGGCACGCAGCCGGGTCTGCGCCAGCCAGTGCTCGATCACCGCCTGCGCCCGGGGCCCGGCCTGCCCGTCGTCGGCCAGCCACACCGCCGTACCGGCAGCGGTGCCGGTCTCCAGGGCGCCCAGGCACTGGTCCAGGGCGGTGTCGTCGACGCCGATCGGCAGCAACACGATCGTCCCCATCGCTTCCCCCTGTCTGTGGTGGGTGCCGGATGCGCGCAGCGTAACAGGCAGCGCGGGGGGCGCGTCAGTTCTTCTTCGGGTGGTTCGGGAACGGCTCCATCGCACGGAAGCGGCTGCTGTATTCGTCGGTCAGGTTGCGCGACTCCTGCGCGTTGCGCACGATCGTCGGGGTGAGCAGTACGATCACTTCCGAGCGACCGCTGTTCTGGGTCTTCCTGCCGAACAGCGCACCCAGCACCGGGATCTTGCTCAGCCCCGGCACGCCGTTGCTGCCATCCTCGTCGGAGTTGGTGATCAGTCCGGCCAGCATGATGGTATCGCCGCTCTGCACGGCCGCCTCGGTGGAGATCTTGCGGGTATTGATCGGCGGGTTGCAGGTGGTCTTGGTCGGATCGCAGCCGGCGGGAATCGCGCCGGCCGAGCTGACCTCCTGCACGATGTCCAGGAACACCACGCCATCGCGGGTGATGCGCGGGCGCACCTTGAGGATCACGCCCGTGTCCAGGTACTGCACCTGGCTGTAAGTGTTGTCGCCGCCCACGCCGGTGTTGACCGAGACCGAGTTGATCGGGATCTGGGTGCCGACGTTGAGCGTCGCCTCGGCATTGTTGCGGACGAAGATGGAGGGGGTCTGCAGAAGGCGCAGGTTGCTGACCTTGTCCAGCGCGGTGACCACGGCGGCCGCGTTCTTGCCAAGGAAGGTCCAGCCCACGCCTCCATCGCCGACGACCCCGGAAATGCTGCCCCAGATCGAGCGGCCCAGGGCGCTGGGCAGGTCGACGCCGCTTTCGGTCTTGCCGGTGGCCACGGCCTGCTCGAAGAACCAGTTGACGCCGTAGCTGAGGTCGCCGGTGAGCGACACTTCGGCCACCTGCGCCTCGATGTGCACCTGCATCGGCATCACGTCGAGCTTTTCGATCACCTCGCGGATGGAGCGCCAGGCCTGCGGCGTGGACCGCACCAGCAGGGTGTTGGTTTCCTCCACCGCCGACACGCCGACGCTGTCGCCCTGCACTTCCAGGTTGAAGCTGGCGTTGCCTGCCTGCCGCTGCGGCAGGCTCATGCTGCCCTCGCCCAACCCGCCACGGCTGTTGCCGTTGCCGCTGCCGGTGGTACTGATGTTGTTGGTGTTGCCGCCCAGGTCGCGGCTGCCGACCTCCATCTGCGAGCCCCCCGGCGCCAGCGAGGCGCTGCTGCTGCCACGGCCGCGGCCGTTCTCGCTGGCGAACGCCTCGGCCAGGCGCTCGGCCAGGTCCTTGGCTTTGACGTAGCGCAGCTCGTAGGAGAACAGGCGGGCGCTGCCGCCGGCGGTGTCGATGCGGTCCAGCCACTGCTGGATCTGGTCCAGGTAACGTGCCTGTGGGGTGATCACCAGCACCGCGTTGGCATTTTCCAGCGGCAGGAAGCGGAACATGCCCGCGCTGGGGGTTTTGCTCTCTTCGCCGAACACCTTTTCCAGATCCGCAGCGACCTGCTCGGCCTTGCCCGACTGGATCGGGAACACGCCCACCGACATGCCCGACAACCAGTCGACGTCGAAGATCTCCACCGTGCGCAGGTAGTTTTCCAGTTCGTTGCGGGTACCGCCGAGGGTGATCACGTTGCGCCCGCTGTCGACGTTGACGATCGCGTTGGGCCGCGCATACGGCTCCAGGACCTTCTTCATCTCCGTGGCGGAAATGAACTGCAGCGGCACCACGCGCACCTCGAAGCCACGCGCGCTGGCGGCCGGGGCGGTGCTCGGCGCGACCGTGCCGGCGAGCGCCTGGTCGGCGGGCACGATGTTGTACCGGCCGCCGCTGTAGACCATGCGCGCGTTGTTCCAGCCCAGCACCATTTCCAGCAGGTTCAGCGCCTGCGCCGACGACACCGGCTTGGGCGTGGCCAGCGTCACGGTGCCCTGCACGCCCGGCGCGATCACGTAGTTCTGCCCGAGCATGTCGCCCAGGATGGCCTTGACCACGGCATGCACCGATTCGCCTTCAAAGTTGAAGGTCGCCTGCCCGCTGCCGGCCTGCGAGAGCGCCGGCTGCGGCGCCGCAGCGGCGCTGCGGTTGATCATGGTGCCGGTGCCGCGGCGGATCACCGCCTGCGGTGCGCCGGCCTCCAGGCCTTCGGTGGCCACGCCCTCGCGCGAGCCGTCGCCGGCCACCACCTGGTGCGGCCCGTCCAGCACGGCGTCGCGACGCACCTCGGGAGCAGGCACGGTGGCGCAGCCCACCAGCAGGGCCACGGCAAAGGAAATCGGGAAAAGACGCAGTGTCATGCTTTCACTCTAAGGGTTTTGGCCGGAGCCGCCCGCGGGCGGTCGCTGCGACGACTGTTGTTGTTGCTGCTGTTGCTGCAGTTGCTGGCGGCGCGCCTGGATGCGCTCGCGGATCGCACTCATCTGTTCTTCGCTGGGGCCTTCGTTCTGCGCCGGTGCCGGCGCGGGTGCCGGTGCGACCGGCCGCGCCATCGCGGCGGGCGACGGGCCATTGGTCGGCCGGGCCTGGGCCGCCGCCGACGCCGGTGGTGGAAGCGCGGGCATCGGCTGACCAGCTGGCGGCACGCCTCCACCGGGCGTGGGGTTGCCGAGCACGGTGGGCGGCTCGCCGCCCTGCCCGTTGAACACCGGCAGCTCCAGTACCTGGGTGCCGCCGGGGCCGGCGACAGTGGCACGACGCGGCTCCAGCGCCAGCAGCTGCCAGCCGTTGACAGCATCGCCATTGAGGCGCAGGCGCAACGACTGGTGCTGGTCGGTGGTAAGAATGGCCATCGCGAAACTGTCGGTGAGCAGCACGCCGGTCAGACTGACCGTGCTGGCCGCACCCGGTTCGCTGCCGCCCAGCAGGTAGGGCCGGGGGGTACGGTCTTCGGCAAACAACGGGCGCGTGCCGATGTCGGCGTAGCTCGCGGCCGTGGCCATGCGCTCGGGGGCCGCAGGCGGCAGGACCGGCAGCGCGGCGGCGCCGCGTCCGGGCGGCGGCGCCGGACCCAGGCGACCGCCCAGCCCGAACAGGGTCGCCAGCCAGATCGCCGCGGCCCAGGCCAGTACCGCAGCCAACCACCAGGTGCGCAGGGGCGCCACGTCAATTTTCATGCGCGCCCTCCTCATCCGGCACCGCGTCGCCACCGTCCGCGTCCATCGGTGCGGCGGGCATGGCCATCGCATCCCCCATCGACGGCGCGGCGACCGCTGCGGCGGATGCCGCGGCACCGGCGGCGTCGGCCGCAACGGGCGCCTGCGCGATGCCATCGGTCGCGGTGTCGTCCAGATACCCCACCAGCTCGAACGACACGTCCAGCCCCGTCCCGGTTTCGCTGGGCGACTGCTGGAAGCGCTGCGCGAGCAGGTTGAGATTGTCGATGAACAGACGCGGCGTGCCGGTTTCCAGGGTGTGCAGCACCGCCGCCATTTCCGGTATGCCGCAGCGCAGCCGCACCTGCAGCGCCACCCGTGCAAAGCGCGCATCCGGCGTGGTATCAGGCAGGGGCGAGCGGTTGCTGATCGTGCAGCTGCGATTGCCCGGGCTGGCCGAAGCAACCGCATCCTGCAGGCGGGTGGAGAGCGCGGCGGCGGCGGATTCGGCGGTGGCCTCGCGCAGGAAACCGGGGCGTCCCTGCAGCGCCGCGCGTGCCTGCGCCAGGCCCTGCGCCACCTGTGTGCGCTGCTGCAGCTGGGCCTGCACGCGTTGCTGGCGCTCCTGCAGCCCGGCAATGTCGGCATCGATGGCGCGCAGCGGCTGGGTAAACCACGGGTGCACCAGCAGCAGGTAGGCCACGCCGATCACCGCGATCAGCAGTGCCAGCGCCAGCCAGCGGTCACGGCGTGTCGTTGGTTGCGCCATCGGCACCCTCCGACGTTGACGGGATGGAGGCGGTGCCCTGGCCGGGCAGTGGCTGCAGCTCGGCGGTCAACGTGAAGCGGTCGCGGCCGGCGGCGCCACCGTCGGCCTGCAGCACACCGGTCAGGTTGACCTTGCGCCACAACGGCGACACCTGCAGCAGCGGCACCAGCTGCGAGGCTTCACGGCTGAGCCCGATCAACTGCAGCGTGTTGCCTTCGATGGACAGCTTCTCCAGATAGGTTCCGTCGGGCAGCAGCCGGGTCAGCTCGTTCCAGATTTCCACGCTGCTGGCATGGCGCCCGCGCTGTTGTTCCAGGAACGCCGCACCGTCCACCAGCGACTGCAGCTGCTGGCGTTCGGCCGCCACCTGGCGGGCGTCGCGCGCCGCTGCATCGACCTGCGCCCGCAGGCGCTCGGCCGCCGCCTGGCGGTTGTCCAGCAGCTGCAGGCCAGCAAGTACCAGCAGCAGCACGCTGGCCGCGCCCAGCAGCAGGTTCCAGCGCCGCATCGGATCGCGCGTGGCCTGGCGCTGTGCCGGCGGCAGCAGGTTCACGCCGAGCGGCACGCCGGCTGCATCGACCGCATCCAGTCCGGCCAGCCCCTGCGACCACGCGCCGTACTGCTGCGCCCACTGCGCCAGCGCCTGCAGCGGCACCACCACCAGTTCGACCTGGAGCTGGCCGTCGTCGAGCACGCCGAGCTCGCGTACGTCGAAGGCGACCTGGCTTGCATCGAACGGCGTCTGCCGGTCGATCTCGAAACGCACCACGTCGTGCAGCCGCTCGGCCGCGGCCGCCGGCAGCCGCAGTGGCCGCCGCAGCACCGCCGAGGCCGGCAGCAGCCAATGCCGCGGCAGGGTACGCAGGCGTGCGTCGAGGAGACTGTCCAGCGCAGTGGGCGACGTCGAGAGCGGCACGTCCACGACCGGGCCGATCATCGCGCCGGTTTCCTGCATCAGGCGCACCTGCCCCGCCTGCACGGACAGCAGCAGGCGCGAGCGCGACCAGCCCAGCGCCCACTGCCAGCGCGCCGGCAACCACGCCAGCAGCGAACGCCGCCACCAGCGCAGGCCACGGCCCACACCCGGCGCCATCTGCCCCTGCGCCCGCACCAGACTGTCACGCCATGCCGTCATCGTGCTGCCATTCCCTGTTCCCAGCGAAACACTGTGTAGACCCTTCCCGGCGTACCCGCCGACCCCATCCGCACGACGGCGCGCAACACCGAAACACGGCCCCGCGCGTCCGTGGCGCGGCTCTCGATACTATAGGTGCCGCCGCCGCTGGCAAGCGGTGCGACAGGAACACCGGCTTCGACCGCCGCCTGCGCACGCTCGCGTTCGGCCAGCAGCCGCTCGGCATCCAGCCCCAGCGCGCTCAATACCGGACCGGCGGCGAAGCGAGGGTCCGGCCGCGACTGGCGGCTGTACAGCGTCAGCATCGGCTCCATGCGCGCATACAGCGCCGCATCCATGCCGAGCACCCGCTGCAGTTCGCCCAGGCTGTCAAAGCGCGCATTGCGCGCGCCATACGGCAGCCCGGCTGCCCGGTAGTCCGCCGTTTCGGCGCCGCCGCCGGGTTGCTTGAGGTTGTCGGCGTCGCGCCAGTCCAGGATCGCCCCGGCCAACTGCTGGGCACGTGGCGGCGGTTCACCCAGCGCGCGCAGGAAGCCGGACAACAACGCCGCATCGGCAAGGTTGAGATTGATCTTGCCGTTCTCATCGACGATACGCAGGTCGATACGGCGTTCGTCGAACTGCCACCGGTAGCGCCGGCCATCGGGTACCCACGCCGGCTGCGTGGCGGTGGGCTGCAGGCGGTGCAGCGCGTATTCCAGGCCCGCCCGCGCATGCTCCTGGCCGATTGCGTCATCGCCGACCACGCGTTGCTGAAGATGCTCCACCCGGGCGGTGAGCGCGTACGCGCCCACCACGGCCGTCAGCAGCGCGATCAGCCACAGCACCAGTACCAGCGCGGCCCCCCGCATGCGCCGCGTCATGGGCGCGCGGCCTGCTGCTGCGACAACGCCACCACCAGCGTGGGCCAGGCCGGCCCCTGTGCCGGCTGCACATCGATGGACACCAGCAGCGGCAGGCGCCGGGTATCGTCCCACCGGTCCTGCCAGGCGCCGACGTCGCCGGTGCGCGGGTCGATGCCGCGATAGCGGAAGTGCACGCCGCGCAGGCCATCGACGAGCAGTTCGGGGGCGCGCGGCGGGGTTTCCTCGATGCGCTCGCCGTTCTGCACCAGGGTGAGCGTCAGGTCCAGCCGCTGAGTGCGGCCATCGGGGCGCAGCGCGAGTTCGTGCACATACGGCCCGCCGCGGCCGAGATAGCCCGGCAGTTCGGACACGAACAGCATGTGCTGCGCGTCACCGGCGAAGTAGACCGGCTCGCGGGTCGGGTCCGGCGGCGTGGTGGCGGTGCGCGTGGCCATTGCCAGGCGGCGCCGCAGGAACCCTTCGACCGCCCGCATGCGCTCGTTGTGCGCGGCCACCGCTTCGCCCCGTTGGCTGATCGCCATCGCCGAGCGGATCGTAGCGAACGCCAGGGCCAGCCCGCCCACCAGCAGTGCGGTGGCCAGCAGCACTTCGATCAGGGTGAACCCTGCGCGGGTGTGAACCGCCAGCGGCCTCATCGGGGTGCCCCCGGCACTGCGGCCGTTGCCGGCGGCAGCAGGCGCAGACTGCGCCACTGCAGCGTCTCGCCGCCACCGTCGCCCCAGCGCACCTGCAGGGTGATCCGGGCCAGGCGCGGCGCAGCGGGGTCGATGACCGACGGCGCGGTATCGCCACGCGCGTCCACGAACGGCTCCACCTGCAGTTGCCAGCGGTAGCGGCCGTCCTCCCACTCACCGCGGGTCTGCCCCGGTTGCAGCGGCGCGTCGATGCCGGTGGCCTCGAGCAGCGACTGCGCATGCAGTACCGCGCGGGTCCGCAGATCGGACTGGCCGACCTGTCGCGACGCGCCGGACAGGCTGCCCAGCAGCAGGGTCAACGCCAGCGCCAGCAGCGCGAACGCGACGATCACTTCCAGCAGCGAATAGCCGCGCTGGCGCTTCATGGACGGTCCCGCCGCATGCCCGAGCGCACCTCGCCGGTGATCCAGCCCACCTGGATGTCCCACACCGCATCGCGCGCGCTCAATGCGATCCGTCCCCCGCTGGCGCCGCCATCGGGATAGAACGCGATGGCGGCCTGGCCGGGCCCGGGGGCGACTTCGCGCGCCGCACTGACCTGGACCTCCAGCGTCGCCGGCAGGGTGCCGTGGCGGCCATTGGCGGCGGTCCAGGTACGCGCCTTCGGGTCCACCACGAAGCGCTGCTGCTCACCGGTGGCGATCGCCTGGGTCCGGGTGTAGCGCAGCTGGTTGGCCATTTCCTTGCCGGCGTTGCGCAGCCGCATGCCGTCGATGCCCCCCCGCATGCCACTGGCGGTGATCAGCCCGACCACCGCGATCAGGGCCACCACCAGCAGCATTTCCAGCAGCGACAGGCCACGCGCGCCCGTCCGCGGGGCAGCGCGGTGGTGGCGCGGCGGGTGCGGGGCGGCCGCCTCGATCACTCGTAACGGATGTCCGCGTCGTAGCTGCTGCCGCCGACCTTGCCGTCCTTGCCGAGGCTGATCAGCTCGAACGGCTGGCCTTCGCCGGGCACGCGGTACTCCAGCGCGTGGCCCCACGGATCGTTGAGATCGGCCGGCTTGGCGTACGGGCCGAGCCAGCCGCTGCTGCCGCCGGGCTGGGTGACCAGGTCGTCGAGCTTGGCCGGCAGCTTGCCGGTGTCCAGCTGGTAGTTCTCGATCTTGCCGGCCACGGTCTGCACCTGGGCCTTGGCGATGTTGGCCTTGCCGCGGTCGGCGCCGCCGAGAACGCGACTGCCGACCAGGGTAAGCACCGCGCCGATCAGCACGATGACGATGATGATTTCCAGCAGGCTCATGCCCGACTGGTTGCGCGGCGAGGAGAAGCGGATCAGGCGGCGTTGCATGCAGTGGGCTCCTTGGATCGGGTCGGTCGGGGATGGGCCGGCGGCGCTCAGCCGATGGCGTTGGTGAGGTCGTACAGCGGCACCAGCACGGCCACGATCACCAGCCCGACCACCGAGGCCAGCACCAGGGTGATCACCGGTACCAGCGCCGACAGCAGGCGGTCGATCGCGCGTGCGCTTTCCTGTTCGAACGTGTCGGCGGTCTTGAGCAGCATGGTATCCAGCGCGCCGGATTCCTCGCCGACCTGGATCATCTGCAGGGCCAGACGTGGGAAGCGCTTGCCGCGCGCCAGCGAGGCGGACAGGCCGTTGCCGTTCTTGACCTCGTCGCTGGCCGCATCCACGTCGGCCGCCAGCGCGCGGTTGCCCAGCACGTTGCGGGCGATGCCCAGGCCGGACAGCAGCGGCACACCATTGCGCAGCAGCGTGCCGAGGGTGCGTGCCAGCCGCGCGGTTTCCAGCTTGGCCACCAGCGCGCCGATGCCGCGGCGCTGCAGCAGCCAGCCATCCAGCGCCAGGCGGAACGCCGGCTGGCGCAGTTTGCGCTCGATCACCAGCGCCACCAGCGCCGGGACCACGATCACTGCGATCCAGCCTTCACGCACCACCGTGCCGGCCGCCAGCACCCACTGGGTAAACCAGGGCAAGGCCACGTCCAGGCTTTCGTACATGGTGGCAAACTGCGGCACCACATAACCGAGCAGGAACAGCAGCGCGCCGCCGACCACGGCCAGCAGGATCGCCGGATAGATCAGCGCGTTGATCACCCGGCCTTTCAGCTCGGCGCTGCGTTCGAGGTAGTCCGACAGGCGCTGCAGGGTGTCGTGCAGGCTGCCGCCGGCCTCACCGGCGCGCACCATGTTGATGTACAGCCGCGAGAACAGGCCGTGCTGGCGTTCCAGTGCGGTGGACAGCGCGGCGCCCCCACGCACGATGTCGCGGATCTCGGTGATCACCCGGCGGCTGCGCTCGTCCTCGGGCAGCTCCAACAGGATGGTCAGCGCGCGATCCAGCGGCTGGCCCGCGCCGAGCAGCGTGGCCAGCTGCTGGGTGAACTGCACCAGCGCGGCGCCGTCGAACGGTTTGCGCCGCAGCAGCGTGGCCCACGACGATGCGCTGGCCACGCCGTCGCTGGCCAGCCGCGCTTCCATCGGCACGTGGCCCTGGTCCTGCAGCCGCGCGGCGACCTCGGCTTGGCTGGCGGCCTCCATCTGCCCGTCGAACAGCTCACCGTGGGCGTTGAGCGCCTTGTAGCGGTACTGGGGCATGCTCAGCCGCCGCTCCGCTGCCGGCACGCGCGGCGCATCAGGATTCCTCCGTCACGCGCAGCACTTCCTCAAGGGTGGTGTGGCCCTGCAGCGCCTTGGACAGGCCATCTTCATACATGGTGCGCATGCCGGCGGCGCGTGCGATCTGCTCGATCTCGCCCATGCCGGCACGCCGCATCACCGCACGCCGCAGTTCGTCGTTCATCACCAGGAACTCCATGATCGTGGTGCGCCCCAGGTAACCGGTGGGCGCTGCCGCCGACGGCTGCGCGCGGTACAGGAAGATCTCGCCCTGCGGCTGCAGGCGGCGCAGGCCGAACTTCTCGATCTCCTCCGGCGAGGCCGGATAGCGCAGCGCATGCGACGGCTCCAGGCGGCGCACCAGGCGCTGGGCGAGGATGCCGTTGATGGTGGACGTCAGCAGATAATCCTCCACGCCCATGTCGAGCAGGCGGGTGATGCCACCGGCGGCGTTGTTGGTATGCAGCGTGGACAGCACCAGGTGGCCGGTGAGCGCGGACTGGATGGCGATGCGCGCCGTTTCCAGATCGCGCATTTCGCCGATCATGATGATGTCCGGATCCTGGCGCACGATGCTGCGCAGGGCGTTGGCGAAATCCAACCCGATCTGCGGCTTGGCCTGGATCTGGTTGATGCCTTCGATCTGGTATTCCACCGGGTCTTCGACGGTGATGATCTTGACGTCGGCGGTGTTCAGCTGGCTCAGCGCGGTGTACAGCGTGGTGGTCTTGCCCGATCCGGTCGGGCCGGTAACCAGCAGGATGCCATGCGGCTGTTCCAGCACCCGGCGGAACTGCGGCAGGAAGGCGTCGGTGAAGCCGAGGCGCTGGAAGTCGAACACCACCGTGTCCCGGTCGAGCAGGCGCATCACCACGCTCTCGCCGTGCGCGGTGGGGACCGTGCTCACGCGCAGGTCCAGCTCTTTGCCCTGCACGCGCAGCATGATGCGGCCGTCCTGCGGCAGGCGGCGTTCGGCAATGTTCAACCGGGCCATGATTTTGACGCGGCTGATCACCGCCGCGGTCAGATTGGCCGGCGGACTTTCGCCGTCGATCAGCACACCGTCGACGCGATAGCGCACCTTCAGGCGGTTCTCGAACGGTTCGATGTGGATGTCCGAAGCGCGCAGTTCCACCGCGCGTTGGATCACCAGGTTCACCAGGCGGATCACCGGCGCTTCGGAGGCCAGGTCGCGAAGATGTTCGATGTCGTCCACCGCAGCGCCTTCGCCGTCAGCGGTCTCGATGATCGCGCCCATCGCGCTGCGGCCCTGGCCGAACCAGCGTTCGATCAGATCGTCGATCTCCGAGCGCAGCCCCACGTGCAGGCGCACCGGAACCGAGGTGGCCAGCTGCACCGCCTCGGCGGCGTACGGGTCCTGCGGGTCGGAGACCCACAGGTCGAGCACGCCGTCCTGCAGCGCCAGCGGGCAGACGTGAAACTGTTTGAGAAAACGCAGCGACAGCGGCAGCGTTTCGAGCAGGGCCTCGGGCGGGCTTTCCGGAACCGCCTTGGCATCCAGCAACGGCAGCCCCAGCACCTCGCTGCTGGTCTGGGCATGGTCGCGCTCGGACACCAGGCCCAGCCGCACCAGCAGCTGCAGCAGGCTGCCGCCGGATTCACGGTGCAACGGACGCGCGCGCGCGAGGTCGCCTTCCTTCAGGCGCCCCTTCTGCAGCAATACGTCGACTAGTCGTGTTTCCGCTGCGGATTCGGCAGTGGGATCGTGGGCAACCGCGTTCACGAAGCTCTCCTGGCAACCCCTGCGACTTTAGCAGTTCGTCGCGATCCTACGCGGGATTCCCCGGTGCGGAATGCAAAAGCGGGAGCCCGTCACAAGACGGACTCCCGCAGCAGGGCGATACGCTTACTGGTTGGCGACGATGCTCACGCCGCTGAACGCGGACTCGCCGACCAGCTTGATGTAGTACGTGCCCGCCACCGGCGCGGTGAAGCGCACGGTTTCACTGTTGCCCGGACGGGTCGACTTGGCGTCGTAGGCCGTCGCGGTCGGTTCCTTGCCCTGGCTGACGTACACCGACACGTTGCCGCTGCCACCGTAGGTCAGCAGGCTGAGCACCTTGCCGGCCTGGGCCTCGAAGCTGTAGAGCACTTCGCTGCCACCGGCGCCGCTCAGGCCGCCCACCGCCACCTTGTTGGTCAGCGGCGTCGCGGTCGGGCCGCAGTCCTCGGTGCACGGCTCTTCCAGCGCCTTGTCCAGCGCGGCCTTGGCATCGAGGATGCCGGTGCCGATCGGGGTGGACGCCGGAATGCTGACCGGGAACGGACGGGCCGTCTCCTTGAGCAGGGTCTCCATCGCCGCCGGGGTCAGCGGGTCGCGGTTGTTGGCGATCAAGGCGCTCTGCACCAGCGCGGCCACGGCGGCCACGTGCGGCGAGGACATCGAGGTGCCGCCCTTGCCACCGTAGGTGGAGGTGCCCAGCTCCGGCGAGGTGGTGCTGCTGGACACGGCCTGCCAGACGAAGCCGCCCGGGTTGCCGTCGACGCTGCCGCCGCCACCCGGTGCGGACAGATCCACTGCCGGGCCGTAATTGGAGTAGTAGGTGATGCCACCGGTGATGCGGGTGGCACCGACGGCCACCACGTTGTTGCAGTTGGCCGGACGTGCGTTGGCCACCGGGCCGCCGTCGTTGCCTGCCGCCACGATCACCACCGTGCCGCGCTGCACCGCACCGTTGATCGCGGCCTGGTAGACCGGATCGCACGCGCCACCGCCGCCCAGGCTCATATTGATGATTTCGGCCGGGTTGGGGTTGGCCGGAATGCCGGCCACGGTGCCGCCGGACGCCCAGGTGATCGCATCGGCGATATCCGACAGGCTGCCACCACACTTGCCGAGCACGCGTACCGGCAGCACCTTGGACTTGTACGCGACACCGGCCATGCCGATGCCGTTGTTGGTCGCTTCGGCCACGGTACCGGCCACGTGCGTGCCGTGCCAGGAGCTGTCATCGGCAAGCGAGCCCTGGTAGCACTCGTTGTCGTTTTCCACCCAGTCGCCGTAGTCCAGGGCGCCGGGCACGCGGTCATTGGTGGGGCGACGCGAGCGCGCCGCGTTGCTGATGAAGTCGTAGCCCTCCAGCAGATTGCCGGTGAAGTCCACATGGTTGGGCACGATGCCGGTATCGATCACCGCCACCACCACGCCCTCACCCTGGGACACGTCCCAGGCGGCCGGTGCGTTGATGCCGCCCACGGCGTTGTGGAAATGCCACTGGTACTGCTGGTAGTACTGGTCGTTGGGCACCAGTTGCGGGGTGGCGTCGGCCTTGGCGCGCAGGTCGGCGCGCTGCATCAGCACGTCGGCCACGGCGTACTGCACCGAGGGATCGGCCGACAGTTCGGCCAGCACCTTCTGCAGTTCGGCGCCGCCGAGCCGGCTCTGCAGGCGGATCAGATCGGCACCCACGCCGAGCGTGCGCACCACCTGCGGGCTGAGCGCGTTGGCGCGCACGGTGCCACCGTTGAGGCTCGCCCGCGACAGCGCCGAATGCACCACCTGCAGCTTGGCCGAGCGGTCGGACGCAGCAGCGGTGCCGCTGCGGTACTTGATGATGATGCCGTCGCTGACCTGCTGCGCGACAGTGGCCGCGCGTACCGGCTCTTCGGCGCGAAGGGTGCCGGCAAACGCGGCACCGGTGCCGACCGACATCGACAGCAGCGCGGCTGCCAGTACGTTGATGCGAAGGTTCTGCTTACTGATCACGTTGAAGTCCTCTTCAAGGTCATGGATCAAACGACTGTTCAGGCCAACACTCCATGCGACAACCACTGGCCGGCCCTGGCCAGGGTTCCCGTGACCCGCCCCCTCAGGCCTTGCATTTCCCGGGGCGACACCCTGCCGGTGCCGCCCCGTCCACACGCTTACCAGCCGAAGCCGGCACCCACGCCGACCGAGCTGTCATCGCTGCTGAACGCACCGCCCAGGGTGACCGTGGCGCGCTCGCTGATGGCGCGCTGGTAGCCCAGCGACAGCGCCGATTCGCCGCCCTGGAACCCGATGCCGACACCGACGCGGTTCTGCGTGCGTACGCCGGCGGCACTGGTGGCCATGTTGAGCATCGCCGCGCTCATCGCGCCCTGGCGGTCGATGCGGCGATCCTGGTGACGGAGGCGCTGGTCGATCTCGCCCTTGTAGATGTCAAAGCTGTCGGCCATCGTGGTGAAACGCTGGTCGGTGTAGCTGTTGGCGCTGGCGATGCCACCGTCGAGCTGGCCCTTGTTGACCGCGTCGGTGGCCTGGGTACCGGCCGCGACATGGGTGACCTGGCGTTCGTTGCCGGTGGCACCGACCGAGACCGTGTCGGCGCGGTCGGCGACCGAGCCCTGGCCCAGCGCGACCGAGTTGGCTGCGGTCGCCGACGCCCCCTGACCGATCGCGGTGGACGCGGCCCCGCTGGCAACCGCGCCCTCGCCCATCGCCACCGCGTTCACGGCAGACGAGGCGGCGGCGGACGGTGCCACGTAGGCCTGGCTGCCGCCCACGCTGGCGGCGGTCGGCGTGCCCTGCACGTCGGCCAGCGCCGTATCACTGGACAGCGGTACGGCCGTTTCCACGGTGGCCAGACTGGCGCTGGCCACCGTGGCACCGGCACCGCGTGCCCTTGCCGTGCCGCCACTGCCGGCCATGCGCTGGTCAAGCTCGGTAACCTTGCGGTCGAGCGCACCCAATGCATCGCCGACGTTGGCGTAGCTGGCGCCCTGGATCACGTAGTTGGGCGCCACGAACACGCCCTGCATGCCCACACTGGCACCGCCGCCGAGGAAGCTGGCAGCATCGCTCAACGACTGGAACAGCTGGCCGCCGTTGATCGCCTGGCGGCTGCCGGACGCGATCGAGCCGTTGCCCACGTTCTCCAGCGTGGTGCCCTGCAGACCGGACAGGGTCAACGTGTCGCGGCTGCTGTCGTCATAGGTGAGCGCATTGGCCGCCACGTTCTCCACCGAGCCGATGCGGGTGTCGATATCGCCCACGCGGGTTTCCACCGCGCCCACGCGCTGGTTGGTGGTGTTGAGCTGCCCGCCGGTAACCGCATCGGTGCTGCCCTCGGCGATGCGACCGGCGCCGACGTTGACGATCCGGCGCGTGGCCGGACCATCGGTACCGTTGCCGCCGCCCACCGAGACCACGTTGGCTTCCACCGCGCGCGAACCGGCACCCAGCGCGACCGCGTTGGCGCCGGACACGCCCGCCGCAGAGCCGATGGCGATGCTGTTGGCACCGTTGCTGGCGAAGGCGCCGTTGCCGATGGCCACGCCGTTGGTCGCATTGGTGGAGGCCTGGCGGCCGATCACCGTGCTGTTGGTGCCGCGTGCGGATGCATCGGCGCCGATCGCGGTGGCTCCGGTGGCCGACGCCACCGCAGCGGTACCCAGCGCACTGCTGCGGGTCGCGCTGGCGGTCGCACCGGCACCGGCGGCGAGTGCGTCGGTGCCGCTCGCCGTGGCGACGCCGCTGCCGCTGGCCTGGAAGTGCTTGCCTGCCGCATCGGCAGTGGCGGCCACGCTGTCCAGCTGCGACTTGTTGACCGCATCGGTAGCGTTGACGCCCGCACCCACGTTGGTGATGCGGCGGGTTGCCGGACCGGTGGTGCCGTTGCCGCCGCCGACCGAGACCACGTTGGCCTCGCTGGTTCGTGCACCGGCGCCAAGCGCGACGCTGCCTTCGCCGCTGGCCGAGGCGCTCTTGCCCAGCGCGGTGGCGTTGATGCCGCTGTAGGCATAGCTGTCCTGGCCCAATGCGGTGGAACCGGCCGAGGTCGCCCACGCCAGCTGACCCACCGCCGTGCTCTGCGCGGCAGTGGCCCAGGCGTTGGCGCCGGCGGCCAGGCTGTTGGCGCCGCTGGCCTGCGACGCGTAGCCGATCGCGTTGGCATAGCTGCCCGACGCGGCACTGCCCCAGCCCAGCGCGGCAGCGTAGTCGCCGCTGGCCTCGGCACCGTAACCGAGCGCGGTGGTACGCACGCCGGTGGCGGCACTGAAGGCGCCCACGGCGGTGCTGTAGTCGCTGCCCGCCTCGGCGCTGAAGCCGAACGCGGCCGACTGCAGCCCGGCCGAGGTGGCGGCCGCACCGGTGGCGGTGCTGAACACGCCCTCCGCCTGTGCACCGGCGCCCAGCGCGGTGGCGCCGATACCGCTGGCACTGGTGGCCTGGTCGAGCACCACGTTGCCGTTGGCGTCCTCGTAGTACAGCGCACCACCGATCGCGGTGGCCGAATCGGCCGTGGCCGACGCGTTGAAGCCCGAGGCCGACGCGTTGCGGCCGGACGCCAGCGCGCCGCTGCCGTATGCCGATGCGCCGGTGCCGAAGGCGTTGGCCGCCTCACCTGCCGCCGTGGCGTAGGCACCGTCGACATAGCTGCCGACATCATCGCCGTTGCCGCTGCCCGACGCCTTGAAGTACCGGTTGGTTTCCTCGGCCACATCGGCCACGGCATTCAACTGGTCCAGATTGACCGCGTCGGTGCCTTCGGTACCCGCCGCCACGTTGGTGATCTGACGCTGCGCGGTGGCCGTGCCCACCGAGACGGTATTGTCGCGGTCTGCGGTCGACCCGGCGCCCAGGGCGACGCTGTTGACGCCACTGGCCACTGCGCTTTCACCCAGCGCGGTGGCGCTGGCCGCATCGGCCCATGCATTCCAGCCGATCGCGGTGGCGTAGTCGTCGGTGGCCCATGCGCCGGCACCAAAGGCCGCCGCCCCCGTGCCCGACGCGCGTGCCGGCAGCAGACCGTAGAAGGTCGAGCCGCCGATGGCCACGCTTTCATCGCCGGTAGCCTCGCTGGATTCGCCGAGCGCGACCGCGCTGGCACCGGACGCGGTCGCCGAGGTGCCGACCGCCGTGGCCAGGTTGCTGGAGGCGATGGCGCCGTAGCCCAGTGCCGCCGACAGACGCCCGCTGGCTTCGCTGTAGCTGCCGTAGGCGGTGGCGCCGGCATCGCTGGCGCTGCTGCGGAAGCCGGTGGCGGTGGCCTGCTGGCCGCTGGCGATCGACTCGGCGCCGGTGGCGGTGCTGTAGGCGCCGGAGGCCTGTGCCGCAGTGCCGATCGCACTGGCACCCAGCTCGCTGGCGCTGGCACCGGTACCCACCGCCACGCTGTTTTCGCCGGTGGCCTGGGCATTGCTGCCGATGGCCGAGGCACCTGCGCCGGTCGCCAGAGCATCGACACCGATCGCGGTGGCGTTGTCCGCCAGCGCATTGGCTCCGCTGCCGAGCGCGGTGGTGCCGTCACCGATGGCGTTGGCCGCTTCGCCGGCCGCCAGCGCGTTGTCGCCGTCGACCAGTGCACCGGCATCGCTGTCGTCGCTGCCACTGGCCTGGAAGTACTTGCTGGTGGTTTCGGCCACCGCTGCCACCTCCTTCAGTTGCGCCACGTTGACCGCATCGGTGTCCTGCGTGCCGGCAGCCACGTTGGTGATCTGGCGCTGCGCGTCGGCGCTGCCGACCGACACGGTATCGTCGCGGTCGGCGATGGAGTCGGCGCCGAGGGCAACGCTGTTGGCGCCGCTGGAGGTGGCTGCATTGCCCAGTGCCGTGCTGTTCACACCCGGCGACCACGCCCCACCACCGACGGCAGTGGAATAGTTGCCGGAGGCCTCGGTGGGCAGCAGACCGAACAGGGCGCCACCGACGGCCACGCTGTTGGTGCCGCTGGCCAGGCTGCCCTGGCCGGTGGCGGTGCTGTAGGCGCCGGAGGCTTCGGCATCGCCACCCACGGCCACGCTGTTGGAGCCGGTGGCCTGCGCGAAGCTGCCGAGCGCGGTGGCATTGAAGGCCGAGGCGACGGCATAGCCACCAATCGCGGTGGCGTAGTTGGCGGTGGCTTCGGAGGCGAAGCCGTAGCCGGCTGCGAGCGTACCGCTGACCACGCTCTCCGCACCGACCGCAGTGGCACCCTCGCCACTGGCGGTGCTGAAGTAGCCCAGCGCCACCGATTCTTCACCGGCCGCTTCGGACAGCGCACCGCCGGCGAGACTGCCGGCACCGGAGGCGATGCTGGCCGCACCGGTGGCGGTGCTCTGCTCGCCGGAGGCTTCGCTTTCGGCACCGCTGGCGGTGGCGTACTCGCCGGTGGCCTGCGCGTTGGCACCCACCGCAACCGCGTTGGCCGCACTGGCCAGCGCATTGAAGCCGACCGCGCTGGCATTGTTGGCCAATGCGAACGCACCACTGCCCAGCGCGGAGGCGCCGTCAGCGCCGGCGTAGCTGCTGGAGCCCACGGCCGTGGCGTAGTCGCCATCGGTGGCGGCGTTGGCACCGGCGGCCACGCTCTCTTCACCACCGGCCACCGCCACGCCATCACCGCTGGCCTGGAACTGGTCGGTTGCCGCGTTCAACTGGTCCAGATTGACCGCGTCGGTGCCTTCGGTACCGGCGGCCACCTGGGTGATCTGGCGCTGGCGTGCATCGCTGCCCACCGACACCGTGTACGCACGATCGGCCACCGAGCCGGCACCGAGCGCCACCGCATTGCTGGCACTGGCCGCGCTGCCGGCACCGATGCCGATCGCGCTCTCGCCGCCGGCCACCACGTTGGTGCCGATGGCAATGCTGTTGATGCTGTTGCCCAACGCCTGGAAGCCGACCGCGACGCTGTTGTCGCCATAGCCGAACGCACCACGCCCGAGCGCGGTGGCACTGCTGCCGCGTGCCCAGCTGTTGTAGCCGATGGAGGTGGAACCGGTGCCGCTGGCCCAGGCCGACTGGCCCACGGCCGTGGCATTGGCTTCGGTGGCCCACGCACTCGCACCGAAGGCGGTCGCGCCGTCTGCCGTTGCCCACGCATAGGCGCCGGTCGCGGTGGATTCCTCACCGCTGGCGAAGGCGTTGTCGCCCTGAGCGACGCTGTAGTCGCCGGTCGCGCGGGCTTTGTAGCCGCCAGCCAGGCTGTTGTCGCCCGTGGCCTGCGCGCCGCTGCCGAAGGCATTGCTCAGTGCACCGGTGGCCTGTGCACCGGCTCCCACCGCAACCGCGTCCGCGACGGCCGTGGTGCCGACCAGGACCGCGTTGCCGTCGGCATCGACCAGCGGCTGGTTGTACGCGTCGTACGCCTGCCCGAGCCCACCGATGGCGACGCTGCCGTTGCCGTTGGCGGCCACGTTGCGACCGACGGCCACCGTGTCATCGCCCACCGCGCTGGCGCCGTTGCCCAGCGCAGCGGCACCGGCACCGAGCGCGTTGCTCGCTTCGCCGGCGGCCAGCGCGCCATCGCCGTCGGCGAAGGCACCCACGTCACTGCCGTCGGAGGCGTTGGCCTTGAAGCGGTTGGCGGTGACGTTGGCGACCTGCGCCACGCCATCGAGCTGCGCCTTGTTGACGGCGTCGGTCGCCTCGGTACCGGCGGCCACGTGGGTGATCTGCCGCTCGTTGCCGACATCGCCCACCGAAACGGTGTTGTCGCGGGTGGCGGTGGAGTTTGCCCCCAGCGCCACGCTGTTGGCGCCGCGCGCGGTGCTGTAGAAGCCCACGGCGGTGCTCAGGTCGCCGCTGGCCCAGCTTTCCGCGCCCAGCGCCGAGGCTCCCTCGCCCGGTGCATAGGCAAAGTAGCCGACCGCCGTCGCTTCGGTGCCCGATGCTTCGCTCAGGGTGCCGTTGGCGACCGCGTAATCGCCGCTGGCGATGGCGCCGGCGCCGACGGCCGTGGCGGCTTCGCCGCTGGCCTGGGTCTGCACGAAGAAGCCCAGCCCCGGCAGCAGATCGGCCGGACCGCCGATGGCGGTACTGCTCGCGCCGGTGGCCACGCTCTGCGTGCCGACCGCCGTGGAATAGTCACCGGTCGCATTGGCGACCGCACCGAACGCCGACGATTGCGCACCGCCTGCGTATGCGCCGACACCGTAGGACGAGGCTGCGAACCCGGATGCTTCGGCACTGGCACCAACGGCCGTGCCACCGACGCCGGCGCTGGTGGCGCCGGTATCCACCGGCACGCCCCCATTGGTGATCAGCGGATTGCCGTCGGCGTCCACTGCTGCACCGCCGACGGCCACGCTGCCCGGGCCGTTGGCCTGTGCGTTGTTGCCGAAGGCCGCGCTGTTCTGGCCGCTGGCCACGGCGTTGTAGCCGACCGCCGTGGCGTTCTGCGCCACGGCCGTGGCGCCGCTGCCCAGTGCGGTGGCGCCGTTGCCGAGTGCATTGGATGCTTCGCCGATTGCCGTGGCGTTGTCGCCATCGACATACGCACCGGCATCGCTGTCGGCGCTGCCACTGGCCTGGAAGTACTTGTCGGTGGTGGCGGCCACCGCGCCCACTTCATCCAGCTGGGCCTTGTTCACCGCATCGGTGGCTTCGGTGCCTTCGGCAAGATTGGTGATCTGCCGGCGCAGGCCGTTGTCGGCATTGCCGACCGACACCGTGTCCACGCGGTCGGCGTAGGAGCCGGCACCGAGCGCCACGCTGCCGACCGCAACGGCGGCGGAGTTGGCGCCGAGGGTGGCGCTGAAATCGCCGACGGCCACGCTGAACGCGCCGACCGCCACGGAGGCTTCGCCGCCGCTGCCGGCACCGCGGCCAAGCGAGGTGCTGCCCAGGCCGATGGCGAGCGCGCCACCACCGACAGCGGTCGCGCCATCGGCACTGGCTTCGGCCAGGCCGCCGATGGCGGTCGCCGCGCCGTTTTCGCTGGCCGCGACGGCCGACGCGCCGAGCGCGACGTCGCCGAGGCCGACAGCGACCGCACTCTGCCCCACGGCGGTGCTCGCATCGCCCAAGGCCAGTGCGTTCTGACCGAAGGCGCTGCCACCGAGGCCGGCGGCGATCGCGTCACTGCCCACGGCCGTGGTCGCATTGGCCAGCGCCTGGCTGCCGCGCCCCAACGCGGTTGCTCCGTCGCCTTCTGCAGTGGCACTGGCGCCGGCCGCCAGCGCACCCTCGCCATCGATACGGGCCGCATCGGTGTCGTTGCCGTCACCGTCGGCCTTGAAGTAACGGGTCGCGCCTTCGGCGGCGACCGCGACCTTGTCCAGCTGCGCCTTGTTCACCGCATCGGTGGCGGCGGTGCCGGCCGCGACGTTGGTGACCTGGCGCTCCTTGCCGGCATCACCGACCGACACCGTGTTGGCGCGGTTGGCGCGCGAGCCGGCGCCCAGCGCCACGCTGTTGGCCGCCGACGCGGTGCTGCTGCTGCCGATGGCCACCGCATTGGTGCCGGTGGCGCTGGCGCTGCCGTCGACCACGCAGCTGTCGAGGATCTTGCTGTTGAGCACCACGCAGTTCGCGTTGCCCCCCACTTCAACCGACTGCGCACGGGCGGTTGGCGTGACAACAGCCGCGCCGAGGCCAAGCGTCAAGGCGATGGCGGCCGACAGCAACGTGGCGTTGCGGCCGCCAGTGGATCGGCGCTGATCGATGACTCCCCCCGGGGACTGGCTGCTGGCCAATTCCGAGGCGACGACCATCTGCCCCAGTGCTTTGTTCCAGACCTTGCGATAAATCCGATTCATCGATACGGCTCCTGATTAGGCTGGTTTTAGGCAAAGCGACGCCAACGCCGGGCCGCGTGGCCCAACGTCCCCTGGGGGCGTTTTCGCTTGATTTACTGCGTTATGCCGAACGGCAGGCAGAGACGTACAGCGTTGCTCGCTTTCCGTGCGGTTACTGCTGACTGAACGCTGTCGAAATGAGAATGCAGTGTTAACTTACCGTGCCGAATCCGTCAAGACATTGACGTGGAAAAACATATGACCGTGTGTTTCGTCACATTTTCGACGCGATACTCGGTTATTTCGTTATAACAGTGTGAAACCACGTGAAAACGGATTTCGGCCATGTAACGCGCTGTAACTCATTGCCAGCGATGAAAATCGCGGCGCAAAAAAAAGTCGCCGGTGATACCGGCGACTTTCTTCATGCGACTTTCACAGTGCAACCATTCGCAACAGTAGGGTTGATCATCCGCACCATACGCGTGCGTTGCGGAACATCCGCAGCCACGGCGAGTCGCCGGTCCACTCGGCCGGATGCCAGCTCAGATTCACCGCGCGCGGCGTGCGCTCGGGGTGCGGCATCATGATGGTGACGCGGCCGTCGGTGGTGGTCAGGCCGGTGATGCCGTCCGGCGACCCGTTCGGGTTGAGCGGGTACTGGCTGGCCACATTGCCATCGCCGTCCACGTAACGCAGCGCGACGCGGGCGGCCGCCTGGTCCACGGCGGAGGCGAACACCGCCTGGCCTTCGCCATGCGCCACGGCCACCGGCAGGCGCGAGCCGGCCATGCCACGCAGCAGGATCGAGGGCGATTCCACCACTTCCAGCAGGGCGGTGCGCGCTTCGAACTGCTCACTGCGGTTGCGGCGGAACTGCGGCCAATGCTCGGCACCCGGGATGATGTCCTTGAGCTGGCTCATCATCTGGCAACCGTTGCACACACCCAGCGCGAAGCTGTCCTGACGCGCGAAGAACGCCGCGAACGCATCACGAAGCGCCGTGCGCTCCAGCACCGAGGTGGCCCAGCCGCGGCCCGCACCGAGCACGTCGCCGTAGCTGAAGCCACCACAGGCAACCAGCCCGGTGAAGTCCGACAGCGCGACGCGGCCTTCGATCAGGTCGCTCATGTGTACGTCGAAGGTGCGGAAACCGGCACGTTCGAAGACGTTGGCCATTTCAATCTGGCCATTGACGCCCTGCTCGCGCAGCACCGCCACGCGCGGGCGCGCGCCGATGTTGATGCGCCGCTCCTGCCCCTCCTGCGCCCGCGACACGGGTGCATCCCGGTACGGCGACGCCACATCCTCGTTGAGGTCGAAGGTCAGCTTCGGCTTCAGGCCCGGCGCGGTGAAGCTGCGCGCGACCGCACGCTCCTGGTCGGCGTTGTCCGGGTTGTCGCGCAGCTTCTGCATGGCGTGGGTCACCGACCACCAGGCATCGAACAGTGCTTCCCAGCGCCACTCGACCAGGCTTTCGCCCTGCAGCGACACCCGCACCACCGGCGCGGTGGTCGGCCGTGCGATGCGCTGCGCGCATTCGGTCAGCGCATGGCGCTCGACCAGATCGGCGAACGCGGCGCGGTCTTCCTTGGCGATCTGCACCACCGCACCGAGTTCTTCGTTGAACAGGCTGCGGAACGGATCATCGCCCCAGGCATCCAGGGTGATGTCCATGCCCAGACGCGAAGCAAAGGCCATTTCGCACAGCGCGGCGAATGCGCCGCCATCGCTGCGGTCGTGGTAGGCCAGCAGCAGGCCGGCCTGGCGCGCGTCACGGATCAGCTCGAAGAACGCACGCAGGCGCTGCGGATCGTCCAGGTCCGGTACGGCACCGGCGAACGCGGGCAGCGCGCTGTGGTCGGCATGCACCTGGGCCAGGATCGACCCGCCCAGACGCTGTTTGCCGGCGCCCAGGCCGATCAGCCACAGCTCGCTGTCGGCATCGCGGTCCAGCAGCGGGGTCAGCTGGGTGGTGGCGTCGGCCACCGGCGCGAACGCGGAGATCACCAGCGAAACCGGCGAGACCGACTTGTGCGCGGTACCGGCGTCGTGCCACTGCGCCTGCATGGACAGCGAGTCCTTGCCGACCGGAATGCTCAGGTCCAACTGCGGGCACAGCTCCATGCCCACCGCACGCACGGCGTCGTACAGCAGCGCGTCTTCGCCGTTGTGGCCGGCCGCAGCCATCCAGTTGGCCGACAGCTTCACCGTCTCCAGCGCGTCCACCGGAGCGGCGCACAGGTTGGTGATGGCTTCGCCCACCGCCATGCGTGCCGACGCGGCCGCGTCCAGCAGCGCCAGCGGGGTGCGCTCACCGATCGCCATCGCTTCGCCGGCCACGGTGTCGAACCCGGCCAGGGTGATGGCGACGTTGGCCAGCGGCAGCTGCCACGGACCGATCATCTGCTCGCGCGCGGTCAGGCCGCCAACGCTGCGGTCGCCGATGGTGACCAGGAAGTTCTTGGACGCCACCGACGGATGCGCGAGTACGCGCAGGCCGGCGTCATGCAGGTCCAGCCCGGCGGTCTTCAGCGCCGGCCAGCGCGGCGGCGCCGGGTGAACGGTATCGCGGTGCATCTTCGGCGCCTTGCCGAACAGCACGTCCATCGGCAGGTCGATCGGCGCGTCGGCCGGGATGTTGTCCACGGTCGCGCCGTAGGCCACCACCAGGCGTTCTTCGGCGGTCGCCACGCCAACGGCGGCGAACGGGCAGCGCTCACGCGCGCACAGCGCGGCGAACTCGGCCAGGCGCGCCTGCGGCACGCCAAGCACGTAGCGCTCCTGCGATTCGTTGCACCACAGCTGCATCGGCGACAGCGACGGGTCGTCGGTGGGCACCTTGCCCAGGTCGATCACGCCGCCCACGCCCGAGTCGTGCAGCAGTTCGGGAATCGCGTTGGAGAGACCACCGGCGCCGACGTCATGGAACCAGCGGATCGGATTGTCCAGGCCCAGCGCGACGCAGCGGTCGATCACTTCCTGGCAGCGGCGTTCCATTTCCGGGTTGTCGCGCTGCACGCTGGCGAAGTCGAGGTCTTCGGCACTTTCGCCCGAGGCCACCGAACTGGCGGCACCACCGCCCAGGCCGATCAGCATCGCCGGACCGCCGAGCACGATCACCGCGTCGCCCGGCTGCAGCCTGAGCTTTTCGACCTGGACCTGGTCGATGGCACCGAGGCCACCGGCCAGCATGATCGGCTTGTCGTAGGCGCGGGTCAGGCCCTCGCCTTCGGGCAGCTCGAAGCTGCGGAAGTAGCCAAGCAGGTTGGGACGGCCGAACTCGTTGTTGAACGCGGCGCCGCCGAGCGGGCCGTCCAGCATGATGTCCAGCGCCGGGGCCATGCGCGGGTTCAGCGCGCGCGGCGCTTCCCACGGTTGCGGCAGGGTCGGGATGCGCAGGTGCGAGACCGAGAAGCCGGTCAGGCCGGCCTTGGGCTTGCCGCCGCGGCCGGTGGCGCCCTCGTCGCGGATTTCGCCGCCGGCGCCGGTGGACGCGCCCGGGAAGGGCGCGATCGCGGTCGGGTGGTTGTGCGTTTCCACCTTGATGCAGAACGCCGAATCGACCACCGCTTCGCTGCGGTACTCGCCCGTGGCCGGGTCCGGACGGTAGCGCGCGGCGGGGAAGCCGGCGACCACCGCGGCGTTGTCGCTGTACGCGCTCAACGTGTGCTGCGGGGTCTGCTGGTGGGTGTTCTTGATCATGCGGAACAGCGAGTGGGGCTGGTCGGCACCGTCGATGGTCCAGCTGGCATTGAAGATCTTGTGCCGGCAGTGCTCCGAGTTGGCCTGCGCGAACATCATCAGTTCCACGTCCGACGGGCTGCGGCCAAGCGCACCGAAGCGCTCGCGCAGGTAGTCGATCTCGTCCTGGGCCATCGCCAGCCCGAGGCGGCGGTTGGCCGCTTCCAGGTCATCCAGCGCGATGCGCTCCAGCTCACCCCGGGCGGGCGCGGTGAACAGCGCCTGGGCCTGATCGGCGCTGTCCAGCACCGACTGGGTCATCGGGTCGTGCAGCACGCGCGCCACCGCCTCGGCCGTGGCCGCGTCGGCCGGCCAGCCGACCAGATCGATGCGCAGGCCGCGCTCGACGCGGCGGATCGGCTGCCCGGCACCGCGGACCAGCTCGGTGGCCTTGCTCGACCAGGGCGACAACGTCCCCAGGCGTGGCACGACGAAGCGGGTAACGGCCCCCTCTTCCTGCCCGGCCAGCGTCGGCTGGGCTTCCAGGATCCGGCTCAGGATCGCCGGGTCCGGGGCGGCATCGCCCTCGGTCTGGATGAAGTAGACATGCCAGGCACCGGCGATGCGCAGGGAGGCGGTGAGGGACTGCAGGCGGGATTCAAGACGTTCGCGGCGGAACGGCGAAAGGGCGGATGCGCCCTCGAGGACCATCATGTCCGGGGAACCGTGGTTGGAGACGGGGCCCACTATTGTACCCAAGTCCACCGCCGGAACCCGCCCGGCCGGGGGAGCGGCCCCCTGCGTCTTCACGGCTGAACCATGCACTGGTTCACGGATTGTCGGCCGAATGCATGACAACGTTATCACCACCTGGCCGGGCGCCTTCCGGCCGGGGCCCCGTCCGCCCCCACTGCTGTCGCCGGCCTCTCTCACCGGCCCCGGACTGCTGCACGCATGGCGCCAACCCGGCGCCATGCGCCCACCACCTGATCGGAGAATTCCCATGCAGGACCCGATAGTGCGCAGTGCAGTGACATCGATATCTCCCCCGGCCCGACGTGGCCATGCCCGCTGGCTGCTGGTGCTGGCCCTGGCCGCCGCGGCCGGCGCGCCGACCCTGGCCCAGGCCGCCAGCTGTACCGGCGTGCCGGAATGGAACCCGGCCGCCATCTACCTGGCCGGGTCCACCCTGCAGAAGGGCGGCGTGCTGTACCGGGCCAACCAGGACATCTGGAACGCCCCGCCGGATCACCCGGCCGGCGCGCCCTACTACACCAACCTGGGCACCTGCGACGGCAGCGGCGGCAACCAGCCGCCGAGCGTCAGCCTGACCTCGCCGGCCAATGGCGCCAGCTTCAGCGCCGGCAGCAGCATCACCGTCAGCGCCAATGCGAGTGACAGCGACGGCAGCATCAGCAAGGTCGAGTTCTTCCGCGGCGGCACCTCGCTGGGCATCGACACCAGCGCGCCGTACAGCGTGACCTGGACCAATGCAGCGGCCGGCAGCCACACCCTCAAGGCCGTGGCCACCGACAACTCCAATGCGGTCACCTCCTCGACCACGGTCAGCGTGACCGTCACCGCCGCCAGCAACGACACCACCCCGCCCAGCGTGCCCGGCGGCCTGGCATCGCCATCGAAAACGGCCACCACGGTCAACCTGACCTGGAACGCAGCCACCGACAACAGCGGCGGCAGCGGCGTGGCCGGCTACGACGTGTACCGCAACGGCGGTCTGGTGGGTTCGCCCAGCGCCACCCAGTACACCGACGGCGGCCTGACGGCGAGCACGGCCTACACCTACACGGTCCGCGCACGCGACAACGCCGGCAACGCCTCGGCGCAGAGCGCATCGATCAGCGTGACCACGGCGGCCGGCGGCGGTGGCGGCGGCACCAAGCGGGTGATCGGCTACTTCACCCAGTGGGGCATCTACGGGCGCAACTACCGGGTCAGGAACATCGACACCAGCGGTGCGGCGGCCAGGCTGACGCACATCAACTACGCCTTCGGCAACGTGCGCAACAACCGCTGCGAAGTGGGCGTCACCCAGGCCTCCGATCCGAACACCGGCGTGGGGGGCGATGCCTTCGCCGACTACACCAAGGCCTTCGGCGCCGGCGAAAGTGTCAGCGGCAGCGCCGATACGTGGGACCAGCCGCTGCGCGGCAACTGGAACCAGCTCAAGCAGCTCAAGGCCAAGCACCCGAACGTGAAGGTGCTGATCTCGCTCGGTGGCTGGACCTGGTCGCGCGGCTTCTCCAGCGCGGCGCAGCCGGCCAACCGCCAGGCCTTCGTGGCCTCGTGCATCGATGCCTACATCAAGGGCAACCTGCCGGTCACCGACGGTGCCGGTGGGGTGGGCGCGGCCGCCGGTGTGTTCGATGGCATCGACATCGACTGGGAGTACCCGGTGGCCTGCGGGCTGAGCTGCGGCACGCCGGCCGACAACGCCAACTACACGGCACTGCTGGCCGAGTTCCGCCGTCAGCTCGACGCGGTGCGGCCGGGGCTGCTGCTGACCGTAGCGGTGGGCGCGGGTATCGACAAGATCCGGGTGACCGATCCGGCCGCGTTCCACCCGTACCTGGACTTCATCAACGTGATGACCTACGACTTCCACGGCGCATGGGACCCGCAGACCAACCATCACTCGGCGCTGTTCGACTCGCCGGCCGACCCCTCCACGGGCGACCAGAAGTTCTACAACAGCAACGATGCGATGGAGGCCTTCATCAGCCGCGGCGTACCGGCCAGCAAGCTGAACCTGGGCATCGGCTACTACGGGCGCGGCTGGACCGGCGTGGCCAGCGGCAACAACGGCCTGTACCGCAGCGCCAGCGGCGCGGCACCGGGCACGTACGAAGCCGGGATCGAAGACTGGAAGGTGCTCAAGAACCTTGCCTGGCCGGTCTATACCGACACCACGGCCAAGGCCACGTGGATCTCCAACGGCACCACGTTCTGGAGCGTGGACACCCCGGCGATGGTCACCGAGAAGATGGGCTACGTGAAGGCCCAGGGCCTGGGCGGCGCGTTCTTCTGGGAGTTCAGCGGCGATGACGCGCAGGGCACGCTGACCAAGGCGATCAGCGACGGCCTGAACTGACCGGTCGCCGGCCGACCCTCGGCCGGCCCCGCAACGGCAACGCCCCGGTCATGCCGGGGCGTTGTTGTTTCAGCGGCTGCCGCCGGCCGAGATGCGTTCCAGCGCGGCCTTGAGCTGCGCCGGGGGCACATAGCCGCCGAGCTGGGTGCCATCGGCGGCAAAGATCGCCGGGGTGCCATTGACGCCGATCTGCTGGCCGAGCGTGTACTGCATGGCCACCGGGTTGGTGCAGCTCCTGGCCGGCACCGGCTTGCCGGTCTTGGCGGCAGTCAACGCCTGCTTGCGGTCGGCTGCGCACCACACCGAGATCATGTCGGTGTAATCCTGGCTGCCCAGGCCCATGCGCGGGAAGGCGAGGTATTCGACGGTGATGCCGTTGCGGTTGAGCTCGGCGATATCCTGGTGAAGCTTGCGGCAGTACCCGCATTCGATATCGGTGAACACGCTGACGGTGTACTTGGCGTTGGGCGCGGCGAACACGATGCGCTCGCCCTGCGGCACCTTGTCCAGCAGACCACGACGGTACGCCAGCAGGCCGGGGCTGCTGGCCGGCGCCTTGTTCTGGATGTCGTAGGGCTGGGACTGCATGAGGTAGCGACCGTCATCGGAGACGTACAGCACCTGGCCGGCCACCAGCACTTCCCGGAACCCGGCGAACGGTGCAGCGCCGATGAAGTCCGGGGCAAACTTGGGGTCCAGCTGCTGCAGGGCGGTGCGTACGCGCTGCTCGGCGCTGCCGCCGGCCACCGGGGCAGACGCGGCGGGCTTGGCAGCCGGCGCGGAGGGCTGCTGCGCGCAGGCAGTCAGGCTGAGCGCGCCGAACAGGGCGGCAATGGCAACTCGGAGCATGGCGCGATCCGGTAGGAAAGAAGGTCCGGGATTCTCGCATAGCCGGGCCGTCGCCCGGCTGCACGGCAGCGGAACAGTGATGCGTTGCACGCCGGGGGCGGGTCAGCCGCGCGGATGGTGCCGGGCGTGCAGCTTCTGCAGGTGCTCGCGCGCGACGAGGGTGTAGATCTGGGTGGTGGACAGCGAGCTGTGGCCAAGCAGCATCTGCAGCGCGCGCAGATCGGCACCGCGGTTGAGCAGGTGGGTGGCAAAGCTGTGCCGCAGCCCGTGCGGGCTGATCCGGACCGGGTCGATGCCGGCCAGGGCGGCATACTTTTTCACCAGCCCCCAGAACTGCTGGCGACTGAGCGGCTGCAGGGACGGAGCGAGGAACATCGGCACGCTGCCGTCCTGGCCGCCGGGCACGCTGCGCCCACCGGCCAGCCGCGGGCGCGAGTGGGCAAGGTAGCGTTCCAGCCAATGCTGGGATTCCTCGCCCAGTGGCACCAGGCGCTCCTTGCTGCCCTTGCCGGTGACGCGCAGCACGCCCTGGCGCAGGTTGACCGCGTTGGCGGGCAGGTGCACCAGTTCGCTGACGCGCAGGCCGGCGGCATACATGAGTTCGAGCATGGCCCGGTCGCGCAGGCCGATCGGATCGTCGATGTCGGGAGCATCGAGCAGCGCATCGATCTGGCTTTCGGCCAGGGCCTTGGGCAGCAGCCGTGGCAGGCGCGGCGGGTCCAGCAGGGCGGTGGGATCGTCGGCGCGCCGGCCGCGACGCACGGCATCGGCAAAGAACGCGCGCAGGGCCGAGAGCAGACGTGCGTTGCTGCGCGGCGACCATCCATGCTGCGCGCGCCACGCCAGGTAATCGAACAGACCGGCACGGTCGATCGCGGCCAGGCCACCGGCGCGCCCGTCACGCCAGCGCGCGAGCCCTTCCAGATCGCGCCGGTAGCTGTCCAGGGAGGCCCGCGCGAGCCCCTGTTCGGCCCAGATCGTGTCAAGAAAATGCTGAATGACCGCGGCATCGGCATCGCGCAGCGCGGGCAGGTGCTGGACCAGCTGGCGACGTTGCGCCGGGGTGGAGACATCGGACATGCCATCAGCATACGGAGCGCGGCGCGCGCCGGCCATCCACGCCGGGCCGATGCCCGGGTATGCTCGCGGCATGGCCACCACCACCGATGCTCCCGCCGCGACCCGCCCCGCCTCGCTGCTGCTGTGGCGCCTGCTGGCACTGCTGTACGACTTCTTCCCGGCGCTGGCGCTGTGGATGCTGGTGAGCTCGCTGTTCGTGGCCGGCTACACGCTGTCCGGGCACGCGGCGCGCGACAACATCGCGCCGTTCAGTACGCTGCAATGGCTGCTGTGGCTGTGCTGCTGGCTGGTCACCGGCCTGTACGCGACGTGGAGCTGGCGTCGCGGCGGCCAGACGCTGGGCATGCGGCCGTGGCGGCTGCAGGTGGTCAACACCGACGGAACGCCGCCCACCCGCCGCCAGCTCTGGCTGCGCTACAGCGTGGGCACCCTCTCGGTACTGCTCGGGGGGCTGGGCCTGTGGTGTGCCCTGCTCGACCGCCAGCGTCTGACCTGGCACGACCGCGCCAGCGGCACGCGGCTGGTGCGCCTGCTGAAGCGCTGAAGCGCTGAAGCACCGAAGCACCGAAGCGAAGGCAACTGCAGCGTTTCAGGTGTTCCCGCGCTGGGTACCCGTACCCCAGGGCTGCGGGACACGCCTGCCCCGGGACAACCAAAACGCCGCACGCCCTGCTTCTGCTTAACGCCTGACGCCTGACGCCGCTTACCCCGACTTCCGCCGGAACAGCATGCCCGACACCACCAGCATCACGATCGGTGGCAGCGCGTAGGCGATGCGGTAATCGAACTTGAGCGCGCCGGCCATGCGGCCGAAGAACAACTGCAGCAACCAGAAGCCCAGCGCGAACAGGATGCCGAGGAACAGGCGCTTGCCCATGCCGCCGCTGCGCAGCGAGCCGAACGCGAACGGCACGGCCGCCAGGCACAGCGCCAGCACGTTCAGCGGATAGAACCAGCGGCTCCAGTAGATGTCTTCATAATCGCGCGCATCCAGCCCGTTGCGCTTGCGGTACTCGATGCTGTTGCGCAGGTCCATCGCCGTCAGGTTGCGCGGCTTGGCGATGCCCGTGGCCAGCGCCGCCGCATCCAGCCGCGAATCCCACGGCTCCGAGGCCACGGTCTGGCGCGTTGCCGAGCGGTCCCCGAAGGTATCCCGGCGCACCGTTTTCAGCACCCAGCCCTGCGCATCGTGCTCGGCCGTTGCCGCGTGCGTCAGCGAGGCCAGACGCCCATCGTCGCCGATCTTGTACAGGCGCACATCGTGCAGGACCAGGCGCGTCCCGCCCCCTGCCTGCAGCTGCTCATCGCCACTGGTCGCACTCAGGAACGTGTCGCCCTCGCGCGCCCAGACGCCCTGGTAGCGCGCCGCGCTGAGCGTGCTGCCCCAGCGCGCGCTGATCTTGATGTCGTCGGCCTTGCTCTGGCCCCACGGTCCCAGCGTTTCGCCGCTGAACACCATCACCGCCGTCAGCAGCGACAGCGCCACTGCCACCGACACGCTCAGCCGCTTGCGCGACAGACCCAGCGCCCGCAGCGCCGTCAGTTCCGAGGTGGCCGCCAGCTGCCCCAGCCCCATCAGCGCGCCGATCACCGCGGCCGTCGGGAAGAAGGTGTAGGCGCGGCGCGGCACCGTGTACAGCACCCAGGCCGCCGCATGGCCAGCCGTATAGCTGCCCTTGCCCACGTCCTTGAACTCGCCGGAGAACGCCATCACCACGTCCAGCCCGACCAGAACCGCCCAGGTCAGCAGGACCGTGCCGAACACCGCCCTGCCCAGATAGAAATCAAACCGCATGGGACGCAGTTTCATGCGGTCCTCCGGGGACGCGACAGCTTGCCGTCGCGGAAATACATCCAGATGGCCAGCGCCAGCAACGGCAGGCTCAGCCACCACAGGCCCACACTGCCGGGTACCTTGCCATCGGCGATCCAGCGGGTGCCGATGAACATCAGGTTCATGCCCACCATGTAGGCCAGGAACGCCAGCATCATCCGCCCGTAGCGCTGCTGGCGCGGCGAACTGCGTGCCAGCGGCAGCGTCATCAGCGCGAAGGCAAGCGCGATCAGCGGCGGGGCGATGCGCGCGTGCAGCTGCGCGCGGGCCGCCGGCCGGTCATCGCCGAGCAGCTGACCTGTCGTCAACAGCTCCGGATCGTCGTCCTTGCGCGTGTCGGCCCCGTCCGGCAGCGCCACATCGTTGCGCGCGAAGGTCACCAGCCTGTAGTCCAGGCCGCCGTTGACCGGGCCTTCCACCTGGTGGCCATCGTCCAGCTCAAGGTAGCGCTGGCGCTCGCCCTCGAAGAACATCCGGCCACGGTCGGCCGAAACCACCTCGATGCGGTCGCCCTTCTGGCGCTGCATGAACACCTTGCCCAGCTGGGTGCCATCGGGCGACACCGAGGACAGATAGACCACCCCGCCATTGGGCAGCGAGGTGAACTTGCCCGCCTCCAGGCCGGCCATGACGATGCTGCGGTTGGCCTCGTCGATCATTTTCTCGCCGGTGCGGTCGGCCCAGGGGCCCAGCCACAGCGAGCACAGCCCGATCACGGCGATCACCGGCAGCACCAGCATCATCAGCGGGCGCAGCAGGCGCCGGGGCCCGACCCCGATGGCGGTCAGCACCGCCATCTCCGAGTCGCGGTACAGGCGGGCGGTGGCCAGCAGCAGGCCCAGCATCAGCGCCAGTGGCAGGATCAGGGGCATGTACACGATGAACTGCAGGCCCAGCTGCGAGAACAGCAGGCGGGCGGGCAGCCGGCCATCGGCGATGTTGCCGAGGATGTCCACCAGGACACCACCGACACTCACCACCAGCAGCACGATCAGGGTGGCCAGGAAACTCTGGAGGAAATCACGCAGGAGATAGCGATCGAGCTTCGACATGGGGCGGTGGTTTAAACTCTCGGATTCGTTCGCGGCATGGTCCAGTCTACTGGCTGGGCGTAAACAGCTCGCGATTGTACGGATTTGCCAACGGAATCTGATCAATGGCCCTGGAATTCACCCTGAACCGCGCAGCACCGGCCACCGCCGCGTGCGACTGCGTCATCGTCGGCGCCTTTGCCGACCAGTCCCTGAGCCCGGCGGCACAGGCCCTGGATGCTGCCTCCGGTGGCCGTCTGTCGGCGCTGGTCGCCCGCGGCGACGTCGGCGGCAAGACCGGCAACACCACCCTGCTGCACGATCTGCCGGGCGTGACCGCACCGCGCGTGCTGGTCGTCGGCCTGGGCGAAACCGCCAAATTCGGCGTGCCGCAGTACCTCAAGGCGGTCGGTGACGCCAGCCGCGCCCTGAAGAGCGGCGTCAACCACCATGCGCTGTTCACCCTGACCGAACTGCCGGTAAAGGGCCGTGATGCCGCCTGGAACATCCGCCAGGCCATCATCACCGCCGACCACGCCGCGTACCGCTACAGCGCCACGCTGGGCAAGAAGAAGGCCGAAGAACCGGGCCTGACCACCCTGGCCATCGCCGGCGACGACGCCCAGGCGCTGACCCAGGGCCAGGCCATCGCCGCCGGCGTGCAGTACGCCCGCGAGCTGGGCAATCTGCCGCCGAACCTGTGCACCCCGGCCTACCTGGCCGAGTCCTCTGTCGCCTTCGCCCAGGCCCACGCCGGCGCCGATGCGGAGATCCTGGACGAGACCCAGATGGAAGCGCTGGGCATGGGGTCGCTGCTGGCCGTGGCCCGCGGCTCGGCCAACCGCCCGCGCCTGGTCGTGCTGAAGTGGAGCAACGGCGGCGACGCCAAGCCGTACGTGCTGGTCGGCAAAGGCATCACCTTCGACACCGGCGGCGTCAACCTGAAGACCCAGGGCGGCATCGAAGAGATGAAGTACGACATGTGCGGTGGCGCCAACGTCATCGGCACCTTCGTGGCCGCGGTCACCGCCAAGCTGCCGCTGAACCTGGTGGTGGTGGTGCCGGCGGTCGAGAACGCCATCGACGGCAATGCCTACCGCCCGTCCGACGTGATCACCTCGATGTCCGGCAAGACCATCGAAGTGGGCAACACCGACGCCGAGGGCCGCCTGATCCTGTGCGACGCCCTGACCTACGCGCAGCGGTTCGAGCCGGCCGCCCTGGTCGACGTGGCCACCCTGACCGGTGCGTGCATGGTCGCCCTGGGCCACCAGACCGCCGGCCTGATGACCAAGCACGACGACCTGGCCAATGAACTGCTGGCCGCCGGCGAGCACGTGTTCGACCGCGCCTGGCGCCTGCCGCTGTGGGACGAGTACCAGCCGATGCTGGATTCCAGCTTCGCCGACGTCTACAACATCGGCGGCCGCTGGGCCGGGGCGATCACCGCCGGCTGCTTCCTGTCGCGCTTCACCGAAGGCCAGCGCTGGGCCCACCTGGACATCGCCGGCGTGGCCAGTGACGAAGGCAAGCGCGGCATGGCCACCGGCCGTCCGGTTGGCCTGCTGAGCCAGTGGCTGCTGGACCAGGTCGCACGCGCCTGATGCCGTGTCGATCGGGGCGGCCGACCGGCCGCTCCGATCCCGCCCGGCCGGCTGCCGGGCATTCCCCTCCGCTCCAGGCCTGCCCATGTCCCGTGCTGATTTCTACCTGATCGCCAAGCCCCGCTTCCTGACCGAGCCCCTGCGCCTGGTCTGCGAGCTGGCACGCAAGGCCAACGACGCCGGGCTGTTCACCCTGGTGCTGGCGCGCGACCAGGCCCAGGCCGAAGCGCTGGACGAACTGCTGTGGGCGTTCGACGACGATGCCTACATTCCGCACCAGATCGCCGGCGATGACGTCGACGAGGAAGAGGCGCTGGTGCTGATCGCCGCGCCCGGCACCGACGCCCCGGCCCGCCCGCTGGTCATCAATCTGCGCGACGACCCCTACCTGGCCAGCTGCGACCGCGTGCTGGAAGTGGTGCCGGCCGACCCGGAAGCCCGCGAGCCGCTGCGCGAGCGCTGGCGCCAGTACAAGGCGCTGGGCTTTGACCTGAACAAATACGACATGTGACGCCCGGCACCCCGCGCGGGTGCCCGCTGCGTCCGGAGACCCTTGATGCGCCTGCTGATTGCCCTGATCTTTCCCTGGTTGTCGTTCTTCACCATCGGTCGCCCGTTTGCGGGCATCCTCTGCCTGATCCTGCAGATCACCCTGATCGGCTGGCTGCCGGCCGCCATCTGGGCCGCCTACGCGGTCTCGCAGTTCCATACCGACCAGAAGATCCGGCGCGCCCTCGGCCGCTGATTCTCCGGCACCCCCACCTCCCGTCTTCGATCCCGGTTTCCGCATGACCCAACTCGCCTCCAGCTACGACCCCGCCACCTTTGAGACCGACCTGTACGACGGGTGGGAGAAGGCCGGTCATTTCAAGCCGTCCGGCAAGGGCAAGCCGTACACCATCCTGCTGCCGCCGCCGAACGTGACCGGCACGCTGCACATGGGCCATGCCTTCCAGCAGACCCTGATGGATGCGCTGGTGCGCTATCACCGCATGCGCGGCTACGACACCCTCTGGCAGGTGGGGACCGACCACGCCGGCATCGCCACTGAAATGGTGGTGTCGCGCAACCTGGCGCTGGCCGGCAATGGCGAAAGCCGCGATTCGCTGGGCCGTGAGGGCTTCATCGAGAAAGTGTGGGAGTGGAAGGCGCAGTCCGGCGACACCATCGAGCGCCAGATGCGCCGCCTGGGCACCTCCAGCGACTGGTCACGCAGCACCTTCACGATGGACCCGCAGCCGTCCGAGGCGGTGGTCGAGGCGTTCGTGCGCTGGCATGAGCAGGGCCTGATCTACCGTGGCCAGCGCCTGGTCAACTGGGACCCGGTGCTGAAGACCGCCATTTCCGACCTGGAAGTGGAGAGCGTGGAGGAAGACGGCTTCCTGTGGTCGATCAGCTATCCGCTCGCCGATGGCAGCGGCAGCCTGACCGTGGCCACCACGCGCCCGGAAACCATGCTCGGCGACACCGCAGTGATGGTGCACCCCGAGGACGAGCGCTACACGCACCTGATCGGCAAGATGGTCAAGCTGCCGCTGACCGACCGTGAGATCCCGGTGATCGCCGACGATTATGTCGACCGCGAGTTCGGTACCGGCGTGGTCAAGGTCACCCCCGCGCACGATTTCAACGACTACCAGGTCGGCCTGCGCCACAACCTGCCGATGATCAACCTGTTCACCCCGGTGGCGGCGATCAACGACAACGCCCCGGAGAAATACCGCGGGCTGGACCGTTACGAGGCGCGCAAGGTGATCCTGGCCGAGCTGGAAGACCTGGGCATCCTGGTCGAAACCAAGGCGCACAAGCTGCAGGTGCCGCGTGGCGACCGTACCCAGCAGGTCATCGAGCCGTACCTGACCGACCAGTGGTTCGTGAAAATGGACGTGCTGGCCAAGCGCGGCCTGGAGTTGGTGGAGAACGGTTCGATCCAGTTCGTGCCGGCCAACTGGATCAACACCTATCGCCACTGGATGGAGAACATCCAGGACTGGTGCATCAGCCGCCAGCTGTGGTGGGGCCACCGCATTCCGGCGTGGTTCGACGATGCCGGCACCTGCTACGTCGGCCGCGACGAAGCGGACGCCCGCGCGAAGAACAACCTCGGCCCCGACATCGCCCTGCACCAGGACAGCGACGTGCTGGAAACCTGGTTCTCCTCGCAGCTGTGGCCATTCTCGACCCTGGGCTGGCCGAACGCGCAGGCGATGGACGCGCGCGGTTTCGAGCGCTATCTGCCGTCGTCGGTGCTGATCACCGGCTTTGATATCATCTTCTTCTGGGTGGCCCGCATGATCATGGCCACCGACAGCTTCACCGGCAGGATTCCGTTCAAGGACGTGTACATCACCGGCCTGATCCGCGATGCGCAGGGCCAGAAGATGTCCAAGTCCAAGGGCAACGTGCTCGACCCGCTGGACATCATCGACGGCATCTCGATCGAGGACCTGGTCGCCAAGCGCACCACCGGCCTGATGAAGCCCAAGGACGCGCCGAAGATCGAGAAGGCCACGCGCAGGGAGTTCCCGGACGGCATCATTGCCCACGGTGCCGATGCGCTGCGCTTCACCATCGCCGCGCTGGCCACCCACGGCCGTGACATCAAGTTCGACATGAACCGCGCCGAGGGCTACAAGAACTTCTGCAACAAGCTGTGGAACGCCAGCCGCTTCACCCTGATGAACACCGAGGGCAGCTGCTTCACCGGCGCGCCGCAGCCGCGTACCGATGCCGAGCGCTGGATCCTGGCGCGTCTTGCCGCGGTCTCGGCCGAGGCGCAGACGCACTACGCCAACTACCGCTTCGACCTGCTGGCGCAGTGCCTGTACGAGTTCGCCTGGAACGAGTTCTGCGACTGGTTCCTGGAACTGACCAAGCCGGCGCTCAACGGTGCCGACGCCGACGATGCCAACAGCACCCGCCACACCCTGCTCTACGTGCTCGAGGCGCTGCTGCGCCTGCTGCACCCGCTGACCCCGTTCATCACCGAACAGCTGTGGCGCCAGGTCGCCCCGCGTCTGGGCATCACCGAAGACACGGTGTCGCTGCGCCCGTACCCGGTGGCGGACGAATTCGCCGGCGACTACGCCCGTGCCGAAGCCGACGTGGAATGGGTGAAGTCGATGGTCAGCGCCCTGCGCCGCGTGCGCAGCGAGTTGAACGTGCCGCCGTCCAAGCTGGTGCCGCTGCTGCTGCAGCGTGGCAACGACGACGACCGCGCGCGGATCGCCCGTTTCACCTCCGCGCTGTCGTTCCTGCTCAAGCTGGAGCGCATCGCGTGGCTGGCCGATGACGGCGAGATCCCGCCGGCCGCCACGGCGATCGTGGGCGACCTGCTGCTGCTGGTGCCGCTGGAAGGCCTCGTCGATCTCGGGGCCGAACGTGCGCGCCTGGACAAGGAAATCGCCCGGGTCGAGGCGGAAAAGGAAAAAAGCGAGACCAAGCTGTCGAAGTTCACCGACAAGGTCCCGCCGGCCGTGGTCGAGCAGGAGCGCGTGCGCCTGGTCGACTGGACCGCCCAGCTTGCCGGCCTGCGCGGACAACGCGCCAAGCTGTGATGCACTGACCGGGGATGCGTCCACGCATCCCCGGTTGCCGGTCAACCACCGCCGCTGCTGGCATCATGGGTGCCCTGACACGGCGCGCGTACCGACACGATGTCGTTGACCATTTTTCTGGTGGTGGTGTTCGCCGCGGCGTTGCATGCCAGCTGGAATGCCATCGTCAAACGCGGCAGCGACACGCTGCTGACCACGATCCTGGTGACCGGTTCGGCGGCCGTGATCGCCGCCCTCGTCCTGCCCTTCCTGCCGGCGCCGGCACGCGTGAGCTGGCCGTGGCTGGCGGCATCGACCCTGCTGCAGGTGACGTACTACGTGCTGGTGGCCCGCACCTACCGGGTCACGGACATGAGTGCGTCGTATCCGCTGATGCGCGGCTGCGCACCGATCCTGGTGGCGCTGGTCGCCACTGTCGTGGTCGGCGAGCCGCTGCCGCCGCTGGCTTGGGCCGGCATCGCACTGGTCTGCCTGGGCATTCTGACCATGACCCGCGGCCGGTCGCGGCAGCACCTGTGGCTGCCGCTGCTCAATGCCGGTGTCATCGCCACCTATACGCTGGTCGATGCCTGGGGCGCGCGCCAGTCCGGTGCCGCGTTGAGCTACACCCTGTGGCTGTTCCTGCTGTCCGGGCTGCCCCTGCCGGTGTGGGCGCTGTGCACGCGCGCGGCGTCGCTGCGGGCGTACGCACGGCGCAACTGGCGGTATGGCGTGGTCGGCGGTGTCGGCACACTGACGTCGTATGCGCTCGCGCTGTGGGCGATGACCATCGCGCCGGTGGCGATGATCGCGGCGCTGCGCGAAACCTCGATCCTGTTCGGCATCCTGATCTCCGCGTTCGTCCTGCGCGAGCGGGTGGACCGCCAGCGCTGGATCGCCGCGGGAGTGATCGTGCTGGGCGCGGCGGTGCTGCGGATCGCGTGATGCCCGCCTACAGCGGGGGCATCGCCTGGATGTCGTCGTCGACCAGTTCCATCGCCATCACCAGCGCATCCTCGCGCCCATCGCGGGCCGGGTAGTAGCGCGGCCGGCGGCCGATCTCGTTGAATCCTTCGCTGTGGTACAGCGCCACTGCCGGGGTGTTGGACGGACGTACCTCCAGAAACACCCGCTGCGCGCCGTGGTCGCGCGCCAGCTTGACCAGCGCCCGCAGCAGGAAGCGGCCATGCCCGCGCGACTGGCACAGCGGGTCCACGCAGACGTTGAGCACATGTGCCTCGTCGGCAGCGATGCTCAGCACGCCATAGCCCATCAGCAGGCCGTCGTCCTCCAGCGCCAGGGCCGGGTAACCGGCGCGCAGACAGTCCTGGAAAATGCCGCGGGTCCACGGATAGGGGTACCCGCGCACCTCGATCGCCATCACGGCGTTGAGATCGCTCTCGCGCAGCGCGCGCAACGACAGCGGCCGCGGTGAGCTGACCGCGCTCACGACCGGCCCTGCCGGCGCAGGGCGCGCAACTGCGGCCACAGCGCGCGCTTGGCGGCCGGATTGCCGCGCAGTTCGTCCAGCGCCCAACCGGCCATCAGGGCCTGGGTCTCCGGTGCGTTGGGGTTGCAGCCGGAGGCGCGCAGCAGGGCAATCTGCAGGCGGTCGGGCATCTGTACCGCCGGGCGGCGACCGGCGCGCGCACGCGCCGGCGCCGGGGGCGCCTCGGCCGCCAGCGGGGCGGTACGCCGTACCGGTGCGTCGGCCGGCGCGGCGACCGGGGCAATGTCAGGCCGGGTATCCGGTGCGGCCGGTGCGCGCGCCACCACCGGCGCCGCACTCAGGTCGATCTGCGCCGCCGGCGCCACCATCGGCTCGGGCGCGACACTGCCATCCACGAACACGGTGTAGCCCATCGCCTGCAGCCACGACTGCTGCGCCGGGGACCACAGCGGCGGCAGCACCGGCGAACTCACGCGCCCGGCTCGGCCGTCTTGCGGGTGCGCTGCCACAGCCAGTACACCGGGCCGGACAGGGCGTACAGCACGCCCACCGCGAACAGCACGCGCGGCAGGTCGATGACCATGATGGCGATGCCGATCGGCACCAGCGCCAACGCCAGGAACGGCACGCGGTCGGCGCGCGGCCCCTTCTCGCCACTGCCCTTGAAGCTCCAGAAGCGGATCCGGCTGACCATCAGCAGGGCGGCCACCAGGGTCACCCCGAGCGCCACGTAGCGCAGCTGGTTGCCGTCCCAGCCCAGGTTGCCGTCGGCAAAGGCCCAGACGAAGGACATCATCAGCCCGGCCGCGGCCGGGCTGGCCAGGCCGATGAACCAGCGCTTGTCGACCACGGTGACCTGGGTATTGAAACGGGCCAGGCGCAGCGCCGCGCAGGCGGCATATAGGAAGGCGACCGCCCAGCCGACCCGGCCCATCACCGGATCGTCGAACTTCAGCCAGGACAGCGACCAGTGGTACATCACCAGCGCCGGGGCCATGCCGAAGCTGACCAGATCGGCCAGCGAGTCGTATTGCACCCCGAATTCGCTGCTGGTGCCGGTCAGGCGGGCGACCCGACCGTCCAGGCCATCCATGACGGCGGCCACGAACACGGCGATGGCGGCGTTGACGAAATCGCCGTTGGCCGCGGCGATGATCGCGTAGAAGCCGGCGAACAGGCCTGCGGTGGTGAACAGGTTCGGCAGCAGGTAGATGCTGCGGTTGCGCGGCGGGGGTTTCATCTCATCCATGCCGGCCAGTTTAGTGGGTGCGGCGGTCTTTGGGGCAGTGCGGGCGGCCCGGCTTGCCAGCACGCCGGCGGAATGCTGCAATCGCGCACCTGCCCTGATGCCCGGAGTTGCCATGCGTGCCCTGCCCTCTCTGTGCTGCCTGCTGCTGCTCGCCAGCGCCACGGCCAGTGCCGGTACCGTCTACAAGTGGAAGGACGCCAACGGCGTGACCCAGTACTCGGAGAAGCCGCCGGCCGGCAAGACCTTCGAGACGCGCCAGGTGCAGCACCGCGACCCGGCCGGCCCGCGCGCCCCGGCTGCGGCGCCCGCCGCCGAATCGACCGACTGCACCACCGCCCGCAGCAACCTGGCCCTGCTCAACGGCCAGGGCGCGGTGATGCAGGACACCGATGGGGACGGCAAGGCCGAAACCGCCCTGAACGACGAACAGCGTGGCGCGCAGAAGACGCTGGCCGAAGCAGCGATCAAGGCCTACTGCAAACCCGCCGGCTGAGCGGGCCGGGGCCGTCGCCGTCCCGCGCAGACGACCGCCGCCAGGCCCGCCGTCCCGGCAGCCCCGTCCGCCCCGTCCCCGCTGACCGTTGGTCGATCGGGGCCGGGCTGGCAGAATGTAGGCTTTCCGCCGTTCAGCGAAGCCGACGATGCGCCTCTCCCAGTTCCACCTGCACACCACCAAGGAAACACCCAGCGACGCGGAGCTCACCAGCCACCGCCTGATGCTGCGCGCGGGCATGATCCGCAAGCTGGCCTCGGGGCTGTACACCTGGTCGCCGCTGGGCCTGCGCGTGCTGCGCAAGGTCGAACGCATCGTGCGCGAGGAAATGGACCGTGCCGGCGCCGTCGAGTTCCAGATCCCGACCATCCAGCCCAAGGAACTGTGGGAAGCCACCGGCCGGTGGGAAAAGTTCGGCCCGCAGCTGCTCAAGATCAAGGACCGCAAGGAACAGGTGTTCTGCTACAGCCCCACCGCCGAAGAGGCCGCGGCCGATTTCGCCCGCCAGGAGCTGTCCAGCTACAAGCAGCTGCCGGTCAATTTCTACCAGATCCAGACCAAGTTCCGCGATGAGATCCGCCCGCGTTTCGGCGTGATGCGTTCGCGCGAGTTCCTGATGAAGGACGCTTACTCCTTCCACCTGCACGATGAGTGCCTGGTGCGAGAGTACGAAAACATGAAGGCGGCCTACAGCCGCATCTTCACCCGCCTGGGCCTGGATTTCCGCATGGTGCAGGCCGATTCGGGCGCGATCGGCGGCGACGCGTCGCAGGAATTCCACGTCATCGCCGACTCCGGCGAGGATGCGCTGGTGTTCTCCACCGGCTCGGATTACGCGGCCAACATGGAAGCGGCCGTGGCCGCCGCCCCGGGCCCGCGCCCCGCCGCCAGCGAAGCGCTGCGCAAGGTCGATACGCCCACCCAGAAGACCTGCGAGGCTGTCGCCGCGCTGCTCGGCCTGGGCCTGGAGCGCACGGTCAAGTCGATCGCGATCATGAGCGAGGCCGGCTTCGTGCTGGCCCTGGTGCGCGGCGACCACGACGTCAACGAGATCAAGCTGGCCAAGGTGGCCGGCCTGCAGGGCTACCGCATGGCCAGCGAGGCGGAGATCGCCGCGCACCTGGGCAGCGAGCCCGGTTTCCTCGGGCCGCTCGGCCCGGCCCAGCCGGTGCGCATCGTCGCCGACCGCGACGTCGCGGCCCTGGCCGACTTCGTGATCGGCGCCAATGAAACCGGTGCCCATCTCGCCGGCGTCAACTGGGGCCGCGACCTGCCCGAACCGGAAGTGGCCGATATCCGCAACGCGAAGGAAGGCGACCGTGCCGCCGATGGTGGCGAGCTGAAAATCGCCCGCGGCATCGAGGTGGGTCACGTATTCCAGCTTGGCCGCCAGTATGCGCAGGCGCTCAACGCCACCGTGCTGGATGAGAACGGCAAGGCCGCGGTGATGGCGATGGGCTGTTATGGCGTGGGTATCTCGCGCATCGTCGCCGCCGCCATCGAGCAGAACCACGATGACGCCGGCATTATCTGGCCCGACGCGATGGCGCCGTGGCAGGTGGTGGTGTGCGTGATCAACCCCAAGCAGGACGAGACCATCGCCGCCGCTGCTGCCGACCTGCTCGCCGAGCTGCAGGCCGCCGGGCTGGATGCCGCACTGGATGATCGTGGCCTGCGCCCGGGGGCGATGTTCGCCGACATGGAACTGATCGGCGTTCCACACCGCGTGGTGGTCTCCGACCGCGGCCTTGCCGCAGGGACCTACGAATACCGGGCACGCCGCGCCAGCGAAGCGCAGCACCTGGACCGGGCGGCGCTGATGGCGACCTTGACCGCGTGATGACAGAAAGCCGGGACAATATCCCGGCTTTCCTGTTTTACGATGTGATTGATTATTCCCCGGGGTTTGTACCGCGGACTTCCGGGAATGTATGCTGTTGTCGATGCCAAGGACCGGCTCACCCTGTCCTTATATACATTCCGGAGTGGTAAATGAGCATTGACCTGAGCGGCCTGTCCGCCAAAGAGCTGGGCGCACTGATCAAGAATGCGAAGAAGCAGCAGACCATCGTCGCCAAGCGGCCGGCCATCAGCAAGGTGCGCGCGCAGCTGACCAAGCTCGCCAAGGCGCAGGGTTATTCGGTGGAAGAACTGTTCGGTGGCACCGCGCCGGCACGGGGTCGTGCCGCCAAGGCGGCCACGTCACCGGCCAAGAAGGCCGTGCGCAAGCTGGGCAAGGTGGCGCCGAAGTACCGCAACCCGGCCAATCCGAAGGAAACCTGGACCGGCCGTGGCAAGCAGCCGCGCTGGCTGGCCGCGCATACCGCCAAGGGCAAGAAGCCGGAAGATTTCCTGATCAAGAAGTAATCGCGGCCCGTCCGCGAATGAAAACGCCGGCCCTGTGCCGGCGTTTTTGTTTTCCGCTTCGGCAAAGCCCGTTCAGAGATTCTTGCGCGCCGGCACCAGAAGATTGCCGAACAGCAGCCCCGCCACCAGCGCCATCACCACGTTGAGCACGGTCATCAGCACGGTCTGGCCGGCGCTCATGTCCTGCTGCTGCACCAGGGTGAGCACGCCGCGCAGGCTGGTGCTGCCCGGCACCAGCATGATGATGCCGGGCAGCCGGATGATCGCGCCGGGGCGCTGCACCAGCCGGCCGAACAGATTGCCCGCTGCGGTCATCAGCATCGCCGACATGAAAATGCCGGCCGGCAGGCCCCAGGCCTGGCCGGCGAACTTGGAAATGGCGTAGCCGGCCACCGACGCGGCCATTACCCAGGGATAATCGCGGCGGTTGGCCTTGAACAGCATCGCAAAGGCGAACGCGGCCAGCAGCAGCGCGCTCCACTCCACCCAGTCCGCCTGCGGACGCGAAGCGCGCACGTGCGGTTCCAGGCCGATGATGCCCGACAGCGTGACCGCGATCACCGCCCCCACGGTCAATTTCAGGATCGTGGTGATCGCGCCGGCAAAGCGTGCGGTACCCGATACCCAATGCTGGCTGGCCAGTTCGTTGACCGCGTTGGTCAGCGACATGCCGGGCAGCATGACCACCAGCGAGGCGATGATGACGGTATTGAGGTTGAGCGGCCCGATGAACGAGGCCACCAGCGCGGCCACGGTGCCGGCCAGCAGCGCCGCCAGCGCCTCGCTGGCTTCGCGGCTGGCGGGGCGACGATCGGTGTACAGCGTCATCAGGCCGATCAGCAGCCCGATCATGCCGGCGGTGGCGATATCCAGCCACGGCAGTTTCCACAGCCCGGCCACGCCGGCCGCGCCAAGGCTGTAGGACAGGATCATGCGGATCTTGCCGCGCCGGCCGGGGTCCTTGTCGAGCTGGCGCAGAGCGGTATGGCCCTGGGCGATGCTCATCGTGCCGTTGGCGACCGCATCGGTAATCTGGTCGGCGATGCTGAGCTTGTGCAGATCGTTTTCGCCCGGCGCCAGACGGATCACGCGGGTGATGTCCGACGAGCCGATCGCCTTGGTCGGGTCGCTGAAACTCAGGATCAGCCCGGTCGGGTTCGACCACGGTTCACAGTCCAGGTCCAGTCGCTGCGCCAGCGCCACCACCGCCGCTTCCAGCCGCTGCGCGGTGGTGCCATAGCTGTGCAGGCGCCCGGCGATCTCCGAGACGAACGCCACCCGTTGTGCATAGGTGGCTTGGGGGGTGGGAATGGCGGCGGCATCGGCGGACATGCGTCGTAGTATTACCTGAACCTTGCCCGGGCAGAACATCGGGCGTCCCCGCAGCCCCGCACCGCGCATGGACTGCGGCACGTCCACGCACTGCATCACGCGCTCTAGCCTTGCACTCGGACAAGGTATGCTGCGCGCAGGACGACCCCATGACTTCATCCCAAGCCCCCCATCTCGAGCAGGATGCCCAGGACCCCGGCCTGATCCGGTTGTCCGGCCAATGGACGTTGCGCACCGCGCTGGCGGCCGCCGAGGTGCTGCGCGACGCGCCGGAGAAGGTGACCGGCATCGATGCCAGCGGCATCACCCAGCTCGATTCAGCCGGCGTGCTGCAGGTGCTGCGCGTGGCGCACCGTGCCGACCTGGCCGAGGAGGCGCTGGTCTTCCGCGATGAACACCAGGCACTGGTGTGCACCATCGAGGAAGTTGCCGACGACCGCCCGCGCGCCAAGCGTGACTTCGGCGTGCTGGCCGCGCTGGAGCGCCTGGGCGTCAGCGTGCATGGCATGGGCCACAACATCGTGGCGCTGGCCAGCTTCCTCGGCGAGAACCTGGTCAAGGGCGCCCGCCTGCTCAAGGAGCCGCGCCGCTTCCGGCTCACGGCGACGGTGGCGCAGATGGAACAGGTCGGGCTGGACGCGGTGCCGCTGGTGGCGCTGCTGTCCTACCTCGTCGGCGCGGTGATCGCTTTCCTCGGGTCGACGATCCTGCGCGACTTCGGCGCGGAGATCTACGTAGTGGAGCTGGTCAGCATCGCCTTCCTGCGCGAATTTGCGGTCCTGCTCACCGCGATCGTACTGGCCGGCCGCACTGCCAGCGCATTCACCGCCCAGATCGGCGCCATGAAAGCGCGCGAGGAGATCGACGCGATGAAGACGCTCGGCCTGGACCCGATCGACCTGCTGGTGCTGCCGCGCCTGGTGGCGCTGCTGGTCACCCTGCCGCTGCTGACCTTCATCGCGATGGCCGCCGGCCTGGCCGGCGGCATTACCGTGGGCGCGTTCGACCTGGATATTCCGCCGCAGATGTACATCGCACGCATGCACGAGACGATGGAAGTGCGCAACATGCTGGTGGGCCTGTCCAAGGCGCCGGTGTTCGCGCTGGTGATTGGCCTGATCGGCTGCCTGGAAGGCCTGAAAGTGGAAGGCACCGCGCAGTCGGTCGGCGAGCGCACCACCTCCAGCGTGGTGCAGGCCATCTCGCTGGTGATCATCCTCGACGCGTTTGCCGCGTTGTGGTTCATGAAGATGGGCTGGTAAGCCATGCACACCGTCCCTGCCCCCGCCCCGGCCCCCGACGACACCGTCTGCGACGACGCGGGCCTGGCCATCCGCGTGCGCGGGCTCACCAACCGGTTCGGCAGCCAGGTGGTGCACGACGGCCTGGATCTGGACGTGCGCCGCGGCGAGATCCTCGGCGTGGTCGGCGGCTCGGGCACCGGCAAATCGGTGCTGATGCGCAGCATTCTGGGCCTGCGTGCGCCCGACGAAGGCCGTATCGAGGTGCTCGGGGTGGATGCGCGTTCGGGCGATCCGGCCGATCGCCTGCACATCGAACGCAACACCGGCGTGCTGTTCCAGGATGGCGCGCTGTTTTCCTCGCTGACCGTGGGCGAGAACGTGCAGGTGCCGCTGAAGGAACACCATCGCGAACTGCCCGACCGCTGGCACTACGAACTGGCGCTGCTGAAGGTGAAGCTGGCCGGCCTGCCTGCCGATGCGATCAACAAGCTGCCCTCGCAGCTGTCCGGCGGCATGCGCAAACGTGCCGGTCTGGCCCGTGCGCTGGCGCTGGATCCGCCGCTGCTGTTCCTGGACGAGCCCACCGCCGGTCTGGACCCGATCGGCGCGGCCGCCTTCGACCGCCTGATCAAAACACTGCAGGAAGCACTGGGTCTGACCGTGTTCCTGATCACGCACGACCTGGACACGCTGTATGCCATCTGCGACCGGGTGGCGGTGCTGGCCGACCGCAGAGTAGTGGCCAACGCCCCGCTGCACGAGATCGAACAGCTGGACCATCCGTGGATCCAGGAGTACTTCCACGGTCCACGGGCCCGCGCCGCGCGCGCGGCCGTGCCGCCGCCCTCCGACCGCGACGCGACGGCGACCACCTCCTGATGAACCGCATTTTTCCGGGTACCTGACACATGGAAACCAAAGCCAACTACGTACTGATCGGCGCGTTCACCCTGGTGGTGGGACTGGCGCTGCTGGCGTTCGGCCTGTGGGCCGCCAAGTATTCCTCCGACCGCACCTGGACCGAGTACCGTGTGGTGTTCCGTGAGGCCGTGACCGGCCTGTCGGTCGGCAGCCCGGTGCAGTACAACGGCATCGCGGTCGGCTCGATCACCGAACTGAACCTGGTGCCCGACGACCCGCGCCAGGTGGTGGCACGGATCCGGCTCAACTCCAATACGCCGGTCAAGACCGATACCCGCGCCAAGCTGGCGATCACCAGCCTGACCGGGCCGTCGATCATCCAGCTCAGCGGCGGCACGCCCCAGGCGCAGCCGCTCACGGTGGTCAACAAGGACCCGGCACCGATCATTCCGACCACGCCCTCGGCGCTGCAGAACATCACCGACGTGGCCAACCGCATCGTCGAGCGCATGGACCAGGTGCTGAGCGACCGCAACGTGGCCAGCATCAACGCCACGCTGGCCAACCTGGAAACCATCAGCGGCGGCCTGGCCGACCGCGACCAGGGCACGCAGGCGCTGCTGCTCAGCGCGCGCGACGCCGCGCGCAGCCTGGACACCACGCTCAAGACCACCAACGGCACCATCCAGCGCCTGGACACCAATCTGGTGCAGCAGCTGCCGCCGATCCTGGACAAGCTGGAAACCACGCTGACCAAGCTGGATTCGGCCGCCGGCAACGCCGATTCGATCCTCGGCGAGAACCGCGCCGCGATCAACAGCTTCGCCAACGACGGCCTGGCCCAGCTTGGCCCGACCCTGACCGAGCTGCGTGGGCTGATCCGCGACCTGCGCCGGGTCAGCGACCGCCTGGACAACAATCCGGCACGCTATCTGCTGGGCCACGACGCGCCCAAGGAGTTCGAACCCAAATGAGCCGCCCGACCCTGCTCCGCACCCTGTTGCCGATCGCTCTGACGACCCTGCTGGGCGGCTGCTCGCTGCTGGGCAGCAGCGAGCGCAGCGCCGTGACCATCTATTCGCCGGTGGTACGCATCCAGCCCGATCCGGCGTGGCCGCGCGTGGACTGGCAGCTGATCCTGGTCAAGCCCACCGCCGCGCGCGTGGTCGACAGCCCGCGCATCAACGTACGCCCCTCGCCCTCCGAGCTGGAGGTGTACAAGGGCGTGAGCTGGGCGCAGCCGGCCACCGACATGGTCGACGACGCGCTGGTACGCGGCTTCGAGGATTCCGGCCGGATCGGCGGCGTGGCGCGCGCCACCACCGGCATCCGCGCCGACTACAAGCTGGCCCTGGACGTGCGCCGCTTCGAGGCCGACTACCGCGGCCAGGCCACCCCGACCGCGCTGCTGGAGATCAACGCCAAACTGATCCATGTGGTGGACCAGCGGGTGGTGGCCGACCGCACCTTCCGCCAGGAACGTCCGGTTGGCAGCACGGCGGTGGCCGATGTCGCCCAGGCCATCGAGCAGAGCCTGCAGGCGTTCACCACCGAGGTCGTCGGCTGGACGTTGACCACCGGCCAGGCCGATCACCAGAAGTGACATCGGGCGGTGCGTCACTGCATCGCCACACTGCTGTCAGGAAGGCGCGATCCAGCGGAAAGTCAGGTTGATGCGCTCGGCCAGCGGCCGCGCGGTCTTGGGCAGCGCATGCTGGTAATGACGCTGCGTCTGCCCCCCCATCAACAGCAGATCGCCGTGGCCCAGCGTCACCTCGGCCTTGCGGGCGTGGTCGTCGCGACGGCGCAGCAGGAAACGCCGCTCGGCCCCCAGGCTGAGTGAGGCGATCAGCGGGGCCGGACCCAGCTCGGCTTCGTTGTCGCTGTGCCAGCCCATGCCGTCGTCGCCATCGCGGTAGCGGTTGAGCAGCACACTGTTGAACGCGGTCCCGCACAGCGCGGCGAGCCGCTCGCGCAGCGGCAGCAGCGCCGCATGCCAGGGCACCGGCACGAAGTCCGTGCCGGAATAGCGGTAGCGCGCTGCGGGGTCGCCCATCCAGCAGCTCAGCCGCGGCGAATCAACCTGCCGCCCGAACAGGCGGATGCGGTGTACCTCCCACGGCACGTCCTCGCGCAGCTGCCGCTGCAACGCGTCGGCCTCCGGGGCCGCCAGCCAGTGGCGGTGCCAGCGCACCCGGGCATCGGGAAGGTGGAGATCCATGCACTCCTCAGGGCTGCCGCAGCGCCCGCGGACGGGACGCTGCGATGCGCCTCCGGTCCGCTCAGGCCTGGACGAACGCCACGCCGGTTTTTTCCTTCAGTTCGTCCATGCCCACGCCAGGGGCGGCTTCCACCAGCACCAGGCCGCTGTCGGTGACGTCGAACACGGCCAGATCGGTGATGATGCGGTCGACCACGCCCACGCCGGTCAGCGGCAGGGTGCAGTCGGGCAGGATTTTGTGCTCGCCGTTCCTGGCGGTGTGCTCCATCAGCACCACCACGCGCTGCACGCCGGCCACCAGGTCCATCGCACCGCCCATGCCCTTGACCATCTTGCCGGGCACCATCCAGTTGGCCAGATCGCCCTTGTCGGTGACCTGCATCGCGCCGAGGATGGCCAGGTTGATGTGGCCGCCACGGATCATCGCGAAACTGTCGTGGCTGCCGAAGTAGCTGGCGCCGGCACGCGCGGTGACGGTCTGCTTGCCGGCATTGATCAGGTCGGCATCGACCTCGTCTTCGGTCGGGAACGGGCCGATGCCGAGCAGGCCGTTTTCGGACTGCAACCAGACATCCACGCCGTCGGGAATATGGTTGGCCACCAGGGTCGGCAGGCCGATGCCCAGATTCACATAGGCGCCGTCGGTCAGTTCGCGGGCGGCGCGTGCCGCCATTTCATCGCGGGTCCATGCCATGTCAGTTGCCCTCCGCACGGATGGTGCGCTGTTCGATACGCTTCTCGGGATGCGGGTTGTGCACGATGCGGTGCACGTAGATGCCGGGCAGGTGGACCTGGTCCGGATCGATGCTGCCCACCGGCACCACCTCCTCCACCTCGACGATGCACAGCCTGCCGGCCATCGCGCAGGCCGGGTTGAAGTTGCGCGCGGTCTTGCGGAACACCAGGTTGCCGGCTTCGTCGGCCTTCCACGCCTTGACCAGCGCCACGTCGGCGCGCAGCGCGGTTTCCATCACGTAGTGCTTGCCGTCGAACTCGCGGGTTTCCTTGCCCTCGGCCACCACGGTGCCGTAGCCGGTGGCGGTGAAGAACGCGGGAATGCCCGCGCCGCCGGCGCGCAGGCGCTCGGCCAGGGTGCCCTGCGGGTTGAACTCCAGTTCCAGCTCACCGGCCAGGAACTGACGCTCGAATTCCTTGTTCTCACCCACGTAGGACGAGATCATTTTCTGGATCTGGCGCGTTTCCAGCAGCTGGCCCAGGCCGAAGCCATCCACGCCGGCATTGTTGGAGATCACCGTCAGGCCCTTGGCCCCGGTGTCACGCAGCGCTGCGATCAGCGCCTCGGGAATGCCGCACAGGCCGAAACCACCCACCGCCAGGGTCTGGCCATCGGCGATCACGCCCTGCAGTGCCTCGGCGGCGCTGGCGTACTGCTTGCCACGCCGCGTGGCGGTGTCCGGGGACTTGCTCATCTACGCCCTCACCTCGTTGATGTAAGCGCGCATTGTAGCGGCTGGACGCTGTTTTCCCTGCCGCGCTGCAGCGCGTTCAGCGCGCGGGGAACTGCGCCATCACCTGCGCAAGGCCGTCCTGCCAGGTCGGCAGAGCAAGGCCGAAGTCGGCCTGCAGGCGCGTCACATCAAGGTGCGAGCAGGCAGGCCGGAGCGCAGGCGTGGGGTACTCGGCGGTGGTGATCGCCTCCACGCGCGGTGCACGCGACAACACGCCTCGGGCCACCGCCGCCGCGAAGATCGCTTCGGCAAATCCATGCCAGCTGGTGTCGCCCGTGGCCGTCAGGTGCCACGTGCCGGACAGGCCACCGGGATGTCGCAGCGCGTGCGCGGTGACATCGGCGATCAGGGCTGCCGGCGTGGGTGTGCCGATCTGGTCGGCGACCACGCGCAACACATCACGCTCGGCGCCCACCCGCAGCATCGTGCGCAGAAAATTGGTGCCGTGCGGGGCGTATACCCAGGCGGTGCGGAAGATCAGATGGCGGCCGCCGGCGGCACGGATGGCGTCTTCGCCGTCGCGCTTGGTGGTGCCGTATACGTTGAGCGGCGCGGTGGGCGCGTCCTCCCGATACGGCACGCGTGAGCGCCCATCGAAGACGTAGTCGGTCGAGTAGTGCACAAACGGCACGTCGTGCCGTGCGCACCAGCGTGCGATGGCCGCAGGGGCCTCGGTGTTCGCCCGGCGCGCGGCGTCCGGCTCCTGCTCCGCCCGGTCGACAGCCGTGTACGCGGCCGCATTGACCACCACGGAGGGCCGCAGGCGGTCGAGCATCACCGGCAGCGATGCCGGTCGATCCAGATCAGCCACCTCGCACACCGTGCCGTCGGCAAGCCGGCCGCTGCGGGTGGTGGCGGTCAGCGGTCCGGACGGCGCCAGCGCGCGCAGCAGTTCCTGCCCGAGCTGGCCATTGCCGCCCAGCACCAGCGCGGTCATGCCGTGTAGACCGGCAGCCGGTCGGGGTCGATGTCCGCCAGGAACGGGGCCTGCTCATCCTTGGCCGACAGCGACGGGGCGCTGATCGGCCAGTCGACGGCGAGGTCGGCATCATTCCAGCGGATGGCCGCATCGGCCTCTTTGACGTACACGTCGGTGCACAGGTAGTTGAACAGGGCCGTCTCGGACAACACCGCAAAGCCATGCGCGAACCCCGGCGGAATCCACAGCTGGCGGCGGTTCTCGCCGCTGAGAATGAACGCCTCCCAGCGGCCGAACGTGGGCGAGCCGCGGCGGATGTCGACTGCCACGTCATACACCTCGCCCTGCAGCACCGTCACCAGTTTTCCCTGCGGGCGCGGCCACTGGTAATGCAGGCCGCGCAGGACCCCCTTCGACGAGGAGGACACATTGCTCTGGACGAAACCGCCCGGAAGGTCGTGCGCGGCAAAGCGCTCGGCATTCCAGGTCTCGAAGAAGAACCCGCGGTCATCGCCGAACACACTCGGCTCGATTACCTTGCAGCCCGGAAGCAAGGTGTCGATGATTTTCACGGCACCGTTCCTCGCTGCACCAGCTTGTGCAGGTACTGGCCGTAACCGTTCTTGATCAACGGCGCGGCCAGCGCTTCCAGCTGCTCGGCATTGATCCAGCCCTGACCGAACGCGATTTCTTCCGGGCAGCACACCTGCAGGCCCTGTCGGGTCTGGATGGTTTCAATGAAGTTGGACGCCTCCAGCAAGGACTGGTGCGTACCGGTATCCAGCCAGGCATACCCGCGGCCGAGCGCTTCCAGGTGCAACTGGCCTTCGCGCAGGTAGCGCTGGTTGAGATCGGTGATCTCCAGCTCGCCGCGCGGCGACGGCTTGAGGTCGGCGGCATAGTCGCTGGCATTGCCGTCGTAGAAGTACAGGCCGGTGACCGCGTAGTTGGAACGCGGCTGGCTCGGCTTCTCCACCAGATCCACGACCTTGCCGGCGCTGTCGAATTCGGCCACGCCATAGCGCTCCGGGTCATTGACCCAGTAGCCGAACACCGTTGCGCCGTTCTGCCGTTCGTCGGCGTTGCGCAACATCTGCCGCAGGCCGTGACCGTGGAAAATGTTGTCGCCCAGCACCAGGCAGCTCGGCTTGCCGCCGATGAAGTCGCGGCCGATCAGGTACGCCTGCGCCAGCCCGTCCGGGCTCGGCTGCACGGCGTACTCGATGTTCATGCCCCACTGCGAACCATCCCCCAGCAACGCCTGGAACAACGCCTGCTCGTGCGGGGTGTTGATGATCAGCACATCGCGGATGCCCGTCAGCATCAGCACGCTGAGCGGGTAGTAGATCATCGGCTTGTCGTACACCGGGAGCAGCTGCTTGCTGACGCCCTTGGTGATCGGATAAAGGCGGGTGCCTGAGCCACCGGCGAGAATGATGCCCTTGCGTTGCGTCATGCGGTTGTCCTGTGTCTGGTGGTCGCCGCCGGTCAGGCGGCGGTGCCGATGCGCTGCAGGCGGTAGCTGCCGTCGAGCACGCCGTTGACCCATGCCTGGTTGTCCAGATACCAGTCCACGGTCAAGGCGATGCCCTGCTCGAAGGTGTACTTGGGCTCCCAGCCCAACTGATCCTTCAGCTTGGAGGCATCGATCGCATAACGACGGTCATGGCCGGGGCGGTCGGCCACGTAGGTGACCTGGCTGCTGCGCGGCTGGCCGTCCTCGCGCGGACGACGCGCATCGAGCAGCGCGCAGATCGCATGCACCACCTCGATGTTCTCCTTCTCGGAGTTGCCGCCCACGTTGTAGGTCTCCCCGACCTGGCCCTTGGCCAGCACGGTGCGGATCGCTTCGCAGTGGTCGGACACGAACAGCCAGTCGCGCACCTGCCTGCCGTCGCCATACACCGGCAGGGGCTCGCCGGCCAGCGCCTTGGCGATCACCAGCGGGATGAGCTTCTCGGGGAAGTGGTACGGGCCGTAGTTGTTGGAGCAGTTGGTGGTCAGCACCGGCAACCCGTAGGTGTGGTGGAACGCACGCACCAGGTGGTCCGACGCCGCCTTGGACGCCGAGTACGGCGAGTTTGGCGCATACGGGGTGGTTTCGCTGAACTTGCCCGTCTCGCCCAGGGTGCCGTACACCTCATCGGTGGACACGTGCAGGAAACGGAATGCCGCGCCCTGCTCTGGCGGCAGCGCCTTCCAGTAGTCCCGCACCGCTTCCAGCAATCCCAGCGTGCCGACCACGTTGGTCTGGATGAACGCGCCCGGACCATCGATGGACCGGTCCACATGGCTTTCGGCCGCGAAGTTCAGCACCGCGTCGGGCCGATGCTCCGCCAGCAGACGGGTCACCAGCGCCCGGTCACCGATATCGCCCTCGACAAACACGTGGTTGGCATTGCCTTCCAGCGAGGACAGGGTCTTGAGGTTGCCCGCGTAGGTCAGCGCATCGAGATTGATGACGCGCACGCCGTTGGCAACCGCCTCCAGTACAAAGTTACCGCCAATGAAGCCGGCTCCGCCAGTTACAAGCCAAGTGGGCACTACCCGTTCTCCTGTTCGGTTACGTCCCGGGCGGGTAGGTGGGCCGCCCCGGCACAGCGGCACAGCATACATCGCACCCGCCTTCACGACTGCCTGCCGGAGGTGAACGCCCCCGGCGCTGGCGCCCGTTTCTGCTGCATTGCGGCATCACCATACGCATTCGCATGGTGCCGCGCAGGCAGTTAGAATCCAGGTCCCACCCCCGAACCGGTTGCTGTTCCAAGGACCGGACGTTCCCCCGTTATTGAAGGATCCCGCACCAGATGAAAATCCTCGTCGCGTACAAGCGCGTGGTGGACTACAACGTCCGCATTCAGGTCAAGCCGGACGGTTCCGGCGTGGTCACCGACGGCGTCAAGCTGTCGCCCAACCCCTTTGACGAGATCGCCCTGGAAGAAGCGCTGCGCCTGCGCGACAAGGGCATCGCCACCGAGGTGGTGGTCGCCACCATCGCACCGGCCGATGCCCAGGCCCACCTGCGCAACGGTCTGGCGATGGGCGCCAACCGGGCCGTCCACGTGGTCACCGACCAGGCCATCCAGCCGCTGACCGCCGCGCGCACCCTGCTCAAGCTGGTCGAGAAGGAACAGCCGGACCTGGTGATCCTCGGCAAGCAGGCGATCGACGACGATGCCAACCAGACCGGCCAGATGCTGGCCACGCTGTGGGGCCGCCCGCAGGCGACCTTCGCCAGCAAGCTGGACATCGCCGACGGCAAGGCCACGGTCACCCGTGAAGTCGACGCCGGTCTGGAGACGCTGGAAGTGGACCTGCCGGCCGTGGTCACCACCGATCTGCGCCTGAACGAGCCGCGCTTCATCAAGCTGCCCGACATCATGAAGGCCAAGGCCAAGCCGCTGGAAACCCTGCAGCTGGCCGATCTGGGCGTGGACGCCGCCGATACCTTCAACACCACCCACTACGCCGCGCCGGTCAAGCGCAGCAAGGGCGTGATGGTCAAGGACGCGGCCGAACTGGTCGCCGCACTCAAGCAGAAGGGGTTGCTGTAATGACCAAGATCCTCGTTGTTGCCGAACACCATGACGGCAAGCTCAACGCCGCCACCGCCAAGACGGTCAGCGCTGCGGCCGCCATCAGCGGCGCCAGCATCGACGTGGTCGTGCTGGCGGCCGACCCGGCGGCTGTGGCCGCCCAGGCCGCCGAACTGGCCGGTGTGGCCAAGGTACTGACCGTGGCCAACGCCGCCAATGCCCAGGCCCTGGCCCAGGTGCTGGCACCGCAGATCGCACAGCTGGCCACCGGCTACACGCATGTGTTCGGGCCGTCGACCACCTTCGGCAAGGACCTGATGCCCTGCGTGGCCGCCCTGCTCGGGGTCAACCAGGTCTCCGACCTGATGACCGTCGAAGGCAGCCACAGCTTCAAGCGCCCGATCTATGCCGGCAATGCGATCATCACGGTGGACGTGCCGGCCGACCAGATCGTGGTTGCCACCGTGCGCGCCGCGTCCTGGCCGGAAGCGGCCAAGGGCGGCAGCGCCGCCGTTGAAGCGGCCAGCGTGGACGCGGCCCTGCCGACCCACACCCGCTTCATCGGGCTGGCCGCGGGCGCCACCGACCGACCGGACCTGCAGAGCGCCAGGCGCGTGGTCTCCGGCGGCCGCGGCGTCGGTTCGGAAGAGAACTTCAAGGTCATCTTCCAGCTGGCCGACAAGCTCGGCGCCGCCGTCGGCGCATCGCGTGCGGCGGTGGATGCCGGCTATGTCCCCAGCGACCTGCAGGTCGGCCAGACCGGCAAGATCATCTCGCCGGAGCTGTACGTGGCCGTGGGCATCAGCGGCGCCATCCAGCACCTGACCGGCATCAAGGATGCCGGCACTATCGTGGCCATCAACAAGGACCCGGATTCGCCGATCTTCGAGATCGCCGACATCGGTCTGGTCGGGGACCTGTTCACGTTGCTGCCTGAGCTCGAAGCGGCGCTGTAAGCGCTGTGTGACGCCTGGGCCGCGCCACCAGAGGGTGTCGCGGCCCTTTCATTCTCTGGCCCTGGAAGGCCCTCCGCTCGAAAAAGCGACCCGTTCCTCAGAACGCTGTCGCTATAATCGGCGGTCACCCCCGTAAGGACTGCATTGATGACGCTCCCCTGTTTCAAGGCATACGACATCCGCGGCCGCGTTCCGGAAGAACTGGACGTGGCCCTCGCCGAGCGCATTGGCGCCGGCACCGCGTCCCTGCTGGGACCGGGGCCTGTCGTCCTGGGACGCGACATCCGCCTGAGCAGCCCGGAGCTGCAGGCTGCCCTGGAAAAAGGATTCACCGGTGCAGGCCGTGATGTGATCGACATCGGGCTGTGCGGTACCGAGGAGGTCTATTTCCAGACCTTCCACCGCCAGGCCGCCGGCGGCGTGATGGTCACCGCCAGCCACAACCCGATGGGCTACAACGGCATGAAGCTGGTGCGTGAACACGCGCGCCCGATCAGCGGCGACACCGGCCTGTTCGACGTGCGCGACTTTGCCGCCGGTGATGCACCGCTGCCCTCGGGGGAGGGTGTGGTGCGCAGCGATACCGACAAAACCGCCTACATCCAGCACCTGCTGGGCTATGTCGATGTGGCCGCGCTGAAGCCGTTGAAGATCGTGGTCAACGCCGGCAACGGCGGCGCCGGTCTGGTGATCGACGAACTGGCACCGCACCTGCCGTTCGAGTTCATCCGCATCCAGCATGAGCCCGACGGCACGTTCCCCAACGGCATCCCCAACCCGCTGCTGCCGGAAAACCGCGCCGCCACGGCCGATGCGGTGCGCGCCCACGGCGCCGATTTCGGCATTGCCTGGGACGGCGATTTCGACCGTTGCTTCTTCTTCGACAGCACCGGCGCATTCATCGAGGGCTACTACCTGGTCGGCCTGCTGGCCGTGGCACTGCTCAAGCGCCGGCCGGGCGGCAAGATCATCCACGACCCGCGCCTGACCTGGAACACGGTTGAAATGGTCGAACAGGCCGGTGGCGTGCCGATCATGAGCAAAACCGGCCACGCGTTCATCAAGGAGCGCATGCGCGCCGAAGATGCCATCTACGGTGGCGAGATGAGCGCGCACCATTACTTCCGCGACTTCGCCTACTGCGACTCCGGCATGATTCCGTGGCTGCTGATCGCCGAACTGGTCTCGCAGACCGGCACGTCGCTTGGCGACCTGGTCGCCGATCGCATGCAGGCCTTCCCCTGCAGCGGCGAGATCAACTTCCGCGTCGACGACGCCAAGGCCGCGACCGCCCGCGTGCTGGCCCACTATGCGGACCAGGCGCCCGAACTGGATCACACCGATGGGGTCAGCGTCGAATTCGCCACCTGGCGTTTCAACCTGCGCAGCTCCAATACCGAACCGCTTCTGCGGCTGAACGTCGAGACCCGTGGCGATGCCGCGCTGCTGCGCGCCCGGACCGAAGAGCTCACCGCTCTGATCGGCGGACAAGCCCCCCAACACTGATTCAGGACGATCTCCATGTTGCCCATTCTCCCCGTCATCCTTTCCGGTGGCTCCGGTACCCGCCTCTGGCCGCTCTCGCGCGAGGCATACCCGAAACAGTTCCTGCCGCTGGTGGGCGATGTCACGATGCTGCAGGCCACATGGAACCGCGTGGCCGCCATCGCCGGCAGGGCGCCGATCGTGGTGGCCAACCAGGAACACCGTTTCATGGCCGCCGAACAGCTGCGCGAATGCAGCGTGGTGCCGCAGGCGCTGATTCTCGAGCCGATCGGGCGCAACACCGCACCGGCGATCGCCATCGCCGCGCTGCAGGCACTGGCCGGCGGTGAGGACGCGCTGCTGCTGGTGCTGCCGTCCGACCATGTGGTCCGCAACGATGCCGCCTTCCACGCGGCGGTCAAGCAGGCGGCTGTGGCCGCTGATGCCGGCAAGCTGGTCACCTTCGGCATCGTGCCGACGGCCCCGGAAACCGGCTATGGCTACATCAAGGCCCACGCCGGCGAAGGCGTGCGCGGCGTCGACCGCTTCGTCGAGAAGCCGAACCTGGAGACCGCCCAGCAGTACGTCAGCTCCGGCGAGTACTACTGGAACAGCGGCATGTTCCTGTTCAAGGCATCCCGTTACCTGCAGGAACTGGAGGCGCTGCAGCCGGCCATGCTGGCGGCCTGCCGCGCCGCGCTGGACAAGGCCTCGCGTGACAGCGACTTCATCCGCCTGGATGCCGAAGCCTTCGCGGCCAGCCCCAACGATTCGATCGACTATGCGGTGATGGAGAAGACCGCCGATGCCGCCGTGGTTCCGCTGGATGCCGGCTGGAATGACGTGGGCTCCTGGTCGGCGCTGTGGGACGTGTCAGACAAGGACGCCGACGGCAATGCCTGCCACGGCGACGTCATCGCGCTGGACTGCCGCAACAGCTATGCCTACGGCACCCGCCTGATCGCGATGGTCGGGCTGGAAGATGTGGTGGTCGTGGAGACCGACGACGCCGTATTCGTGGGCCACAAGGACCGCGTACAGGACGTCAAGGAAATCGTCGGCCAGATCAAGCGCGACGGCCGCAGCGAAGCCGCTGCGCACCGCAAGGTCTACCGCCCGTGGGGTGCGTACGACTCCATCGACAACGGCGCCCGTTTCCAGGTCAAGCGCATCACGGTCAAGCCCGGTGCCACGCTGAGCCTGCAGATGCACCACCACCGCGCCGAGCACTGGATCGTGGTCAGCGGCACTGCCGAGGTCACCCGCGGCGACGAGGTGATCCTGCTCACCGAGAACCAGAGCACCTACATCCCGCTCGGCGTGACCCATCGCCTCAAGAATCCGGGCAAGCTGCCGCTTGAGCTGATCGAGGTGCAGTCGGGCAGCTATCTCGGCGAGGACGACATCGTGCGGTTCGAAGACCAGTACGGTCGCGCCCAGTAAGGCCATCGCCCGCCCCTTCCCTCTTTTCTTGCAGCCAACATCCATGACCACCCAGATTCCCGTCAACTCCCTGTCACGGCATATCGCCCCCCTGCAGGAGCAGTTGGGCGCCATCGCGGGACAGATCATCGCGAGCGGTTATTACGTGCTCGGCCCGAACGTCAAGGCCTTCGAGCAGGAGTTCGCCGCGTATTGCGGCGCCGCGCACTGCGTCAGCGTGGCCAACGGTACCGATGCGCTGGAACTGTCCCTGCGTGCCCTTGGCGTGACCGAGGGTGACACGGTCGGCGTGGTCGCCAACGCGGCGATGTACGGCACGTCGGCCGTCCTGGCCTGCGGCGCAACGCCGCTGTTCATCGACACCGAGGCAACCACCGGCGTGATGTCGGTGGCGTGCCTGCAGGCAGCGCTGGACGACGGCGCTGCGCCGAAGGCGGTCATCGTCACCCACCTGTACGGTCAGCTGGCCGATATCGAGGCGATCGTGGCACTGTGCCACGCGCGTGGCATCAAGGTAGTGGAAGACTGCGCCCAGGCACATGGCGCCACGCGCAACCAGACGCGCGCCGGCAGCTTCGGCGACATCGCCAGCTTCAGCTTCTACCCGACCAAGAACCTGGGTGCACTGGGCGACGGCGGCGCGATTGTCAGCAATGACGCTGCACTGGCCCAGACTGCCGCACAGCTGCGCCAGTACGGCTGGTCGGCCAAGTACACCAACAGCCTGCGCGGTGGCCGCAACAGCCGACTGGACGAAATCCAGGCGGCGATGCTGCGCGCGATGCTGCCGCACCTGGATGCGTGGAATGCGCGCCGCCGCGACATCGCCAACCGCTATGCCGCCGGCATCCGCAACCCGCGCATCCAGGTGGCAGCGCCGGTGGGCGAGGACAACGTGGCCCACCTGTACGTGGTGCGCACCGATGATCGCGATGCCCTGCGCAGCCACCTGCAGGCGGCCGGCGTGCAGACCGAGATCCACTATCCGCTGTGCGACCACCGCCAGCCGTGCCATGCCGGCGCGTTCGATGCCGTGCGGCTGCCTGCCACCGAAGCCGATGCCGAGCGCGTGCTCACCTTGCCCTGCTTCCCGGAACTGACCGACGAAGAAGCCGACCAGGTCATCGCCGCATGCAACCGGTTCTGAGCCGCGCGGCGCCATCGCTTGGGCTGGTCGTCCCGATCTACCGCAACGAGGGGTCGATCGACGACCTGCTGCAGGCGGTCGATCACATCTCCCGGTCGGTGGACGGCGACTTCGAAGCCATCTTCGTGGTCGACGGCAGTCCGGATCGCAGCCATGCGCTGCTGCGCGAGAAACTGCCGCAGTGCGCGTTCCGCGCCCAGCTGGTCAACCTGACCCGCAACTTCGGCGCGTTCCCGGCCATCCGTACCGGGCTGCAGCAGAGCCGGGCCGACGTGACCGCAGTGATGGCGGCCGATCTGCAGGAGCCGCCGGATCTGGTGATCAACTTCTGGAAGCGCTACGCCGCCGACCACTACGATGTCGCCTTCGGCATCCGCGAGGCACGGCAGGACCCGATGGGCTCCAAGCTGGCGTCCACCGCCTTCTGGGCGCTGTACCGCCGCTTGGTCATCAAGGATATTCCGAAGGGCGGCGTGGACATCTTCGCGGTAAGCGCGGATTTCCGCGAGCGCCTGCTGCTGCTCAACGAATCGCATTCCAGCCTGCTGGCACAGCTGTTCTGGCTCGGGGGCAAGCGCGAGTTCGTCCCGTATCAGCGCCGCGAACGCCAGCACGGCAAGAGCGCGTGGACGCTGAGCAAGAAGCTGCGCTACCTGTCCGACAGCGTATTCGCCTTTACCGATCTGCCGGTGCGGATGCTCACGGCACTGGGCCTGCTGGCGCTGGTGTTCACCGTGCTGCTCGGCGTACTGGTGGTGGCAGCCAAGCTATCCGGCCTGGTCACCGTGCCCGGCTATGCCGGCACCATCCTGACGGTCCTGTTCTTCGGCGCCCTCAATTCTTTGGGCCTCGGCATTGTCGGCACCTACGCCTGGCATGCGTTTGAGAACACCAAGGCGCGTCCCCTGTCGATCACCCAATCGGTCGAGACCTTCGAGAAGGAAGTCACGTGAGTCATTTCGTTCATCCCAACGCCCTGTGCGAGAGCGACCAGATCGGCGACGGCACCCGGATCTGGGCCTTCGCCCATGTACTGCCGGGCGCGCGCCTGGGCAGCGACTGCAACATCTGCGACGGCGTCTTTGTCGAATCGGACGTGGTGGTCGGCGACCGCGTCACCATCAAGTGCGGTGTCCAGCTGTGGAACGGCGTGCGCCTGGGTGACGACGTGTTCGTCGGCCCCAATGCCACCTTCACCAATGACCTGTTCCCGCGCAGCAAGGTCTACCCCGACCAGTTCCTGGGCACCGTGGTGGAAGCCGGCGCGTCGATTGGTGCCAACGCCACGATCCTGGCGGGCACCACCATCGGCAGCGGCGCAATGATCGGTGCCGGGGCGGTGGTGACCCGTTCGGTCCCCCCGAATGCGATCGTGGTCGGCAATCCCGGGCGCATCGTCGGCTACGTCAGCGACAAGGACGGCGCCGCGCACGCGCCGCAGATCAACGCACCGCAGGGCATCGCCGAAACCGCCGTACCGGGCGTCAAGCTGTACACCATGCCGAGCTACGTGGACATCCGCGGCTCGTTGTCGGTCGGTGATTTTGATTCCTTCCTGCCGTTCGCAGCCAAGCGCTACTTCCTGGTGTACGGCGTGCCCACCCAGGAAACCCGCGGCGAGCACGCGCACAAGCGTTGCCACCAGTTCCTGGTCTGCGTGTCGGGGTCGGTGCGTGTGCTGGCCGATGACGGTACCCGCCGCATCGATGTCGAATTGAATTCGCCCAGCCAGGGCATTCACCTGCCGCCGATGATCTGGGGTACCCAGTACAAGTATTCCAAGGATGCCGTACTGCTGGTGTTCGCGTCCGAACCCTACGATTCGGACGAGTACATCCGCGACTACGCCAGCTTCAAGTCGCTGGCACATGCCGCAGGTTGATACCGGCGCTCCCGGCGGTCTGCCGACCGGACCGCAACGCCCGCCGCTGCACGTGCTGGCGCTGCGTTTCCTGGTCGGTGGCGCCCTCAACACGGGCGCCACCCTGGTGCTGTACTGGGTGCTGCTGCGGTTCATGCATTACCAGGCGGCGTACCTGATCAGCTACTGCGCCGGCATCGTACTCAGCTACGCCTTGAACACGCGCTATGTGTTCAAGGCCCGGCACAGCTGGCTGAAGTTCGCGGCGTTCCCGCTGATCTACGCCGTTGTGTATGTGCTGGGTGCGCTCACGCTCAAGGTGACGGTGGGCTACTTCCACGTCCCGGCCGCACTGGGTCCCATCATTTCCATCGTCGTCACGCTTCCTGTTTCCTTCCTGCTGACCCGTGCGCTTCTGCAGCGTCCGGATCGCTAACCGCATCGCAGCGCGGAGTCATCCTCCGTCTGCCCGGCATCGAGTCCGTCCATGAGCCTGAACACCCCGCCTTCCCCATCCACCGCGCTGTTCCGCCGCTGGAGCTTCCTTGTCCTGCCGTGCGCGATCATGGTCGCGCTGCTGTGGTTGCCCTTTGGCTTCAGCATCACCGGCCTTATCGAAGAATGGGACGTGCTTGCGCTGTTCACGCTGCGCGAACCCTTCATCTGGGTGAGCCCCGACGGCCCGCTGGCCCCGCACCGGCTGCGTCCCCTGACCGTGGCTCCGCATGCGATCGGCTACCTGCTCGATCCCAACTCGTTCGCCTATTGGCACGCGCTGTTGATGGGCTCGCTGCTGCTCAAGGGTATCGGCGCCGGCCTGATGGGTTGGTGGCTGACCCATTCGCGTCGCTGGGCGGCGGTGCTCGGGCTGCTGGTGGTGTTCTACCCCGCCGACACGATGCAGCTCTCGTTCCGCTCCTTCCATATCGACTGGTCGATCTCGCTGTCGCTGCTTGCCGTGGCCCTGTGCGCGTTCGGTTACACCCTGCAGAAGCCCTGGCAGCGTGCCATTGCGATGCTGCTGGCGGTTCCCTGCGCCGTCCTCGCCACGTTCGCCTATGAGGCCGCGCTGACCTTCGTCGTCGTTCCGCTGCTGCTGCTGTACGCGCGCTTCGGTGTGCGCGGCGCTCTGGCCAAGGTCAACGGACACCGCATCGTCAGCGCTGCCTGGATCGCCGGCATTCTGGTCAACGTCGCCTACGTGCTGTACGCCAAGGGCAGCGGTGAAACCTACCAGGCCAGCCTGGTGGGAACCGCCATGCAGATCGACGTGGTGGACCGCCTTCAGCGCGTGGTGGGAATCGGCTTCGGTCGCACCCTCGTCGGCGGTTGGCTGGATGCCCTGGCCATCACCTGGTTCGAGTACCGCACCCACCTCTATCTGGCTCTGTGCGCGGTCCTGGTCGGTTACACCGTCTGGCGCAGCAGCCGGGCCCTGCCGGGCGAGAATGCCCTGGCCGACATCGCCACGCCGTCCACCTCGGTGGTACGCCTGGGGATTACCGGTCTGGTGATGATCGGCCTGGGCTACCTGCCCTTCGCCGCGTCCCTGCCGCACCTGGAGATTTCCCAGCGTACCTTCCTGGGGGCAGCACCCGGTGGCGCCCTTCTGTGCGTCGGCGTGCTGATCGCCCTCACCCGCCGCAGCTGGGGGCTGGGTGTGGTCGTGACGGCGGCTGCCCTGGTGGTCGCCTTTGCCGCCCAGATGTTCCAGTTCGACCATTACCGACGCCTGTCGGCCACGCAGCAGACCCTGCTCGGCGACATCGTCGGGAACGTGCCCCCGCCCCGGCTCGACCAGACCCTGGTCATCATCGACAAGCGCGACCAGCTCAACGACGTCTGGATGGTCCGCGAGGGGATGGTGATGGCACTGACCTATCTGTACGACCGCCCGATCGAGCGGCCGATCATCTGCAGCCCGTCTGGCAACGTCTGGCAGTTCCCCAACGTGGAGGGACGGCTGGGTACCTGCGAAGCAACCGAGGACGGCTGGAACCTGACCGAGGCGCCGCTGGTGAGTGCCCCGGGCACCCCGGCAGCGACCCGCCAGATCAAGCGCAGTGCCGCCGTAGTGGTCACCCTGGAGGCGGACGGCACCACCACGTCCAGCGCCTCCCCGGAGGCGCTGGAGAACTACCGGCGCTTGCTCGAAACCGGCCACTCCAGCGTGGCCGAACGCTACCGCAACATCCTGCGCCGTCAGCCCTGGCCGCTGGCCTTCGAGCAGTTCCGTACCGAGCGCGCCAGCGACCGCTTCCGCTGGGACTTCGGTCGGTGGTGGAGCATGGAGCAGCCGACCCGTGGGTCGGGCTGGATCGCCGGCCGCTGGACGATTGCCAACCACACCCTGCCGGTCTGGCGCTCGGCCGCCTGGAAGACCCTCCCGGAAGCGACCCTGCAGTTCGACCTGCTGCCGGACGCCCGCCCGTATACGCTGACGGCCCGTGTCCTGCAGATCGTGCCGCCGACCACGCCGGAGTCGATCAAGCTGCGTGTCAATGACCATCTGATCGCAGTGACGTGGAAGGACGCCAGCACGCTGAGCGCCGAGGTTCCAGCCGACGCGCTGAAGATCGGCACCAATGTGATCGCCTTCGACAGCCCGGTGACCCGCGACCCCACCCCCCTGAGTTTCCTCATCGACTGGGTGTCTCTGGACCCCGTACCCCCCTCTCCCGCGAACTGATCCGGCGCTGTATCATTCGCCCGGTTGCATGTCCACCATTCCACGCCCTGGAAGGATTGCCGTCGATGGATCCGACCACTTCAATCCAACAGCTCATCGAGCATTTCATGAATACACAGTACCGCAGGTTTGCATTCCCCCTGATTCTTGCCTCCACCTTCGCACTGGCGGCCTGTTCCTCCAACGAAAGCGAAGCGCCGGCGGCGGCTGAACAGGCTGCTGCTCCGGCAGAAGCGCCGGCGGCGGCGGCCAGCCAGAACAAGCCGCTGACCCAGGAAGAAGTCTCGATCGCCATCGAACAGGTGGGTCAGGCCACCTACAACGCGGCTGACGACACCCTGACCGTGGCCTTCAAGGTCACCAACAACGGCAAGGTCGCGCTGCCGGCCAACGGCGGCCAGAATGTGTCCGCCGGCGTGCTGCAGCTGGTGCCGGACCCGGCCAACCCGGAAGGCAAGCGTGGCCAGGACATCGGTCGCGCCGTGCTGAATGGCGATCTGCAGGTCGGCCAGTCGCAGGAACTGAAGGCCTCCGTGCCGGCAGCCCTGCTGGTCGGCAACAAGCTGCAGGTTGAACTGCTGCAGGAAGCCGTTGCATGGTTCGGCTTCAACTTCCAGCAGCCGGTGCTGGTGCTGGGCCCGTTCGCGCGCTGCGCCGACGGCAAGGGCCTGTGCGACGACAAGGGTGCGCCGATCACGGCAGCTACCCCGTAATTTTGCGGTAAACGCTTGAAAAAACGCCCCGGCAGCGCGCTGCGCTCCGGGGCGTTTTCATGTCAGGACCGCGCCATCGGCACCGTCCGGGAGGCCGCCAGGATCAGGCGTCGAGCATCCACTGCAGGGTTTCCCGCAGCGGCCGGAAGGTGATGCCGCCGGTCAGCGCCATGAAGCGCGCATTGGAGCCGGCAAGCCGGTCCACGTCATGGCTGCGGATCAGGCCCGAATCGCTTTCAATGGCGAAATCCAGGCCGGACAGCTCGCTGACGATATCGATGACCGTGCGCAGCGAGGTGGATACGCCGCTGCAGATGTTGACGACATCGCCGCGGCAGCGCTGCTCGATCAGCATGCCGTAGCAACGGACCAGATCGCGGACATCGGTGAAATCCCGCTCCACGTCCAGGTTGCCAAGCCGCAGGTCGGTACTGCCGCGCCGGGCGTGGTCGATCACCTTGGCCACAAAGAACGAGGGCGACTGGCCGACCCCGGTGTAATTGAACGGACGCGTCACCATGATCGGCAATCGGTCCATATACAGGCGCGCCACATGTTCGCTGGCGACCTTGCTGATGGCGTAATCGTTGAAGGGTGCCATCGGCGACTGCTCGGTGAGCAGTTCGCTGGAGGAGGCACCGTACACGTGCGCGCTGCTGGGCAGCACCACGCTGTGCAGGGGCGTATCCAACTCGACCAGCGCATCGAGCAGATTGCGCGTGCCCATGATGTTGGCCTGGTAGATCGCCGAGACGTCACGGTGCGCGACGTGCGAGACGCCCGCCAGGTGGACGACGACCTGGGGCTGGATGCGGGACAGCGCCGCCGCCAGTGCATCGCGGTCCAGGATGTCGGCGATGACGTGCTCACGCCCTGCGATCGGGCTGCGGCTGATTCCCTGCACCTGGTAACCAAGCCGTTCCAGCTCGGCGGCCATGTAAGGGCCCGTGAATCCCTCGATTCCGGTTATCGCTGCGATGGGCTTCATGGGAGAGTTCCGTTGAGGTTCGACTGCCTAGGTGGAACCGCGGTGGACGGACCGGAGTACCGGCCCGTCCCACGCGATTGGACGATTAAGCAACGACTTCGCCGGTCAGAACGATGCGCCGGCCTCATTGCGGCGCAGGTCGGCAGCCACCATCATCTCGCACAGCTCTTCCAGCGTGGTGGACGGTTCCCAGCCCAGCTCGCGCTTGGCCTTTTCCGGGTTGCCGATCAGCAGGTCCACTTCGGCCGGACGGTGGAACTTCGGGTTGATCTTGACCAGGGTCTTGCCCGAGGCGCTGCAGGTGCCCACTTCGTCCAGGCCGGTGCCATTCCAGGCCAGGTCCACGCCGATGGCCTTGAACGCCATCGTCACGAAGTCGCGCACGGTCTCGGTACGGTTGGTGGCCAGCACGTAGGTGTCCGGCTTGTCGGCCTGCAGCATCCGCCACATGCCTTCCACGTATTCCTTGGCAAAGCCCCAGTCACGCTTGGCGTCCAGGTTGCCCAGCTCCAGCACATCCAGCTTGCCCAGCTTGATCTTGGCGACCGAGTCGGTGATCTTGCGGGTCACGAACTCGCGGCCGCGCAGCGGGGACTCGTGGTTGAACAGGATGCCGCTGGACGCGAACATGTCGTAGGACTCGCGGTAGTTCACCGTCATCCAGTGCGCGTAGAGCTTGGCCACGCCGTACGGGCTGCGCGGGTAGAACTGGGTCTGCTCGGTCTGCGGCACCTGCTGTACCAGGCCGAACATCTCCGAGGTCGACGCCTGGTAGAAGCGGATCTTCGGGTTGACCGCACGGATGGCTTCGAGCAGGTTCAGTGCGCCCAGCGCGGTGATCTGCGCGGTCAGCACGGGTTGGTCGAAGGACACGCCCACGAAGCTCTGGGCAGCCAGGTTGTAGACCTCGGTGGCCTCGCTTTCCTGCAGCAGGCGGATCGACGACCCCAGGTCCTGCAGGTCGTGCTCGACCAGGTGCAGATTCGGGTGCTTCTCGATGCCGAGCTCTTCAATACGCCAGAAGTTGACCGAGCTGGTACGGCGGTAGGTGCCGTAGACCTTGTAGCCCTTTTCAAGGAGCAACTGCGCCAGGTAAGCGCCGTCCTGGCCGGAAATACCGGTGATAACTGCAGATTTCATGGTTTTCATTCCTGGGTGATGAGGTGAAGTGAAGGTCGGCGCGACGCTCACAGGGCAAACATGCGGTCCAGCGCGTCAGCGACCCTGCCGGCGGCGGGACTGTTGCCCGGGATGCCCATCCGGCCAAGCTCACGGCCCAGCGCCTTGCTGGTCAGCAGGTACGGCTCGCATGCGATGAACTCGGGGATGAGCTGATCCAGGCCGGTGGCATAGTGTTTGGCGGAGAACTCGCCGTGTGCCCATTCGCGGGCACGTGCGCCCATCTGCCGACCTTCGGTGCGATGGCGGTCGATGTGCTGGAGCTGTGCAAGCAGTTCGTCTTCGCAATCGCCCTGCGGAATCTTGAGCACGTACTCATCGGGCAGATCGGCATAGAAGCCTGCGTTGGAGACAATCACCGGGACGCCGGACTGCATGCCTTCCACCGCCGACGCAGACGCGCCTTCCAGCGCCGGATCGCGCAGGCAGCAGATGGCATCGGCCTCGGCCATGCCTTCGATCAGGCGTTCGTCGCTGACGCGGCCTTCCAGGGTCAGTCCGAGGAAACCGACCTCGGCGCAGATCGCCTCCAGGCGCCGGCGTTCCTGGTCGCCCACACCGCCGAGCACGTGGTACTCGGTGCGTGCCGCCAGTTCGGGGTCGCGCGCCAAGGCGCGCACGACCTTGTCCACGCACTTGTTCGGATTGACCACACCCAGCGTGCACAGGCGCAGGCGCGAGCGGTCCTCCACCGGCGCGCGGCGATCCTGCGGCACGTTCGGCGCGGGGTAGGCAAGCGACAGCTTGTGCACCGGCCCCGGGCAGCGGGCCTGGACCTTGGCGCGGTAGAACTCGGAATGGATGATGCAGCCGAGCAGGTCGGAGACCGCCCACTGCGTCATCGGGAAATGCTCGGCAGCCACGGTCATGATGGTTTCGCTGGTCGCTGCCGCGCACAGTTCACCCGCCTCCTGGCCGTAAAGGCCCTGGATCACGCGCGGGGCATCCTGCGGCCGGCCTTCGGCCTTCAGGCGATCCCAGAACAGGTTCAGCACGAACCAGTCATGCATGACACCGACGAACGGGCGCTTGCGTGCCAGCTCGAAGATGCCGCCGTGGAACCCGTAGTGGTCGCCGATGTTGGCAAATACCAGATCGGCCGTCCGCAGCCACTCCTCTTCCATCGCACTGCCCGGCACGAGTACCACCGGATCGGGCAGCGGGGCATTGAGTGCGGCGTCGCCGGTTTCGGTGCGGTAGATCGCCACATCGTGGCCCAGCGCGCGCAGTTCGGCGACGACATGGCTGCTGAAACGTGCGATTGCCGAAGGACCGCAGTAGGGGCCCGCCCAGATAAGCTTCATCGGGTCAGTTTCTCCACCGTTGTGGCCCAGTTGATGTCCAGGCGGGTCCAGCTTTCGTAGGCGTTCTGCCCACGCTCCAGCGTCACCGCCCGGGTGGCGAAGGCCTGCGTCAGTGCCGCGGCGATCTGCGTGGTGTCGTCGGCGCAGACCCAGCCGTTGTCGCCGTCCTTGATCAGCTCGGTCAGGTCGCCCGAATCGTCCACCGTGATCACCGCCTTGCGGGCTTGGCAGGCTTCCATCGTGACGTACCCGAAGGAGTCCTCGGCCATCGGCAGGTAGGCGCAGGCCAGTGCACCGTTGACGTAGTCGGCGATGGTCTGGCGCGGATGGAAGCCGATATCCAGCTTCACCCGGCCCTGCAGACCGTGCGTCTCGACCAGCGCGCGCAGGCGGTCGGCATCTTCCGGCGTGTCGGCCGGCCCGGCCACGATCAGCTTGACCGGCGCCTTGGTCAGCGCCATCGCCTCGATCAGGCGGTGCTGGCGCTTGCCGGCATTGATGCGGCCACCGGCGAAGATGTAATCGCCGTGGGCGCCACCGGTAAACAGCTCGGTATCGTTCAACGGCGCACGCAGCAGCTCGGACGGAATGCCGTTGTAGTGCATCAGGCGATCCTGCACCGTACGGCCGACGGCGTAGACGCCACGGCCCAGGGAGAAGGCATCGTTGTCGGCCTCGGTGATCGCCGAGCGGATCTGCCGGCCCTCCGGGGTGTTGGGAATATTGCTGTGGCCCGAATCCCACATGTCATAGGCCTGGCGATACTGGTGCGCCAGCCAGAACACCTTGTCATCGAAGGGCAGCAGATAGGCCGGGAACTTCATCGCGATCACGCGATCGACGTTGATCAGGCGCATGCTGCGGCACATCAGCATTTCGCCGACGATGCGTTCCGGCGGATGCCAGGTGAACGGAATGCGCAGCAGCTCGGACTGGTGACCGGCCTTGCGCAGGTTCAGCACCAGCTGATCGGCCAGCTCCTCGGCGCCACCGCGCAGCCCGGGCACCATGTTGTTGACGACCAGTACCTTCATGACAGCAACCGCTCCAGCACGTGGTCCCAATTGATCTTCAGTTCCTGCACGCGCGCCTTGGCCGCCTCACCCATGCGACGGGTGTGCTCACGATCGCGCCACAGTGCATCGATCACCTCGGCCAGCGCACGTGGATCCGGCTCGGCGATCATGCCGTTGACGCCATGCTCGACGAACTCGAGCACGCCGCCCGAATCGGTGGTGGTGATGACCGGCTTGGACGATTGTGCCGCCTCCAGCGAGGGATACCCATAGGAATCCTCGTCTTCCGGCAGGTACGCCGCCGCCAGCGCGGTGGACAGCCACTGCGCCTTCTCTTCCTCGGTGATCCAGCGGTCCACGCAGGCCACGCGATCCTGCAGCCCTTCGGCCACGATGAAGGCGCGCAGACCATTGGTGTAGCCCGGCCCGCTGCTGGTGCCGCACAGGCGCAGCTTGACCGGCGTGGTCACGTACTTGAAGGCCTCCAGCAGCAGGTGCTGGCGCTTGTGGTGCTCCATCCGGCAGATGTAGACGATCTCGTCGCCCTGCTGGTCGTTGCGGAAGTGCGACACGTCGAACAGCGGCGGATACAGCACCTCCGCGTTCAGGCCGTTGTAGCGCTTGACCCGGTCGGCGACCACCTGCGAGTTGGTGAACAGACGGTGCGATTCAGCCAGTGCCGTGGTATCGGCCCGCACCAGCGCCCCGCGTAATGCGCGATGACGCGCATCGTCTGGGAAGCCGCGGTAGGAGGTGTCCCACATGTCGTAGTACATGCGGAAATGGTGGATGAACCACGCCACTTTCTTGGGGTGCTGGATCAGATGCGCCGGCGGCCGGGTGGTGATCACCCGGTCCACCGAATCGGACAGATCCATCATCCGGTACGCGGCCATCTGCTGCAGCAGGTCGGTGGGGGTCTCCACCATTGGCAGGTAGATGATCTCGACCTCGTGCCCGTGTTCACGCAGTCGGCTTCCGAGCCAGTCAACGATGAAGCGCGCTCCACCATTGACGAAGGGGACGAACGAGGAGCAGATGGCGATACGCAAGGTCAGCTGCCCACGCGTCGCAGTGCCGACACCAGCGAGGCGACCACGCGCTCGATGTCTTCGGCTTCCAGCTGGGCATGCGTCGGCAGGTTGATGCCACGCGCGGCCTGGTCGTTGGCGACCGGGTAGCGGCTGCCATCCTCCAGGTACGGCGGCAGCACGTGCATCGGATAGAACACCGGGCGGGTTTCGATCCCGTCGGCATCCATCAGGCGCATCACTTCGTCGCGCTGCGCGTCGGTCAGACCGGTCAGCAGCACGGTGTACATCCAGTACACGTGGTGCGCGTAATCGGCCACGACCGGACGCTCGATGATATCGGCATGCGCCGCCAGGGCCTGCTCATACCAGCCAGCCACCTTCTGGCGTGCTGCCAGGGCATCGTCGATACGCTCCATCTGCGCCAGGCCGATGGCGGCGGCGATGTTGGTCATGCGGTAGTTGAAGCCCACCACCGGGAACCAGTAGCGACGCTTCGGGTCCATGCCCTGGCCACGGTACAGGCGCAGGCGCGCGGCCAGTTCGTCGTCATCGGTGGTGACCATGCCGCCTTCACCGGTGGTGACGATCTTGTTGCCGAAGAAGCTGAAGGTCGCGCAGTCGCCGATGCCGCCCACGCGCTTGCCGTTGTACTCGGCACCGTGTGCTTCGGCAGCGTCTTCGATCACCTTGAGGTTGTGCTTGCGCGCCAGTTCCATCACCGGCCCCATGTCGGTCGGGTGACCGTACAGGTGCACCACGATGATGGCCTTGGTGCGCGGGGTGATCCTGGCTTCCAGCTGGGCCGGATCCATGTTCATCGTGCCGGGTTCGGAATCCACCAGTACCGGCTTGGCATTGCAGTACGCCACCGCATTGGCGGTAGCGATGTAGGTCAGGGTCGGGATCAGGACTTCATCGCCTTCGCCGATACCCAGTGCGACCAGTGCCAGATGGATGGCAGTGGTGCCGTTGTTGATGGCTACCGCGTGGCGCACGCCACAGAAGTCGGCGAAGCTCTGCTCGAACTTGCCGATGAACTCACCGGCCGACGAGATCCACGTCGAGTCGAGACACTGTTCCACGTACTTCTTTTCGTTGCCGGTCAGGCTTGGAACAGCAACTGGAATCCGCTTTGACGCCAACATTGATCAGTCCTTGTTTTTAATTTGTCTTGCCGGCACGCCAACCCAGGTTCCGGGCGAGGCAATGTCCCTTACCACGACCGTACCGGCGCCAACGACGGCACCGTCCATGATCTTGACCCCGGGAATCGCACGCGTCCCGGCGCCCATGAATACGGCGGCACCGACCTCGACGCCGCCCGCAAGGGCGCTGCCAGGTGCAACGTGGGAATAAGGCCCGACGACACAGTCATGGTCGATGGAGGCGTTTGTATTGATTATAGCAAACTCACCAATCCGGGCGTCCGCATTCACCACGGCACCCTCCATGATGGCGCAGCCGCGGCCGACCCTGGCACTGGGGGATACGACCGCCGATCGCCCGATTGCGGCGACCATGTGCAACCCGAGCGCGGCGACGGAGGCGGCGACTTTCTGACGCAGGCGATTGTCACCGAGCGCCACGAACGCCGCATCCACGCCCTGCTTCATCAACCGCGGCAGTTCAACACGCTCGTCGCCCAGCACCGGCACGCCATTGACCACCTGCCCCACCCGCCCCGCGTCCAGGCATGCCACCACCTCGTGCCCTCCGCAGCGCAGCAGGTCGATGATCACCTTGGCATGGCCGCCGGCACCGATCACGGCGACCCGGCTCATGCGGCGGCTCCCGTATTCATCGTGGACGCAAGCGTGCTGCCCGGGCGGCACAGCAGGATGTTGGAGCTGACTTCGTCGCGCAGCGCGGCGAACGCCTCCACCGGCAGACAGGCCCCGGTGAGATCGTCGATGCGGTACAGGTCGAAGCCGTGCCGCACCCGGAATGCCTCCCAGTCGGCCTCGCTGGTCCCGGCCCGGCCGAGGTGCGACACCGCATACTCTGCCACCACGCCAATCTCGGGATTGGCCGCCAGCAGTCCTTCCATACCGGCCAGGACGTCCAGTTCAGCGCCTTCGACGTCGATCTTGACCAGATCGATCCGCCGTTCGCCCAGCAGGCCATCCAGGGTTCGCACGTCCACCCGAACGGTCTCGACCTCTTCATCCAGCGGGTACAGCGAGCTGTGGCCGGCAACAGCGCCGACGTGGAAGGCACGGCCATCCTCGTCCTGGGCGCCCAGCGCCACCGGCAGGACCTTGACCTGCGGCTCAACGCCGCTCAGCCGCAACGATGCCCGCAGGTGTTCAAGGGTGCGCGGCATGGCCTCGATGGCAATCACCTTGCCGCCGGGGCCAACGGCGTGCGCCGCCGCCACGGTGTGCAGGCCGATGTTCGCACCGGCGTCAACGAACACGTCACCGGCCTTCAGCGCATGCTCGATGAACAGGCGCAGACCGCGCTCCACATCGCCGCTGTCGAGCAGGCACATGGCCAGCAGATCGTCGCTTTCGCTACAGGAGAAGGAACCGAACTCGGTGGCGATGATCCAGCCGTCATGGCGGCGCAGGACGCGGCGCGGAGAGGCGGATGCCCCTTGTACCGCCAGGCTGTCCAGCTGCGCCTGCTGCGCGTCCACGCGCTGCTTGATGCTCAGCAGCAGCTCCAGCATCTGACCGACTTCGATCTCGCCGTTGTCCAGCTTCTGGTGCACCAGCCCGACCAGGTGCAACGCCTGGATGGCTGCGCTCTCGTTGGTCTGCGGTGCGCCACGGGCGACCACGCCCAGGCCATCCACGCGTTCACGCAGCGCGATCAGGTGCTCGTGGATCGCGTCCACGTCCACTTCCGGGCGCGCATCCATCGCCTGGACGCCTTCTTCCAGGGTCTCCTGCAACAGCGTGCGCAGGCGCTCGCGTTCGGCCTCATGCCGCTCCTCCATCTGCTGGAGGGTGGTATGCAGGTGCCGGCGCAGCTCATCACCGTCGGCCCATTGGCGTTCGATCACGCTCTGCAGGCTCGACTCGATGCTGCTCTGGGACTGGGTCGCGCGCTCGTGCTGCTGCTGCAGTGACAGGTGCAGCTGCTCGCGGAGTTCACGGATGCCGGTGATCGCATGGCGCGCGTGTTCCTCGCCCTGCTGCTGCACGCGTCGCAAGGCCTGGTCCATGCCGGCCAGCTTGGTATCCACGCTTTCGAACTCACGCAGCATCCGGACCGACTCGCTCAGGGTCTTGTTCAAGGTATCCAGCACGACCGCCACGTCCCGGCCCAGGCCGTCGGTGGTGGCCACGATGGTCTCCAGATTGTCGGCATGCTCGGTGCGGCTGGCTTCCTGCAGCCGCTCGACCTGCTGCGCCGATTCCTCGATGGCCAGCAGGCGCGCGTGGTTCAGTTCAAGGCGATGGATGATGGCATCCACGTCGGAGCCGGCCTTCTGCCGTTCGCGCTCCTGGACCCGTGCATCGATCTCGATATTGTCCACCCGCTCGGCAAGCTCGCGGGTCTGGCGCGCCGAATCGATGCGGATCTGGTCCAGCTGGTAGCGCATCTCGGACAGGTTGCGGCTGACCCGCCGCATCCAGCGCACCACGCGCACGACCGGATTCTTGTCGAGCAGCACCATGCGCCAGATCGGGCCGCGCTTGGCCAGTTCGCGGATGGTTTCGGTTGGACTCTGCGTCAAACGTTCCATTGTCGAACTCCCGTCATGCGCCGGCGCGGTCGCGTCGGCTGGTTCGTCCAGGGGTATCGTCTGGGCAACGGCGGCCGGAGCGACCACGGCGGCGGGACCGATGTCCATGAACTGCAGCGACCGGACCTTGAAGCCCAACAACCGGTTGTCGTCACCCAGGCTCAACGCAGTGGGCGACATCGGGTTGGCGACCTGGAATTCGATCCGGATCATCGGCACCTTGCCGACCATCCGCACGTCGCAGTCGGCGCTGATGCTCGACCAGCCCGACCCGTTGGCCAGGACCTGGTGCGCAGGTCCGCCATTGATCCCGATCGATACCAGCGCACGGTGGCCGGCCGCTTCGAACGCCAGCGCCCCCATGACCACCCGATAACGCCGATCGGCGCTGACGTCGCGCAGGCGGACATCGATCGAGCTGATCGCCCCGCTGGACCAGATGCCGTCGGTCTCCGGCAGCGCGAAGCCGCGCATGGTCACCGCATCCATGCTGGAGTACGGCGAGCTGCTCAGGACAACTTCTTCGCCTGGCGCCAGGTAGCCATCGCTGGCCCGGGACTGCGCCGCCATGTCGGCGGCGTTGCGGACCGCATTACCCAGCGTGAGATTCAATGCCATATCCTTCTGACTTGAGTTGTGAGACCGAAATTTCCCGCAGCGTGCCGTGATTCAGCACGAACACCCGGTTGCAGTACTCGGCGATCGTCTCCGGCGAGTGCGAGGCCAGACAGAAGATCTGCGAGGACTTGATGAACTCGCGCATGCGCTTGGCCGCGCGTTCCTTGAAGGCTTCGTCGCCGACGTCGAACACCTCGTCGACCAGCAGGATGTCGGGCGTGGTGCAGGTGGCCACAGCGAACATCAGGCGCATCGCCATGCCCGCCGAGTAGGTCCGCACCGCCAGCTGCAGGAAGTCGCCAAGATCGGTGAATTCCTCGATCTCGGGGATGCGTGCGTTGATCTCCTTCAGCGGCAGGCCAAGCATCATGCCCATGCGGCGGATGTTCTCGTAGCCGGACAGTTCGGGATCCATCCCGGCACCGACCTCGAACATGGTGGCGACGCGGCCGACCCGCTCGATGCGGCCTTCCAGCGGCGTGTAGATGCCCGCCATCGTGCGCAGCATGGTGCTCTTGCCGGCGCCGTTGTGACCAACGATGCCAACCGCATCGCCGCTGCGCAGGCTGAAGGAGACGTTCTCCAGCGCGGTGACCTGGGTCACCTGGCCGCTGCCGGCCATCAACCGGCCACCGGTTGCGATGCCGACCAGGTTGCGGCGCAGCGACAGGCTGTGCGAGTTGTAGATCGGGTAACGCAGGGTGACGTTTTCGAAGGTGAGCTTGGCGGTCATGTCAGATCCAGAAAGGCAGGCGCAGCTTGGCTTTGTGCAGGAACCAGAAGGCCAGCAACCAGCCCAGCACCGCCATCGCCACCAGCACCAGGTAGGTATGCAGGCTCGGCACGTGGCCCAGCATCGGCGCGCGCAGCACCTCGATCAGATAGGTGAAGGGGTTGTATTCGAGGATGGCCGAGGAGAAGGGCAGGAATTCCAGGCGGTACATGACCGGGCTGATCAGGAACAGCATCGGCATCACCGAGGCCACACCGTACTCCAGGTCGCGATACCGGGCGCCCATCACGCCGAACACGAACGACAGCCAGAGCAGGTTGGCCACGACCAGCAGCATCCCGGGAATGAACAGCAGCGTATTGAGGTTCACGTCGATGCGCATCACCACCGCGACGATCACGAACACCAGCAGGCTGTGCACGAAGTTGACCAGGTAGCGGGTCACCACGCTCATCGGGTGCACCGACAACGGCATCACCACGTTGCGGATGATCGAGGCCTGGCGCACGAACAGGCCGCAGCTCTCGATCAGTACGCCGGACAGCATCTGCCAGATGATCAGGCCGGCGGTCAGCGTGGGGATGAACTTCTCACGCTCGATGTTGAGCAGCTGGCTCCAGAGCAGGCCCAGACCGACCACACCGATCGCGGTGGCCAGGGATTGCCAGAAGGGCCCCAGGATGCTGCGACGGTAGCGCGCACGGATGTCGCCCATCGCGATGTAGAAGGAGACCTTGGCACCCTTGATGCCCTCCTGCAGGTCTTTGAAGGTGGTGGAATAGCTGTGCATCAGTGCGGACTTCCCTGAGGTGGCGTCATTGTCGCCGTGGCATTGCGTGACATCTGGGGGGTGCCGTTGATCGCACTCAAGCGTGCGATGAGTGCGGCGGCGGCGCGTTCGGGGGACAGCGTCTGGAGAACCGAGGCGCGCGCACGCGCACCGATCGCATCGGCCAGCCCGGGCTCGTCGGCCAGCCGGCGCATCCAGTCGGCCGCCTGACCCTCGTCGGCGGCGGCCCAGCGCTGGCCCTCGTGGTGGGCATACTCGCCCTCCTCGACCGGCACCAGCGTGTAGCCGACCAGGGCGCTGTTGTCGGCATCCATGAACTCCATGTTGCCCGACCAGGCCGTGCCGATCACCGGCTTGCCCTGGGCCATGCACTCGGCCAGGCCGAGACCGAAGCCCTCGGCATGGTGCAGCGACACGTACACATCCGCGCAGCGCTGCAGCGCCTGCACGTCGGCCCGGTCCAGCACATGGTCGCGCACGACGATGCGGGCATCCTCGCCGATGCTGTCCAGCAGCAGCTTGAGGCGCTCGGGATTGCGGTGTCCGTTGCTGGTCTTGATCAGCAGCTGCACGTTGCGGTCGCGATCGGGGAACGCGCGCTGGAAGGCACGGATCACCGCGAATGGATTCTTGCGGTGCACGAAGGAGTTGAAGTCGAACGACGTCATGAACACGAACGCACGCGCGTCGATGCCGAAATCGGCCCGCTGCAACCCGCTGTCGCCGACGTCGCTCAACGGCAGCGGCACGCACAGGATCGGCTTGTCGGTCACCCTGGCGAACGCATCGCCAACGTACTGCGACGCCACCAGAATCTCGTCCACCAGTTCAAGTGCCGGCAACCAGGAGGTCGGAATGTTCTCCAGCTCCCAGAACCAGCACGCGATGATGTACTTGCCGGCCAGGCGTGCCTCGCCGATCTGGTCCAGCGATGCCTGCAGGTAGTCCGGATTGATGAAGACCAGGTGCACGCCGTGCGGTGCGTCCTCGCGGATATACGCGTCCAGGCTGCGGTCGTTCCAGTCGTGGGGCAGCTTGATGTCCACGTCGATCAGCGCGGTGGGGTAGCCGGCACCCAGCAGGGCGCGCGCGTACATGCGCGCGCACTCGGCCAGGCCGAACTGCCCGCGCAGGTAGGCAAAGACGTTCACCCCCTGCTCCGGCCCGAAGACCGTGGTCTGGTCGAACAGCCGGACCGGCGCGTCGGTGACGGGCTGCTTCTTGGCGGCCCAGCGCTCGCTGTTGGCGAAGCGGACACCGACCAGTTCCACCGGCGCGTTCAGGCGCGAGGTGACCCGGTCGCGCAGCGACGCCGGGACATGCTGGTACACCGCTTTCAGCCACGGTTGGCGGATCACCCACTGGACCAGGCGGCGGCGGAAGGGGACCTGGAGGGTCGTGTTATGCAACCTGCTTTACCTCGATGAAAAAACGAAGGAACAACCGGCGGATCGGCGGCGTCAGCCCGCCAGCGCCCGCTCCAGATCCACCTGCAGATCCCCCAGGTCTTCCACGCCCACGCTCAGGCGCACCAGCGCATCGCTGATGCCGAGCTGTTCGCGGCGTTCGACCGGGATCGAGGCATGGGTCATCACCGCCGGATGGTTGACCAGGCTCTCCACCCCGCCCAGCGATTCGGCCAGGGTGAACAGCGTGGTGCGCTCGCAGAAGCGCTTGGCCGCCTCGTATCCGCCCTTGAGCACGATCGACACAATGCCGCCGTAGCCGTTCATCTGGCGCGTGGCCAATTCGTGCTGCGGGTGCGAGGTCAGGCCCGGGTAGATGACCTTCTCCACCGCCGGGTGCTTCTCCAGCCACTGGGCCAGGGCCAGCGCATTGGCGCAGTGCGCCTTCATGCGCAGCGGCAGGGTCTTCAGCCCACGCAGGGCCAGGAAGCTGTCGAACGGGCCCTGCACGCCCCCGATGGAGTTCTGCAGGAAGGCCATCTGTTCGGCCAGCTCGGGGTTGTCGCCGACCACCACCATGCCACCGACCATGTCCGAGTGGCCGTTGAGGTACTTGGTGGCCGAGTGCAGCACCAGGTCCGCGCCCAGCTCCAGCGGACGCTGCAGCATCGGCGAGGCGAAGGTGTTGTCCACCACCACGATCAGGCCGTGGCGCCTGGCGATGGCGGCTACCGCGGCGATGTCCACGATCTTCAGCATCGGGTTGGTCGGGGTCTCGATCCAGACCATCTTCGTCTGCGCGGTGATCGCCGCCTCGAAGGCGGCCAGGTCGGTCAAGTCGACGAAGCTGAATTCCAGCCCGGCGGTGCGGCGGCGCACGCGCTCGAACAGGCGGAAGGTGCCGCCGTAGATGTCATCCATCGCCACCACGTGGCTGCCGGCATCGAGCAGTTCCATCACCGTGGCGCTGGCCGCCATGCCCGAGGCGAAGGCGTAGCCGCGGGTGCCGCCTTCCAGCGAGGCCACGCAGCGCTCATAGGCGAAGCGGGTGGGATTGTGCGTGCGCGAGTACTCGAACCCCTGGTGCTCACCCGGGCTGGACTGTGCATAGGTGGAGGTCGCGTAGATCGGCGGCATCACCGCACCGGTGCTCGGGTCCGGCGACTGGCCGCCGTGGATGGCCAGGGTGGCCAGGGCGAGCGCGCGGGCGTCGTGCGCGGAGGAGGCGTGATCGGACATGTTGTTTCCCAGCCAGAGGGGCCCCGGAGGGCCCCCGCAAAAGGAGCGGAAGTCTATCAGCGGCGGCTTAATCAGCCGTTGACGCGGATAAACGGGAGTTCAGAGCAGCGCGCGCGGCCTGCCGCGGTTACTGGACCCGCCGGCGCAGGTAGTTCAGCAGGTCGATGCGGGTGATCAGGCCCAGGAAGCTGGCACCGTCCATCACAATGGCCACCTGGCCGCGGTCGAACACCGGCAGCAGCGCCTCGATCGGGGACTTCACGTCCAGCCGGTCCAGTTTGCTGACCATCGCGGTGGAGACCGGGTCGCGGAAGCGCGCTTCATCGCCGTACACATGCAGCAGCACGTCGCTTTCGTCGACGATGCCGACCAGCTGGTCGCCATCCATCACCGGGAGCTGGGACACGTCATACAGCTTCATGCGCTGGTAGGCGGTGGTGAGCAGGTCGTTGGGACCGATCACCACAGTGTCGCGCTGGCCGTACGGGCGCAGGATCAGGTCGCGGAGGTCGCCGTGCTGCGGGCGCTCCAGGAAGCCGTTGTCCAGCATCCAGTAGTCGTTGTACATCTTGGACAAGTACTTGTTGCCGGTGTCGCAGACCAGGACCAGCACCTTCTTCGGGGTGGTCTGGGCCTTGCAGTACTTGAGTGCGGCGGCCAGCAGGGTACCGGTGGAGGAGCCACCGAGGATGCCTTCCTTGCCCAGCAGCTCGCGCGCGGTGTGGAAGCTCTCGGCGTCGCTGATCGCATAGGCCGTGGTGACGCGGCTGAAATCGGCGATGGAGGGCAGGAAATCTTCGCCGATGCCTTCCACCAGCCAACTGCCCGACTTGTCGTTGAGCACGCCATCATTGATGTACTCGGCCAGGATCGAGCCGACCGGATCGGCCAGCACCAGTTCGGTCTTCGGCGACAGCGTGGCGAAGGCGCGCGACAGACCGGTCATGGTGCCCGAGCTGCCGCAGCCGAACACGATCGCGTCCAGGTCCCCGCCCATCTGCTCAAGAATCTCCGGACCGGTGCCGAACTCATGCGCCGCCGGGTTGTCCGGATTGCCGAACTGGTTGATGAAGTAGGCGCCCGGGGTTTCCTCGGCCACGCGCTTGGCCATGTCCTGGTAGTACTCGGGGTGGCCCTTGGCCACGTCCGAACGGGTCAGGCGCACTTCGGCGCCCATCGCTTTCAGGTTGAAGATCTTCTCGCGGGACATCTTGTCCGGCACGACCAGGATCAGCTTGTAGCCCTTCTGCTGCGCCACCAGCGCCAGGCCCAGGCCGGTATTGCCGGCAGTGCCTTCCACCAGCGTCGCGCCGGGCTTGAGGTCCCCGCGCTGCTCGGCCGCCTCGATCATCGACAGGCCGATGCGGTCCTTGATCGACCCTCCGGGATTGGCGCTTTCGAGCTTCAGGAACAGCTCGCAGACGCCGGTATCCAGGCGCTGGGCCTTGACGATCGGGGTCTGGCCAATGAGGTCGAGTACGGAGGAGTGGATTGCCATCGGGTCACATCGATTCGCGCCGCAGAGCGGCCGGACCGGTGATTATCCGACGGTTGACGACGAATGTCAGGTTGGCGGGCACGATAGGCGTCGAACCGCCAGATTCATCGGGGCCGGCCGGCCGAGCGCATCGGCAGCGGCAGGAGCGACGCGGACGGCACCCGTCGACGAGGTGACAGGTACCGCCCGCGGCGGTGGGGTGCCGGGTGCCGACCGCCTTGGGCCGGCACCCGAATAGCGTCAATGCGTGGGGGAGTCGTACATCCGTTCCAGCTTCTGCTTGGTCAGCAGCTTCTCACGCTTCATCTGGCCCAGGGTGAGATGGTCTATCGGAAGCACGCCCAGCTCGGCATCCATGCACTTCTTGTTCAACTTCTGGTGCCGTTCGTAAAGCGCCTTGAATTCCGGATCACGCTTGCGACGTGCATCGATCTCGCTCTGGGGCTGACCTTCAAACATGATGAACCTCCTATCGCTTCTTGCTGAAACAAGAACGCCCCGGCCTTGCGGCACGGGGCGTTGCTTTGGGGGCGGAGCACGCGGCGCGGCGGGCGTCCTCGACACAGCCTGCGTCCAACCCATGCGGGGCGACAAACGGCTGTGATTCGCGACGCTGACGCATTACCGGCCCTCCAATCGTCCGGGCCGCGGAGGCGTCCCGGACAATTGACCCTACGCTTGCTTGGGAGGCGGTTCAAGCGTTTCAGAAGATATTTTCGACCCCACCAAGGTGGGGTTCAGCCTGAACGCGCAGGACAACGAAAATTCAACAAAAACAGCAACCTGCCGATACCCGGCCGGCATCAGGGCGCGATGATCACCTCGGCCGACCGGGCCTTGGTGGCCGGCGCCTTCTTGCCAGTGGCCTGCAACCGGCTGGCGCTGACGCCGGCGGCCACCAGGGCATCGCGCAGGGCGTCGGCGCGCTGCTGGCCGACCCCGGCCGCGGCATCGTAGGCCTCGATCCGCACCCGCCCCTTCCTGCCGATGTTCAGGTACTCGGCCAGGGCCTTGGCCTGCCCCTTGGCCCCGCTGGACAGGGCGCCCTTGCCGGCGGCGAAGGCATCGCCATTGAAGGTGAACACCTCCCCGCGGGTATCGAACTTGGAGCCGGGAAGCTTCTGGCCGGACACCAGTTCAGCCTCTTCCCGGGCCAGCTTGGCCGCGCTCTGCTGGGCCGCGCTGAGACGGGCGGTCTGCTTGCCGGCGACGCTGGTCAGCGCGGTCTCGGCATCCTGGCGGGCCAGCGCCTCGGTTTCGGCCGCGATCCGCAGGCGCTCGCTTTCCTCGGCCTGGATCTGGGCCTGCACGCGCAGGCGCTCGGCCTCCTGGCGGGCACGTACCGCATCGCGGCGGCTGGCCTCGATCAGCAGTTCGCTGCGGGTACGCTCCAGGCGATCCACCTCACGCTGGGCCAGGGCGGCACGCACGCTGGACTCGGCAATCTCGACCCGGCGTTCGGCCAGATAACGGGCCTGGTCGACGTCGCGGCGCTTGGCCTTGGCCAGGTCGGCCACGGCCTGCTGGGCCTGCAGGCGCTGGAACGCGGCCAGTTCGGCCGTGTCGGGATTGGCCTGGATCGTCAGCAGGCGCTGATTGAGCTGGGCCACGGCCGGGTCTTCGGCGGCCAGGCTCGTGAACGGCAGGGACAGGCTCAGGGCCAGCAGCAGCATGCGGGTGTGCTTCACGGGCGGTCTTCTCCGGTGGCGAGCTGGCGCTGCAGCTGGGCCACCTCGTTGCGCCGCAGTTGCAGCTGCGCGGTGGCGGTGGCTTCTTCGCTGCGGGCCCGGGCCAGGTCGGCATCGACCGTGGCCCGCAGCGCCAGCGCCGGGGCGTTCTTGCGCTCGCGGCGATCGCCGGCGGCGCGCTGGGCCTGTTCCAGCCCCTGGCGCGCGACGGCGATCAGGTCCGGTGCGTACTGGTCGGCATCGGCCTGGGTGGCCTTGTCCACGGCCTGACGGGCCTGCGCCAGCTCCAGGGCCGCTTCCTGCGCCGTGGCGGTGCCGGCAAGCGCTAATGCGCACACCATCACATACAGAGGGTGTCGTATTTGTGCGAAGCTAGTTTTCATTGGGGTGCCGTCGCCGGGTTGTCTGTGCGCGGCCATTGTCGGAAGCCTGCGGCGTGCTTGCAACGGTACGCCGCTGATTTGTTGGGGAAACATTGCGCATGGATATCGGCTACTTCCTGAAGCTGATGACCGAAAAGAACGCTTCGGACATGTTCTTGACCACCGGAGCCCCGGTGTACATCAAGATCGAGGGCAAGCTGTACCCGCTGGGGAACACCGGCCTGCCGCCCGGCATGGTCAAGAAAATCGCCTACTCGCTGATGGACGAGGGCCAGGCACCGCAGTTCGAGCGCGAGCTGGAGCTCAACATGGCCATCGCCCTGCCGGACGCGGGGCGCTTCCGCGTGAACGTGTTCAAGCAGCGCGGCGAAGTGGGCATGGTGATCCGCGCCATCCGCAGCAAGATCCCCAGCATCGAGGAGCTCAACCTCCCGCAGGTGCTCAAGGACGTCATCATGACCCCGCGCGGGCTGGTGCTGGTGGTCGGCTCGACCGGTTCGGGCAAGTCGACCTCGCTGGCCTCGATGATCGACCACCGCAACAGCACCACGACCGGGCACATCCTCACCATCGAGGACCCGATCGAGTACCTGCACAAGCACAAGATGTCCATCGTCAACCAGCGCGAGGTCGGCCTGGACACCCACGCCTTCCACAATGCGCTGAAGAACGCGATGCGCGAGGCGCCGGACGTGATCCTGATCGGCGAGATCCTGGATGCGGAGACGATGGAGGCGGCGATCGCCTTCGCCGAGACCGGGCACCTGTGCCTGGCCACCCTGCACTCCAACAACGCCGACCAGACCATCGAGCGCATCCTCAACTTCTTCCCGGAGAGCGCACATCGCAACGTGCTGATGAACCTCTCCCTCAACCTGCGCGCAGTGGTCTCCCAGCGGCTGGTCAAGGGCAAGGACGGACGCCGTCTGCCGGCCACCGAAGTGCTGATCAACACCCCGATGATCCGCGACCTGCTGCGCCGCGGCCAGGTGCACGAGATCAAGGCGGCGATGGAAGCCTCGCTGGAGGAAGGCATGGAGAGTTTCGACCAGTGCCTGTTCCGGATGGCCAAGTCGGGGATCATCGAGCAGGAGGAAGCGCTGCGCGCGGCCGACTCGCGCGATGGCCTGGCGCTGAAGTTCCGCCTGTCCGAAGGCGGCAGCGGCGAGCACGACCCCTACGCCGATTATTCGGCCGCCACCCCGGCCGCGATCACGCACGGGTTCTGATCCGGCGCCGGTGGGTACCGACCGTTGGTCGGTACGCCTTCGTCAGGCCGACGCGTCGGCCTGGCTTTCCGGCTTGGCCGCCGCGAACGCCGGCAGGGCCAGGCACGCCGCATCGATGCGGACCAGGGTCGGGTACGGCTCCAGGTCCAGCTTGAAGCGGCGCGCGTTGTACATCTGCGGTACCAGGCAGCAGTCGGCCAGGGTCGGGATGTCGCCGTGGCAGAACCGGCCGGTATCGACCGATTCGACCAGCATCCGCTCCATCGCGTCGAACCCCACCCGGATCCAGTGTCGGGTCCAGTCGTCGCGCTCGGGCTGCGGCACGCTCCAGGTATCGCTGAAGAACTGCATCACCCGCAGATTGTTGAGCGGATGGATGTCGCAGGCCACCAGCTGGGCCAGCGCCCGCACACGCGCCCGTCCTTCAGCGTCGTCGGGCAGCAGCGCCGGGTCCGGGAACACCTCGTCGAGGTACTCCAGGATCGCCATCGACTGCTGCAGCACGCGTTCGCCATGCCGCAGGGTCGGTACCAGCTCCTGCGGATTGAGCGCGGCATAGGCGGCGGTGTGCTGCTGTCCGCCGTCGCGCACCAGATGCACCGGCGTGATCTGGTGCGGCAGGCCCTTCAGGTTCAGGCCGATGCGCACGCGGTAGGCCGCGCTGGAGCGCCAGTAGCTGTACAGCTCGATGCGGTCCATGTGCGCTCCGTAACGTGCGTTCAGGGCTTGACTGCCTGTTCGATGCGCTGCTCGATCGCACCGAAGATGCTCTTGCCGGCGGCATCCAGCATTTCGATCCGGACCACGTCGCCGAAGGACATGAACGGCGTGCTCGGCTTGCCGTCGCGCAGGGTTTCAACGGTGCGCTGCTCGGCGAAGCACGAGGCGCCCTTGCTGGTGTCTTCGTTGGCGATGGTGCCCGAGCCGACGATCGCGCCGGCGCCCAGCGGGCGGGTCTTGGCCGCATGGGCAACCAGCTGGGCGAAGTTGAACTGCATGTCCACCCCCGCTTCCGGCGCGCCGAACCAGACACCATTGATATGCGTGACCAGCGGCAGGTGCACCTTGCTGTCCTGCCAGGCCTCGCCCAGCTCGTCAGGGGTGACGAACACCGGCGACAGCGCCGAGCGCGGCTTGGACTGCAGGAAGCCGAAGCCCTTGGCCAGCTCGCCCGGGATCAGGTTGCGCAGGGAGACGTCGTTGACCAGGCCCACCAGCTGGATGTGGCCGGCGGCCTGCTCGGGAGTGACTGCCATCGGCACGTCGTCGGTGATCACCACGATCTCCGCTTCCAGGTCGATCCCGTAGTCCTCGCTGACCACCTTGACCGCATCGCGCGGGCCGTAGAAGCCGGCGCTGGTGGCCTGGTACATCAGCGGATCGGTGTAGAAGCTCTCCGGCACCTCGGCACCACGGGCGCGACGGACGCGCTCGACGTGCGGCAGGTAGGCGCTGCCGTCGACAAATTCATAGGCCCGCGGCAACGGTGCGGCCAGCGCCTGCATGTCGATGTCGAACACCCCGTCGGCGCTGCCGTCGTTGAGCGACTCATACAGCGCATTCAAGCGCGGCGCCACGTGGCTCCAGTCTTCCAGGGCCTGCTGCAGCGTGCCGGCGATGCCGGTGGCGCGCACGCCGTGGGCGAGGTCGCGCGAGACGACGATCAGGGTGCCGTCGCGGCCGCCTTCCTTCAAAGAACCAAGCTTCATGGGTGGGTATCCGGGATCGCTGAAAATAGGTTTCAAGTGTAATCAAATGCGCGGCGCAGCCAAGCTGCGTTGCGACAGAAATCCACCATAAACGATACCCCCCCGCCGTGCTGGCCGGGCTCGTGCGGCAACGGCCCTCCGTCCTGCGCGCCACGGCGCCACCCCGCGCTCAGGATCGGGGGGGCCATGTCCTCCAGAGGCAGGCGCGCCCCGCGGCGGACGTGGGCCATGCGGCGCTCGTCGGCCGTTCCCTGCCCTTGGCCCATAACTGAACAGGTCGATTTGGTATGGATCTCAAACATCCGTTAGACTAGGCGGGTCTGCAGCGGCCGTCCGTTTCCCTTCGGGATCGCCGGCGATATGGATCAACGATCCGTCGCCCGCCCCCACTCCGACGCCATTCGTCATGCATTCCAGTCTGCGCACCGCGCCGGCTGCACCCAATTCTCGCAGCGCGGTTTACGGGAACGCTCCGAGTCAGCCGATCTCAATGATCTGCCTCACGTCCGGCCATTCGGCCTGGCGTTACTTCGTTTTTGGAGCTTCCACCCGATGTCTTTTGAATCGCTGGGCCTTGCGCCCTTCCTGCTGCGTGCCTTGGCCGAGCAGGGTTACGACACCCCTACCCCGATCCAGGAACAGGCCATCCCGCTGGCCCTGGACGGCCGCGACCTGCTGGCCGGCGCCCAGACCGGCACCGGCAAGACCGCTGCCTTCGGCCTGCCGCTGCTGCAGCATCTGGCCACCAACCCGCAGGCCGTCAACGGCCCGCGCAAGCCGCGTGCGCTGGTGCTGGCACCGACCCGCGAGCTGGCTACCCAGGTGCATGACAGCCTGCGCGGCTACAGCAAGTACCTGCGCATTCCGAGCGCCTGCATCTACGGCGGCGTCGGCATGGGCAACCAGTTCGACGTGCTGCGCCGTGGCGTGGACCTGCTGGTGGCCTGCCCGGGCCGCCTGATCGACCACCTGGAGCGTCGCAGCGTCGACCTGTCCGGGATCGAAGTGCTGGTGCTGGACGAAGCCGACCGCATGCTCGACATGGGCTTCCTGCCGTCGATCAAGAAGATCCTGGCCAAGCTGCCGCGCCAGAACCGCCAGACCCTGCTGTTCTCGGCCACCTTCGAGGAGAGCATCAAGCAGTTGGCGCTGGAGTTCATGCGCAACCCGGAACAGATCCAGGTCACGCCGAAGAACACCGTCGCCGAAACCATCACCCACCGCGTGCACCCGGTCGATGGCGCGCGCAAGCGCGAACTGCTGCTGCACCTGCTGGCCCAGGACAGCCGTGAGCAGACCCTGGTGTTCGGCCGTACCAAGCACGGCTGCGACAAGCTGGCCACGTTCCTGGAGAAGTCCGGCATCAAGACCGCGGCGATCCACGGCAACAAGAGCCAGGGCCAGCGTCTGCGTGCCCTCGGCGACTTCAAGGCCGGCCGCGTGACCGTGCTGGTGGCCACCGACATTGCCGCACGCGGTATCGACATCAACGAGCTGCCGAAGGTCATCAACTACGACCTGCCGATGGTGGCCGAAGATTACGTGCACCGCATCGGTCGTACCGGCCGCAACGGCTCGACCGGCCAGGCGATCTCGCTGGTGGCGCAGGACGAGGCCAAGCTGCTGCGCCAGATCGTGCGCCTGCTGGACAAGGACATGGACATCCGCGACGTGCCGGGCTTCGAGCCGCAGACGCCGATCCGCTGGGGCAACAGCGCGCCGGGCAAGGCCGAGCAGCCCGGTGGCGACCGTTCGCCGCGCAAGCACGCGCGTCGTCCGCACAGCGAGGCCCCGCGCCACGCCCATGCCGGCCCGAAGAAGGCCGGTGGCGGCCAGCGCGATGGTGCCGGCCGCGGTGCGCCGCGTGGCGGCCAGCCGCAGGGCCAGCGTCGTGGCAGTGGTGGCCGCGGTCCGGGTGGCGGCAGCCGCGCGGGCTGATCCGTTCGCGGAGTGCTGAAACAGAAAAAGGGCGACGCACTGCGTCGCCCTTTTTCATTGCGCGGGGGGGCCGGGGTTGGCGTGGAGGGCCGCCGGGCAGAGCCCGGCTCTACCCGCGTTGCTTGGCCGGGTTGAGCTGGTTGCCGAAGAAGATCGCGTTCAACAGCAGCCGCTCGGTGCCGTGCCAGTACTTGCGGTGCGCCGGATCGTCAGCGAACAGGACCACGTTGCCCTGCCCTTGCGGCGAGACCAGCAGCCATGCCGAGCCCGCCACGCGGTTGCGGTTGGCCTCGGACAGATAGCCGTTGACGCGCGGCGTGGCGTCGATGCGCACCACCGTGGAAAACGGATTGCGGCTCGGCTTGAAGCTGATGCCGTTCTCCTTGTTGACCGCCAGTTCCGTGCGTGGCAGGCCGAAGCCCAGCGGATGGCTGGTGTCCACATCGGCACTGAGGATGTTGCCACTCACCCGCTCGATCGCGGCGATGTCGCGCTGGTCGCCGAATGCCCGGCGCGAGGCATCCGGTTGCGTTTCTTCTGCGCCCAGCACTTCGTCGGCGAGCTTCTGCTCGATCGCCCAGCGCGCGGCGCTGCCATAGGTGACCAGTGATCCACCGGCGTTGATCCAGCGCTTCAGCGCCGCCACTGCGGCCGCGTCGACACCGGCGTAGGTGCCGCCGGCGAGCACGATCGTGGTGTAACGGTCCAGCGTGACCTTGCCCAGCTGGGCCGGGTCCAGCTTGCTGGCCGGCAGCCGCACCTGCTGGTCAAGCAGGAACCACGCCGATCCGATCTCGGTGGCACTGACGCCCTCGCCCATCACCAGCGCCACTGCCGGTGTGCGCAGCGATTTCACGCTGTCGCTGCCCAGGTCGATACCGCTGCGGCTCTGGCCACTGGCCACCGCGTACAGGCGCACACCACTGTCGCGCGCCACCTGCTCGACCGCCGCCAGCAGTTCCCCTCCGGCCAGCGGCTGGCCGGCTACCGGAATCACCACGCTGCCGCGCGCGAACGACTGCTCGCCGTCGGCGGTGGCCGCCGTGAACGGCTGGAAGGCGGCACGGGTCTTCAGCCCCCGTGCCTGCAGCGCGTACAACGCCTGGCTGGCGTTGTAGTCGCGCCAGTCGAGCACGTACGCGAAGCCGGCCTGGCCGCCACTCACGCCCCCCTGTGCCGGTGCCACTGCGGTGATGCGCGGACCGCCGTCGAGGCGGCTGCGGCTGCCGGCAAAGGCCACCCCGTAGGCCGGCGCGATGGCGTAGGACGTGCTGCCATAGAACACGTCGCCCTTGATCGGCGGTGTGTCGGCGAAGATCGAATGCACCAGTCGGAACTGGGGCTGTGCGGTCGGCACCACGTATGCACTCCCGGGGAGGAAGCGCTGGCCGTCCACGGTCACCGCTGCGGTCAGCGGCTGCACGGTGATCCGGTGCTGCAACAGCAGGTCGAGCAGTCGGGCGGTCAGGCCGGGATCATGCGCGTCGCCGAACACGAATGCCTTCACCGGCTGCTGGCCCGCCTGCGTCAGCGCGGACTGGAAGAAATCCTTCTGCAACGCAATCAGCCCGTCGCGTTCGGTGACCGCACCGCGCACGGTGCCCAGGCCGGTGGCCACCTGGTTGCGGATGGTGAAGGGGAACGTGAGCAGGCCGTTGACCGACTCCTGCACGCGCCCGCGCGAGCTGGCCTGCTCGACCGTCACTCCGACGGCGCCGTGGAAGTCGGGGTAGGTGGAGCCGTACACCGGCGAGAAGTTGTCGAAGTTCTCGCCGGTGTAGTACAGCGAGCCCAGCGCATCCAGCGCCTGTGCGTGGTACCTGGCCAGGGTCCTGTTGAACGCGTACGACGCGGCCGGGATCAGCGGGCTGTGCATGCTCGCCGGCGACGGCTCGAAGTAGTAGGTGCTGTCCTTGCCCATCTCGTGGAAGTCGATCTGGACGTTGGGATACCAGCGATGGAAGTAGGCGATCTTCGGCCGCGTATCCTGCTGGGTCAGCGCCAGCCAGTCGCGGTTGAGGTCGGTGAAATAGTGGTTGGTACGTCCCTGTGGGAACGGTTCGACGTGTTCCTTGTCGGCCGGATCGGCCGATGCCGGCGACGACGCGTAGGCGTTGTGCCAGCTTGCCGCGCGGTCGCGGCCGTCGGGGTTCTGCGCGGGATCGAACAGCACCACCGCCCGATCCAGCCACTGGGCGGTATCGGCACTGCGGTTGGCCACCAGGTAGTAGGCAGTCAGCAGTGCCGCCTCCCCGCTGGAGGTTTCATTGCCGTGCACGCTGTAGCCCAGCCAGACCACCACCGGGCTGTTGCCGGCCGCCGACAGCGGCTGTGCCGGATCGGCCAGGGTGACGTGCTGGCGGCGGAGGGTCTCCAACTGCTGATGGTTCTGCGCCGAGGTGACGGTGGCGATCAGCAGGGGGCGGCCTTCGTAGCTGGTGCCGATGCGCTCGACCTTGATTTTGTCCGAATGCCGGGCCAGTTCGTCGAAATAGGCCACCAGCTGGTCGTGGCGGGTATAGCGGCTGCCGATCTCGTAGCCGAGGAACTGCTGCGGGGTGGGAATGGACGGATCGAAATCACCGCCCTGCGGAAAGAAGTACGCGCTCTGCGCGAAGGCTGGCGCAGCCAGCAACCAGAGCGATCCCACCAGCCAGGCGATGGGACGTGACACGACACGATGCAAGGACACAGCGGTTCCCCATGAAACGGGGGCCGGCGTGCATGCCGGCCCCGATGGTGACGGACGTGGTCAGAAGCGGTAGTCGAAACCGACCGTGACATAGCGGCCACGCAGGTCGTACTGACTGAAGTCGTACGGCGCGCGGATGCCCGGGAAGGAGGCGTCGTACGGCGGTTCCTCATCGGCCAGGTTCTGGATCTTGGCGTACAGGGTCAGCTTCTCCAGCCCGGTGTAGGCCAGGTACAGATCGAACTGGCTGTAGGCATCCACACGATCCTGCACCGCGGTGGCGGCGGCGCTGGCCTTCTGGTCATAGCCACTGGTGTAGTACCAGGTCAGCGCGGTGCGGATGTCGCCATAGCTCCAGTCCAGGGTGGTGGTGGCCTTGTTCCTGGGCAGCGTGGCGCCCCGGTTGCTGCCGGCATAGTCCACCAGCGGCCCACCGACCACGGTGGGGCGGCGGTAGCTGCGCACGTGGGTGAAGGCGCTGCTGAGCCCGAAGTCGCCGGCGCGCTCGGTCGGGAAGCGCTGGCGCAGTTCCACGTCGACGCCGGAGGTCTTCAGTTCGCTCAGGTTCTGGTAGCGGTTGTACACCGCCAGCAGCTTGCCGCGCTCATCGCGCAGGACCGCGCCGGGCACGTTGTCGGTCACCAGGGTCTGGGTGTTGTTGGTACCCACCAGGTTCTCCAGCTCGATGCGGTAGTAGTCCACGCTCAGGCTGGTGTTGGACCACGGCGACAGTACGATGCCGGCGTTGAAGCTCCTGGTGCGTTCGGGCTTGAGGTCGTTGTTGCCGACGGTGAAGAAGGTCGGGTTCTGGCGCGAGCCCGGCACGTCCGGATCACGCGGGTCGATCACGCTGCCGTAGGCGATGCTGGTGCTGTTGGAGTTCTCCGACAGCGACGGCGCGCGGAAGCCCCTGGAGGCGGCGGCACGCACCAGCAGGATGTCCCACGGCTGCCAGCGCAGGCTCAGCTTGGGCGAGAACGCATCGCCGAAATCACTGTAATGGTCGGCACGCGCGGCGGCCTGCAGTTCCAGCCGCTCGGCCAGCGGCACATTGACCTCGGCATAGGCTGCGGTGACCTTGCGCTCGCCGTGCACCTCGGCGATGGCCGGGCGGATCTGCAGGCCGGCATCGATCTGCCACGGGTTGTTGGAGTCGAGCTTCTCGCGGCGCCACTCGGCACCGGCGGCGAAGCCGATCTCACCGGCCCAGGTGTGGCCGAGCGCACCGGATATCCTGGCATCCACGCCCTGCAGCACCGATTCGGCCGGCCGCAGCGTGCTGATGTTGATGGCGTTGAGCACGTCCGGTGCGGTTGCGGACGGGTTGAGCAGGTTGTAACTGCCATCGGCCAGCGCCGCAGCCAGCGCATAGCGGTTGGCAAAGCCGCCGGAGACGGTTTCGCGCTCGCTGCTGCGTGCGCCGAACGCGCCCACTTCCCAGTCCCAGTTCTGCAGGCTGCCGCGCACCCCGACCAGGCCGCGGTAGGCCTGCGACCGGTTGGTCTTGATGGTCGGCCCAAGGTTGAAGAAGGTGTACTCGATCGGCACCGCGCGGCCATACGGGTTGTACGGGCTGCTGGCGGGCAGGTTGGATGACACCGGCTCGGCCAGGCCGGTATCGGCATTCAGAGCGAAGCGGCCGCTTTCCAGGGTGAAGAACGGGCTGCTGCCGAACCAGGAGACGCCCTTGATGTCGCTGTACAGCACTTCGCCGAAGGCTTCGACGGAATCGTTCACGCGGAAGGTGCCGTTGACGTAGGCCTGGTAGCGCTTGGTGGAGGGAATCAGCGTGGTGTACGGCGCCTGGTTGAAGCCGCAGGTGTTGCCGGCAAGGCCGTCGATCGGCGCGCTGGCCACCAGCGTGGTGCCTTCCGGGCAGTTGCCGCTGGCATCGAGCATCGGCACCGAAGCGCCGTTGATCAGATAGCGCGCGCCCTTGGCCGACCAGCCGTTCCAGCGGCCGCCGGGCGTGTCGGTATAGATGCCGGACCTGGTGAGGTCGCGCTGGTCCTGGTCCAGGCGCTCGCGGTTGTAGCCTTCCAGGCTCACCAGGATGTTGTAGCCATCGGTGTCGAGGTCGCCGATGCCGCCGATGAACTTCAGGTTCTGCTCGTCCAGCCCGCCCTGGTCGGCCGTGCCGAGGCTGCCACCGAGGTCGGCGCCCTGGAAGTTCTGCCGGGTGATGATGTTGACCACACCGGCTACTGCGTCGGAGCCGTACACCGCCGAGGCGCCGTCCTTGAGCACTTCGATGCGTTCCACCGCCACCAGCGGCAGCGCGTTGAGGTTGACGAAGGTGTCTGACAGGCCGCCGGCCGGGAAGCCGTAGTTGGCCAGGCGGCGCCCGTTGAGCAGCACCAGCGTGTTCTTCTGCGACAGGCCGCGCAGGCCGATACCGGCCGAACCGGACGCCCAGCCGTTGTTGGTGGTTTCGTTGGTGGCATTGCCGGTGTTGGCCGAGATCGAGCGCAGCAGGTCGGCGACGGTGGCCTTGCCGGTCTCCTCCAACTGCTGGCGGTCGATCACCTGCACCGGATTGGCGCTTTCGGTGTCGGTACGTTTGATGTTGGAGCCGGTGACCCGCACCGCGGCGAGCGTCGTGCTCTCGCCGGCGGCATCGGCAGCGGCGGTATCGGCGGAGGAATACGCCAGCGCAGGCAAAGGCGTGGCCAGTGCAGCGGAAAGAGCCGCTACAAGAAGAGTGTGCTTGGGCATGAACTTCAGTGGGGTGGTGGACGACAAGTTCCGCAGTAGTCCATGCCTGGCCGGGGGGCGGCCAATAACATCTCTTCATACGGATATAAGAGAAATTAACATCTCTTCATCCGGATGGAAATGTTTTTGTGAGGGCGGCGTGGCATCTCGCGCCCACCCACGGCCAGTGAGCCCAGTACAATGGGCCGATGGAAATCTTCAAAGTCTTCACCCTCGAGGCCGCGCACCGCCTCCCCAACGTGCCGCCGGGCCACAAGTGCGCGCGCCTGCATGGCCACTCCTTCCGTGTGGAGCTGAAGGTGGAAGGCGAGCCAGGCGAACAGACCGGGTGGATCATGGATTTCGGCGACGTCAAAGCCGCCTTCCAGCCGATCTACGACCGCCTGGACCACCACTACCTCAACGACATTCCCGGCCTGGACAACCCGACCAGCGAACGGCTGGCGATCTGGATCTGGGACGAGCTCAAGCCGGCGCTGCCCCAGCTCAGCGAAGTGACCGTGCACGAGACCTGCACCTCGGGCTGCCGCTACCGCGGCTGAGGCCTGGAACGCGGCAGCAGGGCCGGCCACTGGCCGGCGACCGCCCGATGAACACCGCAATCGGCAAGACAACCCATTGATCTGCAAGTGGTTTGACTGAAACCGGACCGTAACGGGCAGGAATTTGTTGCATCGCAATAAATTCGGCGTATGCTGCATTGCATCAACGTTCTCGAGCCGTCCTGCCATGACGTCCGCGTTCACCGATTCCTTCAGCGACTACACCCGCCAGCTGGCCGCCACGGCCACGCGTGCCAACCGGCTCGCACTGGAGAATGCCGAAAGCATGTTCGGCGTGCAGTTGAAGACGCTGGAGAAGAACATCACCGCCACCAGCGGGTTCTTCGGTGAAATCGTGCAGTCACAGGAACCGGGCACGCTGTTGCCCAAGGGCGCCCAGCTGGCCCGCGACAACCTCGCGCGCTGGGCCAGTGCCCACCAGGAAGTGGTTGGCCTGGGGCTGAAGGCCTCCGAGGCGTTCGGCGAACTGGCGCGGCAACCGTTCGCAGGCGCTGCCGGTACCGGCCGCCGCTGAACCCCATCGACATCGCATTTGCGTGGGTCCCTCCCCCCACGCAATCCCAGACCCGACAGAACCCTCCCTCTGTCGGGTCTTTTTTTGTCCTGGCTCGCGGGTCAGCGCGCCGGCGCCGCCGGCAGGGTGAAGGCGAACAAGGCGCCTTCGCGGCTGTCGAGCAGGTGGATGTCGCGCTGGTGCAGCTGCAGGATGCGGTGCACGATCAACAGACCCAGCCCGCCACTGTCCGGGCGTGCACTGCCCAGCGCGGGCGGCGTGGTGAACAGCGTCGCGCGCCGCTCGATGGGGATGCCGGGACCACTGTCGGCGATGCTGACCTGCACCTCGCCGTCCTCGGCCCGCAGCACCACCTCGATGCGCCCGCCTTCGGGGGTGTGGCGGATCGCGTTGTCGAGCAGGTTGGTCAGTACCCGCTCGATCAGACCCAGGTCGCCCACCACCGTCGGCAGCCCGGGCGGGATGTCGGCAGTCAGTGTCTGCCGGCGCGCCTGCGCGGACAGTTCGAATTTCTGGAAGACGTCCTGGAGGAGGTCCGGAAGCGAGAACGCCTGCCGATCCAGCGTGACTCCACCGTGCTCCAGCCGCGCCAGTTCGAACAGCGCCTGGGCCAGTGCACCGACCTTGCGGCTCTGCGCCAGTGCGATGCCGAGATAACGCTGGCGCTCGTCGGCACCGAGCGTGGCATCCTTCAGCGCCAGCGTTTCCAGGTAGCCATGCAGCGACGACAGCGGTGTGCGCAGGTCGTGGGAGATGTTGGCGACCAGCTCGCGCCGCTGCAGATCCTGCTGGCGCAGCTGCTGCCATTGCTCGCCCAGCCGCTGGGCCATGTGCCCGAAGCTGTGCTGGAGGATGGCCAGTTCGTCGCGCTCTCCCGGTCGCAGCGGGGTCGGCGGCGGCACCGTGCCGGGGGCCGCACCGTCGACGTCGAACGCCTGGATGCGCCGGGTCAGCTGGCGCAGCGGTCGGGTGACCCAGCGGAACGCCACCACGCCGGCCAGCAGGCCGACCAGGGCCACGATCGCCAGTGACCACAACGTGGTGCGCAGCGTGGCGTTGGCGGCGATGTTGGCCGCCAGGGCTTCACGCTGTTCGCCGACCAGCACCACGTAGATATAGCCGGCCTGGCGCCCCTGCACCCATAGCGGCGCCGCGTTGAACACCTTGCGTCCGGTCGTGCTGCGCGGGTCGTCGCCGAGGATCGGCAGCGGTTCATCGCGCAGCAGCGCACGCACCGGCGCCAGATCCACGCGGCTGCGCTTGAGATGGCCGTCCGGCGCATCGTGGCCGAGGATGCGGCCCTGGTCGTCGAGCAGGTACACCTCCACGCTCGGATTGACCGCCATCAGCTTGCCGAACAGCGCGCGCACTTCGCCGCCACGCATGCCGCGTGCATCCATCAGTTCGCCGCTGCGCGCGATGTGCTCGGCCAGGCCGCGCGACAGCCGCTGCACGGTTTCCTGCTCGTGCACCGCGGTGCTGCGCATCTGGATCATCACCAGCGCCGCGCAGCACACCAGCAGCAGCGCGCAGAACACCACCGACAGGCGCTGGGACAGGGTCAGGCGGATCATGCCTGTGCGCCCTCGCTGCCATCGACCAGTTTGTAGCCGCGCCCCCATACCGTCTGGATGCGCTGCGGCGTGGCCGGATCGCGTTCGATCTTGTTGCGCAGGCGGTTGATGTGCGTGTTGACGGTGTGTTCGTAGCCGTCGTGCTGGTAGCCCCAGACCTGGTTGAGCAGGTCCATGCGGGAGTACACCTGGCCCGGGTGCCGGGCGAAGAAATACAGCAGGTCGAACTCGCGCGGCGTCAGGTCAAGCGCCCGGCCCTCCAGTTGCGCGGTGCGCGCGACCGGATCGATGCGGATGCCGGCCACGTCCAGCTCGCCGGCATCGATGCGGGCATTGAGCGCCATCGCCTCCACCCGGCGCAGCAGGGCCTTGACCCGCGCCACCAGCTCCAGCATCGAAAACGGTTTGGCCAGGTAGTCGTCTGCCCCCAGCTCCAGCCCGAGGATGCGATGCACTTCGCTGGCCCGCGCGCTGGTGATGATGATCGGGGTATAGCGCGCCATCGCACGCGCGCGCTTGCAGATCTCCAGACCATCCACGCCCGGCAGCATCAGGTCCAGCACCAACGCGCTCCACGGCTGCGCTTCGAGCAGGGCCAGACCCTCATCACCGGTGGCGGCATGGGTGACGTCATAGCCTTCGTCACGCAGGTGCATGCGCAGCAGGGTGGCAATGTGGACATCGTCTTCGACGATCAGGACACGCTTGGCGCTGCTCATCGGTACGGGGCGATCGGCAAGGGACATGGCCGCATTGTCGACCGATCCGCACCTGAATGTGTCACGGAAAATTTAACCCTGCGTGAGGATTCGTTGACCGGGCCGGGCGCAGCATGACCGCATCGTATCCCTCCCTGGAGATCGGCCATGCGTTACACCCGTCGCAATGTGCTCGGCATGGGCGGCATGGCCGCTGCCGCCGGCCTGTTCGGCCTGTCCGCCTGCAGTGGCCCCGCACCTGCCGCGCCTGCCGCACCGGTGCGCCAGTTCGAGGTGATGCGCACCGATGCGCAATGGCGGGCGCAGCTCACCCCGGCGCAGTACGCAGTGCTGCGCCGGCAAAGCACGGAACGTCCGTTCAGCAGCCCGCTGAACAAGGAGCACCGGCGCGGCACCTTCACCTGTGCCGGCTGCGCGCTGCCGTTGTTCTCCTCGTCCACCAAGTTCGACAGCGGCACCGGTTGGCCGAGCTTCTGGGCGCCGCTGCACGACGCCGTCGGCGAGGATCGCGACACCACCTTCGGCATGGTGCGCGTGGAAGCGCATTGCCGGCGCTGCGGCGGCCACCTCGGCCACGTCTTCGATGACGGCCCGCGTCCCACCGGCCTGCGCTACTGCATGAACGGTGTCGCGATGCAGTTCGTGCCGCGCGGCGCCGACGACAGCACCTGACCCCCGGCCCCTGCCCGGCCTTCCCCCCTTCCTGAAAGGACTTTCCGATGCTCCTGCTTGTGCTGGCCTACCTGGGTGGCGTGCTGACCATCCTCAGCCCCTGCATCCTGCCCGTGCTGCCCTTCGTGTTCGCGCGTTCGGACCGGCCGTTCCTGCGCAGTGGTCTGCCGCTGCTGGTTGGCATGGCGCTGATGTTCGCGGTGGTCGCCAGCCTGGCGGCGGTCGGCAGCCAGTGGGTGGCCCAGGCCAACCAGGTGGGCCGCTGGATCGCGCTGGTGGTGATGGCGGTGTTTGCCGTAGCGCTGCTGTGGCCGACCCTGGCCAACCGGCTGCTGTCGCCGTTCCAGCGCCTGGGTGCGCGACTGAGTGCGTCGGCCGATGCGGCCAGCGATGCCGGGCGCGGCGGGGTGGGTACCTCGCTGCTGATCGGCGTGGCCACCGGCCTGCTGTGGGCACCGTGCGCCGGCCCGATCCTGGGCCTCATCCTGACCGGCGCGGCGTTGCAGGGCGCCAGCGTGGGCACCAGCACGCTTCTGCTGGCCTATGCCCTGGGCGCGGCCACCTCGCTGGCGCTGGCGATCTGGATCGGCGGGCGCGTATTCGCCGCCCTCAAGCAGCGTCTCGGCGTAGGGGAATGGGTGCGGCGCGGACTGGGCATTGCCGCGCTGCTGGCGGTGGTGGCCATCGCGATGGGCTGGGATACCGGCGTGCTGACGCGCCTGTCCACGGTCAGTACCGCGCGGCTGGAGCAGGGCCTGCTGGATGCGCTGCCGGCGCAGTCGCCGCCGGCAGGCGGAGCGATGATGATGCGGGCCGCCGATCGCGCGGTCGATGGCGACTTGCCGGTTGAAGGCACACTGCCCTCGCTCGCCGGCGCCACCGGCTGGCTCAACAGTCCACCGCTGGATGGGCCGTCGCTGCGCGGCAAGGTCGTGCTGGTCGATTTCTGGACCTATTCCTGCATCAACTGCCTGCGTGCCCTGCCCTATGTGCGCGAATGGGCCGAGCGCTACCGCAACCACGGGCTGGTGGTCATCGGCGTGCACGCGCCGGAATTCGCCTTCGAGCGCAACCTCGGCAACGTGCAGCGCGCGGTCAGGGATCTGCAGGTCACCTATCCGGTGGCGATCGACAACGACTTCGCGATCTGGCGTGGCTTCAACAACCGCTACTGGCCGGCGCACTACTTCATCGATGCCCAGGGCCGCATCCGCGCGCACCACTTCGGCGAAGGCAACTATGCGCAGTCCGAGCAGATCATCCGCCAACTGCTGCGCGAGGCCGGCAACACGCTGCCCGGCGAACCGGCACAGGCCATGACGGCCACGGCACGCGAGGGCGTGGAGCGCCAGGCCGACATGCGCAACCTCAAATCGCCCGAGACCTACCTGGGCCATGCGCGCGCCGAGCATTTCGCCTCACCGGGTGGCCAGCAACCCGACCGCCAGGCCGCCTACGCACTGCCCGCCTCGCTGGCGCTCAACGAGTGGGCGCTGGGCGGGCGCTGGACGGTCGGCGATGAGGACGTGCAGTTGGCGCAGGCCGGCGGCCGCATCGCGTTCCGCTTCCACGCGCGCGACCTGCACCTGGTGCTGGCCCCCGCGCAGGACGGCAAGCCGGTGCGCTACCGCGTGCGCCTAGATGGACAGCCGCCGGGCGCGGCCGCCGGCGGCGACGTATCCGCCGATGGCAGCGGCCAGGTCGGCGAGCACCGCCTGTACCAGTTGATCCGCCAATCCGGCGATGTGCGTGAACGCACCTTCGAGATCGAGTTCCTCGATCCGGGTGTCCATGCCTACGCCTTCACCTTTGGTTGAGCCGGGAGGCCTTCGATGAAGCTCACTATCGACAAACTGGTGGCCGGCGGGATTGCCGGTGTCATTGCGGCATTGACCGTGACCGCCGTGGTCAGCCTGGACCGTCCCGCCCACGCGGCGGCCGCGATGGTCAGCGTCCCGGCGCCCAGCGGGCCGGCCAACGTTGCGCAGCCGGGCAGCCGGCGTGCGCAGGTGGTGTTCGCCGGGGGCTGTTTCTGGGGCGTGCAGGGGGTGTTCCAGCACATCAAGGGCGTCAACAACGCGGTGTCCGGCTACATCGGCGGCAACGCCGGCACAGCCAGCTACGCGCGCGTGGGCAGCGGCACCACCGGCCATGCCGAGGCGGTGCAGGTCACCTACGATCCGAGCCAGGTGAGCTACGCACAGCTGATGCAGGTGTTCTTCTCGGTGGTGCACGATCCCACCCAGCTCAACCGGCAGGGCCCCGACCAGGGCACCCAGTACCGCTCGGCGATCTACATCGACGACCCGGCACAGCGCGATGCCACCCGCGCCTACATCGCCCAGCTGGAACGCGCCAAGGTGTGGGCCGCGCCGGTGGTCACCCAGGTCGATGGCGGCAAGCGCTTCTTCGCGGCCGAGGACTACCACCAGAACTACCTCACCCTGCACCCGGAATCGCTGTACATCCGCATCAACGACCTGCCCAAGGTCGAGGCGCTGAAGCGCCAGTACCCGGCGCTGTACCGCGACACCCCGCGCCTGGTATCGACGCTGTCGGCGCGCTGAGGGAACGGGAAAAAAGCGCACGGCGAAACACGGCACCGCCGTGCGCGAGGGAAGTACGGGATGCGCGGCGGGTGGCGTCCGCCGGGCTGGCCAGGCCATGCTAGGCTGCGCGGACCAGCGGATACAGCGCCAGAGTCGCTGCATCCGGATGGATACAGATTTCCGTGGATGAGCCCGCATGGCAGCCAACCTTTACCAGTCCCTGGCCGATGAAATGGCCGATGCGATCCACAGCGGCCGGTTGCCGGCCGGTGCACGCCTGCCCTCGCTGCGCGGCCTGGCCGCGCAGCGCAGGCTGAGCCTGAACACCGTGATCGCCGCCTACCGTCAACTGGAAGACGCCGGGCTGGTGATGCCGCGGCCCAAGGCCGGCTTCGTGGTCAGCCCGCGCCTGCCCGAGCCCACCCGTTCGCTGCGCCAGGCGCCGTCACTGGCGACCGCCCCGGCGCAGCAGGTGATGATGGCCCGCGTACTGGCCGCCCAGCAGCAGCCGGGCGTCGTCGACCTGGCCTTTGCCGGCCCGCGCGGCAAACGCTTCTATCCCGGTGCGAAGCTGGCGCGCAGCACCGCGCAGGTGCTGCGGCGTTCGGCGGGCATGGTCGAAACCTATGCGCGCCCGAATGCGGCCACGCGGCTGCTGGAGCAGATCGTGCGGCGTGGTCCACGCCTGGGCCTGCACACCAGCGTGGAGCGGCTGGTGCTGACCCACGGCGCGATGGAGGCGCTGCAGCTGGCATTGCGCGCGGTGACGCGCCCCGGCGATGCGGTCGGTATCGAAGCCCCCTCGTACTTCAATCTGTACCCGTTGCTGGGCAGCCTGGGACTGAAGGCGATCGAACTGCCCACCGATCCGCGCCACGGCCTGGACGTGGACGCGGTGGAGGCACAGCTGCAGCACCGCGCGCTGGCCGCGATCGTGGCGATGCCGAGCGTGCACAACCCGCTGGGCTGCACCATGCCGGTCGCTGCCAAGCAGCGGCTGGCCGCGCTGGTCAATCAGTTCCGCATCCCGCTGATCGAGGATGCGGTGTACGCCGAGCTGCAGTACCAGGAACCGCTCGCGCCGCTGCTCAAATCCTTCGATGACGAAGGCTGGGTGATGGTGTGCAGCAGTTTCTCCAAGACGCTGGCACCGGATTACCGGATCGGCTGGCTGGACGGCGGTCGCTTCGCCGCGGACATCCAACTGCTCAAGTTCCAGTCCACCGGCGCCGAATCGCGCCTGCTCGGCGAGGCCGTGGCCGCGTTCCTGGAAGCGGGCAGTTACGAACACCACCTGCGGGGACTGCGGCGGCTGTACAGCGAGCAGGTCGGCCGCGTGCGCAGCCTGATCGCGCAGCATTTCCCCCCCGGCACCCGCGCCACCCAGCCAACCGGCGGTTTTCTGCTGTGGGTGGAGCTGCCCGTCGACATCGAGGCCGGGACGCTGTTCGACCTGGCGCTGGCCGAGGGCGTGGTGTTCATGCCGGGCCAGGTGTATTCACGTGGTGCGCGCTACCGCCACTGCCTGCGCCTGTCGTGCTGCCAGGAGCTGGATGAGCGCTACGTCGGTGCGATCGCCACGCTCGGCCGCATCGCCCACACCCTGCAGGCGGCCGCGCGCGGCTAGCTAGATGGCCAACCGCGCGGCCAACGTGGCCGGGTCGGCCCCGGGCGCGTACGGCAGGCGCCCCCAGCACGGCATCGGCAGGCGTGCACGCAGCAGGGCCATGTTCTCGTCGCGACGCGCCATCGACGGGTCCACTTCGTTGGCGATCCAGCCGATGCAGGTGGCCCCGCTGGACTGGATCGCCGCAGCGGTCAGGCGCGCGTGGTTGAGGCAGCCCAGCCGCAGTCCAACGACCATCACCACCGGCAGCTGCAGGGCCTGCACCAGGTCGGCCTGGTCGAGCGTGCCCGACAGCGGTGCCAGCCAGCCCCCCACCCCTTCCACCACCACGGTGTCGGCGCTGGCACGCAGGCGGCCGAACGCCGTCTCGATCGGGCCCAGCGACAGCGTCACGCCGGCCTCGGCGGCGGCGATCTCCGGCGCCAGGGGCTGCTCCAGCGCGAACGGGTTCAGATCGTCATAGGACGGCATCGGGTCGCTGGCCGCCATCAGCGCGGTCGCATCCTCGTTGCGCAGGCCCTCGGCGGTGCGGATGCAGCCGCTGGCCACCGGCTTCATGCCCACGGCCTGCCGGCCACGCTGGCGCAGCGCATGCAGCAGCACGCAGCTGCTGAAGGTCTTTCCGATCCCGGTATCGGTACCGGTCACGTACAGGGCAGCGGGCAACGACACGGGCAGGGACATGGACGTCTCCGGGAGGAAAGCGCCCATTATCGGCCTGCCGCCGCCCGCCGCGACGGTGCATCGCTGCGTTGCACTGCGCCCGGCGCAGGCGACGGCCCTGCTTGCTAGACTGCGGGCATGTTCGATACTTCCACGCTCACCGGCAGCAAGCCGGAACAGTACGGCCAGCTGCTGGCCCAGGCACGCGCCCTGGTGCACGGCGAGCGCGACCGGATCGCCAACGCGGCCAACCTGTCGGCGCTGGTCTACCACGCGCTCCCCCACCTGAACTGGGTCGGGTTCTATTTCTACGACGGCACCGAGCTGGTGGTCGGGCCATTCCAGGGCCTGCCGGCCTGCGTGCGCATCCCGCTGGACAAGGGCGTGTGCGGCGCGGCCGCCTCGCAGCGACGCACCCAGCGGATCGAGGACGTGGATGCCTTCCCCGGCCACATCGCGTGCGATTCGGCCTCGCGCTCGGAACTGGTGGTGCCGCTGGTCAAGGGCGACACGCTGATCGGCGTGTTCGACCTGGACAGCCCGTCGCTGGCCCGCTTCGACGCCGAGGACCAGGCCGGTCTGGAAGCGATCGCCGCGGTGTTCGTCGAGGCGCTGGGATGAGTGCCAAACTGCGCAACATCGGCCCCAAAAGCGCAGCCTGGCTGCGTCAGGTCGGGCTGCGCACCCCGGAGGATCTGATCGCCGCCGGTGCGGTGGGCGCGTTCGTGAAGGTCAAGCGCGCCGGCTTCAAGCCCAGCCTCAACCTGCTGTACTCGCTGGAAGGCGCGCTGCAGGACTGCCATTGGCAGGAACTGCCGGAGGCGCGGCGGATTGAACTGGTTGCCGCCTACGACGCGATCATCGCCGACAACCCGTTGAAGAAGGCGCCACCAGCGTCCGGGCCGGTCTACGACCGCACGCCCGAGCCGCAGGATGACGAGGACGACCGCTAGGGTTGCTGCAGTTCCAGCAGCTCGCCCCACAGGCGATCCTCGTCGCGCTCCACGCGCAGCTGCAGCCGCGTGCCGTGATCGATGCGCAATGCCCAGCACATCGCCAGTGGCAGGCCACACACCTGCGACAGCACCATCCGCAACGGCCCGCCGTGGCTGACGACAACGGTGGGAACCGGCTCCGGATCATCCAGCAGGCGGTGCAGGCCACGCGCGATGCGGCGCTCGAAGTGTCCCCAGCTTTCGCCATGCGGCGGTGGATTGGCGTGCGGGTCCAGGTGGAAGGCCGACACGGCCTCCATCGGCAAGGCGTCCAGTGCCGCCCCGTCCCAGTCGCCGAAGTCGAGTTCTTCCCACTCCTCGTGCGCCTCCACGTGCAGCCCGCGCGGCACGGCCAGTGCGTCGGCGGTGCCCATTGCACGCGTGCGTGGTGAGCTCAGCACGCGCTGCCAGGACAGCGACGCGTAGCGCTCGCACAGGGCCACGGTGCTGTCCGCGTCCAGCGGCGGATCGGTGCGGCCATCCAGGTGGTTGTCGCGGCCGGTGCTGGCGTGGCGGATCAGGTCGAGGATCACGCCATGCCCCCTGTACCCGGCGCTGCGGTGGGCCGGCGGTACGCACGGGCGTCCGCGCATGGGTGCTGCAACCACAGTGGGGTCATGGGGATCACATCGAAAAGACGAGGCGCATTCTAACCGCTGCGTCCCATCGGCCCGGGCCGATGGCTTAGACTTCGCCCACTTTCAGGTGACCTGCGGCGTATGCCGGCAGGTTGAAACGGGAAGCCGGTGACGCGTCAGGCAATGCCTGTCCGCCACTCCGGCACTGCCCCCGCAACGGTAAGCGTGGAGACACCAGGCAGTACGCCACTGTGCTTCGGCATGGGAAGGCGCCTGGTGGGATGGGGCTGCCATCCACCCGCAAGTCCGGAGACCGGCCTGGGAGACGACGGATCGCGACGTGTCGCGACCTTCCCCACCCTTTGCCGCGCGGGCGTGCGCGGCACCCGGAGTCCACGATGAAGCTGCAAACCCGAATTCTCTCCCTGGCCGTGCTGTCGACATTGCCGCTGATGGCGGCCGCCCAGGATGAGGCAACCGCACTGGACCAGGTCCTGGTCACCGCCACGCGCACGCCGATCGCCCTGCAGGACAGCATCTCGCCTGCGCAGGTGATCGACCGCGCGGAGATCGAGCGCAGCCAGGCGCCGTCGCTGCAGGACCTGCTGCGCGGCCGTGCCGGCATCAACCTCAACAACAGCGGCGGCCTGGGCAAGCAGAGCTCGCTGTTCCTCCGCGGCACCAACTCGGCCCACACCCTGGTGCTGGTGGACGGCGTGCGCATCAACACCGGCGATCTCGGCCTGGCCATGCTCCAGGACCTGCCACTGGCGCAGATCGAACGCGTGGAAATCGTGCGCGGCCCGCAGTCCAGCCTGTACGGCGCTGATGCGATCGGTGGCGTGATCCAGATATTCACCCGTCGCAACGCCGGCCAGTTCGCCCCGCACCTGCAGCTGGGCGCCGGCAGCAACGGCCTGCGCGAGGCCAGTGGCGGCTTCGGTGGCAGCGGCGAGCGCGGCTGGTTCGGCACCGACATCGCCTACCAGCACACCGACGGCATCAATGCCTGCCGCGGCAACCCGATCACGTTCGCTGGCTGCGGCGCCGACGAGCCCGACCGCGACGGCTACCGCAATCTGTCGATGAGCCTGCGTGGCGGCTACGCGCTGGGCGATGCCTGGCACGTGGAAGGCACCGCGCTGCGCGCCGAAGGCGAGAACCACTACGACGGTTACTACAACTATTCGGAAACGCTGCAGCAGGTGCTGGGCGGCAAGGTGCGCTACACCCCGGGCGCGCGCTTCAATCTGACCGTCAGTGCCGGCCGGGCTGACAACGAGTCGCAGAACTACAACGGCAGCACGTGGCTGGGCGCGGCGCAGACCCACCGTGACACCGCGTCGGTACAGGCTGACATCGGCGTGGTCGAAGGCCAGCTGCTCAGCGCAGGCGTGGACTGGAGCCAGGACAACCTGGACGGCAGCAGCGCCGGCTACGGTGTCGACAGCCGCGACAACACCGGCGTGTTCGTGCAGTACCAGGGCCGCTTCGGCGCGCACCACCTGCAGGCCAACGTGCGCAACGACGACAACGAGCAGTTCGGCAACCACACCACCGGCAGCCTCGGCTGGGGCATGGAACTGGATGGCGGCTTCCGCCTCAACGCCAGTTACGGCACCGCGTTCAAGGCACCGACTTTCAGCGACCTGTACGACCCGTGGAGCGGCGTGCCGACGCTGGACCCGGAAACCTCCCGGAGCGCCAACCTCGGCATTGCCCAGCAGGGCGATGGCTGGCGATGGGGCCTGGATGTGTATGAGACCCGCATTGACGACCTGATCACCTACGACGCCACCACCTTCATGATGTCGCAGGTGGAGAAGGCGCGCATCCGCGGCGCCGAGTTGACCGGTGCCATCACCGTGGCCGGCGTCGATATCAGCGCCCAGCTCAGCCACACCGATCCGCGCAACCGCACCGACGGCAGCGCGCAGTTCGACAACTGGCTGGCGCGTCGCGCGCAGAACACCGCGCGCCTGGACATCGACCGCCGCTTCGGCGACTTCCGCGCCGGCATTACCGCCAATGGGGCGGGCAAGCGCTATGACGATGCCGCCAACACCGTGCGCCTGGGCGGCTATGGCACCGTCGACCTGCGTCTGGAGTACGCAATCAGCCGCGACTGGTCGGTGCTTGGCCGGGTGAGCAATCTGTTCGACCGCGACTACGAAACGGTGGCCTGGTACAACCAGCCCGGCCGCGAGTACCGCCTGAGCGTGCGCTACCAGCCGAACTGAGGCACCGGGATGGCGGCATCGCCGCCGTCCCGCACGCAGGGGTGCAGACAGGCATCCGGTGGGTGCCGACCGTGGGTCGGCGCCTCCCTCACCCGCGCGCGGACACCCCCGGCAGATCGCGCAGATCATCCACCACCGCTACCGCCTCGACCGTCTCCAGGTCCAGCCCGCGCGGATAGCCGTAACGCACCAGCGCCACCGGCATGCCCGCATCCACGGCAGCACGGTAATCGGTGATCGAATCGCCCACCATCAGCGCCGCCTGCGGTGCCAGCCCGAAGTGGGCGGCGATATGCCGCAACGGCACGCCGCTGGGCTTGCGCTCGGCCAGCGAATCGCCGCCGAGCACCAGCGCGAACAGATCCTGCAGGCCGAAATGCCGCAGCAGAGGCGCCACCAACGCTGACGGCTTGTTGGTGCAGATCGCCAGCGTCACGTTGCGCTCGCGCAGCGCCTGCAGCGCCGCTTCAACACCCTCGAACAGACGCGGGCTGCGCAGCAGGCAGGCCTCGTAGTGGCGCATGAAGCCGGGCATGACCGCGTCCAGATCGGCATCACTGCCCGCCGCGGTGAACGCCTGCTCCACCAGCCGGCGCACGCCGTCGCCGATCCAGGTGAGCACCGTGGCCTCGGGAACCCGCGGCAACTGCCAGTCTTCGAGCGTGCGGTTCAGCGCTTCGGCGATATCGGCCGCGCTGTCGACCAGCGTGCCATCCAGATCGAACACCACCAACGGATACGGACAGGACAAGGCGTGGCTCACTTCAACGACGTGGGAACGCCATTGTACGCGGCGTCCTGCGATCAGATCCGCGACAGAAACGCCGGGCTGGAGAAGCGCTCCACGAGGAAATCCAGGAAGCTGCGCATGATCGTGGGCAACTGCCGCCGCGACGCATACACCGCGTGGATGCCCAGGCCCTCCACCTCGTAGTCCGGCAGTACCTCGATCAGTTCGCCGCTGCGCAGCAGCGGGCCGATCTGGTAGGTGGGCAGCATCGCGATGCCGGCGCCGGCGCGCACCGCTTCCAGCAGCAGCGACGCCTCGTTGGCGCTGATGTTGCCACCCACGGCCACGGCAATCGCACGGCCGTCGCGCTTCAGGTGCCACACGCTCTTGCCGACGTAGTGGTGGGTAAGACAGTTGTGCGAGGCCAGCGCGTCGGCAGTCGTCGGCGCGCCGCGTTCGGCCAGGTACGACGGTGCCGCGCACAGCACCGAGCGGCACGGCGCCAGGCGCCGCGCGATCAGCGCCGGATCGATCGCGCGCGAGATGCGCACGGCGATATCCACGCGTTCCTCGACCAGGTTCACCACGCGGTCCACCAGCAGCAGTTCGACCCGCGTCAACGGATGCCGCTTCACGAAGTCCGCCACCGCCGCTGCCAGGTGGATCTGCCCGAACGAGACACTGGCCGTGACCCGGATCAGGCCATGCGGTTCTGGATTGTCGTTGGCCAGTTCGCCGTGCAGTTCCTCGCCGATCGCCAGCATCTGCCGGAAGCGCAGCAACGCGGCTTCGCCCGGCGCGGTGAGGCTGATCCGGCGCGTGGTCCGGTGCAGCAGGCGGGCGCCCAGCCAGCGCTCCACCTCGGCCAGGTAGCGGGTGACCATCGCCCGCGACATCTCCAGCGCCTCGGCGGCGGCGGTCAGGCTGCCGCGCTCGACCACCTCGACGAACACGTTCATGGCGGTCATGCGGTCCATTTGATCGTTCTACGCAACAAATTAGGCCGTTATACGCGGTTTTTCGGACGATTTCAGGCGCATATGCTGGCCTTCCTCCCGCAACGGATCTCGCCCCATGAAAATCGCGCTTGTTGGTGCCACCGGCAACATCGGCCGTGAAATCGCCCGCCAGGCCCTCGCCCGCGGCCACCAGGTCACGGCCATCGTGCGCCGCGACACCGCGCTGCCTGCCGAACTGGACGGCGCCACGCTGGCCGTCGCCGCGCTGGACGACACCGATGCCCTGGCCGCCGTGATCGCCGGCCATGACGTACTCGCCAGCGCCTACGGCCCGCGCCCGGGTGACGCCCCGGCCGACGTGGCCGCCGTGGCTACCCACCTCACCGGGGCCGCGCGCCAGGCCGGCGTGCGCCGGGTGGTGGTGGTCGGCGGTGCCGGCAGTCTGGAGGTCGCGCCAGGCGTGCAGCTGGTGGACACCCCCACGTTCCCCGACGCCTACAAGCCGATCGCGCTGGCGCACCGAGAGGCCTTCAAGGTCTACCAGGGCATCGATGATCTGGATTGGACCTTCTACTCTCCCGCCGCCGAGATCGGCCCGGGCCCGCAGCAGGGCGGCTTCCGCACCCAGGCCAAGGCCTTCCTGGCCAGTGCCGACGGCCATAGCCGGATCAGCTACGCCGACTACGCCGACGCGTTCGTCAACGAAATCGAGACGCCGCGGTACCTGCGCCAGATCGCCACCGTCGCGTACTGACGAACGGCCCGACCCGCCCCGGCTCCACCAGGCCCCGGCATGCCGCCGGGGCCCTGTCGCACAGGACCCCACACCATGCCCCCTCTTTCGCGCGCCCCGCTGTTGCTGGCGCTGGCCGTCGGCGCCGCACTCGGCGTGGCTGCACCTGCGGCCAGCCATGCAGCCCCTGCCACCACGCAACGCGCACCGCTGCAGGTGCAGCCTTACCATCCGGGCGCGAAGGCGCTGTTCCAGGTGTCCTCCAGCCTGGTCACCGGCGAGCACGACGCGATCCTCATCGACGCCCAGTTCGCGGCGTCGGATGCGGCACACCTGGTGCAGCGTGTCCGCGCCAGCGGCAAGCGCCTGACCACCCTCTACATCAGCCACGGCGACCCCGACTACTACTTCGGCCTGGCCACCCTGCAGGACGCCTTCCCCGACGCCCGGATCGTTGCCACCGCGCAGACGGTGGCCCACATCCAGGCGACGCAGGCCGGCAAGCTCGCCTACTGGGGGCCGAAGATGGGTGCCGACGCGCCTGCGCGCATCGTGGTGCCGCAGGTCCTCGACGGCGACACCCTCACACTGGACGGGCAGACGCTGCAGATCATCGGGCTGGACGGCCCCACCCCGGACCGGACCGTGGTGTGGATTCCCGCGCTGCGGACCGTGCTCGGCGGCATTCCCGTGGTCAGTGGCGAGCATGTCTGGATGGCCGATACGCAGAGTGCGCAGTCGCACGCGGACTGGCTGGCGACCCTGGCGAAGATCAAGGCACTCAAACCGGTGCGCGTCATTCCCGGGCACTACGCCACGGGCGCGGCGCTGGATGTCGGCGCGCTGGACTTCACCGCAGCCTATATCCGTGCCTTCGATGCGGAAGCCGCGCGCAGTGCCGACGCCGATGCCCTGGTCGCGGCGATGAAAACGCGCTACCCGCGCCTGCAGGGAGTGGATTCACTGGCGTTGAGTGCCAAGGTCGCCAAAGGCGAGATGCGCTGGCCGTAAGCGGCGGTCACGCCTCGTCGAGGTGATCGAACAGGCCGGGCTGGCGCACCGGTTCGCGCTCGCGGAACCCCCCCAGCCCGACGCCAACGAGGCGATAGCGCGTGTCATCCGGCAGGTCGACGCGCGCGCGCAGCGCCAGCGCGATATCGCGCAGTTCTTCCAGCGTGTCCGGCGGCGACTCCGGCGTGAAGCTGCGGGTGATGATGCGGAACTGCGCGGTCTTCAGCTTCAGCACCACCGTATGCCCGACCCGCTCGGTTCTGCGCGTTGCCTGCCAGGTCTTCGTGGCCAGCTCGACGATGGCCGCGTCCAGCGCATCCAGCGGCAGGTCCTCGGCGAAGGTGTCCTCCGAGGAGATCGACTGCACCGGCTGGTCCGGTTCCACCGGGCGCTCGTCGATGCCGCGTGCGCGCCGGTACAGGCTGGCGCCGAAGCTGCCGAAACGCGTTTCCAGCACCTCCAGCGGCAACGCGCGCAGATCGCCCACGGTGACGATGCCCAGTTCGGCCAGCTTGCCTTCCATCACCTTGCCCACGCCGGGTACCCGCTTGACCGGCAACGGCGTAAGGAACTGTTCGACTCGATGCGGCGGCACCACGAACTGGCCATCCGGCTTGCGCCAGTCCGAGGCGATCTTGGCCAGGAACTTGTTCGGCGCGATCCCGGCCGACGCGGTCAACTGCGTTTCCTCGCGGATCTGCGCCCGCACGATCGCCGCGATCTCGGTCGCCACTGTCATGCCGCCTTTGTGCACGGTCACGTCCAGGTAGGCCTCGTCCAGCGACAGCGGTTCGACCAGGTCGGTATGCCGCAGGAAAATCTCACGCACCTGGCGCGACACTGCCTTGTAACGGGCGAAGTCGGGCGGCACGAACACCGCGTCCGGACACAGCCGCTCGGCACGCAGCGCCGGCATCGCCGAGCGGATGCCGAACACCCGCGCCTCGTACGACGCCGCGCACACCACCGAGCGCGCGCCTTTCCACGCCACCACCACCGGCCGGCCACGCAGCGCGGGGTCGTCGCGCTGCTCCACCGACGCGTAGAACGCGTCCATGTCGACGTGGATGATCTTGCGGAGGGCGGGCACGGCGTGACGGACTCGGGTCAGATGAACAAGATTACAGCCACACGCTTGAGTATGGTCTTTTCATAACAACAACATGCGTTTTTGAACCTGAAAACACTACGCTGGCGTACGGTTAAAACGTTTGATTGAAACGATTTTCCTCTGCACTCTTGAACACTTGTCTTTTATCAAGAGCAGCCGAGCGGCGCTCGGATGTACCCGATGACAACTTCAGGATTGCGCTTTTCATGACTCGTCTCAACGCGTTCTCGCGCGAACAGCTGCTGGCCAGCGCCCGCGGCGAACTGTTCGGCCCGGGCAGCGGTCGCCTGCCCAACGATCCGATGCTGATGTTCGATCGCATCACCGATATCCGCGAGGACGGCGGCCCACACGGCAAGGGACTGGTACGCGCGGAACTGGATATCCGCCCGGACCTGTGGTTCTTCGGGTGCCACTTCATCGGCGACCCGGTGATGCCCGGTTGCCTGGGCCTGGATGCGATGTGGCAGCTCACCGGCTTCTACCTGACCTGGCTGGGCGCTCCCGGCCGCGGCCGTGCATTGGGCTGCGGCGAGGTGAAGTTCACCGGCCAGGTGCTGCCCGAGGCCAAGCAGGTCAGCTATGAAATCGACATCACCCGCGTCATCAACCGCAAGCTGGTGATGGCGCAGGCCGACGCCCGCATGCTGGTGGACGGCCGCGAAATCTACACCGCCAAGGACCTGCGTGTGGGTCTGTTCACTTCCACTGAGAACTTCTGATGCGTCGCGTCGTCATTACCGGAATGGGCATCACTTCGTGCCTGGGCAACGATCTGGACACCGTGTCCACCGCGCTGCGTGAAGGCCGCGCCGGCATCCGCACTCTGCCCGACCACGCCGACGCCGGCCTGCGCAGCCACGTGGGCGGCAACATCGAACTGGACCTGGACGCGCAGATCGACCGCAAGCTCAAGCGCTTCATGAGCGACGCGTCGGCGTATGCGTACATCGCCATGCGCGATGCGATCGCCGATGCCGGCCTGGAGGCCGACCAGGTCGCCAACCCGCGCACCGGCCTGATCGCCGGTTCCGGCGGCGGCTCCAGCCAGTGGCAGGTCGAATCGGCCGACATCCTGCGCGCGCGCGGCGTGCGCAAGGTCGGCCCGTACATGGTGCCGCGCACGATGTGCTCCACGGTGTCGGCATGCCTGTCCACCGCGTTCCAGATCAAGGGCCTGAGCTATTCGCTGTCGGCCGCCTGCGCGACGTCGGCACATTGCATCGGCGCCGCCGCGGACCTGATCCGGCACGGCGCGCAGGACGTGATGTTCGCCGGTGGCGGCGAAGACCTGCACTGGTCGATGAGCGTGATGTTCGATGCGATGGGCGCACTGTCCACCCGCTTCAACGAAACCCCGGCCAGTGCCTCGCGCCCGTACGACAAGGACCGCGACGGCTTCGTCATCGCCGGTGGTGGCGGCATGCTGGTGCTGGAGGATTACGACCATGCCGTTGCGCGTGGCGCACGCATCTATGCCGAGCTGGTCGGCTATGGCGTCACCTCCGATGGCGCCGACATGGTGGCACCGTCGGGTGAGGGCGCGGTGCGCTGCATGAACATGGCAATGGCCAATCTGTCCGCCCCTATCGACTACCTCAACACGCACGGCACCTCGACCCCGCTGGGCGATGTCACCGAGCTGAAGGCGGTGCGCGAGGTGTTCGGCGAAAACGTGCCGCCGCTGTCGTCGACCAAGGCGCTGTCGGGCCATTCGCTGGGCGCCGCCAGCGTGCACGAAGCGATCTACTGCCTGCTGATGATGCGCGACGGCTTCATCGCCGGCTCGGCCAACATCGGCGAGCTGGACCCGCTGGTGGAAGGTTTCCCGATCGTGCGCGAAAGCCACAATGCACAGTTGAACACGGTGATGTCCAACAGCTTCGGCTTCGGCGGCACCAACGCTGCGCTGGTGTTCGGCCGGGTGTGAATCCAGGCGGACCACGCGCGAAGGAAAGCCCGGCCAAGCGCCGGGCTTTTTTCTGCGCGGCCAGGTGGGGGCCATCCGCGTGCACCGGTCGAGCCGACCGTTGGTCGGCTGGTCGCGCGGCGCAGCGCAGCCGACTGGACGTCGGCTCTACCTGGTGGGCAGCAAAGGCAGCAGGAGCGTGCGGGCGTCGAGCAGCGAGTCGACGATGCGGTGACCCAGGGCGCGGAGCGCGTCGTCAGGGCGCACCAGGTCCGGGACCTGGATGGCCGTCATGCCGGCGCCTACCGCGGCGCGGATGCCGGCCGGCGAATCTTCCAGGGCCAGGCAGCGCGCGGGTGCCTTGCCCAGCTTCTGCGCGGCCAGCAGGTAGATGTCCGGCGCCGGTTTGGGATGGGCCACGTCGCTGCTGGTGACCACCACCTCGAAGAACGGCAGCAGCCCCGCCGCGTGCAGCTTGCGCGACGCACGCGGCTGCCGCGTGGAGGTGGCGACCGCGCGCGGAATGTCATGCGCCTGCAGCAACTGAAGGATGTCCACGATGCCCGGCCGCAGCGGCAGGCCCGCCTGGGTACGCGCCTCGTACAGAGCGTGGCAGCGCGCGAACAGCGCGGCGACCTGCCCGGCAGGGATGTGCTCCAGCAGCAGGCGCTCGCAGTCACGGTCACCCAGGCCGACCATCCCCAGCCAGAAGTCCTCCGCGAACGGCAGCTGCAGCTCCCGCGCCGCCGCCGACCAGCAGGCGATCGACACGCGTTCGCTGTCGATCATCAGGCCATCCATATCGAAGATGACGGCGTCGGGCAGGAACGGCAGCGCGGCAATGGCGGTCATGGGACGTCGAACAGGGTGTCCAGGTCGGTGGCATCGAGCATGCGCCACTGGCCTTCGGCCAGGTCGCCCAGCGACAACCCGCCGATGCGGCTGCGGTGCAGCGCTTCTACATGGTTGCCGACGGCGGCGAACATGCGACGCACCTGATGGTAACGACCTTCATGCAGCACCAGCTGCGCCTGGCGCGGTGACCGCACGTCCAGTTCAGCGGGCAGCAAGGGCTTGTCGTCCGATTCCAGCAGCAGCGTGCCGCTGGCGAACCGGCTCACTTCATCGCCCCGCAGGTCCTCGGCAAGGGTCACCTCGTAGGCCTTGTCCAGGCGCGACTTCGGCGAGACGATCCGGTGCAGCAGCGCGCCATCGTCGGTCATCAGCAGCATCCCGCTGGTATCGCGGTCCAGCCGGCCCACCGAGGACAGCACCGGCGACCGCTCGCGGAAGCGCGGCGGCAGCAGGTCGTAGATCAACCGGCCGGTGTCCTTGGTGGAGCAGGTGTAACCGCGCGGCTTGTGCAGCAGTACGGTCAGCCCCTGCGGCGGGTCCAGCGGCTCGCCTTCAACACGGATCGCCTCATGCGCAACCACGTCGTCGGCGTACAGCACCTCGCCGTCAGCGTCGGTGATCAGCCCGGCACGGAACATCCCCTGCACCTGCTTGCGGCTGCCATAGCCGAGGTTCGCCAACAGCTTGACCAGCTTCATGCGCGGCCTCCGCGGCCCCACGTCGGCTCGGTGCTGCGCGGGGTCCTGACGGGGGGGGGGCTCCTGCTGGCCTTGGTGGCCTCGATCAGCTTGAAACCGTCGCGCTCGGCCGCCACGCGCACCTGGCCGAAGCTCTCATTGAGGATCTGCTCGTACGGCAGGTGGCGGTTGGCCACCAGCCACATGCGCCCGCCCGGGCGCAGCGCCTCCGCCGCCACGGCGATGAACCGCTGGCCGATGTCGGGGCGGTCGGCACGGGACGGGGTGTGGAACGGCGGATTGGTGACGATGAAGTCGTACCGGCCTTCGATGCCGGCGGTGACATCGTGCCAGTGGTAGTTCAGCGCGGCCGGCTTGCCCAGCGCGGCCAGGTTGGCGCGCGCCAGTGCCAGCGCGCGGCCTTCGGCTTCGTACAGGTCCAGCGCGGTCACGCCCGGGCAGCGGGCCAGCACTTCGGCCGAGAGGTAACCGAAACCGCTGCCCAGATCGGCGCCGACGCCGGCCAGGTCGGCCGGCAGCTGCTCGACCAGCAGCGCCGAGGCCGGATCGATGCGATCCCACGCGAAGATGCCCGGGCGGCTCTGGAAGCGCCCGCCGAGGATGGCGCGCGGTGCGTCAAGGCTGGCCCAGCGCTGTGCCAGCGCCACGTCGTGCTGGCCGTTCAGCGGTGCGGTCCAGTAGGCACGGCAATGGTTCTTGGTGAGTTTTCCGCCCAGACCGGCCAGCGACTGCAGATCGCTTTCGCCGGAGCGCGCGCCTTCGTTGTTGTGCTGGCAGGCCACGACGGTGCCGCCCGGCGCCGCCAGCGCCAGCGCGCGTGCGAACAGGGCGCGTGCCTCCTCGCGCTGGCGCGGCGGCAGCACCAGCACCAGCGCATAGCGGGTGGTGTCATCGATCAGCTGCTGCTCATCGCGCACCTGCCAGCCACTGGCCTCCAGCGCATCGGCGAAGGGGCGGAAGCTCTGCTCGCAGACCAGCTGCGCCGGCTGGGCGTGTTCGCGCAGCGGCCAGCCGTCGCGGGCGCGCAGGAACAGCACCGGGCCGGCGGGCCAGGACAGCGCGCCGTTGGCGAACGGCAGGAACAGGGTTTCCAGGGGGGCGTCGTGCTGGGCAGCCATGCAGGGGGGCACATCGTCAAAAGAGGGGGCCATTCTACCGGTTCGTCCGTACGGCCCGGTTTTGCGTTTATTCAACGTCCCGTTGATGCCACGGCAACACCCGTGCCGTCAGGGTGGAGGCTCCCCTCGAGATGGAGATGACTCATGCGTGCACTGTTTGTCGGCGGCGTGGTGGACAACAGCGAAATGGACCTGGAGGGCAACCACCCGCCGGTGCACTACCCCGAGGACACCGGCGGCGGCCATTCGCGCTACCGGCTGCACCAGGTGGGCAAGACCGCCGATGGCACCGTGGCATATGCGGTGTACGGCGCGCCGGACATGGCCGATGACGAAGTAGGCAGGATCGCCGACGAACGCGCCTATGCGCGCCGTTTCGAGGCCGAAGCCGAGGTCTTCACGCACTGAACGACGCGGTGCCCGGCACTGCGGTGCCGGGCGCAGGCTCACTCGCGCGGCGGCAGCTGGCGTACGGCGGCGATGCTGTCCAGCCATACGAGGTGCTGCTGCACCGGCGCATCCAGGTCATCCAGGCGCAACTGGCCGTTGCTGCCTTCGTTCTCCGCGGCGTCGCGGTACTGCTGCACGGTGGGCTGCACCGCCACCGTGCCGAGCAGGCGACGGCCATCGACGAGGGTCAGCTCCACCTGGGTCTGGCCACGCAGCTGCGGCAGCAGCGCCTCCAACGCGGCGATGTCGGCGGGGTCGGTATGCACGGCGGGGGCAAGGCGGGACATGGCGTTCTCCGGACTACGGCAGCCCAGTGTGCCAAGCCGGGCGTATACGGCCCGGCAACACGGCTAGCGCGCGGCCAGCACCGTCCGTACCGCTGAGACCAGCTGCGCCACCGAATAGGGCTTGGCCACGTGCTCCTGGAAGCCGGAGGCCAATGCCCGCTTGCGGTCGTCGGCACGGGCCAGCGCCGTGACCGCCACGGCGGGCAGCACCTGGGCGTCCACGCCGATGTCCTCGCGCAGGGTCCGCACCAGACCGTAGCCATCCATGCCGGGCATGCCGATATCGGTCAGCAGCACGTCAATTGCGGCGTGTCCACCCGCATCGAGCAGGGCCAGGGCCTCGCCGGCCGAGGCGGCCGCCGTGACCTGGGCCCCCTGCTCTTCGAGCAGTCGCCGCAGGTACTCCAGCACTTCCGGCTGGTCCTCCACGGCCAGCAGGTGCAGGCCCTTGAGCGGGAAGGGCTCGATGATCTGCTCGTTGATCGGGCCACTGAACACCTCGCGCAGCGGGCGCCCGTCGGCCTGCGGCTGGTAACGTGGCAGACGCACGGTGAACGTTGCGCCGTGGCCTTGGCCATCGCTGCTGGCCGCCACCGCACCCCCATGCAGTTCCACCAGCTGCTGCACGATCGCCAGGCCCAGGCCCAGGCCGCCATGCCGGCGGGTGGTGGTGCCGTCGGCCTGACGGAAACGGCCGAACAGGTGGCGCAGGAACTCGGGGGCGATGCCGTCGCCGGAATCGGTCACGGTGATCGACCAGTGCCCGGCATCGGCAGCCAAGGTCACCGCGACGGTGCCCTCGGCGGGGGTGAACTTGATTGCGTTGGAGAGCAGGTTCCACAGTATCTGCTGCAGGCGCGTGGCATCGCCCAGCACCAGGCACGGGTCGTCGGGCAGCACCAGGCTGGTGTTCAGCGCCTTGCCCTCGGCTACCAGCTCCTGGGCGCGCATCGCCTCGATCAGCTGCGCGCGCAGGTCCAGCACTTCCACTTCCAGCTGCACCTTGCCCAGCAGCATGCTGCTCAGGTCCAGCATGTCCGAGATCAGGCGCTTCTGCGCCATTGCGCTGTTGGCGATCACGCCCAGCCCTTTGTACATCGGGCTGGTCTCATCGATGCGCTGGAGCAGCAGTTCGCTCCAGCCCAGGATGGTGGTCAGCGGTGTGCGCAGCTCATGCGACAGCGTGGCCAGGAATTCATCTTTGACCCGCGCCATGTTCTCTGCAGCGCTACGCGCGGCGCGTTCGGACTGCAGCAGCTCCTCGCGCGCCATTTCGATTTCACGCCGTTCGGTCACGTCCGGGCTGCTGCCGGCCAGGCCGATGAAACGACCCATGCGCGAGAAGCGCGGGCGCGCGTTCATTTCCAGCCAGCGCCACTGGCCATCGGCGCGCCGCCCGCGTACCAGTGCATGCATGGACCGCTGCGCCTTGAGCGCTTCCTGCAGTTCGTACTCGAACACGGAGGCATCGTCGGGGTGCACCAGGCCGCGCCAGACATCCTCGGGCACACGCTGTTCGTCGCCGCCGAAAAACTCGGTGAAGGCACTGTTGACGAAGCGGGCGTGGCCACGCTCGTCCAGCACCCATACCGGCATCGGCAGGCCATCGGCCAGCGCGCTGAAGCGCGCCTCGCTTTCGGCCAGCTCCACTTCGATCTGCTTGCGTGCGGTCACGTCGAAGAACAGCACCGCCACGTGGTGATCGGCCGGATCGCCCACCCGCACCGCTTCCACCGAATACCAGCGTGACAGCGCGCGGGCCTCCAGCTCGAACTGCAGCGGTGTGCCGGTGCGTGCCACCTGCCCGTACAGCCGGTACCACTCCGGTTCATGCTGCGGCTGCAGCGCCTTCATGCGCTTGCCGACGGCGTCAGTGATACCGGTATTGCGCTCGAAGGCGTCGTTGACCTCCAGGAAGCGGTAATCCACCGCATGATCGCCATCAAACAGCACTTGGATGATGCAGAACCCGGCATTCATCCGTTCCAGCACCCCGCGGTGCAGGACGGGGTCAGACGCCGGGATCATGACCGGGGGACGTTCCAGGGTGGTAGGGGGCAGGCTGGACAAAGGCGTCAAGTGGGCAACTGGCGTAACAGAGGGACACAGGATGTTCCAGAGCGCGTATTCGCAGCGTCAAGCGCCAAGGGTGGGATTGACGCCGATGAATTGGCGGCAACGCCGGTGGAGCGGGCGCGGTGAAAGGATTGTCCCTCACCCGGATCAGGATCACACTGCCTTTCGTATTCCCTGTCTCAATGACGCAGGAGGACATGCCATGAAACGTTCGATGATCATCAGCACCGCGCTGGCGTGCGTGCTGGCGATGGGGGCGGCCCAGGCCGCGGGCCCAAGGACCGTGACGGACCCGCAGGCCCCGCGGGCGCTGAGCGGCGATGGCCCGGTGCGCGTGCAGTGGACCGATCCGGCGCAGTTCACCGAGATCCGCAAGAGCACCAATCGGTTTGATGCGGAGCGCGGGAACTGGGTGCAGCAGTTGGGCCAGTACGTGCAGACCGCCGCCGGAAAGCAGTTGCAGCCGGGTCAGACGCTGGATGTGACGCTGACCGACATCAAGCGCGCCGGCGACTATGAGCCGTGGCATGGCCCGCGCGCCAGCGACGTGCGGATCATGCGCGACATCTATCCGCCGCGCATCTCGCTGACATTCACCCTGAAGGATGCGCAGGGTACGGTGGTGTCCCAGGGCGAGCGCAAGCTGGTGGATACCGGCTACCTGCACAACATCGGCCTGCAGAGCGATACCGACCCGCTGCGGTACGAGAAGAAGCTGCTGGACGACTGGATCCAGCGTGACGTGCGCGCGCCGGCCACTGCCAGCCGCTGAACGGGCGTGGCACACCGGAAAAAGGCGGCGCCCCTGCGGGTGCCGCCTTTTTTTTACCGGGCCGGCGCTGCGGGTCAGGCGTGCAGAAAACGGCGCGGCACGCGCTTGACCCCACACGGCAGCTGATAGGCGCTCACCCCGCACAGCGGCGCCAGCACATCCAGCCGCGGCGACGCGCCCCACAGGGTCACGGTGCTGCCGATGCCGGCCTGCGGCAGATCGGTGAGGTCCACGGTCAGCATGTCCATCGACACCCGCCCGATCACCCGGCCGGGCTGGCCATCGATCTGCACCGGGGTGCCATTGGGGGCGAACTGCGGGTACCCATCGGCGTAGCCCAGGGCGACCACGCCGACCCGCGTGCGCTCCTCGGCGACGAAACGGGCGCCATAGCCGACCGGCTCGCCCGCTTCGATCCAGCGCTCGGCGAAGATCTTCGATTCCATCGTCATCACCGGGCGCAGGCGTTCGGTCGCCATCGATGCGACCGGCAACGGGTTGGCCCCATACAGCATCAGGCCCGGGCGCACCCAGTCGCTGCGCACATCCGGCCAGCCCAGCAGCGCGGGCGAATTGCACAGACTGGTCTCACCGGCGAGGCCGTCGATGGCGGCCGCGAAGACGGCGGCCTGCTCGCGGGTGCGCGGGCTGTCCAGTTCGTCGGCGCGGGCCATGTGACTCATCAGTACCATCGGCCCGACCTGCGGCAGCGCGCCGAGACGGGCGTGCGCGGCCCGGAAGTCGGCCGGCGACAGGCCCAGCCGGTGCATGCCGCTGTCCAGCTTCAGCCAGATGCTCAGCGTGGCCGTGGTCTGGAACGCGGCGACGGCGTCGACCTGCCAGGGCGCCGCCACGGCGAACCACAGGTCGTGCTGGACGATCAGCGGCAGTTCGTCGGCGTCGAAGAAGCCTTCCAGCAGCACGATCGGAGTGGTGATGCCGGCCTCGCGCAGTTCCAGCGCCTCTTCGATGCAGGCCACGCCGAACGCATCGGCGGCCTCGTCCTGCAGCGCGCGCGCGCAGGCCACGGCACCGTGGCCATAGGCGTCGGCCTTGATCGCGGCCAGGGTCTTGCGGCCGCCACCGAGTTCACGGGCCAGACGGTAGTTGGAGCGCAATGCATCCAGGTCGATCAACGCGCGGGCGGGACGCATGCTTCAGGCTCACTATGACGTACGGATGCGGCCGCGTGGCCGTAACGGAAGATATCCAGGCCTTCGGTGCTGATCTGCGGCTGGCGCGCGCTCATCAGGTCGGCAAGGTAACGGCCGGAGCCGCAGGCCATCGTCCACCCGAGGGTGCCGTGGCCGGTGTTGAGGAACAGGTTGCGGTACGGCGTGGCGCCGATCACCGGGGTGCCATCGGGCGTGGCCGGGCGCAGGCCGGTCCAGAACTCGGCGCGGCTCAGATCACCGCCCTCCGGGTACAGGTCACGCACGACCTTCTCAAGGGTGGCGCGGCGGCGCGGCGACAGGGACAGATCGAAGCCGCCGACCTCGGCCATGCCGCCGACGCGGATGCGGTCGTCGAAGCGGGTCACGGCCACCTTGTAGCTTTCGTCCAGGATGGTGGAGGTAGGCGCCATTGCCGGGTTGGTGATCGGCAGCGTCAGCGAGTAGCCCTTCAGCGGGTACACGGGCAGGCGCAGGCCGAGCGGGTCGACCAGGGCCGGCGAATAGCTGCCCAGCGCGACCACACAGCGGTCGGCGGTTTCCAGCGCGCCGTTGATGTGCACTCCGGTGATACGGTCGCCCTGGGTCTGCAGGCCGGCGATGTCCTGGTCGAAGCGGAACTCGACACCGGCATCGACGCACATCTGCGCCAGGCGACGGGTGAACAGCTGGCAGTCGCCGGTCTGGTCACGGGGCAGGCGCAGCGCGCCGACCAGGGTGTCGGCAACGGCGGCCAGCGCCGGTTCGTGGGCGATGATGCCGGCCCGGTCCAGCACTTCGTAGGGCACGTCGTACCGGGCGAGAATTTCGATGTCCTGGGCCGAGGCATCCAGCTGCTGCTGGGTGCGGAACAGCTGGGTGGTGCCGAGGTCGCGGCCTTCGAACTGGATGCCGGTCTGGGTGCGCAGTTCATTGAGGCAGTCGCGGCTGTACTCGGACATGCGCACCATGCGCGCCTTGTTGATGGCGTAACGCGCGTGGGTGCAGTTGCGCAGCATCTGGGCGAGCCAGCGGTACTGGTGCCAGTCCAGGCCGGGCCGGATGGCCAGCGGGGCATGTTCGGAGAACAGCCATTTGACCGCCTTGAGCGGCACGCCGGGGGCGGCCCACGGTGAGGTGTAGCCGAATGACAGCTGGCCGGCATTGGCGAAACTGGTTTCCAGCGCCGGACCGGGCTGGCGGTCGACGACCGTGACTTCAAACCCGGCCTGCCGAAGGTACCAGGCACTGGTGGTGCCGATTACCCCACTGCCAAGGACTAGAACGCGCATGACACTTCTCCAACCCGATCATTCCCTGCACATAAGCGTGCCGGGACCACAATTGAGGAAGTATAGTCAGCCGAAACCAATCAATTCGCCTGTTTTTTGGAGCTGAGGCAGGATATTGTCCTGCAAACATCCTCGAGAGGCTGACACGATGGCCGTACGCGCGCGCGAGCTGGACAAGATCGACCGGAAGATCCTGCGCATTCTGCAGGCCGAGGGCCGGATTTCCTTCACCGAACTGGGTGAGCGGGTGGGCCTGTCGACGACGCCCTGCACGGAGCGGGTACGTCGGCTGGAGCGCGACGGGGCCATCACCGGGTACTACGCCAAGCTGGATCCGCACTACCTCAAGGCGAGCCTGCTGGTGTTCGTGGAAATCAGCCTGGCGTACAAATCCGGCGACATTTTCGAGGAGTTCCGACGGGCGGCGCTGAAGCTGCCGAACGTGCTTGAGTGCCATCTGGTGTCCGGCGATTTCGACTACCTGCTCAAGGCACGGATCAGCGAGATGGCCTCCTACCGCAAGCTGCTGGGCAGCACGCTGCTGACACTGCCGCACGTGCGCGAGTCGAAGAGCTACATCGTGATGGAAGAAGTGAAAGAGACGCTGACGCTGCCGATTCCCGACTGACAGACGCAGAAGGCGGCGCGCAGGGTGCGCACCGCCTTGATCATTGCGTGTAACGCGTCAGCGCTGCTGTTTCGAGTCCGGGTGGCGCTGCTGGTCCTGCTGCTTGCCGCCCTTCTGGTTCTGCTGATCCCACTGCTGCTGGTTCTGCTGGCCCGCCTTCTGGTTCTGCTGCTGACCCTGCTGTTCCTGCGGTGCCTTGCCGGGATTGCGGTTCTGCTGGTTAGCCATGATTGCACTCTTCTCGAAATGCCTGGGGGATGCGCTGTGTAGTGCGGCGCACGCACAGCGTCCGTGAAAAACGGTTAATCGCAGGCGAAAAAGCGGTGAGCTTGCGCGTTGATGCGGATGACTGGGGGACGCGGTTGTGAAGCGTTCATGCGCTGGCCTGCTCACTCACTCGTGCACGCATGCACACCGCATCGGAACCAGAACCCAGGGTCCGGGATTGCCGCAGGGGCCGTGCGCGACCATCAGGATGACGGTGTGCGCACGTACGGGCGTGCGCTGCTTCGCTTCCACGCAGTCTGCGACGCTCTATGGCCGGATCTGTTGTCCGCCCGCGCTGGGAACCGAGTCGTAATACCTGCCGGTGCGCGTATCCAGCACGCGGTTGGGGCCGACCTGTCTGGCGCCGGGGATGATGCGGCCGTGACGGTCGTAGACCTTGGGCTGCAACGCGGGGCCCCGGAGGGGGGCCGTGCCGGCCGGGCCTTTGCTCTGGATGGGATGGGTGCGCAGCTGCTGTTGCACCTGGCTGTTGGACTTCACCGGGGCCAACTCGCCGGAAAGGCTGTCGGCCGGTGCGGGGCGCACGGGCGTGGGCAGCGGCGCCGGGGCCGGTTGCGGCGCGACCACCGGTCGGGTGGCGGTGGGTGATGGCGGGGGGCCGATCTGCGCCAATGCCGGGAGCGGCAGCAGAAGCAGCAGCACGGCACCGAGGCGGCGTGGGCGGTTCATGGCGGGCTCCTGGTTGGGGGGACAGGACGTCACCTTGCGCCCGCGCGGGTATCAGCACGATGAACGCAGCCGCTTGAACGCCCTGCCCGCCGGCCCAATCTTGCCGGTACGCTCCCGAGGAACCGCCAATGACCGCTTTCGACCTTGCCCCGCCCAGCGCCGACCAGCGCCAGGCACTGATTGCCGGGCTCAGTGCCGACGAGCAGCGCGTGCTGCTGCACCACGGCACGGAGGCCCCGTTCTGCGGGGTCTTCCTGGACAACAAGCAGCACGGCGTCTACGGCTGCCGGCTGTGCGGTCTGCCGCTGTTCCGCTCCAGCACGAAATTCGACTCGGGGACCGGGTGGCCGAGCTTCTTCGCGCCGTTCGACCCGGCCCATGTCCGCGAAATCCGTGACATCAGTCACGGCATGATCCGGACCGAAATCGTTTGCGCGCGGTGTGACAGCCATCTGGGCCATGTGTTCCCGGACGGCCCGCCGCCGACCCATGAGCGGCACTGCCTGAACTCGGTCTCGCTGTCGTTCACGCCCAATGGCACGCCGTATCCGGACCCGCTGCAGCGGGGCGGTGCCGAGGCCGGCCCCGCCAGCTGACGGACCCGGGGTGGCGGCGAGGATCTCCGCGTCCTGAAAACTGTGACGTCCAACCAACGCCCCCCTTCAGAAAAGCGGGGGCCGGGCCGACATGGAGGTATCCCCTCCCCGCGTCCGCCCCATGCTCATCATCGTTGGACTCCTCGTCGTCATCCTCAGCGTGCTTGGCGGCTATGTCGGCGCGCACGGCAAACTGGCTGCCCTGTGGCAGCCCTATGAACTGGTCATCATCGGTGGCGCGGCGCTGGGCGCGTTCCTGATCGGCACGCCGATCAAGACCGTCAAGCAGACCCTGCAGGCCACGGTGGGCGTGTTCAAGGGCCCGCGCTACAAGCAGCAGGACTACATCGATGTGCTGAGCCTGCTCTACGAACTGCTCAACAAGGCCCGTCGCGAAGGCTTCATGGCGCTGGAAGACCATGTCGAGCGGCCGGCCGAGAGCGCGATCTTCGCCAAGTACCCCAAGGTGCAGGCCGATCACCATCTGGTCGACTTCATGACCGACTGCCTGCGCCTGATGATCGGCAGCAACATCGAGCCGCACGAACTGGAGCCGCTGCTGGAAATGGAGCTGGAAAAGCACCATGCCGAAGCGATGCAGCCTGCGGCCGTGCTCAACAAGGTCTCCGACGGCCTGCCCGGTTTCGGCATCGTGGCCGCCGTGCTGGGCATCGTGATCACGATGGGCTCGATCGGTGGTGAGATCACCGAAGTGGGCGCACACGTGGCCGGCGCACTGGTCGGTACGTTCCTGGGCATCCTGCTGGCCTACGGCTTCGTCGGCCCGCTGGCGGCGGCCGTGGAGGCCCGCGCCGAGCAGGACAGCCGCATCTATGAGTCGGTCAAGACCGCGCTGCTGGCCTGCCTGCGTGGCTACAACCCGAAGATCGCCCTCGAATTCGCCCGCAAGACCCTGCCGTCCAACGTGCGTCCGGGCTTCAGCGAGTTCGAGCAGCATCTCAAGACGGTCAAGTAAGGCACCCTCATGGCCGAGAACAAACCCACCGTCATCGTCCGCCGGGTCAGGAAGGCCGGCCACGCCGCCCATCACGGGGGTGCCTGGAAGGTGGCGTACGCCGATTTCGTGACCGCGATGATGGCGTTCTTTCTCGTGCTGTGGCTGATGGCGGCCACCACCAAGCCCGAGCGCGCCGCCATTTCCGAGTACTTCCGCAATCCCAGTCCGCTGGCCGGCCAGAGCGCCACGCCAGCGCCGGGCATGGCCGGCCCTGGCGGCGCCAGCACCTCGATGATCAAGCTGGGCGGCGCCACCGACATCTCGCGCGGCAACAGCAACGATCCCTTCCATGACCAGCAGGCTGCCAAGCCGGTTCCGCAGACCGAGCGCGAACGGGAACAGCAGCAGCTGGAAGCGCTGAAGAAGGAGCTGGAGGAGGCGATCAGCAAGAGCCAGGCGTTGGAGCCGTTCAAGGACCAGCTGCTGCTCGATCTCACCCCGGAAGGGTTGCGCATCCAGATCGTGGACAAGCAGAACCGGCCGATGTTCGACATGGGCAGTGCCGCGCTCAAGCCGTACACGCGCGAGATCCTGCGCGAGCTGTCGCAGTTCATCAACCACGTGCCGAACCGGATCAGCATCACCGGCCATACCGACACCACCGCGTACACCGCCGTGCATGGCTACAGCAACTGGGAGCTCAGTGCCGACCGCGCCAATGCGGCCCGGCGCGCGCTGCTGGATGGCGGGATGACCGAGGACAAGGTCACCCGCGTGGTCGGGCTGTCGTCGTCGGTACTGTTCGACAAGACCCAGCCGGACAATCCGATCAATCGCCGGATCAGTATCGTGGTGATGACCAAGGCCGCCGAGGCAGCGGCGCTGGCCGGTGCGGGCCAGGAAGTGGCGTTGTCGCCGACCGCCCAGGACGCCGACATCCAGGCGACCCAGGGCGTGCCGGCGCGGCCGGCAGCACCGGTGGTACCGGCGCCCGTCTCGCCCTGAGACGGGCTGGCCGGCGACGCGGGTGCGGAATCCGTGGAGCCGGCCGACGGCCGGCACTACAATGACGGTCTTTCCCGTACAGATAGACCGTTCCCATGTCCAAGCAGTCCAAGGCCAAGCGCGACAAGCGCAAGAAGCAGCAGCCCAAGCGTCCGATCCAGCGCCTGAACGCCCAGCAGCCGGTGCAGAACCACGCCGTCCTGCAGAACGAGGAAGGCCAGGTGGTTGCCGCGATCGGCCTGCAGGGCACCGAATGGCTGCTGGCCATCGGCGGCCAGACGATGGGCAACGCGGACAACCCGATCCCGATGCTGGCCATGCTCAAGCACCTGTCCAATGTCCAGGAGAAGGAAGGCCGCAAGGTCACTCTGGAATACTCGACCCAGATGCAGCAGATGATCGACGACCTGGCCGCCGAAGAAGGCAAGACCGCCGACGAGTACCTGGCCCAGCTGGTGTCCGAGTTCGAAGGTGTGGACGGTGAAGACGAAGCCGCCGACGGCGACGCCGATGCCGGCACCGAGGTGGCTGCCGATGCCGCCGATGCCGCTGACGCTCCGGCTGCCGACGCCACCCCGGCCGACGCCGACGCGCAGCCCAAGGGCTGATCGCGGCCCCCGGTGACGGTCTATGTGGACGATGCGGTACACCCCTGGCGCGGCGAGCGCTGGGCGCATCTGATGGCCGACACCCTGCCCGAGCTGCACGCCCTGGCGGCGCAGCTCGGGATTCCGCGGCGGACCTTCCAGAACCGCCGCAGCGGCGCGCACTACGACGTAACCGCCCCGATGCGCCTGCAGGCCATCGCACTGGGCGCGCGGCCGATTTCGCGCCACACCGACCGCGCCCTGGTCAAAGCAGTGATCGCCAACGCCCGCGCGCAGTACGCGCCCTGACCCCCATCGCGTGGTTGCCGGCCACACTCGGCCGCCCCACAGCCGGCGCCTCCGCTGGTGTCAGAACGGATCGCTGCCCGGCCGCACTTCCACGCCCAGCAGCGAGCACAACGCAAGCATCGCGTCATCGTCGCGGCTGAGCGCCATCCAGCCGGCCAGGCCATCGGTACCGGCATCCACGCTCCACAACGAATAGTTGTGCTCGCGCAGGCGGTCGTACGCCGTGGCCATCAGCTGCGGGGCGTCCACGCCGGCAGCGAAGTCTTCGTCGTCCAGGTCGCCGCCCCAGTCCAGCTGCAGGTTCCAGCGCGCGGACAGTTCGTTGACCGCCGACATCAGCGCATCGGCATCGCCGCGTTCGACCTCGAAGCCGGACTGCCAGGCGATGGCCGTCAGCAGCGGGGGCAGCCACTCGGCCTCTTCATCGATCTCCTCGCCGCTTTCCAGCAGCGTTTCGCGCCAGCGGTTGAACTGCTGCAACGCCAGTTCCTCGTCGCCCGGGTTGATCAGGACGAACAGGTTCCAGATGCGCGCCTCGAAGTCGTCTTCGTCGAAATCGCGTTCTTCTTCTTCGAAGTCGAAATAATCGCTGTTGTCGGGCATGACCGGTATTCCTGGAGGCAGGGGCGCATTCTGCCGTGGGATGGCGTTGGCAGGAAGCGAAATTCGGCCTGGGCGCCGCTGCGGTTTATCCTGTACGGCAGAAGATGGCCGTGGTGGCCGTCAGTACCCGATGACCATGAGCGATACCCCTCCCGATCACCTGGCGATCAACCCGGCCAGCCCCTTCCACGACGCCGCCGCGCTGGAGCGCGGGGTTGGCATCCGCTTCAACGACGTCGAGCGCGACAACGTCGAGGAGTATTCGGTCAGCGAAGGCTGGATCCGCGTGCAGGCCGGCAAGGCGCGTGACCGCCGCGGCAACCCGATGACGATCAAGGTCAAGGGCACCGTGGTGGCTTACTACCTGGACCAGAAGGCCGAGTAACCGGTCCACCGGCCCGCGGTCGGTGGCTGCCCGGGATTGGCGGCTGGGCCGTCAATCCCGTTGCCGGGTTTCCAGCAGATCCAGGTTGCGGATCAGCCGGCGCGAGACCTCATCGGAGATCTTGCCGCGCCGGGTCAGGCGGAACAGCTCTTCACGCTCGGCGGTGAGACCGGCGGTGCGCAGCTGCCGGTAGCCCTGCTCCATCCGCTTCACCTTTTCCGGATCGGCATCGGGTCCGTTGTCCTTCTCCAGATTGCGCTGGTACAGCAGGCTGACCCGCGAGGCGGCATCGTTGTAGAGCTGCACGTTCTCGGTGGTCTGGTTCTGCACCAGTTGCTGGCGCATGCGCTCCACGCCGGCCAGCGCCGCCTTGGAAGCGAGCTTGCGGGCCAGGTCCTCGGCCTTGCGGTCACCCGAATCGGCGGGCAGCTCCAGTCCCTTCAACAGACGCGGCAAGGCCACGCTGGCGCCGATCAGCGACACCAGGATCACCGCCGCCGCCAGGAAGATCACCAGATCGCGCGCCGGGAAGGCGCTGCCATCGGGCAGGAACAGCGGCAGGGTCAGCACGCCGGCCAGGGTGATCGCGCCGCGTACGCCGGCGACCGACGTTGCCACCACCACCCGCCACGGCGTGCCCTGCTGGACTTCGCCACGGTGGCGCGCACGCAGCAGGCTCCAGCGCAGCGACAACCATACCCAGGCCAGGCGCAGCACCACCAGCGCCAGGTTGATCACCACCACGTACACCAGCAGCCACCACGGACTGTGATGGCCACTCTCGCTGACGGTGGTGATCGCGCGCTCGACGATGCCCGGAAGCTGCTCGCCGAGCAGCACGAACATGATGCCGTTGAAGCTGAACTGCAGCATCCCCCACACCGCGGCACGCTGCACGCGCATGCTGCCGGAGACGCGGCCGGTCAGCTCGACATAGCTCATCGTGATGCCTGCGGCGACGGCCGACAGGATGCCCGAGGCATTGGCTTCTTCGGCCAGCAGATAGGCCGCGAAGGGAATCAGCAGGTTGACCAGCAGCGCCGCGCCCGGCTCCTCGCCGAAGCGCCGCCACAGCCAGCGCTGGAAGGTGGACACGCCCAACGTCACCGCCACGCCGATCGCCAGGCCCGCCACGGCCACCCACAGGAAGGTCAGCGAGGCGCTGGCCAGCGAGAACGTTCCGGTCATTACCGCCGCCACCGCGAAGCGGAAGCAGACCAGTCCGGACGCATCGTTGAGCAGCGACTCACCTTCCAGGATGTGCATCAGGCGTTTGGGAATCGGCGCACGCGCGGCGATCGACCCGACCGCCACCGGATCGGTGGGCGAGATGATCGCGGCCAATGCGAAGGCCACCGCCAGCGGCATCACCGGAATCATCCAGTGAATCAGCAAGCCCGCACCGATCACGGTGAACACCACCAGCCCGAAGGCCAGTTCCAGGATCACGCCCTTGTCGCGGAACAGGCCCTGTTTGGGAATGCGCCAACCATCCAGAAACAGCAGTGGCGGCAGGAACAACAGGAAGAACATCTCCGGTTCCAGCGCGTGGCCGCGGTTGAACACGCCGGCGATCACCGCCCCGAGGCCGATCTGCACGAGCGGCAACGGCAGCGACAGCGGCAGGACCCGGACGAGGTAGCCGCTGGCCACCACGGCCACCAGCATCGCCAGGACGACTTCAATGGTATGCATGCATTTTCCAGTGGGCAGCGCGGGGGGAGGCTGCGGACAGCCGGCGCCGGAACCGGAAAAAACGTACCACACCCCTGCCGTCGCGCGAACGCGCGCGTGCGCGTCGGCTCAGTGGAGGGACAGCCGATGCTGCGTGGTCCATCGGATAGTCCGTTGCCGCATGCCGCACACCGGGTGGCCCTGCATATCACGCGTGGCGATGCCGGGGCTCATGGTCCCGCACTGGCTGAAGCCGGCCGGGCGACATCACCGCCATCGAAGCGGTAGATGTCCATCGCCAGGAAACCGGCATCGATACCGGCATCGATGCGCTGCGCGCCCAACGTGTCCGCACCGGCCGCGCCCATCGCGACGTACAGCGGCTGCAGGTGTTCATCGGTGGGATGCGCGCGCTCGGCATACGGTGCCTGGCGGCGGTAGTCGAGCAGCGCGGCGCTGTCGTCGGCCGCCAGCCGCTGCTCCACCCAGTCGATGAAGGGCCGCACATAGGGTGCGTCCTTGCCGTCCTGGTAGTGGCCCCAGTCATGCAGGTTGTGGGTGATGCTGCCCGATCCGATTACCAGCACCCCCTGCTCGCGCAACGGTGCCAGCGCGCGGCCCAGCGCCAGTTGATGGGCCGGCCCGAGCAGCGGCTGGATCGCCAGCGGAACCACCGGAATGTCCGCCTGCGGGTAGAGGAAGCGCAGCGGCACCCACGCGCCGTGGTCCAGGCCACGAGCGGCATCGATCACCGTCGGCAGTCCGGCCGCCCCCAGCCGCTCGGCAACCTCGCGGGCCAGCGTCGGATCGCCCGGCGCCGGGTACTGCAGGTCGAACAGCGCCTGCGGGAAGCCGCCGAAATCGTGGATGGTCGGCGGCCGCGGGTGCCCGCCGACCGCCGGCTGGCGGGTCAGCCAGTGGGCCGAGGCCATGACGATCGCGCGCGGGCGCGGCAGCGTGGCGGCCAGGTCGGCCAGGCGCTCACCGACCAGGCCGGGGTTGAGCGCGGTCATCGGCGAACCGTGCGAGATGTACAGCGACGGCAGACGGGTCATCGGAAGCTCCAGTAAGAGGCGGGGGGCGTGGGCAGATTCAGCGCGAGGCCAACGTCCATTTGCCGTCGCCAATGCAGAACAGCACCAGCAGGGCCAGCGCCCAGAACGCCGGGTATTCCCAACCGCCCCCAGCGTTGGCGAAGCTGAAGCCGTTGGCGCCGTGAACGGTAACGATGGTGCCCAGCAGCAGCGGCACGCCGATCAGGCCGACCCAGCGCGCGAAGAGGCCCAGCAGGAGCGCGGCGGCGAGGGTCAGCTCCAGGGCGATGGTGGCGTAGCCCAGGGCACCGGGCAGGCCCAGCGACTGGAAATAGGCGGCGGTGCCGGCCGGGGTGAACACCAGCAGCTTGGTCAGCCCGTGGACGAGGAACAGCGCCCCCAGCGCCCAGCGCAGCGCGGTCGCGCCATAGGGGGCCAGGGAGGCGGTACGGTGGGCGGGGGCGTGCATGGGAAACCTCGGCGGAGTGCGGTGTGGACAGGTTATTGCGCACACCAGCACCAATAAATACGATCACCCGACGCTGTTTATTACCGGAACCGCAACAATGGACACTCTGGATGCAATGCGCGTGTTCGTGGCCGTGGTCGAGCGCAACGGGTTCAGCGCCGCCGCGCAGGCGCTGGACATGTCCACGGCCGGGGTCACCCGGCAGATCGCGGCGCTGGAACAGCGCCTGTCCACGCGCCTGCTCAACCGCACCACCCGCCGGGTGAGCCCGACCAGCACCGGCGCGGCCTACTACGCCCAATGCGTGCAGCTGCTGGCGCAGTTCGACGCACTGGAGGCCAGCATCGGCGCGCAGGCGCTGGAGCCCTCCGGCCTGCTGCGGGTCAACGCGCCGGTCAGCTACGGCATCGCCCGGCTTGGCCCGCTGCTGGCCGGCTACCGCGCGCGGTATCCGCAGGTGCAGTTGGATCTGTCGTTGTCCGACCGCCTGGTGGACATGGTCGAAGAAGGCTTCGACGTGGCCATCCGCATCACCCGGCAGCCGGGCCCGACGCTGATCGCGCGCAAACTCGCCGACGCCCGCATCACCCTGTGCGCGTCACCGGCCTACCTGGCCGCCTATGGCCACCCGCAGCAGCCGGAGGACCTGGCCGGTCACCAGTGCCTGAATTACAGCTATTGGGGCGGCGGCGATGCCTGGCAGCTGCGCGGCCCGCGCGGCGAGGTCAGCGTGGCCATCCGCGGCGGCATCCGTGCCAACAACGGCGATGTGCTGCGCGACGCGGCGATCGCCGGCCTGGGCATCATCCTGCAGCCGGATTTCCTGGTTGACGATGCGCTGGCCGATGGCCGACTGCAACGCATTCTTCCCGACTGGGAGGTGCCGCCCGTCGGCATCCATGCGGTCTACACCAGCCGCAACCACCTCGCACCGAAGGTGCGCAGCTTCATCGACTACCTGGTCCAAGCGCTGGCCTGAACCGCGTGAAGCGCAGCGCGCGGCGCTACACCGCGTCGGCGGTCTCCAGCCTCGCGATCACTTCGCACAGCGGCGCCGGCCGGCCCAGCAGGTAGCCCTGCACCTGGTCGCAGCCGTGCGCGGCCAGCCACTGGTGCTGCCCGGGCGTTTCCACGCCTTCGGCGATGATGGTCAGCCCCATGCTGTGGCCCAGCGACAACAGCGCACGGCAGATCGAGGCGTTGCGCGGATTGGTTTCCACATCGGCCACGAAGCTGCGGTCGATCTTCAGAATGTCCAGCGGCAGATGCTGCAGGTAGGACATGTTGGAATAACCCGTGCCGAAATCGTCCAGCGAAATGCAGATGCCCTGCTCGTGCAGGCGCTGCATGGTCTGCTTGGCCTGCGCCGGCTTGCGCATCAGGCTGCTCTCGGTCAGTTCCACCTGCAGCGCGCCCCGCGCCAGGCCGAACTCCTGGCTGGCGCGGGTGAACTCGGCCACCAGGTCGCTGTTGAAGAACTGCACCGCCGAGACGTTCACCGCGATCGGCAGCACGCCCCAGCCGGCATCGACCAGTTGCCGCTGCGCCTGTGCCGCCGCACGGATCACCCAGCGGCCCAGCGCCAGGATCAACCCGGTGTCTTCGCACAGCTGGATGAACTCGCCCGGGGGAATGAAGCTGCCATCCGGCTGCGGCCAGCGCAGCAGTGCCTCCAGCGCGGCCGGGGTGCCGTCGCTGGCATGGCAGATGGGCTGGAAGTACAGCTCGAACTCGGCATCGATCGCGCTGTGGATGCGACCGGCCAGGCGCAGCCGCTCGGCCAGCCGCGAGCTGACCGTGTTGTCGTACCAGGCGATCACGCTGCCTTCGTCGCGCGCCGCGTGCGCGGCCTGCGCGGCCATGCCGATCACCTGTTCGGCCGGCAGCACATCGCCGTCGAACTTCACCGCCACGCCGATGCGCGGCTCGAACTGGTGCAGCCAATCCTGCCCGCGTACCGGTTCGGACACGGTCTGCACCAGCGTGTCCAGCGCCGACTGGCGGTCGTGGCCGTCGTCGATGGCAAAGATGAAGTCCTCGGCCGGCTGGAACGCCAGCGCGCCATAACGCGCACCGAGCCCGCCCAGGCGCTTGGCCATCGCCTGCAGCACCACCTCGCCCACTTCGCGGCCCAGCGTATCGGCCACCAGCTGCAACCCGCGGAACTGCACATAGGCGATGGTGTAGCCGCCGCCGGCGGCGTCCAACTGTTCGGCCAACGCACGCGTATTGAGCAGGCCGGTGGCCGGGTTGTGGGTGGCGTGGTAGGCCAGGTCGCGCTCGTAGGCCAGACGCTCGCTGACGTCCTCGGCCAGGACCAGGCACGCCTGGCGCCCGTCGAAGTCCAGCCGTGCCAGGTGGGCGCGGACCTCGAACACGGTGCCGTCCTTGCGCCGGTGCATGCGCACCGTGGCGTCCTGCACATCGCCGATGCGCGCCTGTGCGATGGCGCCACGGATCTCATCCCAGCCTTCGCGCGGGCGGATGTCGAGAATGCTCATGGACAGGAACTCGTCACGGCTGAACCCGTACTGGCGGACCGCGGCCTCGTTCACTTCCAGGAAGCGCAGCGTATCGGGGTCGAACACCCAGAACGGTGCCGGATTGCGGTCGAACAGCAGGCGGAACTGGCGCTCGGCCTGCTGTACCCGTGCCAGCGCCTGCACGCGCTCGCTGACATCGGTGAGCGCGCCGATCATGCGCCGCTGCCGATCCACCACCGCCACCCGCTGGCCGCGCGCGGACACCCAGCGGACGGCCCCGCCAGGCAGCACCACGCGGAACATTTCATCCAGCACCGCCGTACCGGCGAAGGCGGCGTCGAAGGCGGCCTGCATGCGCGGTGCGTCGTCGCGGTGCACGCGCGCGAAGAAATCGGCAACCGGCAGGCTGTCGATCTCCACGCCGAAGATCTCGCGCGCCAACGGTGACCAGCGCAGCACGCACGCATCCTCGTCCACGTACCAGGTGCAGACCTTGCCGACCTGGTGGGCCAGGCGCAGCTCGGCGTGGCCGGTACGCAGTTCCTCGGTCAGCACATCCTGGTGCACGCTGGCGCGGCGCAGGCTGAAGTACACCCCGAGAAAGACCACCCAGTACGCCAGGTACACGCCCATCGATGCGTACGCGTAGGGCCACCACGGTGCCAGCACATCGCGACGGCCCAGGCCGGCGTAGACCGCCAGCGGATACTGGCCGAGCGTGGTCAGCGTGGAGATGCGTTCGATCTGGTCCACCGCGCTGGTTTCGATGCCCAGTGGCGTCACCGCATCGGTGCGCAGCATCTCGCGCCGGGCCAGGCCGAAGCGCTGTCCGGTGGCCCCGAGCGGGTCGGGGCTGCGTGCCAGCACATAGCCCTGGGCGTCGGTGATCGAGATCACCCCGTACTCGCCGGTGTCCAGGCCGCTGATGATCGAGGTCAGCTCGTCGGTGTGCAGGCGGCTGAGCAGCCAGCGGTCCTCGCCCATGCGCAGCGCCAGCGGCAGCACCCAGCGATAGCCGTCCAATGCCTGCGGCGGGCCGATGTACAGCGCGCTTCCGGTGCCCCGGTTGGACTCCATCGCCCACAACGGCAGGTGCAGATCACCGCTGCCGCTGGTCAGCGCGCGCCCGTGCTGGTCCACCACCACGATGCTGTCCAGCTCGGCATGCCGCTGCAGCACCCCGGCGATGGCGTCATCGAGCAGCTCCGGCGCCTGCTCCGGCACGCGCTGGAACAGTTTGGCGCCGTCGTCGGCAATGCCCAGCATGGCCCGTTCCAGGTTGCGCAGTTCCAATCGCAACAGGCGCTGCGAGCCCGCCGCCAGCGCGGAGCTCTGGCGTTGCGCGGCTTCCAGGCGCCGCTGGTAGTCGTTGGCCAGCATGACGCCCAACGCAGCGGCCAGCAGCACGGCCAGCGCACTGCCCAACCAGACGATCGTCCGCAGTGGCCGAGCCATCACACGGTTCAACGCGGGCATCGCAAACGGCTCCCTTCATAGCGGGCTGACTTCATGCGCAAACGCTTCCTGGTTTCCCCCAAACCTGAGCGGCCGAAGCCCCCGTTTCTTGACGCCTGCAATCGTGTCCACGCGATGCCTCCCCTGGCACCCTGGCGCGGAACGGTCCTGCCGGCCCCAGCATGCACCAGCGGCAGCCGTGCGGGAAGAGCGGAATCTGGCCAATGGGCGATCGGGCATGCGGCCCGATCCGACCTGCGCCGGAGGACTAAACTAGGTTCTTTCCGTTGCCTGAGAAGGTCCATGTCCAAGCTGCGCCGCCCCACCCTGATGCTCGCCATTGCCGCCAGCCTGTCGCTGAGCCTGGCTGCCTGCGACCGTGAACCGGCCGCACCGCCGGCCTCCCCCGCCACGGACACCGCCGCCGCGCCCGCCCCGGCCAAGCCGCAGCTGGGCAGCTTTGGTTTCGATATCGCCGGCATGGACCGCAGCCTCGCCGCAGGCGATGACTTCTTCGGCTTCGCCAACGGCACCTGGGTGAGGACCACCGAGATCCCCGCCGACCGCTCCAGCTATGGCAGTTTCAACGTCATCGCCGAAAAGACCCTGGCCGACACCCGTGCGATCCTCGAAGGCGCTGCCGCCGATGCCAAGGCCGAAGGCGAAGCCAGGCTGATCGGTGACTACTACGCGGCCTACATGGACGAAGCGGGCATCGAGTCGCGGGGCCTGGCCCCGGTGAAGCCCACCTTGGATGCCATCGCCGCCGTTGCCGACAAATCCGCGCTGGCCACCACCCTGGGAGGCACCCTGCGCGCCGACGTCGACCTGCTGAACGCGACCAACTTCTACACCGACCGCCTGTTCGGCGTGTGGGTCTCGGTGGATCTGCTGCAGCCGGACCGCACCGCACCGTACCTGGTGCAGGGCGGCCTGGGCATGCCGGACCGCGACTTCTACCTGCAGGGCGGCCGCATGGCCGAACTGCGCAAGCAATACCAGGCCTACATCGCCCAGGTGCTGCAGCTTGCCGGCGTTGCCGATCCCGCCGGCAAGGCACAGCGCATCCTCGCCCTGGAAACGCGGATCGCCCAGGCGCACGCCACCCAGGAAGAAACCAACGATGTGGCCAAGGGCGCCAACGCCTGGACGCAGGCCGACCTGAGCGCCAAGGCGCCGGGCATGGACTGGAGCGCGTTCCTGGCCGGCGCCAGTCTGGGCGGGCAGCAGGACTTCATCGTGTGGCAGCCCAAGGCCGTGGCGGGCATCTCGCGCCTGGTCGCCACCGAGCCTCTGGAAGTGTGGAAGGACTATCTCGCCTTCCATGCCCTGGATCGCGCCGCGCCTTACCTGCCGAAGGCATTCGCCGACGCGCGCTTCGCCTTCCACGGCACCGCGCTGAACGGCACCCCGCAGCAGAGCGAGCGCTGGAAACGCGCGGTGGACGACAGCAACCACGCCGTCGGCGAAGCGATCGGCAAGCTGTACGTCGAGCGTCACTTCGACCCAGCCACCAAGGCACGCGCCGACGAGATGGCCAGGAACATCATCGCCGCCTTCGCCAAGCGGATCGATGCGCTGGCATGGATGTCGCCGCAGACCAAGGCCCGCGCCAAGGCCAAGGTTGCCGGGCTTACCGTGGGCATGGGCTACCCGGACACCTGGCGCGATTACAGCGGGCTGGAGGTCAAGCGCGACGATGCGCTGGGCAATGCCGCGCGTGCGGAGCTGTTCGAGTACCAGCGCAACATCGCCAAGCTGGGCAAGCCGGTGGACCACACCGAGTGGGCGATGCTGCCGCAGACCATCAATGCGATGAACGTGCCGCTGGAGAACCGCCTGGTGTTCCCGGCCGCGATCCTGCAGCCGCCGTTCTTCGACGGGGCCGCCGACGACGCGGTGAACTACGGCGCGATCGGCGCGGTGATCGGCCACGAGATCAGCCACGGCTTCGACAACGCCGGTGCGCTGTTCGACGAAACCGGCAAGCTGGACAACTGGTGGACTGCCGATGACCTCAAGCAGTTCAACGCCGCCGGCGACGCGTTGGCCGCGCAGTTCAGCAGCTACCAGCCCTTCCCGGGTGTGTCGGTCAACGGGCGCCTGACGCTGGGCGAAAACATCGCCGACGTGGCCGGTCTGGCCACCGCCTACGATGCCTACCAGCTCTCGCTGCAGGGCAAGCCGGCACAGACGCTGGAAGGCTTCACGCCGGACCAGCGCTTCTTCCTCGGGTTCGCCCAGGCCTGGCGCAGCAAGGCCCGCGAGCAGGCGCTGCGCAACGCGCTGCTGACCAACGTGCATGCCCCCGGCCAGTTCCGCGCGCTCACTGTGCGCAACCTGGACGCGTGGTACCCGGCGTTCGACGTCAAGGAAGGCCAGAAGCTGTACCTGGCCCCGGACAAGCGGGTCAAAGTGTGGTGATCATCGCGGTGCGATGATCGGAAAACGGGCGCTTCGGCGCCCGTTTTTTATGCGCGCCACTCTGTCACCACCTCGTGAGCACGCTGGCCGGCACACCGACGCGGGCGCAGGCGCGGGTGGCCACACCATCCGGCAGCGCGCGGCGGAACAGCGGCGCCATGCCACGCAACAGGCGGGCCGAGGTCTGCGCCTGCGCCCGTTGCAGCGCAGTGCGTTCCAGCATCGACACCGCCCACGGCGGCAGCAACGCGGCGCCCGCACCGAGGAACAGATCACGCGACAGCCCCGCCATCGGCACCGGCAGTCGGATGCCGGCGAGCACCGCCAGCACCTCGCGCGAGCGCGCATCGAAGCGCAACCGCGGCAGCTCCCGCACGAAGTACGCCGCCACCTCCGCTTCCGAGGCCGGCACTGCGGTCGCCCCCAATGCCTCGGCCACGCGGCGGTACTCGTCGTAATAGCGGTCGGCAACCGACGCCGGTACCTCACGGCAATAGCGGCGGCAGCCCTGCAGGAAGCCGTACGCCTCGGTGACGTGAACCCAGGTCAGCAGATCCGGATCGTCGGCGGCGTAGGCCTGCCCGTCCGGGGTATGCCCGCGCACCTGCGCATGAATGCGTTTGACCCGGGCAACCAGCGTCTCCACTTCGCCGGCGGGGGCATAGCTCGTGCCCGCCACGAAAGCGGTGGTGCGGCGCAGCCGGCCGACCAGGTCGCCGCGGAAGTTGGAGTGGTCGTACACCCCCGCCAGGGCCAACGGGTGCAGGGTCTGCAGCATCAGTGCGCACAGGCCGCCGGCGAGCATCCCGGGCAGCTCCGCATGCACGCGCCAGGTGGCGCTGTCCGGGCCAAACCAGCCCGGATCGCCCTGCGGATGGTCGTAGTCGATGTTGCTCTGGCCGCGCGGGAACGCGTCCAGGACCCAGCGTCGGATGGGCGCCGCAATGGGGCGGGAGAGACGGTTGAGCAGCGGCGGCATCGCAGGTCCGGTCGGCGGGAGAAACGACCGCTGGCTGCGCGGTCGGCCTCGATTCTGGCCGATCCCGGCCGGGGCGGCGACCCACCCCGGTCACGGCGCGTTTCATGTGCACCCGCAACATGAATCACCCTGCGACATCTTGTCGCAGGCTGCGCGCGCAATGATGCACTGCATCACGCCACCCGCATTCAGAAAAACGGTCGGCCACCCTTCGCGTTCTCCCCATTGCACCGTCCGCTGGAAGTGCTAGAACTGAATCCGCCTCAAGTTCGTCCAATGCGCTGCCGCACGTTCCAGAAGGAGCACGTCATGATCGCTTTGTTCAAGGGTTTGGGTTTGCTGTTGCAGGACAACGAGCTGTACAACAGCCCGTTCGAAAAACAGGTCGCGCATTGGCGTAACAAGAGCGAGCAGCAGATCCGCGAGGAAGTGGCCGTGCTCGCCAAGGCCAAGGGTCAATGGCTGATGGCTTCGATCGTCGGGTGGCAGGCGTCCTCGCTGCTCATCCTCGGCCTGATCAGCAACTACCTGTGGAAGGACGACTTCCATATCACCTTCACCCGCGTGGTGATCGTGTTCGGTTCCTGGGTCTCGATCCTGTTCGTGATCTGGTTCATGGCCAACATGTTCGACCACAAGGCCGGTTTCGAGCGCTGGATGAAGGCGTTCAACAGCCGCGAGCGGATCACCGCCGATGCCGACAGCGTCGAGTGCGTGGCCGATGCGCTGGAGATGGCCCAGCACTATCCGGAAGTGCTCAACTACAAGCAGGTCGTCAGCGCGCGGCGCGAGCTGCGCCACGAAGACATCCGCATCATGCGCGAGATCGGCCGGATGCATCAGCATTCCGAGCTGGTTGGCCGCCTCAATCATGTCGGCGAGCAGGACCCCGGCAACAATCTGCACCTGCAGCCGGCCTTCTGACCGGCCCGTGAAGTGGGGGGAGCCACGATGCCACCGTGATCAGTCACGGTGGCATCGTTCTTTGCGGACCTCGCTGACGCACAGCTTGAAACCGGTCGGCAGGTCGGGCATCGCCCGGGTCTGCCCCACCGCCACCGCGAACTGCTGCAGTGGCGGCTGCGCGCACGCCGCCTCCAGCGTACAGCGCGGATCCAGCACCAGGTAGTGGCATTGCCCGCTACGGCTGGCAATGCACGCGAAGCGCGCAACGCCATCCACGACCGTGGTGCGGCTGTACAGCGTATCCACCCCGTTGGCGCTGACGCGGGTGACGGAGGTGTTGCCGGACTGCTGGCAGGCCGCGAGGAGCAGCAGACAGGCAGCGGCAAGAGCGGGCGTACGCATACGGGACGACTCCGTGCGGGAGCGGCTTACATGCCGCGGAACAGGCTCATGAACGGTTGGCTGACGTTGAGGATCTCCGGCCGGCATTTCAGCCGCAGCTGGCCCCGTCCGGTGTCATCACGGCTCACCGCCGCCACCGCCTGCATGTTGACGATGGTGGAACGGTGGACCTGACGGAAGCGCTGCGGATCCAGCACCTCCAGCAACTCGCGCAGCGGCGTGCGCAGCAGGCTTTCGCCCTGCGCGGTGACCACCGTGGTGTATTTGCTGTCGGCGCGGAAGTACACCACGTCCTCCAGCATGATCAGGTGAGTATCGCGGCCGTTGCTGGCGGTGATCCAGGCCAGCGGCGGGGCCGTGGACCGTGCCGCCGGCTGCTGGCCCAGCCGCTGCAGCAGCTGTTCCAGCATCGCACTGTCCGGGCGCCCGGCCTGCATGCGGGTGAGGATGCGCTCGCGCGTGGCCAGCAGGCGCTCGTCGCTGACCGGCTTGAGCAGGTAGTCCACCGCGCCCTGCTCGAACGCATCGATGGCGTACTGGTCATAGGCGGTCACGAACACCACCTGGGTGCGCGGGCTGATCTCGGGCAGCGCGCGCGCCACCTCGATACCGCTGATGCCGGGCATGCGGATGTCCAGCAGCGCCAGGTCCGGCTTGAGCTCCGCCAACCGCTCCAGCGCGCTGGCGCCGTCTTCGCATTCGGCCACCAGCCGCAGGTCCGGCCACAGGCGTTGCAACTGGCTGACCAATGACTGGCGCAGCAGGTCTTCGTCTTCGGCGATGAGGGCATCAAGCTGCATGGATTGCCTCGCGTGCGTCATACGGCAGGGTGATGGTGGCCGCCACGCCGCTGGGGAAGTTGGCCACGATCGCGACACCGGCGTGTTCACCGCAGGTCAGGCGCAGGCGCTCGCGCAGGTTCTTCAGCCCGATGCCGGTGCCACTGGTGGTGTGGCCGAAGCCCAATCCGTCGTCGGCCACGGTCAGGGTGACATGGTCATCGAAGGCACGCGCGATGATCCATACCGTGCCGCCGCCGGGCTTGGGTTCCAGGCCGTGCTTGATGGCGTTCTCCACCAGGGTCTGCAGCGCCATCGACGGCAGCGGCAGCACGTTCAGTGCCGGCGGCACGTCCACCTGCAGCAGCAGGCGTGCGCCCATGCGGATCTTCAGGATCTCCAGGTACGCCTGGGTACGCTCCAGTTCCACGCCCAGCGTGGACATCGACTCGTCCACGCGGGGCAGCGAGCTGCGCAGGTACTGGATCAGGTGGCCCAGCATCTGGTCCGCGCGCGGCGGATCGGTGCGGGTCAACACCTGGGCGTTGGCCAGCGTGTTGTAGAGGAAATGCGGTTCCACCTGCGCGTGCAGCAGGTTCAACCGCGCCACGCTCAGTTCCTTCTCGGTGGCGGTCTGCGCGGCGGCGGCCTGTTCGTCGCGGCGCTGCTCGGCGACGCGGCGGGTAATCGCACGCCCGACTGCTTCGGCGTTCTCGTAGTTGCTGCCTTCATCGACAGCGAGCAGGTCGGCCCACACACCGGCGTCGGGTTCGAACAGCAGGGTCACGCTGCTGGTGCCCTGCCCCGGCGTGACGGTGGCCAGTACGCTGTTGCGCTTGATCGCCAGGCGCGCGGGCAGATTCCAGCGCGACGGCGGGCGGCCGTTGTAGGGGTCGACACGGCGCACGTAGGCGCGCACCTGCAGGCTGCCGGCAGCGCTCTCCATGTCTTCCACGCGGGGCAGCTCGGCCAGCGCCGCCTCGACCAGCGCAAAGGCCGGGCCGGCATCCATCGGCAGTTCGATCTGCCGGCGCTGTCGGCTGGACAGGGTGGTGCCGTCCAGGCGTCCGGCCACCAGCCACACCCGGCGGATGTGGGTGATGCAGCTGCCCAGAGCGGTCACCATCAGGAACATCGCCAGCAGCCCGAACACCCAGCCAGGGCCGTCGCGCATGCCGCTGAAGATGCCACTCCAGACGAAGCCGGCCACGATGACCGCGGCGGTCCAGGCCAACAGAATGCGGACGATCAGAGCGAGACTGGCAAGCACGGCGGCGTTTCCGGCAAAGGGGTGAAGCGAGCATAGCCCTGCCGCCCGCAAGGACAAGCCGCATGCGACGAAGCCGGGAATCGGGAGGATGAAGCGGGATCAGCCGGGTCTGGCTGTCGGAACGGTTGCCACGACAGCCGACCTGCGGCCGGCCTGCCGGGATGCCCCGCCGGCGGGACCGGCGGGGCGTGCAGCGTTACTTGCGCTCGGCCGCGCTGGCGTCACGCGGGGCGCGGAACTGCGAATCGGCGCTCCAGTTCGGCCAGGCGTTCGAGTTGGCCAACTGGTTGCCCAGCGTGTACAGCACTTCCAGATCGCGTGCCGCGCCGGCAAAGGTCCAGTCCGGCTGCCATTCGTCGCCCTGCTGGTGGTAGCGCTTGGCGGTGTAATCGTCGGAGGCCTTCTTGCCGGCCGCCACACCCCCGTCCACCCAGTCCTGGCCCGCCGAGTACGACACCGCCGGCACACCGCGCTTGGCGAACGGGAAATGATCGGAACGGAAGAACAGGCCGGCTTCCGGTTTGGGATCGGGGGTGTAGCGGATATCCCAGCCCTTGGCCACGTCCTTGAGCTGGTCCAGCAGTTCCAGCTTGGCCGAGCCGTAGATGCCGAAATCGCGCGACGGACTGAACGGCGCCATCCCGTCCATGTTGATCACCGCCACCGTCTTGGCCAGCGGGTACAGCGGATGGCTGGCGTAGTACTCCGAGCCCAGCAGGCCCTTTTCTTCGGCGGTCACCGCCAGGAACAGCACCGAGCGCTCCGGGCGCTTGCCCTTGGCGAAGCCGCGCGCCAGCTCGATCAGCGAGGCGGTGCCGCTGGCGTTGTCCAGCGCGCCGTTGAAGATGGTGTCGCCGTCGGCATCGGGCTTGCCCACACCGATGTGATCCCAGTGCGCGCTGTAGACCACGGTCTCGTCCGGGCGCGTGCTGCCTTCCAGGCGGGCGGCCACGTTGTGCGAGGTGATCACTTCGGTCTTGACCGCGTAATTTGCCGAGAAGGTTTCACCCTTCAGTTCCACCGGCTTGAAGTCGCGGGTCTGCGCCTGCTTCTTGAGCGCCTCGAAATCCAGGCCGGAACGCTTGAACAGTTCGACCGCCAGATCGCGCTGAATCCAGCCTTCCAGCAGCGGATGCGCCTCGGCCGGCCTGTCGCGGACCACATCGAACATGGTGTTGGTGTTGGAGCCGGCCACGGTCGCCCAGCCGTACGACGCCGGTGCGGTCTCGTGCACGATCAGCACGCCGAGCGCGCCCTGGCGTGCGCCTTCCTCGTACTTGTAGGTCCAGCGGCCGTAATAGGTCATGCCCTTGCCGTCGAAATCGCCCTGACCGGTCTCGAAGTCGGGATCGTTGATCAGCACCACGGCGATCTTGCCCTTCAGGTCGACGCCCTTGAAGTCGTCCCAGTTGCGCTCATCGGCCTTGACGCCGTAGCCGAGGAAGACCAGCGGCGCGTTGCGGATATCCACTTCGCTGGCGCCGTTCATGGCCGCGCGCACGGCGATTTCCTTGCCCTGGCTGAGGGCCTGCGGCGTGCCCTTGCTGCTCAGCGACAGGGTCGGGGTACCCACAATATCGCCCTTGAGCAGCGGCACGGCCTGGGTCCACAGGCGCTTGCCGTCCTTGAGGTCGCCGCCCGGCTGCAGGCCGGCCGCAGCGAACTGCCTGCTCAGGAACGCGACGGTTTTTTCTTCACCGGCGGTGGCCGGCGAGCGGCCCTCATAGGCGTCCGATGCCAGTTCCTTGACGTCGGCGGAGATCCGCGCGCCATCGAATTTGGGGGTGGCCGCCATCAGGGCCGACGACACCGACAACGCCAACAGGCTGATTACCACTCGCTTCACGCTGCACCTCAGTACGGGACGACAATCGCCCGAGTGTAGGACAGCCGACGCGGTTTGCGGCAGTGCCGGTCTACAGGGCGGCCGCGCGTGCGAGCAGCAGGTCTTTTTCGCGCGCATTGGCGGTCAACGCGGCGGCTTCCTCGAACGCCGCCCGCGCTTCGGCCGGGCGCCCCAGCTGCTGCAGCACATCGCCACGCACCGCCGCCAGCGGTACGTAGCCACGCAGGCGTGGATCGTCCTGCAGCGGTTGCAGCAGCGCCCAGGCCGCCTCGGCACCGTCCGCGCGCGCCACCGCCACCACCCGGTTGAGCTCCACCACCGGAGAGGGATGATGATGGGCAAGCGTGGCGTACAACGCGGCCAGACGCGGCCAGTCGGTGTCCTGCGCGCGTCGCGCGCCGGCGTGGCACTCGGCGATGGCCGCCTGCAGCACGTACGCGTCAGTGCTGCCACCCAGTGCCTGCGCCTGCCGCAGTGCCGCCTGGCCGCGCGCGATCTGCAGCCAGTCCCAGCGCGTGCGGTCCTGGTCGGGCAGCAGGACCGGACGACCCTCGGCCGTGGTCCGTGCGGCGGTACGCGACGCCTGCAGCTCCATCAGGGCCAGCAGGCCGTGCACCTGCGGCCAGGTGGGCAGGCGATGCGCCAGCACCCGCCCCAGGCGCAGCGCTTCCTCGCACAGCGCCGGCCGCATCCAGTCATCGCCGGCGCTTGCCGTGTAACCCTCGTTGAAGATCAGATAGACCGCTTCCAGCACCGACGCCAGCCGCTCGGGCAAGGCAGCCTGCCGGGGCACTTCGAACGGCACCTGCTTCTGCGCGAGGGTGCGCTTGGCCCGCACGATGCGCTGGGCGATGGTCGGCTCGGGGGTGAGGAAGGCGCGGGCGATTTCATCGGTGGTCAGGCCGCCCAGCAGGCGCAGGGTCAGCGCCACCCGTGCATCGGCGGCGAGGACCGGGTGGCAGGCCACGAACATCAGCCGCAGCAGGTCATCGCCGATGTCATCTTCCAGCGCGGCGGTGTCATCCGGTGCGGGCAGCGGCTGAGGTTCCAGCGCGCTGCCCCACTGTGCATGCTGGCCCGCCACCCGCTGGTGCTGGCGCAGGACGTCGATGGCGCGGTTGCGCGCGGTGGTCATCAGCCACGCTCCGGGGTTGTCTGGAACGCCCTGCTGCGGCCAGCGCTCCAGCGCGGCCAGCCAGGTGTCCTGGGCCAGTTCTTCGGCACGCCCCACATCGCCGCCCAGCATCCGGGTCAGGCGTGCGATCAGGGCCGGCGCTTCCATGCGCCAGAGGGTGTCCAGCCGGTGCGTCAGAGCAGTGTCCATGCCCCCGATCAGAGCATCGCCCCGCGCATCGCACAAGCCACCGGGCGGCTCATCCCGGCTGGCCCTCCATGTACGCGACCTCCCACAGGTGACCGTCGAGGTCCTGGAAGCCACGCTGGTACATGAAGCCGTAGTCACGTGCCGGTTGCGGTTCGCTGGCGCCGGCCTTGAGTGCCTTGTCCAACGTGGCGTCCACCGCCGCGCGGCTGGGTGCGGACAGCGCGGTGATCACCTCGGTCTGCGCGCGCGCGTCGCTGATCGGCTTGTGGGTGAACTGGGTGAAGAACGACTCCACCAGCAGCATGACGAAGATGCTGTCGCTCACCACCATGCACGCGGCGTTGTCATCGGTGAAGGTGGGGTTGAAGGTGTAGCCCAGCGCGGCGAAGAAGGCCTTGGAGGCCTCCAGGTCGCGCACCGGCAGGTTGACGAAGATCATCTGCGGCGAATCGGTCATGGTCGGTATCCTTGGTGGGAGATCAGGGTTGTTTCATGCAGTTGACCATCCACGGCTTGCCGTAGCGGTCGATCAGGAAACCCCAGCGATGCGCCCAGAAGGTCTCGCCGATCGGCATCCTGACCTCGCCGCCCTCGGCCAGGGCCGCGAACACGCGCTCGGCTTCGTCCACCGACGCGACGTCGATGTTGATGGTCGTGCTGCCCTCACCCGCGCCCGACGGACTGTCGGCGGCCATCAGGATGGCCTGGCCTACCTCGAGCTGGCTGTGCGCCACGTGGTCCAGGGTCTCCGGCGGCATCTCGCCGCAGCCGTCGGTGTTCTCCATCGGCGGCATGTCGCGGTACTTCATTTCCGAGGTGACCTTGCCGTTGAGAACCTTGGCGTAGAAGGCCATCGCGTCATGGGTCTGGCCGTTGAAGCTCAGGAACGGAATCAGTTTCATGGGAATGCTCCAGGGGATGCGGGGGGATGGTCAGCCGGCGTTGCCGATCTGGTCGCGCAGACGCTGTTCCTGCGCCTGTAGTTCGGGAGTGAAGGCCGCACCGAAATCCTCGGCACTGAGAACAGGCCGCAGCTCGACGACATCGCCGGCGGCGAACGGGGCGCGGGTGAGCCATTCGGTGGCCTCGTCCAGCGAGCGCACCTGCCACAGCCAGAATCCACAGACCAGTTCGCGGGTTTCAGCGAACGGGCCGTCGATGACCCGTGGCGCATCGGTGCCAAAGGCGACGCGCCGGGCGCGCGAGGTGGGGTGCAGGCCCTCCCCGGCCAGCATGATGCCGGCCTGCACCAGTTGTTCGTTGTAAGCGCCCATCGCGCGGATCTCCTCCTCGGTCGGCATCTGACCGGCTTCGGTCGCCGCGCTCGCCTTGACCAGTACCATCACTTTCATCGGTGTCTCCTTCGGTGCGGGTCCGGTTGGCGGGCCCTTCATGGATACAACGTCGCAGCGGGGCGGAAATCGACACGTCGGCGAAAAGAAATTCGTCTTTCCTTTCCCTCCGCCTGTTCAGGCCATTGCCGACAGCGGGAGGGCGTCCTGGTCCAAGGGCCGTTGCGGATAGCGCCTGATGTCTCCGCCCGCGCTGCCGCAGCTTGCGGGGCCTCTTGGCAACCGGCGCTCGAGCGGCCGGGCGGCGGCATCCGCTGCGGCGCTGCAACACGGCCGTTGCGGCGTCTGGGGCATCATGGACACCCCCTGCCGACACGGACCCGGCCATGCAGTTCCTGCTGCTGATCTATATCGACGAAAGCCTGCTGCAGGCCCTGCCCGGCGAGGAGTACGATCGCCTGATGCACGACTGCCTGCAGCATGCCGATGCCCTGCAGGCCGAGGGCACGCTGGTGCTGGCACAGAAGCTCGAACCGGTTGCCAGCGCGCAGACGGTTCGCGTGCGCCAGGGCCAGTCGCGGATCACCGACGGCCCCTTCGCTGAAACCCGCGAACTGCTGGCCGGCTTCAACCTGATCAACGCCCCCGACCGCGACGCGGCGATGCGCATCGCCCAGCAGTTCCCGTGGTCGCGCTTCGGCAGCATCGAAGTGCGGCCGCTGGCGGACATGGACGCCGAGCGCGAGCGCGTCGGCGCCTGAGATGCCAGCTCAGGGCAGCAGCGTGATCTTCAGGTCGCGCGGGCCGGTCGCCTCGTTGCCGCTGTAGTCGCGCGCACTGCCACGGATCACGTAGTCGCCCGCCGGCAGCGCATCGGCCTGCCAGCGTCCGGTCTCCACCAGCCCGTCGCGGACGGTATTGGTGACCAGGTAGCGGAAGCGGGTCACCGCACTGCCATGCACGGTGATGCCGCTGTCCGGTGCATAGGCCACCACGGTGGCACTGTCCTGCGGCGGCATGCGGTTGAACACGATGTTGAAGCGGGGCTGCTCGTAGCCCGGCAGGGGGTGTCCCTGCGCGTCGAGAATCTGGTAGCCGACCTGGTACAGGCCCAACCGGCGCCGTGGCAGGTTGCGGTCCACCTGGTCCCACGCCTCCACCACGATCTGCACGCCCGGCCCCTGCCGTGGCACTGCCACGCGACCGTCGGCACCGGCGGCGAGCGGCTGCTCCAGATCATCCAGCAGGCTCACCGCCGTCATGCGCGGAGCCACCGTATCGGCATAGTGGACAAATCCCAGCGCCACGGCATTACGTTCGAACCCGCTGGCGCCCACGCTCAGGTGCACATGCGCCATGCGATTGATGCTGCCCAGCGGTTCGCCCGCCTGGAAGCGCGTGCCGCGCCGCACGCGGATGCGTTCCAGGTTGCCGTCCGCATCCCGCAGCTGCTGCCAGCGCGCATCCAGCGGGCGGTCGCGCGGATCGCGCCCGACCTTCATGTGGATGTATTTGAGCGTGTCCAGCGCCAGACCTTCGCCCTGCCCACCCACTGCCCAGCTTGCGGCCGGGCTGCTGACCTTGGCGTCGGCAATCGCCAGCACCGGCTGGCCCACATCGCCACGGATATCAAAACCGCCGTGCAGGTGGTGGCGGCTCTCGCCACTGAAGTTGCCGCGTACTTCGCCCAGCGTGCCCACCACTTCGTGCCAGCCATCCTGCGGGGCGAGCGGCCAGCGCCCGCCGGTGGCCGGCAACGGCGCGTCCGGCGCAGGACCGACCAGGGCCGGTGGCGCGACCTTCCCCTCTCCCAGCGCACGCAGCCGGTGTACGCGATAGGCGGCCGCATCGGCGAGATACAGCCCCCCCTCGGCGTCCAGCGCCAGCGCGGTCGGTCGTGCAAAGCGCGGCTGCGGCGGAACACCGGCCAGCGCAAGCTGATGGCCGTGTGCCGAGATCTGCACCACCCTGCCGTTGATGTCGCTGGCGTAGATCACCCCGTCATGGGTCACCGCCATCGACAACGGGCCACTGAGCAGGCCGCCGCTGGCGACGCGGGTGGTCAGCGTGCCATCCGGGGCAAGCTGGCGGATCGCATTGTTGAAAAGATCGGCGATCAGCAGGTTGCCCTGCCCATCCAATGTCAGCGACACCGGCGTATCCAGCCGTGCACCGATGCCGGCGCCGTCGATGTGACCGGGCACCTCGCCACCGGCCAGCGTGCGCACCTGGCCGTCGGTCTCGATTACACGGATGCGGTCGTTGTAGGTGTCGGCCACGAACACGCGGCCACCGGCATCCACCGCCACGCCCATCGGCGCATCGAAGCGGGCCTGGCCCGCCGGGCCGTCGCGGAAGCCACGCTGGCCATCGCCCGCCAATGTGCTGACCGTGCCATCGCGGCCGATGCGCCGGATCGCATGGTTGCCGGTGTCGGCCACGTACACCGTGCCAGCGGCGTCCAGCGCGATCGCCGACGGCGTGTGGAACTGTGCCTGCAGCGCCGGGCCATCGCGCCAGCCTTCCCCCTGACCCGCCAATGTGTCTACGCGACCATCCGGATGGATGCGGCGAATGCGGTTGTTGTCACCGGCATCGGCAACGTACACCACGCCCTGCGCATCGACCGCCATCCCGTTCGGATCGGCGAAGCGGGCCTGCATGCCCGCACCTTCGCGCGCACCGGCGACACCGTCGCCGGCCAGCGCCTCGATCCGCGCCGTCCAGCCCAGCACGGTGGGCGGCGGACCCGGCGGAGGCGCGGGCGGCGCGGGCGCGTCCAGAAAGGTCCACGCCAGCAGCGCGGCCGTGACCACGGCGATTCCTGCTGCCCAGTACGCACGCGCCATGCCGCTTCCTGTCTGATGTCGGGGCCACGACGATAGTCGCTCCACGCGCGCATGCAAACCCGCCGCATCGTCAGTGGCGCACACGCGCGACTTGTGCCGATCGGCCATCCCGGGTTCAATCCCTGTTGTTGCCACGGAAGGACCCCACCATGCCCCTGCGTCGTCATGCTCTTGCACTGCTGCTCGCGTTGGCGGCCAGCAGCGCTGCGTCGGCCGCCATCAGCGTTGCCTCCGACACACCGCTCAATGCGGATGCACAGCGTCTGGTCGATTCGGTAGCCGAGGCGATCATGCAGTCCGATCGCGGCGACACGCTCGGCGCAATGATCGTGTTCGAGCGCGTGCTCGCCGACCCGGCACTGTCCCAGGTGCCGGCAGATGCGCGTCAGGATGCCTGGGTGGCGGCCGGCATGACCGCGCTGAAGAGCGGGCAGCAGGCCGATGCCGAGCGCTACCTGCGCACGGCGCTGGCCGCGCGCGACGACGATCCCCGTGCCGTGTACCTGCTCGGCCGCCTGCAGGTGCAGCAGCAGAAGCCGCGCGATGCCGCCCTCAGCCTGGCCCGTTCGCTGCAGCTTACCGACCGCTTCAACGACGATATCGACGTCGATCTGATCGGCTATCTGCTGCATCAGCTGAAAGACGATCCCGCCACCCGCCGTACCCTGCTGCAGGCGCTGTTCGATCGCAAATGGCAGAACAAGGGGACGGAGCCGGCACGCCTGTGGCGCTCGCTGGCCACGCTGCAGGCCGAGGCCGGCGAGCAGGATCGGCTGGCCGACACCATCGCGCGCATCGATGACCCGGTCCAGCTGATCGCGCTGCGCAGCGACAAGCGGTTCGACCGGGTCGTTGACCGCGCCAGCCCACGCTTCGATCCGGCGCTGGCGGCACGGCGCCATACCGACGCCCTGCGCGTGGCCGCACTGCTGCGGCCCGAGGAAGGTGTCCTGCCGGTGCGCATGGCCGACACCCTGCTGATGACCGGCGACAACGCTGCCGTGATCGCCATGACCGACAGCATCGCCGCATCGGTACAGGCGCAGGACCCGACGGCGCAGCGCACCTACGAAGGCGCCGACAACCTGGCGTGGCTGCTGTCCTACCGTGCAGGCGCGCAGCGGCGTCTGGGCGAGATGGACGCGGCGTTGGCCACTCAGACGCAGGCCCTGCGGTTCCACGATTCAGACGCACCCAACACGGTTCAGCACCTGCTGCTCGCTGGCTGGCAGATGTCGCTGCAGCGACCGCAGCAGGGCCTGGATACCCTGGCAGTGCTGCCGGCGGAGCTGGGCTTCTGGGAGTTCGGACGCCATTGGCTGCGCCTGATTGCGTTCCGCCAGCTGGACGACCGCACCCAGGGCGATGCCGCACGCGACTGGCTGCTGGGCCATCCCGACGACGCCGACCTGATCCTGCTCGACGTCCTGCTTGAAGAGAATCGCATGGACGAGGCGGCGGCCCGCCTGATCGCCAAGCTGCGCGCCCCGGAGGAGCGCGGCGATGCGCTGGTGTCGCTGCAGAACTACCGCACCTTGCCGTCGTTGCCCGGCGATGCCGTGCGCGACCAGCGCTGGCGCCAGCTCAAGCAGCGTACCGACGTGCGTGCCGCGGTGCAGGCGGTTGGCCGTATCGAACGCGTTGACCTGTTTGGTTCCAACCCGACCCGCTGAGCGGTGCCGCGCGGCTCGCCAGCCTACTTCGCCGGCGTTTCCACGCGGAACCCCATTGCCTCGCGGTACCGCACATACAGCGCGCTGACCTTCTCCACGTAGGCCAGCGTCTCGGCGTAGGGCGGCACGCCCTTGTAACGCGTCACTGCACCGATGCCCGCGTTGTAGGCCGCAGCGGCCAGCACGCGGTCGCCGTTGTAGCGGCGCAGCAGCGTCTTCATGTAGCGCGCGCCGCCGTTGATCGACTGCTCGGCCGACAGTGGATCGGCCACACCGAACTCGGTGGCCGTATCGGGCATCAGCTGCATCACGCCCTGCGCCCCCTTGGGTGATACCGCGCCGGCATCGAAACCACTCTCGGCGTGCGCGATCGCCCGCAGCCACGCATCGTCCACCCCGGTGGCTTTCGCGGCGGCCTTGAACTGCCTGGCATGCCGGTTCAACTGCGGCGCACCGACCTTGCCCAGCCCTTCATGCGCGGGCTCGCCCGGCGGCGTGGCAACGGTGAACTTCAGGAACACCCGCGAGCCGGGCAGATTGCGGGTCGAGTAGACCCGCGTGCCGTCCTGCTCGCGCTCATACAGGGTGCCGCTGAAGACCCCCATGTTTCCCCACAGGTTGGGGGTCTGCACCGCGTTGTCGTCGATCTGCCGCGGGGTGCATGTCGACCCCGGCTCGGGCGCGGTGGCCAGGCTCACCGTATTGCCCTGCACGCAGCGATACACCGTGCGCGCGCCTGCAACGCCGGGCATCAGCAACAGCAGCACAACCAGCGCGGCGGGCAGGGACAGGTTCATGGGCTCGGTGCGGGGCACGTCAGTCGTGCGGCGCGATCATCCGGCCACGGCTGCGAACCGAAGGTGAATGCCGGTCCCGGCATCAGGGCAGGCCCGCGCAGCGTCACGCCGGGCGCGAAGACCGCCTCACCAAGGACAGCATCGCCGGTGATCAGGGAGACCGGCACGATGGGCGGGCCGGCCAGGCTGATGGTCCTGCCCGAGCCCCGGAACAGGCCGGTACCGATGGCGGTCGGGTGCCGATGCCGTTGGAGAGGCTGCGCCGGCGGTGTTCTGCCCCTCGAAGACGGCCCGCGCGGCCGCCCGCCCGGATCAGGTGCGAGGTGCCTGCGGTGGCCGCAGTGCGCGCGGCTGTCGGGTTTCACCCGCTGCTGCCGTGGCGGAGACCCGCCTGGGCCTTGTCCGACCACGAACGCGGGGTTTTCCTGTTCCTTTCCGTGCGCGCAGGTGGTGAGATAGGGCTTCCAGGCCACGGGCCGGCTGGCACGAGGTCTGCTTGAACCGCACCCGGAACATCGCCGTCACCGTGCTGTTCGCCCTGCTGGGCGCGCTCGTGCCGATGGCCACCCTGCTCTATTTCAACGTCAATCGCGCCAACGATGCCGCGCGGGATCGGCTGCAGTTCACGGCCGAACGGACCCTGCTGCGCGCCCACCGCGCCTACGAAGCCGGGCTGACCGCTCTCCGCCAGGCCAATGCCAGCACGCTCGAACCCTGCTCGGCGGCCCACCTGCAACTCATGCGCGGCCTGGTGATCAATACCGTCTCGGCCGAGCAGATGGGCTATTTCCAGGACGACCGGCTGATCTGCACCTCCTGGGGGCCGATGGAGGCGCCGATCCGCCGCCCCGAGCCGGACCACCTCACCGCCGACGGCGTCGGCATCAAGCTCGACGTGCGCCCGCTGGCCGGCAATGGCGTGCCGCTGCTGGCCCTGTACTACGGCCGCTACGACATCCTGATGAACCCCGAACGGCTGGTTGACGTCATCACCGACCCGGACGTACGCCTGGCCGTGGCCAGCCCGGACGGACGCCTGATCGCCCATCAGCCGATCGCCGATCCGCAGCTGATGCTCGATCTGCTGCGCGCGCCACGCAGCGGCATGGATGCACGCACCCTGTTTGCCACCGCCCAGGACCAGCAGTGGCTGGCCATCGCCACGGCGCCACGCACCCCTCTGGTGGCCAGCATCCGCCCGCTGCTCTGGCAGTTCGCCCCGGCCGGCGCGCTTGGCGCTGCCGCCGCGATCGCCCTGGCGGTGTGGCTGTCGCGCCGACGTCTGTCGCTGCGCGCCGAGCTGGCCACGGCGGTCCGGCGGCGCGAGTTCTTCATGCACTACCAGCCCATCATCGAGCTGGACACCGGCATCTGCATCGGTGCCGAATCACTGGTGCGCTGGCAGCGGCCCGACGGCAGCCTGGTGCGCCCGGACCTGTTCATCCCGCTGGCCGAGGACACCGGCCTGATCGAGGCGCTGACCGACCAGGTGATGGACAACGTCATCGCCGACATGCGCGACCTGCTGGTACAGGACCGCAGCGCTCACATCGCGATCAATCTCGCCGCCGAGGACGTCAGCAGCGGCCGCGCACTGAAGGTGCTGACGCAGAAGCTGCAGGGGACGGGCATCCATCCCCAGCAGATCTGGCTGGAGGCCACCGAACGCGGCTTCATCGACATCCAGCGCGCCCGCAACAGCCTGGCCGCCACGCGCCGCGCCGGGCACTGCGTGGCCATTGACGACTTCGGCGTCGGCTATTCCAGCCTGCAGTACCTGCAGCAGTTGCCGCTGGATGCCTTGAAGATCGACAAGTCCTTCATCGATGCCATCGGCACCGACAGCGCCACCAGCCCGGTCACCTCGCACATCATCGACATGGCGAAAACGCTGGGCCTGTTCACCGTGGCCGAGGGGGTGGAAACACCTGCCCAGCTCGCCTACCTGCAATCGCGCCAGGTCGAGTTCGGTCAGGGCTGGCTGTTCTCCAAACCGCTGCCACCGGAGGCCTTCGCCGCCTTCCATTGGCAGCGCAAGGAACAGTACGGCAAGGCCCGCGAGAACATGCAGAACCCAAACCACAGCATCAGCGACTAGGCCACTGCCGGGCTCAGTCGGCGTCCACTCCGGCCAACGCCTGCACCCAGCGCGGCACCACCGGTTCACCGGCATGGAACGTGCGCGGCACGTGATCGGCCATCGCCCATCGATGGATCCAACTGATGCCACTGTCGCCGTTGTAGCCATCGGCGTGCTGGTAGGCCGGGTCCTGCAGGGCCTGCTCCAGCGAAATGAAGCGGTAGCCACGGCGCTGCGTGGCCGCCACCAGGTCCTCGAACGTTGCCGCGTTCAGCGCATTGGCGTGCATCAACCACACCTGTGCCGGCAGGCGGCCGAGCAGCTGCTGCGACTGCGCTTCGTAGTAGTCCAGCTTGTTCAGCATGTAGGGGATGTAGCCGCGACGCAGCTGCGCCAGCCGCGCCTCGCGTTCGGCCGGCGGCAGGTCGCTGACCCGCACCGTGTCGTAGGCGAACGCCCAGACCCATTCGCTGTTGTCCACCGTCACAGGAGCGATGCGGTACCCGTGCTCCTGCAGGAACGCCGCCAGCGCGTCGCGCTGTGCCGGCGAGCGGCCGGCGCGCAGGTACGGATGGCGGAACCAGCGCAGCGACTGCCCGCGCTCGGCCAGCAGCGGCCGCAGCGTGTCTTCGCCGCGCAGGATGTCCTGCGTATACGCTGGCAGGCCCACCGCGTGCAGATCGACGTGACCCCAGGTGTGGTTGCCCAGCTCGGCACCGGCGTCGAGCCAGTCGCGCAGCATCTGCACGCGCGCCGGCACTACCTCGCCCTGCTCGACCAGCTTGCCCGCGTTGACGAAGCCCACCACCGGGATGCCCGTGGCGTTGAGCGCGGCCATCAACTGCGCGTGCCGCTCGGCCAGCTCCGGTTCGGCACGTGTGTCCAGCCGCTGCCACGGCAGGTCGTCGATCGTCATCGCGATGCGACGGTCCGGCGTGGCCGCCTGCGCCAGGCCGGCCATGCACAGCAGCGCCAGCCCCCATCCACTACATAAACCTCGCTGCACCTGCATCTCCTCCCGGTCGATGCCGACCAGCATACCGGTGCGCGATCGCCCGCTCCGCAGGCGTCACGGCAGCACCGGCTGCCAGGCGCGTGGCTGTCGCAGCACCACCGCCAACGCCGCCACCAGCATCGCCAACAGCGCCACCGGCAGCCAGCGTTCGCCCACCGTCTCCAGCATCACGCCACCGGCCACCCCACCCAGCGCGATCGCCAGGTTCCAACCGGTCACCACGAACGACTGCGCGATGTCGGCCGCCTCACCGGCGCGCCGCGCCACTGCCGTCTGGAACTGCGTCGCCACGCCGCCGAAGGCCAGCCCCCACACCACCGTGGCGGCCACCAGCACCGCCGGCGAACCTGGCCAGCAGGCCAGCGCCAGGGCGGCCACGATGAAGCCCAGCGTGCTCGCCACCACCAGCAGGCCGAGGCCGCGATCCACCCACACGCCGGTGATCCAGATCCCCACCAGCGACGCCACGCCGAACACCAGCAGCAGCCGGTCCAGCCAACCGGCCGCGCCGGCCAACGCTGCGAACGGCTCGATGTAGGTGTACAGCACGTTGTGCGCCAGCACGAACAGGAACATCGCCAGCAGCGCCGTGCGCAGCCCCGGCAGCCTCAGCACCGTCAGCAGCGGCTGGCGGGCAGCCGCACCGGGCGCCGACAGCGCGGGCAGCGTCAGCCGTGCCCACACCAGCAGCGCCACGCTGATCAGCGACATCACCCCGAACGCCCAGCGCCAGCCGATGGTCTGCCCCAGCAACGTCCCGGCAGGAATGCCGAGCGACAGCGCCAGCGGCGTGCCCACCATCGCCACCGCGATCGCGCGGCCCTGCAGCGACGGCACCACCATGCGGCTCGCATAGCCGGCCACCAGCGACCACAACAGACCGGCACTGATCCCGGCCACGAAGCGCGCCACCAGCATGACCGTGTAGTCGTGGGTCAGCGCGGTAAGTGTGTTGATCACGGCGAAGCCGGCAATCGCGGCCAGCAGCAGCGGGCGACGCGGGAGCCGCCGGGTCAATGCGGTCATCGGCAGCGCCGCCAGCAGCGAGCCCAATGCGTACACGGTGACGAGCTGTCCGACCAGCGCCCGGCTCACGCCCAGGTCGACACTCATCGGCGACAGCAGACCGGCCGGCAGTGCCTCGGTCAGAATCGTCACAAAGCCCGCGCAGGCCAGGGCCAGCAGGCCCCCCAGCGGTAGCCGCGTGACTGCGGTCGCTGCCACGCCCTGACAGGCCTCGGCCGGCGCGCTCATGGCGCCACCGCCACGGCGCAGTCGGCATACACCGCGTCGCGCAGGCGATCCACGAAGGCGCCGTGCATGCCTTCGTACAGCGTATTGGTCAGTGCGACCACGCTCAGCCCGCAGGCCGGATCGACGAACCAGCTGTGCCCATACGCACCGCCCCAGCGCCAGCTGCCGTCGGCCTGCGGCGTGGCTGCCGCGATCCGGTCGCGCAGCACCGCAACGCCCAGCCCGAAGCCCCAGCCTGGCGGGTCCGGCGGGCCCTGCTCACCCACCTGTGCGCGCGTCATCTCCGCCACGTGCGTGGCCGCAAGCCAATCGCGGTGCGCTTCGCCGCGCAGCGCCTCCAGCAGCCGCATCACATCATCGGCCGTGCCGACCATGCCGCCACCGGCCGAGGCAAATGCCAGCGGATCGCTGGCACGGGCGAGGCTGTAGGCGATGCCGACCGTGCCGTCGAACACCGGCACCACCTCGCCTTCGCGCAGGCGGCGCGGCCGTGGCTGATCGCTGACATAGGGCGTGGCCAGCCGCGTCGGCGTGTCCGTATGAAAGCCGGTGTCGTGCATGTCCAACGGCGCGGTGACCTGCACACGGACAATCTCGGCCAGCGGCAGGCCGGTTGCCGCCTCCAGCATCGCCCCGGCCACATCCACCCCGAGCGAGTAGTGCCAGCCGTGGCCCGGCGCGAACGCAAGGGGTACCTGCGCGATCCGGCGCACGTTCTCCTGCAGGCTATGGGCGCATGCATCCATGCCATCGCTGACCCCGGCCATCGCCAGCGGCCCGTCGGCATCGGTTTCCAGGAAACGGTATCCCAGACCCGCGCTGTGACTGAGCAGATGGCGCAACGTCAGCGCCGGTCGGGTGCCATCGGCCAGCGCCGGGCGGAAGTCGGGCAGCAGCGCATGGGCCGGCGTGTCCAGCGACAGCACGCCCCTCGCCACCAGGCGCAGGGCTGCGGCCGTCACGATCGGCTTGCTGACCGAGGCCAGGCGGAACTGCGTCCCGCGCGACATCGGCCGCTGCTGCTCACGATCCGCCCAGCCCGTGGCATCGGCGTGCAGCAGCTGGCCGTGCCGGCGTACCAGTACCACCGCACCCACCAGGCGCGCGTCGTGGTGCTGCTGGCGCAGCAGGGCATCCACGGCAGGCAGCCGGGGCGTAGCGGAAAGGGCGTCAGGGGAGGAGACGGTCATCGGGGCAGTGCCAGTGGAATCGGAGCGCCACGGTAGGCGCTGCCCGCAGCGGCAAAAAGCCCGGTAACGCTCCGCACATTCCGGACAGTTTGTTCCGCAATTGCATAACACCCAGTCCCCGCAAGGGTTTCCCGCCCCCCGGCCGGCGCGCCACTGCTGTCGGCCGCCCCCCGCCCCCCCGCACTCGCTACAGTGCGGCTTTCCGCCCGTGTCCCGCCCATGTCAGCCTTGGACAATCTGGGCAACCTGCAGACCTTCGTGCAGGTTGCCGACACCCGCAGCTTCGTCGAGACCGGCCGCCTGCAGGGCATCACCGCCTCGGCCGCCGGCAAGAGCGTCACCCGCCTGGAGCAGGCGCTGGGGGTGCGCCTGTTTCACCGCAGCACGCGCAGCATCACCCTGACCGCCGAAGGCGAGCGCTTCCTGGTGCGTTGCCGTCGCATCCTCGACGAGCGCGACGCCGCCCGCACCGAGCTGGCCGATCAGACCGCCGCGCCGGTCGGCGTGCTGCGGCTTGGCCTGCCGCTGGTGGGCGACCTGTCGCTGCCGATCCTCACCGAATTCATGGCCGCCTATCCCGGCATCCGGCTCGAGCTGGACTTCAATGACCGCCTGGTGGATGTCGTCGAAGAAGGGTTCGACGCCGTGCTGCGCGTCGGCGACCCCGGCGACTCGCGCCTCAGCGCGCGCCGACTGGGCGTGTTCCCGCGCTACCTGGTCGCCGCACCGGAGTATCTGGCGTGCCGTGGCACCCCGCGCACCGCGGCCGATCTGCGTCAGCACGACTGCCTGCACTACCGCTTCCCGAGCACCGGCAAACTGGAGCCGTGGCCCGTGCCAGCCGCCCCCGGCCAGCCCCCGCTGGACCTGCCGGTGTCGATGGTGAGCAACACCATCGAAGCACGCCTGGCATTCGCCCTGGCAGGGCGCGGCATCGCCTACCTTCCCGAGCACTCCGCGCGCGACGCACTCGCCGACGGCCGCCTGCAGCGGGTGCTGGCCGACCAGATCCATGCCTGCGGCACCTTCTACCTGCTCTGGCCATCGGGCCGGCACGTGCTACCCAAACTGCGCGTCTTCATCGATTTCGTCAGCGCCCGCCTCACCGGCGTGGACTGCTGAGCAGCGCGCGTTCATCGCTGGCCACCGGTGCCTCCGTATACTGGGTTCGCGACAGCCAGTCGCCTGAGTTGCCGAGGTATGCCCGCATGCGCCATTGATGCCGCCGTCGTCTGACGGCCTGTCTCCTCACCACCCTGCCCGGCAGGGAGGAGTTCACGGCATCTATGGAGGTCGCATGACCGCATTCGCCCTTACGCTCGACCGCGTGGCAGTTACGCTGCCCGACGGCCGTGCGCTGTTTTCCGATCTTTCGCTTTCCTTCAACACCACGCCGACCGGCCTGGTCGGGCGCAACGGTGTCGGTAAAAGTGTGCTCGCGCGTCTGCTCAGCGGCGAGCTGGCCCCCACCGCCGGACGCATCCAGCGCCACGGCCACGTACAGCGGCTGGCGCAGCTCAGCGGCGTTCCGTGCGGTCGCATCGTCGACCTTGCCGGTGTCGGGCCGGTGTTCGACGCACTGGCCCGCATCGAGGCGGGCAGTGTCGATCCCGAGGATTTCGCCTGCGTCGGCGACCGTTGGGACCTGCGCGACCGGTTGCAGGCGCAGTGGCATCGCCTCGGCCTGCCCGCGCTCGATCCGCTGCGCCCGGCCGCCACGCTGAGCGGCGGCCAGGTCATGCAGGTGGCACTGTCCGGTGCCTTCCTGTCCAACGCCGACGCGCTGGTGCTCGACGAGCCCAGCAACCACCTCGACGCCTGGCACCGCGATCGGCTGCTGGACGCAATGGCGGACTGGCGCGGCGGTCTCATCGTCATCAGCCACGACCGCACCGTGCTGCAACGCATGCAGCGCATCGTCGAACTCTCGCCTACGGGGCTGCGCAGCTACGGCGGCGATTACGCCCATTACACCGCGCGGAAGCACGACGAACGCAAGGCCGCCGAGGCGCTGCTCGAGCTGCGCAAGCGTGAGCGCCGCCAGCAGCACGAGGTCCTGCGCGAGCAGCGCGAGCGGCAGGCGCACCGGCAATCGCGCGCGCAGCGCGACGCACGCACCGCCAACCAGGCCCCCATCCTGCTTGGCGGCATGAAGAACCGCAGCGAACACAGTGCCGGCCGCCTGCAGATGCAGCAGGCGGAACGGCGCGCCGCACTGGACGCGCGCGTGGACGCGGCTGCCGTCGACGTCGAACGGGAGGCCGCCATCGCAATGCTGCCCCCGGTGCTCGACGATCCCGGCCCGCAACGCGTGGCCAACCTCGTTGCCGCCGGGCTGCCGTGGGTCGCGCCACCGTGGCACACCCTCGACCTCACAGTGCAACGCGGCCAGCGCATCGGCGTGAGCGGCCGCAACGGCAGTGGCAAATCCACGCTGCTGCGTCTGCTGGCCGGCACTGTCGCGCCCTGCAGCGGCCGCGTGGACGTCTCTGCGCGAACGGCCCTGCTCGATCAGTCGCTGTCCGCGCTGCCGGCGCATGACAGTGCCCTGTCATGGCTGCAGCGCGCGCACCCCGGCGAGGATCAGGGCAGCCTGCGCACGCGCCTGGCCCTGCTTGGGCTGGATGCCGGACGCAGCCTGCGGCCGCTGCATGCGCTCAGCGGCGGCGAACGGCTGAAGGCGGCGCTGGCCGCCCTGCTGTACGCCGAGCACCCGCCACAGCTGCTGCTGTTGGACGAGCCCGGCAACCATCTCGACCTGCCCTCACTGGCGGCGCTGGAGCACATGCTCAACCAGTATCCCGGCACGCTGATCGTGGTCTCGCACGATCCCGATCTGCTCGACGCGCTGCACCTGACCCATCGGCTCGACGCCGGCGACCACGGCTGGGTCTTGCATGCCCGCTGACCGCTACCGTGGCTACTGGCGCGCCCAGGCAGGGAACGCGTCGGGCAACACCTGCCACAGCAGCGGCCCGGCACGCATCTCGTCATCGTTGAGCAGGCACGCATCCAGTTCGGCGCGCACCGCGGCCGCATCCATCGCCACCCCGATCACCGCCAGCTCCTGGCGGCGGTCGCCCCACCACGGGTGCCACAGCCTGCGCATCGCCTGGTACTCGCCCGGGTCACCCACCTCGTCCACTGCGGGCATCGGCGCTGTCCAGCATGCCATCTGCTGGCGCGCCCACCCCACGTCGGTGTAGGGCACCGGCGTGGGCGGCAACACCGGCGCGGTGCCCTCCAGCCCGGCCGCCACGCGCTCCCGCGCGGCGTACCAGAAGCCAGCGGCCTGGGTCTGCATGGCCGGACCGACGCCGGAGAGCTCACCCACCCAGTCCATCCGGTTGGCCAGCCAGAAGAAACCCTTGCTGCGGATGACGCTGCCCAGCCCATGCTCCAGCACCCGCGCGAAACGCTGCGGGTGGAACGGTCGCCGCGCGCGGTACACGAAGCTGGTGATGTCGTACTCCTCGGTCTCCGGTGTATGCCCGCCGCGCAGCGCCTGCATCCAGCCCGGTGCCAGCTGCGCACGCACGAAGTCGAAGCGTCGCGTGTCCAGCAGTTCATGCAACGGCACGTCCCCCCGCGACGCGAGCAGCAACCGCGCGTCGCGGTTCATCGCGCGCAGCACTGCCAGTGTCGATTGCAGCGTGTCGTCATCGGTGAGGTCGCATTTGCTCACCACGATCACATTGGCGAACTCCACCTGCTCGGCCAGCAGCGTAACCACCCCACGTGCATCGTCCTCCCCGACCTGCTGGCCGCGGTCGGCCAGGCGGTCGGTCGAGCCGAAGTCGCGCAGGAACTGCTGCCCGTCCACCACCGTCACCAGCGTGTCCAGCCGGGCGATGTCGTTGAGGCAGAACCCGTCTGCATCGCGCACCTGGAAGGTGGCGGCCACCGGCATCGGTTCGGCGATGCCGGTCGACTCGATCAGCAGGTAGTCATAGCACCCCGCAGCAGCCAGCCGCTTCACTTCCTGCAGCAGGTCATCGCGCAACGTGCAGCAGATGCAGCCATTGCTGAACTCCACCAGCGTCTCTTCGGTGCGGCTCAGCGCCGCGCCGCCATCGCGCACCAGCTGCGCATCGATGTTGATCTCGCTCATGTCGTTGACGATCACCGCCACGCGCCGTCCCTCGCGGTTGCGCAGGATCTGATTGAGCAACGTGGTCTTGCCGGCGCCAAGGAAGCCGGACAGCACCGTCACCGGCAGGCGTGAATCAGGGGAAGGACGGGAGGCAGTCATGGCAGGGCAGGCAGCAAGGAGAACTGAAATGTTACTATATAACATTCAAAAACCAAGGCCCCCCGCCATGAAGCGATCCTCCGCCCTGCTCGATGCCGGTGCCCTCGCCCTCTCCGGCCTGTGTCTCCTGCACTGCCTGGCCCTGCCGTTGCTGGCCGCCACCCTTCCGTTGATGGGGGTATGGGCCGAGGCCGAGTGGGTGCACGCGCTGTTCGTGGCCATCGCCGTCCCGCTGACCGGTGTGGCCCTGTGGCGCGCGCACCGTCAGCGGCCCCTACCTGCGGCAGCGCTGATCAGCGCCGCCGCCGGCCTGCTGTTGCTGCTCGCCGGCGCACTCGGGTGGCCCACGCACGACAGCGAAACGCCCCTGACCGTCGCCGGCAGCCTCCTGCTGGCCAGTACCCATGTCTGGAACGCGTGGCGGCGGCACCGACACTGACCTCCGGCACGCCGCCTGTGGCAGCGCGGTCTACCGCACGCGCATGGCTCAGCGCATCACCATCATGCCGGCGATGAACACCACCAGCGGCGCGGCACTCACCACCGCGCCCACGATGCCCAGCCACGGCCACCGCTCCTGGCGCACGCGCGCGCCCACCGTGGCCATCAGGCCGATCACCGCCGCGGCCAGCACACCAATGGCCGCCCCCGTGGTGCCTTCCCCCGTGGCGGCGGCACTGCCCAGGTGTGCCGCCACGTAACCGGCTGCACCGCCAAGCGGCAATCCAAGGAAACTGGCCAACCCCAACCACGGCGCGCGTGCGGTCCGCGCTGGACGCGGCGCGGTAGTCAACGATGGTTCGGAGCTCACTCGCGTTCTCCCAGGGCGAGCCTCCACGCTACACCACCTTTCGGCGTCGCAGCCACCCTTGCCGCCCGCACGGCGCACGGCCTGCACGGCCTGCACGGCGTCTTTGCACGCTCGTCCTAGAATGCTGCAAGGCCTACAGGGAACCGCCATGCGTCACTCTCTCCGCCCGTCCATCTACAGCGTGATGCTCCTCGCCGCGCTGCCGCTCACGGCGTGCCGAAACGGCACCAACAGCGCCAACGTGTTTTCCGCCGATCCCATGCTCGGCTGCTACGCCACCCACCCGCGCAAGCCGGCGGAGTTCCGCATCGAGCAGCAGCAGGGCCGCTACTACGTATCCTTCCAGCGCGACGATCAATGGCAGCGTGAGCCGACGCCTCTGCAGGAATCCACACGCGCCGATATCGCGCGGTTCTTCAAGGACGACGCCGACCAGATCGGCAAGGCACTGGTCAGCCCCCGCGGCGGCTTTGGCCTGTTCAAGTTCAATGCCGGCGCCACCCTCAAAGGCAAGGCATCGGACAGCGACTACATGGGCCTGCTGCTGATCGGCGCCGGCCCCATTTATCCGGTCGCATGCCCCTGAGCGTCCCCTGCCGCCCCGGGTAGCGGCCCAGCGCCAGCGGTTCCGCCCCCCGGTTGTGCGGAACCCTGGCGCTCCCCACCTGGCGTCATGGCTTCGCCGGGGGCCCGCCCATGTGGCGTGTCGTCGACTCCCCAGCCGTCACGCCCCTGCATCGCCGCCACCTGCACGGCCCCCACCGGCATTCCCTGCCCATACTTCAGCATCCCCTTGCATCCTCCTGATCCATCCCACTGGCCGCGTCTTCGCCCAGGGCGCTGCCCGTTCCCGGTTCCCGGCACTCCCCAAACCCCGCCACCGGCCGCCCGACGCCCCGATGGATTGAACTGAGCGGCCACTGCCGGGCATCGCGGACATGCCCGTGCTTGACCGGGTTCTCATGCACGTACGCCACATGACGCGCCAGATCCGCATCGTCCAGGATGCGATGCTCGCGGAACCCGCTGTGCCAGAGCGGACGCACCTGCCGGTCACGGCGCAGGACGGCGCGAGGCGGGTTGCCCGGCAGGTGCCGGTCGAACACGGCCTGGATCTGGCTCCAGCGTTGATGCCCTTCGGTGTCCCCTTCCGGCAGCGTCCAAACGCCGTGCAGGTGATCGGGCAGCACGACGATGGCGTTGATGCGGAACGGGCGCACCACCCGCGCAATCCGGAACGCCAGCCGCAGGTAGGTGGCGTGCTCCACCAGCAGTTGGCTGTGACCATCACGCAGGTGCGCACTGAAGAAGTACGTGGCACCGGGCGACCAAGGGCGGGTAGGCGGGGACATGCGGCCAGTGTGCGAATCCCACCACGCCGGTGCGATCAGGGGATGCCGCAGCTCGCACCGGGAATGCGCCGCACCAACGCGTCAGGGACTTGCCTACACTTGACCTCTGCCTCCCTTCGGTCACGCCATGCGCCGCCCCCCACTTCTGCTGGTCTCCCTGATCCTGCTGCTCGGTGCCTGCCGTGATGGCCACAGCACCGGCCAGGGCCGGCTGATCGGCTGCTATGCCGACACCTCCCGTGCCAAGGAATCAGTGAAGGTCGTGCGCGAGAACGGGGCCTATGTCATGTCGTTGCGCGAGGGCCAGCCCTGGCGGCGCGTCGATACCCCGCTGGGCACCGCCCTCGACGCCCAGATCGCCACCCGGTTCAGCCCGGAAGATGCGGCCGGCATCGATGACATTCTGCTGACGCCCGATGGCCTCAACGGAGTTGCGCTGCTCAAGCCGGATGCCACATTCCAGGGCCAGGCCAGCGCAGGAAACCCGGTCGTGATCGAACGCGGCCGTCCGCGGCTGATGGTAAAGAAACGGTGCCAGTGGCTGTTCGCGCGCGGGCACTATCTCCGTCACGGCGGTTGATGGCCGGCGGCGCATTCCGCCTGCGCGGCAAGCAGCAGGCGTGAGGTCATGTGCCGGTAGGAGGTGCTCTCCAGCCGCTCGGCGGCGGCCGAGGCCGGCGGCAGCACCCGGGCGATGGCCTCGGTCAGCGGCACCGACCAGTTCAGGCGCGGCGTGTCCGAAGGCCCCCCCATCTGCCACGGCAACATGCGCACCTTCTGCGACGTGGACTGCACCACCGACGCCGTCCCGTCGTCGTAGCGGATCGTCATGCGCAGTGAGGGGGCATCATCGGTCCAGCCATAGGCATCGCTGTAGTAGGCAAGCAACTGCGCGCGCAACGCATCACCGCCCAGCGCCGCGCCCATGCGTTTGCGGAGGTCCGCCGCGCTGCAGCCCGGAGAGGCCATGTCCCGCGGCACCACGTCCTCGATCAGGGCGTCCGGACGCAGCCGTCGCGCGGCCATGTCCACCGCACGTTGCCGGGACCACACCGGTGCCGCCGCCGCACGCAGCACTTCGGCCACACGCTGCGGCGGTACCGTGCCGGTGGTGACCGTCGCGGGGCCGCCGCGCCACGTCACTTCGGAGGTGCGTTCAAAGACACGATGCCCGGCGCCCTGCTGCAGGCGATGCACCTCCTCGACGTCCTCGAAGGGGCCTTGTACGAACGTGATCTCGATGCTCGCCACCTCGTGCAGGCGTACTGGCGGCCCCACATCGTCCGGCTGCCCACAGCCGGTCAGGCTCAGCAGCACGGCCAGCATCACGCCGGCTGCCACCCCCTCGCCCGCCCGGGAATGCCAAGGAAATCGGGACTGCTCGATGGCTGCGTTCATGGTCCGCCCGGAGGTTAGCGCTCGTGCCATGCCTGGGCGTTCCACCCACATGGTGCGCTCCGATTGTAGACCGGCCATCCTGCGGCAGCGCATCCCGGTCACACGGCCCGGCCGCGTTCTCGGGTACGATGCCCACCCCTTGACTGCCCTGTCGCCCGGCTGCCCCGCAGCACCGGCGCCCCCGATCCCGTGCCCCATTACACCGGCCCCCTGCTGACCCGCCCGCTCGCCGATGCCCTGCTCCGCGCCCGCGATGCCGGCACAGGCGAATGGAGCGGCTCGCTGGATCTCGGCCGCAGCACCGGCACCGCCATTCTCGGGGCCGACCGCTGGCGCTGGCACGGCCAGTTCTACGCCTACCCCGGCAAGACCAAGGACCGCACGCTCTACTACTGGGATGGCGAGGACTTCGCGCCGATCTCGCGCTTCGGCTCAGCGCTCATCAAACTGGTGCCCACCGACTGGGACGCGCCCACCTTCGAGATCGACGGCATCAAGATGCTGCCCAGCGCGCAGGTGTCGCCGTTCGAGGATGCCCGGCGCAAGGTCGCGCTGATCGCCCCGGCGGGCAAAACGGTGCTGGACACCTGCGGCGGGCTCGGCTACTTCGCTGCCTGCTGCCTGGAAGGCGGTGTCACCCGCCTTCTCTCGTTCGAGAAGAATGCCGATGTGCTGTGGCTTCGCACGCTGAACCCGTGGTCGCCGGATCCGGAGGCCGCCAGCAGCGGCGGCCGCCTGTCGCTGACCCATGCCGATGTATCGCAGGCCATCGAAACGCTGGAAACCGCCTCCGTCGACGCCATCCTGCACGACCCGCCGCGCTTCGGCATCGCCGGTGAACTGTACTCCCAGGTGTTCTACGACCAGCTCGCCCGGGTGATCCGCAAGGGCGGCCGCATGTTCCACTACACCGGCGCACCCAACAGATTCACCAGCGGCCGCGATGTGCCGCGCGAAGTGGCCAAGCGCCTGGAGAAGGCCGGCTTCAAGGCCGAGCTTGCGCTGGATGGCGTATTGGCGATCAAGCGCTGAACGCGGGCGCATTCACCGCCTGAAGCTGAAACTCCCGAGACCGCGCGACCAGCGCGCCTGGCCCGCCACGCTTGCCGCGCTGGAGCAGAACTGCCCCCGCCATTCGCCGCGGCCAACGCGGCGCTCCAACCGGTGCGTGGTGGCGTGGCTGCGATGCGCACCATGTTCACGGAACAGCAGCTGGAACTGGCGCCGCTCGAAAACCCCGCCCAACAGCCCGCCGCTGATCTCCGCACGCTGCCGATGGCTGCCGGTGTAGTTGCGCACGCTGCCATCGGCATGCACGTCGCGCACGCGCTCGGCGATTCCCTCCACCCGCCCACGGCGCTGGGACAGCATCACCAGATACGTCACATCCATGCCAGGCGTCTCGCTCGCGAGCGAGCTCTGCTGACGGGTGGTCATAGTCCATACGCCGGAGATATCCGGCACGCGCGTGGCAGCCAACACCCCCAGGCCCACCATGCCACCGGCCGCAACGCAGCCCAGCATCGGCCCCGCCCACGACGACCACCACATCGATGCATCCACACCTGTACTCCCAACCGGTTCTCGGTGGCGATTGTTGGAAATGCCGTACGCGATGACCATAGGATCGGTTGCAACTGCCTGGCCCCACGACGCCGGCACGCTACTGCACCCATCGCAACGGTGCGCAGCGCGCATGCGGAACTGAGACGCCATTCCGTGCGGACACGCGCCCCGCGCTGGCAGGCTGGCGCTCCGTCCTTCAGGAGCCTCCGATGCCCTCGCCCGATCACGATTGGCTGCTCGCTTTCGACGAGGAGCTGTGGCGCGTCTACGCGCTGGATCACCACATCGCCGGGCTCGACACGGTGCTGCTCGCCCGCTACGCCCATCTGAGCGGTGCGCAGGCGGCGCGTCAGTTTGCGGCCGACCACGCGGTCGTACCCGTCGATGCCTGCGCGAAGTGACGCATGCAGCCTCATCCACAGACATCGACGCTGCCCACACATGTCGCGTTCAACCCGTTTCCGCACGCACTGCGTGACGCACTGTGCAGGACCGTTGCAGAACGGCACGTCGCCAGCGGCCAGCGTGCTAGAAGACTCCCCCGCGTCCAACCCAGGGTATGCATATGCGAATGCTCATCGTCGTGGGCGACCGCACCAGTAGCGGCGGCCGTGTCATCACCGGTTCGCCCTTCACCGACATCGAGGGCAAGCCCCTCGCCCGCATCAACGACTACGCCACCTGCCCCGCGCATGGCGGTGCCTTTCCGATCGTTTCCGGGGACACCACCCTCATCATCGATGGCCAGCCGGTGGCACGCGAGGGTGATCGTCTGGCCTGTGGCTGCAGCCTGACCGCCGGGCAGCAGCACCTGGTCCATGTCGACGATGGCCCTGCCGCGACCACTGCCGTGGCGAAGGCACCGGCGGCATTTAACGCACCCGCGCGCCCGCAGCAGACCACCCCCATCTGCGAGCGCTGCCTGCGGAGTGCCGGCGAGCGGGGCACGGCCTTTCTGTCGCGTGCCGCATGATCGCCTACGTGATCCTCGACGCCGCCGTGCGCCCCGACACACCGGAAGCGTTGTTGCGCCTTGCCCCCCCGGCCAGCTACCGCTCACTGTTCCTGGGCACTCCCGATGCGACGGCCTCCACCTCCGGGCCGTGGCTGCTCGCACCCGCCGATGCGCCGCAGCTCGCACAGTGGTTGGCCGAGGTAGAGCGCCAGCACCCCAACGGCATCACCCTGTTGACCAGCATGCGCCCCTTCGAGACGGTGTTCGCGCACCTGCAGAGGCTGCTCACGCTGCGCCTCCCCGGCGGCGGTGCGGGCCTGCTGCGCTACTACGACCCGCGCGTGATGGAGCAGCTGCACCGGGTGCTCACCGCCGAGCAACGGCATGCCCTGTTTGCGCCGTTCACCGGCTGGCGCACCTGCCGCGGGCAATACCTGCCGGAGTGAGGGAGCGCGCACGTGCACACCGGGTGCGGCAGAATGGACCCACCATCTGCGCGCCAAGGAAGGAAACGTGCTGCCTGTAACGTCCTGGCACCTTGCATGGCTTGTCGTGTTGCCGGCGATGGCAGCGGCCACTCCGGCGCGCGTGCCGCTGGCCTGCGCCGGCGACTTCGCCCGCGCCTGGGCCGACACCGCCGCGCAACTCACCGATGGTGAACAAGCCACCACACTCGTGGATGCGCTGTTGTGCCGCCCCGACAGCGAAGGCGCGCAGGACTATCTGAGAGCGCATGGAGCGGGTGCCGCACCCGCGGGGCCAGATGCCCCCGCACGCCCTGCCAACGCGGTGCCCCTGCCCACCCTGCAGGCCACGCATGCGGAGGCGATTGCCGCCCATCTCCGCCCTGCGGAGGCGCCGGTGGCACCGGAAACCCGCGATATCCACCTGGCCGTGCGCGCGGCGGGCTGCGCGGACAGCTACCAGCTGATCTACACCGGCCACAACGACTGGCGGCTGGCAGGCTACGTGAGCGCCTGCCATTGATGCAGGGGCGCGCAGTGACCCACTGCGCGCCCGATACCCGAAGGCGTCAGAGCGCGATGCGCGCCACGCTCTCCCGGCTGCCCTCGGCATCCTTGTCGCCGTTCTTGATGGTTACGTACAGCACGTTCTTCTTGGCATCCAGCGCCAGGCTGTTCGGATGCGTCGGCACCGAGTACGTCTTCAGCAGCTTGTAGTTATCGCTGTTGTAGGCCGTCACCGTGCCCGCTTCGCGGTTGGTCACGTACAGGCGCTTGCGCTTGGCATCCAGCAGAATGCCGAGCGGACCGGCGTCGGTGGGGATGCTGGCCAGCTCCTTGCCGGTGGCGCGGTCCAGCACCAGCACACGGTTGCCCGGGTGCTTGGACGCAAAGCCCGAGCTGCTGGCCTGGTACTTGCGGATCATCGCCGAGCCTTGGTCGGTAACGAACAGGCGCTTGCCGGCGGAGTCCAGCGCGATGTTCATCGGCTGCTCGGCACTGATCGGGAAGCGCTGCTCCACCATGCCGCTGTCGGTGCCCACCACCACCAGCTCGGCCAGCAGGTTGGAGGTGTACACGCGCTTGCCCTTGGCATCCAGCGCCAGGCCCGGTGCCTTGGCATTACCCAGGCCCGGAATGGTGTCGATCACCTTCAGCGACTGCGTATCCACCACGAACAGCACGCTGCCCTCGCCCGAGTGGCCGGTCACGTACAGGCGGTTGGCCGGGCCATCCACCACCAGCTCGCGCAGGTCGTGGGTGTAGGCGGCCTTGCCATCCTTGCCCACCTTCTTCTCCATCAACTGCACAATGCCCAGCACCCTGTGCGTAGCCGTATCGAGCACCGTGACCGAGGTATCCACGGTGTTGCCGAGGTACAGGCGGTTGTTGGCGTCGTCCAGCACCATGCCGAACGGCTTGCGCTCCAGCGGGATCTGGGCCTCGAGATCGAGGTTGGTGGGGTCCAGCAGCAGCAGCTGCGGCTGGCCGGCGCTATCGCCAAAGCCACCGGACGAGGCGACATACACGACATCCACCTTGGGGCTGTAGGCCAGTTCGTACAGGCCCTTGGCAAGGACGCTGCGCTGAATGGCGGCCTCGGTGCTGGCCGGCGTGGCGGCTTCGCCCACGGCGAAGGCAGAGGGAGCGCCCAGCGAAAGGGTGACGGCGAGAGCCAGGGTGGCCGAACGGAGAAGGGAACGAGGGTTCATGCAGGCGTCCTTGATGACAGTCAGGAAGAGAAGTCCTTGGCTCGCATGACCGCGTGACGCGGCCAATCCCACACTGTGAAGAGGTGGGGAGGCTGGCTGGCCCGAGGATGTTAACAGGAAGCCCAGCCCCGCCGCAGACCCATGCCCCATCACCGCTCCACCCCGCTCATTCCGCCCCGACCATCGGCACCAACATGCTGCGGATTCGGTGCCATGTAGTTGCTCAGGGTAGAGACTCATGTTTGGTGTCGCGCATATGAGCGTAATGTTCATAACAGCCGTGAATCAGTGACAGGCAACAGCCCAAGTTCGGCCAGACGTATCTCCACGCGATTGGCCTGCTCTACGGCGCTTGCGTCGAACAAGTCGAGGTTCTCTGTTGCCATGATCAGCGTGCCCTCACCAGCATGTTCCATGCGGGCGGCCTCTGGAATCTGGTCGGCGGTGAGCCGCCGACTCACATAGCCCATCCAGCCCAGGAACTCTCTGTGCGGAAAGGCGCCGCAGTGGAGGCTGTAGAGCTTTCTCTCCTTGCCCCAGCCCTGCTGGACATTGGTGTTCACAAAGTTGACCCTCGAATCGTGCGCTAGTGCACGTAGTGAGGCCCATACCAATTCAGTCGGCGAGGGAAAGACCTGTTCAATACGATTGATCTCAAGCTGTACTTCTCCGGGCCCCGGATTGATGGAAAGTGAAATGCTGCCACGCGCTAACCACTCTGCCTCGCTCGTGACGTTCGTGAGCAGGACACCGCCGCTCAAGGAAATAGGTGCGCTCGGGTACTCAAGCTGGAACGCGTCCTTGCCTGCCTGTATCCAGGCTGTCATCCGCGCCCGATCATCAAACGCAATGCGCGTGTCGGTAGGCTTGGCGAGCATTGACCACCAGTGCTGGAAGCCAACATGAGCTGCCGCCAGGCGTGCGATCAGACCCGCCGAGTAATCGTACGTCTCAGACGCGGTCAGAACGCACGGCAAGATGGAGATGTTCATGTGGCCTACCTCATTGGGATGTAGATCGTCTGGAGAGCTGCGTCAGCGGATTCGGCACTTCAAACGCCCGCGTGCCAGCGAGAACACCGCATCACCCTCCAAGACCAGCTCCTCTCATCGCCAAGAGGCCCAGCTCGGCCATTGCGATTTCGACCCGGTTGACCTGCTCAACTGAGTGCGCGTCGAAAAGGTCTATCGACTCCGTGGCCAGAATCAGTGTCCCTGAACCATGACGCTCTATACGCGCCGCATCGGGAATCTGCTGGGCGCTGACGGGCTGGTTTACGTACCCCATCCAGCCCATGAAATCGCGATGCTGAAACACCGCCAGTTGGCTGCTGTAGTGTCGCCTCTCTCCTCCCCTTGCCTGCTGGACATGGGTTTGCGCAAAGGTCGCCTGCGGTCTGGACGTGAGCACCTTGAGCACTCCCCACATTACGTCGCATGGGGAGTCGTAGATCTGCTCTAATCGATTGATCTCCAGCCTCAACTCGCCCATTCCCGGCCTGATCGAGAGCGCAACACTTCCTCGCTCACGCCAGCTCGCTTCGTCCGGCGCGTTCGTCAACAGAATGCTATGGTTCGCCAGGGAACTCGTGCCTGGATACTGCTTGTCAAAGTAGGCACTTCTGGCTTCGATGCGCGTGATGATCTGCTCTCGGTCGGACATAGGAATCTCCGGCTCACGAGCGGAGGATGGCATCAGCCACCATTGTTCGAAGTGTGGATGGACCGTGGCCAGTGTGCTTACCCGTCGGATCGCCTCCTCGTAGATCATGGCTGGTGTCAGTTTTGCTGATACCTCCTTGCAGACAAGCCTGACTTTCACCGTAGAACGCCTTTTGCGGTGGTGTTGGCAAACCGACATTCTGAGGATGCCCACCGAGGGCAATGGAACTCTATGTACGACATGCAGTTGGCTACCAGAGACTCGGATCAATCACAGGAAGAAGGCCAAGCTCGGCAAGGCCGATCTCAGTTCTATTCGTTTGCTCGATAGCTGCGTGATCGGCAAGATCCAGTACTTCTGTTGCAAGAATCAGCGTGCCGCGGCCCTGTGCCTCCAAGCGCGCCGCTTGTGGTAATTGATCGGCGGACAGCGGCTTGTCCACGTAGCCCATCCACCCCAGGAATTCCCGGTGCTGGTAGACGGACCGATCGTAGCTGTACAGGATGATCTCCTCCGCAACCCTTTGTACGATGTTCGTGTTTGCAAAGGTCACACGCGGATCGGACGAAAGCACCTTCAACAGCGACCAGACGACATCCCCGGGTGTGGGATACAGCTCGCTTACTCGCGATATCTCAAGGCAGATGCGACCCGATGCGGGCTTTACCGAAAGAAACACCTTTCCTCGCTCTCGCCACTGCTTGTCGCTTTCGGAATTCGTAAGCAGAACACCGATGCTGCCATTGGATTCCGCGCTGGGAAACTCATTGAAGAACCTTCGATCAGATCGTCGAATTGACGCCGAGACAGCATCGGCATCGTCGAGTGGAACGTAAGGGTCTTTTGGTCCATCGGGCACGACCCACCACTTGCTGAAGTCGGCGTGCGCTTGGGACAGCCGCCCAACCAACGCTGTGGCTTGACGATGGACCTTCACGGAATCAGAGCGCGTCGAAGGCAGGTAGCAGTTCATGACAATCTTCACAGGTTGATTCCCAGAGCAAAGGGGGGCAGTTCCATTCGAATCACCGCCCCCTTCCAGGCAGCCCGCGTCGCGCGTTCGGGTGCTAGGCCGATCCTTCACAGCCTCCCTGTCACCCGTCACAGCGGCCACGACTGGTGCCCCTTTGACCAGCAGTTGAGTCACCTTCCACATGGCAGGTGCGTATGTGGCCGCTATTACCTATCCGCCCAACCGCGCATCGGTCACCGGGAGAAGGCCAAGCTCGGCAAGTCGTATCTCGACGCGATTCACCTGCTCTACCGCCGAGGGCTCGGCCACGTCCAGCAGGTCGGTAGCAAGAATCAGCGTGCCTTTTCCATGTCGCTCCATCCGCGAGGCTTCCGGTAGTTGTTCTGGCAGGAGAGCGTGATCCACATAGCCCATCCAGCCCAGGAAGTCGCGGTGTGGGTACACCGAGCGATCAATGCTGTAGACGACGAGCCTGCCAGCGACCAGCGCCTGCACGTTGGTTCTTGCATAGGTCACGCGCGGATCTGAAGAGAGTGCTTTCAGAAGGGACCACACCATGTGACCTGGCGCCTTATACACTGCTTCAATGCGGTAGATCGCCAACGTTACGTCACCGGATGCAGGCTGTACTACAAGCGCCACCTTCCCACGCTCCTTCCAGAGCTGCTCCGTTCGCCCGTTGGTGAGAGCCAGCCCTGTACTGCCAAGAGCATGAGCACCTGGAAACTCTCGGTAGAACTTCTCATCTGCCTTATGGATCGACGATAGCGTCGCAGCAGCATCCCGAAAGCCGACATGATGATCATTGGGGCCGTCGGGCAGCACCCACCACTCTTCGAAATGCGGGTGCACTGAGGACAGTCGGTCGATCCATCCAGCTGCCTCGCGGTATGCCCCTTCTGCATCGAGTTGCATCACGGGGAGACTACAAGTGAGTGTGATGTTCATACATGGAATCGCGCTAGAGACTCGGGGTGACCACAGGAAGAAGGCCAAGTTCAGCGAGGCTGATCTCAACCCGGTTCATCTGCTCCACCGAGCGGGCATCGAACAGGTCTGCATCTTCTGTCGCCATGATCATCGTTCCCCGCCCATGACGCTCCACACGCGCAGCATCAGGAATCTGGGATTCATCGAGTGGCTGATCCACATAGCCCATCCAGCCTAGGAAGTCTCTGTGTGGGTAAACGCCGCAATGGAGGCTATAGAGCCGTCTCTCTCTACCAACGGCCTGCATGATGTTGGTTTGTGCAAGCGTGATCTGTGGATCTGCGGTCAACGCTTTAAGTGATGACCAGACCAACTCCACAGGCGTCGCGTGAGCCGCATCGAGATTGCCGATGTCCAGTCGGATCTCGCCCGGACCAGGGTTGATGGCTATGGAGACACTTCCTTTCGCCGCCCACCCCTCCTCGTCCGCAGCGTTTGCAAGCAGAATCCCATTACTTGCGGACAACGAAATCCCTGGATACTTCGCTTGGAAGTCCTGCCTCTGCTGCTTGATCAGCTTGATCATGTTATCGCGATCTTCAAATGCAATGGGTGAACTGCTTGCATGGGTCGGCACTGACCACCATTTTCCGAACCCGCCATGAATAGATGAGAGACGGTTCAGGACATCTCCGGCATGTTCGTATGAACGGTCAGCCTCAAGGACTTGCGGCCTCATCTTGCATCGAATAGTTGCTTTCATGATTTATCTCAGGGCTGGTAGGGGAGTCAGCCTCGCATTGACCACGGGGATGCCTATCTCCACGCCGACGACGTAGCAGATTTCCTGCATGAAGTGCCATTCCAGCTTCCCACTGGGTTTCGTGGGTTCCATAGCCAACGATTGGGCGCGAAACTGCTCCACCCAGCGATCTATTTCCGGCTGCATGAACTTCTTCTTGTACGTCCCGTCGTCGTTGAATACGTGCCCGTAGTTCGCTTTGGTCTCGATGACTGTGCACTTGCTACGCCAGAAGCCATCAAAAGCAATCCCACCGAACATCCACTCCAACGTCGTGTACTTCCCACCTGTGCCAAAGAAGTCCTTCAGCATCGACAGCTCGATGTTGACGATGCTGTTCGAGTTGTCTCCAGCCCTCACGTAGCCAAACCGCTCCGGCCCCGCGTGCAGATTCGCGACGTAGAGCTGGTAGTCGTAGTTGATGCGGTTGCTCTTGGCGATGTACCGCGGGGTGGGCGGCGGCCCGATCCGTCCGTTGATCAGCAGGCACTGGTCGCAGTCGGCGTCATCGGACACCTCCGAGCAATCCGCCTCGCGCGCGCGGGTGCCGGGCCGATCCTTCACGGTCTCCTTGATGCCCATCGCTGCCGCCGCTGCGGCAGCCGCTTTGCCGAGCAGCTCAAGCACCTTTCCCACGGCGGGTGCCGGCGTGGCAGCCATTACGCACCGCTCCGGGGCGTGGGCCAGCGGTGGGAGGCGGCCAGAGCCGCCAGCAGATCGGCGGCAGCCAGGTTGGGGTCGTCTGCCTGGCGAATGGTCAGGTCCACCGTCATTTCGCGATGTAGCGCGCCTCCGCTGCCGACGTCGGTCTTCGTCCACCGCACCAGCACCGGCAGGCGGGTGATGCCCAGCTCGTAGGCGGCGTAGGTGTAGCAGCGCTCGGTTTCGGCTGCCAAGGTGCGGTTGTCCAGGCCGATCACGCGCTCTGGCATGTCGCGGCGGATTTCATCGGCCAATCGGGGCAGGAACGTTGCGGGGTATGGCAGGCGCAACAGCGCTTCCTGTCGTGCATCCAGCGTCAGCATGAGGTCTCCTCCGTGAGGCTGACAGGCTAGCAGTGGCCCTGAGCTCGCCTATTGATGTGGCTCACAGAGAAGGCTTGCGTGGGATCACGGTTCGGGTACGGTGCACAGATTCCTAGGTGCCGAATTGCGGTACACGGGGTGAGCCCGCGGAGTGCGCGGGCTCAGCGACGCCCCGCTGATCAGGTGAATTGAGCGCGCGGCCTCATCAGCGGGTACCAAACGGACACGCGCTCCAGCCGTGCTGACGGCGTGCCAACGCCTCGAGGTCCTGCTCGCCACTGTCCTCGTGCGGCGGCGGCTCGGGTGTGCCGGCTGTGTACTGATCGATAGCTGCTGCCTTGGCTGCGCGCTCGACCGGTTCAGCGGCTCCGGTTGCGCCGGCGGCGCTCTGGCCCGCCTGCCGCGCCACATACTCGCGCATCAGGCGTTGAAGCACCTGGGCGGCAGGGCGACGTTCGCACGCCGCTGCCTGCTGGAAGCGTGCACGCAGGCCGGCGTCCATCTCCAGTTGCATGAAGACACTCTCGTTCATGGGTTCCTCCCACTGCTGGGTAGTGAAGTTGAAGGCACGCGCGCGCCGCACCCGAGGCGCAGTGACGTATAGGTTTGTGCCGGTGCCAGCGCTGCGCGGCCGGGCCGTGTTACTCCGTGCCGCCCAAAGGCGGCGTGGCGTGCGCGGTATCCCGCTTGATGGCTGTGCTGATGCCCGCCGCGAAGGTGGGCGCGGCCGCTCAGCGGGCTTGCCGCTGCAGCTTCCTGGGGACCTTCGGGGGTACCACGACGGGCCGCTCCACCACCGTGAGGGTGATGCTGCCGTGGGTAGCCTCCACTTTCAGGAGGGCGCCGATATCGAAGCCGAGGCTGCCCAGCCAGCGGCCGCGCAGCCGGATATAAGGCATGATCTCGTTGCGGCCGTAGTCCTCGCGGGCGGCATACATCAACGAACCCACGCGGTTGGAGCGCGCTGGCCGGATGGAGGGCTTGCGCCTGGGGCGCTCGATGACGGGCGACTCGGTGACGGGCAACTCTATGAATGACGTCAGCATGTTGGACCTCCGGTATGGCGTACCCTCGTCGGGATGGCGAGGGTGTCGGGAGGTTAGAAACCGTCTGACTAGAACCGGCGGGCGTATTTCCACAGGGGGTGTTGTATTAGCCACCCTCCCGACGTGGGACGTCCAACATTGTCTAGCCAGAGGAGTTTCTACGCTCCGGTGTGCACCATGCGGGTTGGTGCGGATGTTGGGAAATCGCTTGTTTCTGTTGGCTTTGAGATGTTCGGTTGACGCCGCCTACGGGGTGGCGCAATCAACCCACCTTAGTCGCAGCCTTTGTGACGGGGTACGCGCATCCTCGCTCGCCTAGTGGGAGGACTGTGGATGAACAGAATTGACTCGGAGTGGCTCGAGGCGTTCGACGACGCCATGTTGGGCTTCTTTGCCATTGACCACGCCGATGCCGGGATGGATCAGACCGACCTGGGTCGCTACTCGGACTTGCCGGCCAGGGATGCCGCGTTGGCGTTTGGGCACGACTACGAGCTTTGCCGAGTGGATACGTTCTGGCCCTTACAAGACTCGCCGTGAGCAGCTAACCAGCTGATTGCGTCAAGGCCACGCGATCTGCGCGATACTTAGAACCTATTGAAGCGGCGCTTCCAATAGGACGAGAGATGGCAGGCTTGAGCGATTGGACCCAAGATCAGTTGGTTGCCGCAGTGGGGGCATACCGGATGATGCAACAGAGGGCTGCGCAAGGGCTTGCGCTGAACAAGGCTCAGGTGTATCGCGAATTGGCCGAGGAACATGGGCGTACTCCGAAAGCATGGGAGTACCGGATGCAGAACATCTCGCACGTCCTTGACCAGCTACAGCAGCCGTGGCTTTCAGGCCTACGCCCAGCTGCGAATGTGGGCCCAGAGGTGACCGGCCAGTTGATCAAGCTGCTCGGGGGCACGTCGCCCGCTGAAACTCTCACGGCAACCACTGGGGACACACGTACCCAACTTCTAGCAGAGAGGCGCTACGCCGAAGAGTTACTTGCGTTTTCTCCTGCAGATGCGGAGGACCAGCGACGCAAAGTGCTCGCGACTATCGTACGCCGCCAGGGTCAGGCATCGTTCCGCGCTGCCCTGCTTGAAGCCTACTCAGGTAGGTGTGCGATGACCGGATGCAACGTCCTGGATGTACTTGAGGCCGCACACGTGTACCCCTATCAGGGTGCAGCGACGAACTCTTTAACGAACGGGCTTCTGCTCCGGGCCGATGTTCACACCCTCTTCGACCTGTATCTCATCAGTGTGGAGCCGGAGACAAAGATTGTTCAAGCGGCCCCTACTCTTCGTGACACAGAGTACGGACGGCTAGGGGGATTGAAGCTGGGACAGCCGGTGGCAGAGCATATGGCTGTGAGCGTAGAGCTATTGCAGTGGCATCGGTCACAATGCCAGTGGTAAGTAGTTCTGTACCGCCGGTTGCTGCTCAGGTCATGAGTTCAATGTAGCGACGTTGGCTGCATCCAGGGTCATTATCTTCACCGCCTGATTGTAATGACCCACCGTTTTCTGCTCAGGTCATGCGGTTAATGTAGCGGCATGAGCCGCGTCTGGGGTCATCATCTTCAGCGCCTGATGTGGGCGCTGTTGGTTGTAGAAGCCAATCCAGTCGCCAATGATCCGCAGGGCGTGGACTTGGCTCTCAAACCGGTGTCGATGCACGCACTGCTCCTTAAGCGTCCGGATAACCCGTTCCACCATCCCGTTCTGCTGCGGGCAGTGCGGTGTGATGAATTCCTGTTTCAGGCCGTAACTGCGCACCAGGCGCGTGTAGTCACGGCTGGTGAA
>NZ_JBMWDO010000010.1:0-157409 GCF_049545475.1 Stenotrophomonas sp. NPDC077461
CCGGCCCGGCTGTGCGTGCTCGACGCCCTGCCGCTGACCCCCAACGGCAAGGTGGACCGCAAGGCGCTGCCGCTGCTGGAGGCGGTGGCCGAGGAAGTGGTCGCTGCCGACGGTCCGCTGGAGCAGCAGTTGCAGGCGATCTGGGGACAGCTGCTGGAGCAGCCGCAGATCGGGGTGACCGCCAACTTCTTCCACAGCGGCGGCCACTCGCTGCTGGCGGTGCAGCTGATGTCGCGCGTGCGCGAGGCGTTTGGGGTGAGCCTGCCGTTGTCGCTGGTGTATCGCGCGCCCACGATCCGCGGCTTCGCCAGCGCGATGCAGACCCCTGCGTCGTCCACGATGGTGGTGCCCCTCAATCGCACCCAGGCGCTTCCGGCGGTGTTCGCGATCCACGCCGCGGCCGGCGACATCGGGCGCTACCGCACATTGGCCGACGCGCTGGACGGCAGGTTGAGCGTGCACGCGATCCAGCGCCCGGAGAATATCGGCGACGCGCCCGTCGAGCTGATTCCGATCGATGTACTGGCGCAGAAATACGTGCGGCAGATGCGCATGATCCAGCCGCACGGACCCTACCGTCTGATGGGCTGGTCGCTAGGCGGACTCATCGCCATCGAAATGATCCGGGAGCTGGAAAAACAAGGGGAAAGAGCGTCCCTTCTGGTGACCATCGACACGGTCTGGGCCGGGCAGAAAACACGTGATTTTGTGAGCAACTGGATCAATGGACAGCCCTGGAAATGGGTGCTAGAGTCGATCACTGATGACAAGGGGGTAATGGACGTACTCGATGAAGCCATCGGCTTCAGTCACGACGGCATTCTGGACGCCATGAAGGGGAGATTCAGGGCACTGGCCGCAGCCAATCTGCTGGCGGTCCTGGATCAGCGTACGGACGGAAGCATCCAACCGGATTTCCATCTACGCATCATCGCGGAAAGAACGGCGGAGACCATGGACATGGATCTCCAGACGACGATGGCTGGGCGTTTGGTCGATCCCGTGGGATCGCGTGTCATGCAGGTCCGCGCCGATCATTTCTCGGTCATCGACCATCCCGCCGTTGCAGAGGCCTGTGCGGATGCGGCGTCTGCAACCGCATGACGCTGGGGGCCCGTCGAGCGCTTCAGATCAGTTCCCGTATTGACCGCAGTAGCGCTTCAGGAGGAGGCACTATCGAATGTCGGCAGGATTGAGAAGATTTCTGGTCGTATGGTCGGGGCAGACCATCTCCGTCGTTGGTACCCAGTTGAGCAGTTTCGCGCTGGGTGTATGGATATTCCAGCGCACTGGATCGGCGCTGCTGTTCGGCCTCTCGATCGCATTGCAGATCGTTCCCGGCGTGCTGCTGTCGCCACTGGCAGGCGTGATCGTCGACCGGTTCAACCGGCGCACCGTGATGCTGGTGTCCGATCTGTGCGACATGGTGGTTGCGCTGGTGCTGTTCACCCTGCTGCTCAACGATCAGCTGCAGGTGTGGCACATCTACATCGCGGTGCTGCTGTCGTGCGCGCTGACCACCTTCCAGCAGCTTGCGTATGCGGCCTGTGTCGTCCAGTTCGTGCCGCGCGAGAAGCTGGGCATGGCCAACGGCCTGGTGCAGCTGAGCATTCACGGATCGGCGGTGATGGTCCCGCTGGGCGCGGCGCTGCTGATGCAGTGGATCGGCCTGAAGAACATCATGCTGATCGACTTCGCCTCGTTCGGCATCGCGCTGGTCACGCTGCTGCTGGTGCGCTTCCCGTCGATACCGGCCAGCACCGGCGTTGGCGCGCGGCCGGGTCTGGCGGGCATCCGTAACCAGATCGTCGATGCGTGGGGCTACCTGCGCGCACAGCCCGGACTGCTGTCACTGCTGTACTTCTTCGCGATCAGCAGCTTCTCAATCGGCTTTGTCCAGGTTCTGTTCCGGCCTCTGGTGCTGACCCTGTCCGATGCCACCACGCTGGGACTATTGATGACCGCCGGCGGGATCGGTGGATTGACCGGCGCCATCGTGATGGCGACATGGGGCGGCCCGCAGCGGCACATCGACGGCGTCACCCGGTTCATGTTCCTGGCGGGCTGCGCGATCATCCTCTGCGGCGCGACAGGCTCGGTATGGCTGATCGGCGCGGCTGCAGTCCTGTTCTCCTTCTGCGTGCCGATCATCACCTCCTGCTCGCAGGTGATCTGGCAGCGCAGCATTCCCGAGGACATGCAGGGGCGGGTGTTCGCCTTCCGCCAGGTGATTTCGACGCTCTTCATGCCGTTGGGCATGGTGCTGTCGCCGTTCCTCGCCGAGTACGTGTTCGAGCCGTTGATGCGCACCGACAGCGGACTGTCGCGCACGCTCGCCCCGCTGCTTGGTGCCGGCCCGTCGCGTGGCATGGCGTTGCTGTTCATCGTGATGGGCCTGGTGGTCGTCGTGGTCGCCCAGGTCGCCATGCGCAATCGTGGCGTGCAGCAGCTCAGCCACCTGACCAAGTCGAACATCCGCCAGCCATCCGCCCCGGCCCAGCCGCAGGTGGTGGCGAACGAAGGCGGTTGACCCCCCCCGGCACGGATAGGCCGGAAGTGACAGTGACGTTGTGATCTAGGAGAGCAAGCAATGAACACAGAGTATGAAGACAGCCTGACCTACGTCGTGGTCGTGAACCACGAAGAGCAGTACTCCATCTGGCCCGAGCACAAGGATATTCCGCTGGGCTGGACCGACGCCGGCAAGCACGGCACCAAGGCCGAGTGCCTGGAGCACATCAAGGAAGTCTGGACGGATATGCGTCCGCTCTCGCTTCGCAAGGCAATGGAAGCCGTTTCCTGACGTCGTACTTCGGACAAGTGTGTTGACATGGACCGTAAGATCGAGGCGCCAAATCGTAAGAAGACCCGGATCGCCATCGCGGCGGCGGGCGTGGCGGCTGTCGCCATCGCCTATGGCGTGCTGTCGGCCGCCAGCACCAGTTCGGCCAACGTCGACCGGGGCAAGCTGACCATCAGCCAGGTGAAGACCGGTGCGTTCGCCGAGTACCTCCCACTGCGTGGCCAGGTGATGCCGGTGGACACCATCTACCTCGATACCGAGGAAGGCGGGCGGGTGGATGCCGTGCACATCAAGGAGGGCAACCCGGTCAAGGCCGGGGATCTGATCCTGACCCTGACCAACAACCAGCTGCAGCTGGATGCGATCACGCGCGAAGCGCAGATCAGCGAACAGCTCAACAACCTGCGCAATACCCAGTTGGCATTCGAGCAGAATCGCCTGCTGCTCAAGCAGCAGCTCGTACAGTCGGATTATCGGCTGGCGGAGATGAAGCCGATGCTGGAACGACGGCGCGAGCTGTCGCTGCAGAAGCTGATCTCCGAAGAGGACTACCGCCGGATGGCGGAGGAGTTCCAGTACCAGACGCTGTCGCGCGAAATCATTGTGGAATCGCAGAAGCAGGAAACGCGCATGCGCCAGGCGCAGATGAGCCAGCTTGAGGACAACCTCAAGCATCTCCAGGCCAATCTGGCGGTGGCGCGCAAGAACCTGGAGAACCTTGCCGTCCGCGCCCCGGTCACCGGCCACCTGACCATGCTGACCGCCGAGGTGGGCGAGTCGAAGGCGAAGGGGCAGCGGCTGGGGCAGGTCGATGTGCTGACGGCCATCAAGGTCACCGCGCTGGTCGATGAGTTCTATATCGGCCGCCTGCAGGCCGGTCAGCTGGCCAGCTGCCAGATCGGTGGAAAGCCGTTCGATCTGATCATCGACAAGGTGTACTCCGAGGTGGTCGATGGGCAGGTCAAGATCGACTTCCGCTTCAAGGCAACGCCACCGGCGGATGTGACCCGCGGGCAGACGTTCCAGGTCAACCTGCAGCTGAGCGAGCCGAGCCAGCGCCTGATGCTGGCGCGTGGGGGGTTCTTCCAGGACACCGGCGGCAGTTGGGCATTCGTGCTGGATCCGTCGGGAAAGACCGCGCAGCGTCGCGAGATCAAGCTGGGCCGCAAGAATGTGAATCACTTTGAAGTGCTTGAGGGGCTCAAGGAGAAGGAATCGGTGGTGGTGTCCAGCTACGGGCACCTGGTCAACGTAACCAAGCTCGAATTCAATACGGACAATTGAGGGGGTCAGGATGTTGCAGCTTCACCAGGTAACCAAGAAGTACATCGCCAGCGAAGTCGAAACCACTGCGCTGAACAGCATCGACCTGAACATCGCCCCGGGCGATTTCGTTGCGGTCATGGGGCCGTCCGGTTGCGGCAAGTCGACCCTGCTCAACGCGGTTGGCATGCTCGACCGACCCACATCGGGCAGGTTCGAGTTCATGGGCGAGGACATCATGTCGATGACCGAAGCGCGCCTGGCGAATCTGCGCAAGACCAATCTCGGGTTCATCTTCCAGAGCTTCAACCTGATCGATGAACTGTCGGTGTGGGACAACGTCGAGCTGCCGCTGGTCTACCAGGGGGTGGCCGCCGCAGAGCGTCGCCAGCGTGTCGAGGAAGCCCTGACGCGCATGGCGATCCTGCCGCGCAAGGACCACATGCCGCAGCAGCTGTCCGGCGGCCAGCAGCAGCGCGTGGCCATTGCCCGAGCCGTGGTGACCCGCCCCAAGCTGCTGCTGGCCGACGAACCGACCGGCAACCTGGACTCCAAGAACGGCGAAGAGGTGATGAACCTGCTGCGTTCGCTCAACGCCGACGGCGCCACCATCCTGATGGTGACCCACTCGCGCGAGCACGCCACCTATGCCAACCGCATGATCGAGATGGTCGACGGCACTATGGTCAGCGACCATCGCATCGAAGCTGCCCCGGCAGCGCCGGTCGTCCGCCAGACCGAAGCGAGCGAGGCATGAGATGTTCAAGAACTATCTGCTGATCGCCTGGCGCAACATCACGCACAACAAGCTGTACACCGGCATCATCCTCGCCGGACTGGTGGTGGGGCTGACCTGCGCCATGCTGGTGGCGACGTTCGTCCGCCATGAGCTGAGCTACGACCGGAGCATTCCGCACTACGAGCGCACCTACCGCGTCGGCTTCCAGGTGCTGGAGAACGGGGTCCATGTGACCACCGCCAAGCTGGCCCCTGCCGCCGCGCCCTACGTGAAGGACAACGTCGCCGGTATCGAGGCGGTGGTCCGCATGTACTCCCTGCAGGGCAATCAGTTCCGGGTGATCCGCGACGAGGCGGTCTTCAACCAGGACGATGTGTACTTCGCCGATCCCAATGTGTTCTCGATGTTCCCGGCCGAGTTCATCGAAGGGAGCGCCACCACGGCACTCGATCAGCCCGGCAAGGTGGTACTGACCCGTGAAGCGGCCGAGAAGTACTTCGGTACGGCCGACGCCGTGGGCAAGCGCCTGACCCTGGAAGGCACCAACAAGGTGGACGTGGTCGTGTCGGCCGTCGTCGAGAATCTGCCGGCCACCACCCACCTCAACTATCGCCTGCTGGTCTCCATCGATACGCTGAAGACGCTGTACACGGCCAAGATCCTGGACACGCTGGCCGATGCACGGGCCTACACGTACATCCGGGTCGAGGAAGGGCGCAGCCGTGAACAGGTGATGTCCGATCTGCAGGTGCTGTTCAAGCGCTTCCAGGACGTGCATGAGGTGCTCACCCCGCTGCTGGTCCGCGTGGATGACATCCATCTGCGTGCGCCGCCGTCGGACAACGAGATGAAGATCAACGGGGACATCAACACGGTCTACGTGTATGTCGCCATTGCGCTGGTCATGCTGTTGGTGGCGGCGGTCAACTTCATGAACCTGGCCACCGCCCGTTCCAGCCGCCGTGCCAAGGAAGTGGGCATCCGCAAGGTGCTCGGCGCCACGCGGGGCCAGCTGGTGGCGCAGTTCATGATCGAGGCGATGGCCTTGACCCTGGTCGCCTTCGTGATCTCGGCGCTGCTGGCGATGGTGTTGATTCCGTCCTTTGGCGGTGTGCTGGGGCGCGATCTGCACTTCACCCTGTTCAGCGATCCGCTGCTGCTGGGCGGGCTGCTGCTGGTGGCCGTGATCGTGGCGCTGTTGTCGGGCAGCTACCCCGCGTTGTACCTGTCCGCCTTCGAGCCGGCCAAGGTGCTCAAGGGCGATGTCACCCGCGGCCGCGCCGGCGCGCTGTTCCGCAAGTCGCTGGTGACCTTCCAGTTCTGCGTGTCGGCGGTGCTGGTGGTGGCTACCGTGGTGGTGCTCGCGCAGATGCGCTTTGCCGAAGCCGAACGCCTTGGCTACAACAAGGAGCAGGTGGTCACGCTGACCCTGCCGGCGCGGGTTGCGGGCCAGTACGACGCGTTCCGGCAGCAGTTGCTGTCCGACCCGTCGGTGCGGTCGGTGGCCGGTTCCAGCCGCATCCCGACCGAGCACCTCGGCGACATGATGGCGCTGCAGATCGACGGGGCCGAGTACGCGATGTACTACTACCTGTCCGTCGAGGAGGACTTCTTCTCCACGTATGAGGTGGCCTTCGCGGCAGGGCGGCCGTTCGCCCGCGAGCGGTCCGGCGAGCGCATCATCGTCCCCACCGAGGAAAACCCGGTGACCCAGGCCAAGCTGGTGGTGAACGAGTCCTTCGTCAAGGCGCAGGGCTGGTCACCGGAGGATGCGATCGGCAAGACCGTGGACATCCAGCTCAGCGAGGACCCGCAGCGGCCGTTGATCAAGACCACCGTGATCGGCGTCGCCAACGAGATGCACTTCACCTCGATGCGCCAGAAGAGCCGCCCGGCGGTGTTCGTGGTCTCGCCGGACACCTTCCGCAAGGTGTCCATCAAGGTGGATGCAGCCAACATCGATGGCGCGCTCAAGCACATCAATACGGTGTGGGACCGCTTCGCTGCCGGTGAGCCGATGGAGGCGCAGTTCCTCGATGTGCGCTTCGACGCCATGTACCACCTTGAGAAGCGCCAGGCCAAGGTATTCACCTGGCTGGCGGGCCTGACCATCGTGATCGCGGTGTTCGGTCTGTACGGGCTGGTGTCCTATTCCACCGAGCGGCGGACCAAGGAAATCGGTATCCGCAAGGTGCTGGGCGCCAGCAATGTCAGCATCGTGATGCTGTTCATCAAGGAGTACAGCTGGCTGGTGCTGCTGGCCAACGTGATCGGCTGGCCGATCGCCTACATGGTCATGCGGGACTGGCTCAACGGCTTCGAATACCGCATCGACATGAATGTGGTGTTCTTCGCCATCGCGGCGCTGGTGACCTTCACGGTGGCCTGGCTGACCGTGTTCACGCAGGCGTATGCGGCGGCCAAGGCACGGCCGGTCAACTCGCTGCGCTACGAGTGATGCAGAGGGGCGGGGCGACAGGGTCGCCCCGCCACCGGCCCGGGTTGCCGGGGCGGCAACGAACGTGGGGTGTTGAAATGCTGAAACGTTTTGCGAGATGCGCCAGTGTCGCGATGATGCTGTCTGCCACGGCCTGTCATGGAGACCATCAGAAGGTGTACGCCGATCTGGACGACCCCGCGTTGATGGATGCGACCTTCACCGCACCGCAGCTGCAGCAGGATGTCGATTACCTTTTCAAGCGCGTGGCCGAACTGCATCCCGACCTGGACGCACGGCTGCCATCGGCCGAGCGCGAGACGCTGCGCCTTGCGTTGCGTGGCCAGGTGCGCGAGGGCATGGACCGTCGCGCGTTCCAGCGGCTGGTCGGCACAGCGACAGAGGCCTTCCGTGACGGCCACGCCGGAGTGTTCTATCCCTACCCGGAATTCAACCGTTTCAGCGCGGGCGGTGGCACCGTATTTCCGATGACGGTGACCAGCCGCGATGGGGCGCTGTACGTCAAACACGATTTCTCGCCAACCACGCCGCTGGCGGCGGGCACCCGCCTGCTGGCCATCAACGGGGTTCCGGCGCAGGAGATGCTCGCGACGATGGCGCGCTATACGCGCGGTGAAAGCCAGCTGCTGCGCGAGCAGATCGCCGCGCGCGAGTTCTCGACGCTGCTCTGGCACTACTACGACGTCGATGGTCCGGCAACCGTGCGTTACCAGTCGGCCACCGGTGAGGTCGAGACCCAGGTCCCCGCACTGTCGGCCACCGCGTTCGAGGCGGGCGTGGAGAAACAGGAGGATGCCGGGGGCAGCAACGTGGCCTATCGGACCCTCGAGCAGGACGTGGGCTACCTCGAAGTGTCCTATTTCGGCGGCGACCAGGGCGACTTCCGCAGCAGCATCGATGACGCCATTGCCACCGCGCGCAAGGACGGCGTCAAAGATCTGCTGGTGGACATCCGCAACAATCCGGGCGGCTCCACCGACAACGTCGAGACGCTGCTGTCGCGGTTGTCGGCGCAGGAGTGCCGCCTGGTGTCCGGGATCACCGAAAAGATCAACGACACCAGTGCCGGTGGCTGGTTCGCCAAGGGCAAGGCCGGCGAGCTGGTCAACGTGGATTACGATTCGACGGTGACGCCGGCCAAGGAGACGAAGCGGTTCCCCGGCAAGGTCTACCTCCTGATCGGGCCGTACACCTACTCGGCCGGCATCGTCATGGCGACGGCAGTGCAGGACTGCGCGGTCGGTACGCTGGTCGGTGAGCCGACGGCCGGTTTTGCCAACCAGACCGGCCAGATCTACTTCTTCGATCTGCCCAACACCCGCATCCGGGCCTTCGCGCCGACCCGGCTGCTGTTCCGCCCCAGTGGCGACCGCCGCGTGGGCGGCGTGCAGCCCGAGCATCTGCTGACGGCGTCCGGTGCCGGGCAGGAGGCGATGGTGGAGCAGGCGCGGGCGCTGGCGGTGTCCAGGCGCTGACGCGGCCGGCGCGGAGCTGGGGCGACGTGCCGCCGCTCAGGGTAGCCGCGCCAGCAGCACTGCGGCGGCGACATGGTTGCCGTCGCAGGCGACGCGGCCTTCCAGCGGCTGCGATGTGTAGGCAGGGTGGGTGGCCGGGACGACCTGGGCGCTGAAGCGGTCCCCTTGCCAGCGCAGCTCCACCTGCTGGAAATCCAGGAACTCCCGGGTGGTCGGGTACAGCGCCTTGTACAGCGCTTCCTTGGCGCAGAAGGTCAGGGTGGCGCCGAGCGCGTGCCAGGCGGTCGGCAGCTTGCCCAGTGCCGCGTATTCGGCCTCACGCAGCACAAGACGGTGGATGTCCGCAGGTAGCGGGCGGGCCGGTTCGACATCGATGCCCAACCCGACGGTATCGGCGCTGCGGGCCAGCGCGACCGCGCAGAGGGTGTCGCAATGGGTGATGGCACCCACGATGCCGTCCGGCCAGACCGGTACCCGGTCCGCGTCGTTGACCAGCGGTGCGGCGGCTTCGGCACGGTCGGCAAGCAGGTGCCGGAACAGCTGGCGACCCGCCGCGTACTCGCGCTGGCGCTTCTCCACGGCATGGGCCACCTGGGCCCGCTCCGGCGGCAGGAGTTGGCCGGGATCGGCCAACGCGGGCGGCATACTGGCCAGCAGAACGCCATCGGGCAGCAGGGGCCGAAGCAGCATCCGGTCACGGTACACATCAGGCCGGTCGGGCCGGCGGAAGCCCAACTCTAGACGATCCTGGCCATTCAGGCGCATGAACGGGCGACCGGACACTACGCCCGGCAACCGGGTAGAACTTGCCCGGGAACGGGCATCCGGGCATAATCGGCGGCTTCCTGCGATCTGCGTAGGAACCCTTGCCCCACCGCATTCATCCGCGGGGGGCTGTCCGGCCCCTCGGGGGCCACATCCGAAAGGTAGAAAAACATGAGTCGTCATTACGAAATCGTGTTCCTGGTCCATCCGGACCAGAGCGAACAGGTCCCGGCCATGATCGAGCGCTACAAGTCGCTGGTCGAGAACGGCAACGGCACCATCCACCGTCTGGAAGACTGGGGCCGTCGTCAGCTGGCCTACCCGATCCAGAACCTGGTGAAGGCCCACTACGTCATGCTCAACATCGAAGCCGACCAGGCCGTGCTGAGCGAGCTGGTGGAAAGCTTCCGCTTCAACGACGCCGTGCTGCGCAACCTCGTCATCAAGCGTGACGAAGCTGACACCGAGCAGTCGCTGATCATGAAGAGCAAGGACGAGAAGGGCGACAAGCCCGAGCGTGGCGAGCGTCGTCGTCGTGACGACGAAGAAGGTGAAACCACCCCCGCCGCTGACAACGAAGCCGGCGAAGACGCCGCTTCGGCCGCTTAAGGAGCACTGACATGTCCAAGTTCTTCCGTCGCCGCAAGTTCTGCAAGTTCACGGCCGAAGGTGTCAAGGAGATCGACTACAAGGATCTCAACACCCTGCGCCAGTACCTGACCGAGAACGGCAAGATCGTGCCGAGCCGCGTCACCGGTACCAAGTCGAAGTACCAGCGCCAGCTGGCAACGGCCGTCAAGCGCGCCCGTTTCCTGGCCCTGATCCCGTACACCGACAACCACGACGTCTGATGAAGGCGGGCGGCCCCCGGGTCGCCGCTTTCGTGGACCTTCCGCCCGCGCCGCAAGGCCGCGGGCGGTTTCCGGTCCACCGTTCGGATATTCGGACAGCCATCGCTGCGGGGCCACGCCTCGCTAACGAATACATATTTGGAGCTACACCATGAAGCTGATTCTTCTCCAGAAGGTCACCAACCTCGGCGGTCTGGGCGATCTGGTCGACGTGAAGCCGGGCTACGGCCGCAACTTCCTCGTCCCGACCGGCAAGGCCGTTCCGGCGACCCCGGCCAACGTGGCCGAGTTCGAAGCCAAGCGCGCTGATTACGAAGCCAAGGCCCAGTCGATCCACGCCGACGCCGAAGCCCGCAAGGCCAAGCTGGAAGGCGCAAGCGTCACCATCGCCGCCAACGCATCGACCGAAGGCAAGCTGTACGGCTCGGTCGGCCCGCGCGACATCGCCGAAGCCTTCACCAAGAACGGCCTGGCGCTGGAAAAGAGCGAAGTCATCCTGGGCGAAGGCGCCTTCCGCAACGTGGGCGAGTACGAGGTGACCATTCACCTGCACGCCGACGTCGAAACCACCGTCAAGGTGGTGGTGGAAGCCGAAGCCTGATCCCTGCCGCAAGGCTGGAGTCGCTGAAACGGGTGCCCGCAAGGGCGCCCGTTTTTGTTTTTGGGGTCTGCACGTCACGGGGGAGAAGGGGCCCTCCCGCCCGTGGAACAGCCGCCCCGTTATACTCAGGCTATCGCGTCGCCCTCGGGACCATTGAATCCCTGCAACATCAATGGCTTGAGGGTGGATTCTGCTCCAACATCCACCACGGCACGGGTCGCATCCGCCCCTTGCCCGGAAACCAACCACGCCATGCGTCTGTCCACGATCAAGCTCTCCGGCTTCAAGTCCTTCGTCGATCCGACCACGCTGCACCTGCCGACCAATATGACCGGCGTGGTGGGCCCCAATGGCTGTGGCAAATCCAACATCATCGACGCCGTGCGCTGGGTCATGGGCGAAAGCTCGGCCAGCCGCCTGCGTGGCGATTCGCTGACGGACGTGATCTTCTCCGGGTCCTCGGCGCGCAAGCCCGTCTCGCAGGCCACCGTCGAGCTGATCTTCGACAACACCGACCACACCATCTCCGGTGAGTACGCGTCGTTCAACGAGATCTCGGTCAAGCGCACCGTCAGCCGCGATGGCAGCAGCAACTACTACCTCAACGGCACCAAGTGCCGCCGTCGCGACATCACCGACCTGTTCCTCGGCACCGGCCTGGGCCCGCGCAGCTACTCGATCATCGAGCAGGGCATGATCAGCCAGATCATCGAAGCCCGGCCCGAAGATCTGCGCGTGTACCTGGAAGAAGCCGCCGGCATCTCCAAGTACAAGGAGCGCCGCAAGGAAACCGAAACCCGCATCCGCCACACCCGCGAGAATCTTGACCGCCTCAACGATCTGCGCGAGGAAATCGGCAAGCAGCTCGAGCACCTCAAACGCCAGGCCCGCCAGGCCGAGCAGTACCAGGCGCTGCAGGAAGAGCGCAAGGTCAAGGATGCCGAGTGGAAGGCGCTGGAGTACCGTGGCCTGGAGAGTCGCCTCGGCAGCCTGCGCGATGCACTGTCCAAAGAAGAAACGCGGCTGCAGCAGTTCATTGCCGAGCAGCGCGATGCGGAGGCCCGCATCGAAACCAGCCGCGTGCGCCGGGAAGAGGCGGCTGACGCCCTCAGCACCGCGCAGGCCGAGGTCTACCAGGTGGGCAGCACACTGGCCCGCCTCGAGCAGCAGATCCAGCACCAGCGCGAACTGTCGCAGCGGCTGAACAAGGCGCGCGATGAAGCGCAGCAGGCGCTGGCCGAACTGGGCCAGCACATCAGCGGCGACGAAGCCAAGCTGCTCGTGCTGCGCGAGGCCGTGGACGAGGCCGAGCCGCGCCTGGAGCACCTGCGCGAAGAGAACGAGATCAAGCAGGAAGCCCTGCGCGAGGCCGAGGCCCGTCTGGCCGACTGGCAGCAGCGCTGGGAAGCGCATACCCGCAACACCTCCGAAGCGTCGCGCGCCGGCGAAGTGGAACGCACGCGGGTGGACTACCTCGACCGTCAGGTCCTTGAGGCCGACCGCCGCCGCGAAGCCCTGACCAGCGAACGCGGCAGCCTCGACCTGGACGCGCTGACCGCGGCCTTCGAGGACCTGCAGCTCCGGCACGAGACCCAGAAGGCGGCGCTCGACGGCCTCACTGAGCAGGTTGAAGCGCGCAAGCAGGTCGTTGACGGCCTGCAGGACCGCCAGCGCAGCGGGCAGACCGAACTGGCCGAGATCCGGAAGCAGGCGCAGGCCGCGCGCGGTCGCCTGTCATCGCTGGAAACCCTGCAGCAGGCCGCGCTTGGCCAGGAGCAGGGTGCGGCCGTCGCGTGGCTTACCGCGCAGCGGCTGGATTCGGCGGCCCGCGTGGGCGAACGCCTCACCGTGGAGAGCGGTTGGGAAAACGCGGTGGAGAGCGCGCTTGGCCAGCTGATCGAGGGCGTCCTGGTCGAGAACCCCGAAGCGCTCGTCGACGCGCTGGGCGAACTCGGCGATGGCCGTCTTGCCCTGGTGTCGGCCTCGCAGGAGGCGTTGCAGGTCGCGCCGACCTCGCTGGCTGCCAAGGTCCAGGGGCCCACCGCGATCCGTCGCCTGCTCGCCCGCCTGCACGCGGCCGAGGATCTGTCGGCGGCACGTGCCCTGCAGGCCACGCTGGGCGAGGGCGATTCGGTGATCACCCGCAGTGGCGAGCGCCTCGGCGACGGCTGGGTGCGGGTCTCGCGCTCCGGCGCCGCCAAGCAGGGCGCGCTGCTGCGCGAACGCGAGATTGTGACCCTGCGCGAGCAGATCGACACCCTGCAGGCGCGCGAAGCCGAGCTGGAGCAGCGCCTGGCGGGGTTCCGCGACCAGCTGCTGGCCGGCGAGCAGCACCGCGAAGAGGCGCAGCGCCAGTTGTATCAGGCGCATCGCAGCGTGTCCGAGCTGGGCGGCCAGCTGCAGAGCCAGCAGGGCAAGGTGGAGGCGGCACGTACCCGTATCGACCGCATCGAAGGCGAACTGTCGCAGTTGCTTGAGACCCTGGATGCCAGCCGCGAACAGGTGCGCGAAGCGCGTGCCCGGCTCGACGACGCGGTCACCAGCATGGGCGATCTGGAATCGGTACGCGCGGCGCTGGAGGGCGAGCGCCGCCAGCTCACCGACGCCCGCGACCTTGCCCGCGAAGCCGCGCGCAACGTCCGTGAGAGCGCGCATTCGCTGGCGCTGACGCTGGAATCCCAGCGCGCCCAGATCACCTCGCTGAGCCAGGCGCTGGAGCGCATGAGCAGCCAGCGAGGCCAGCTGGACACACGCCTGGGTGAACTGCATTCGCAGCTCGACGAGGGTGACTCCCCGGTGCAGGCGCTGGAGGCCGAGCACCAGAATGCGCTGGGCGAGCGCGTGCGTGCCGATCGCGTGCTGGGCGAGGCGCGTACGATGCTGGAAGGCATCGATGCGGAGCTGCGCAATTTCGAGCAGACCCGTCATCAGCGCGATGAGCAGGCGCTGGCGCAGCGCGAACGCATCTCCCAGCGCAAGCTCGACCAGCAGGCGCTGGTGCTGAGCGCCGAGCAGTTGTCGGCTTCGGTCGAGAAGGCCGGCTTCGTGCTGCAGGACGTGATCAACAGCCTGCCCGAGGAGGCGCGCACCAGCGACTGGGAGCAGGCCGTGCACCAGATCGATGGCCGCATGCGCCGTTTGGAGCCGGTCAATCTTGCCGCGATCCAGGAGTACGGCGAGGCATCGCAGCGCTCGGAGTACCTGGACGCACAGAACACCGATCTGACCACCGCACTGGAAACCCTGGAAGAGGCGATCCGCAAGATCGACCGCGAAACCCGCGGCCGCTTCAAGGACACCTTCGACCGGGTCAATGCCGGTGTGCAGCAGCTGTACCCGCGCCTGTTCGGTGGCGGGCATGCCTACCTCGAACTGACCGGTGAAGACCTTCTCGACACGGGCGTGACGATCATGGCCCGCCCGCCGGGCAAGCGCGTGTCCAGCATCTCGCTGCTGTCCGGCGGCGAGAAGGCGATGACGGCGGTGGCGCTGGTATTTGCGATCTTCCAGCTCAACCCGGCGCCGTTCTGCCTGCTGGACGAGGTCGACGCGCCGCTGGATGAAGCCAACGTCGGTCGCCTGGCCAACATGGTCAAGGAGATGAGCGAAAAAGTGCAGTTCCTGTTCGTCAGCCACAACAAGGCCACGATGGAGGCGGCGCACCAGTTGTCCGGTGTCACCATGCGCGAGCCGGGCGTCAGCCGACTGGTCAGCGTGGACCTGGAGGAAGCGGCCCGATTGGCGGGCGCGGCCTGACGTGCCATCCTTGCGTACCTGAATGATTTAGCCGGAGACCCCCTCGAATGTCCGACATGGCAATGCTCCGCATCGGCATCCTGGCCGCCGGCCTGCTGTTGATCGCCGCGATCTTCCTGTTTGGCCGTCCGAAGAAGAAAGTCCAGGGCCGCCGCATCGAAGGCACCGACACGGCCGCCGGCGCGCGGCGTGAGCCGGTGCTGGGCGAAGGTGACCCTGCAGGCGCTGACGCCGGTGTGCCCGCCGATGACGGCGTGACCCAGCCGGAACTGGGCCTGCCCGAGGTCGATGCCCCGGCCGCCAGCGACGTGGGCAAGCGTGCCACCCAGGACTTCGACAAGATCGTGTCGCTGTTCGTGGCCGCGCGTGCCGGTGAGCAGCTGCGTGGCGAGGACATCGTGGTTGCAGCGGAGAAGACCGGTCTGGTCTTCGGCCACATGAACGTGTTCCACCGCCTGGTCGAAGGCCACCCCGAGCGCGGCCCGATCTTCTCGATGGCCAGCATCATGAAGCCGGGCAGCTTCGACATGGCCAATATCCGCGAGATGGAAACCCCTGCCATCGCCTTCTTCCTGACCCTGCCGGCGCCGCTGACTGCGCTGGATGCATGGGAAAAGATGCTGCCCACGGTGCAGCGCATGGGCGAGCTGCTGGACGGCGTGGTGCTCGACGACAGCCGCGCCACGCTCGGCCGCCAGCGCGTTGCCCACATCCGTGACGAACTGCGCGCCTACGACCGCCAGCACCAGGCCCCGCCGCTGACCAAGCCGCCGCGCTGGTAACCGCGGGCGTAGCGCGGTGGAGCAGCCGGGCGGAGCCCGGCGCTACCGGGGCGGGTCGATTGCGGCGGCGAAGGCGCTCTGGAACCTCTCCATCTCCGCTGCCGTGCCCACGGTGACCCGCACCCGCTGCGGCCAGATCGCCCAGCTGCGTCCGATCACAACGCCGCGTTCGGCCATCGCCGCAGCGAACGCGGCACCCTCGCGCTGCACATCCACCACGAAGCAGTTCGCTTCGGACGGCACGCAGGAAAAGCCGCGTTTGCCCAGCCACGCGATCGTGGCCTGGCGCACCTGGGCGTTCTCCGCCCGGCGTCGCACGATCAGGTCCGGGTCGCGCAGGCTGGCCAGGCCGGCCGCCAGCGCGGTCACCGGCAACGGGTTGTCACCGAGGCTGGCCAGCTCGCGCAGGCGGTCCGGATGCGCGGCTGCCACGCCCAGGCGCAACCCGGCCATGCCATACAGCTTGGAGAACGTGCGCAGCACGATCAGGTCGTCGCGCTGCATCACCTGGCCGATCACCGAGCGCTGCTCGCTGTACTGCAGATAGGCCTCATCGACCAGTACGCGGGTACGCGCCGGTTTGTGCGCCAGCAACCAGGCGATGTCGGCCGCCGGTGTGATCGAGCCGGTCGGGTTGTTGGGATTGCACAGATACAGCAACCCGGCGTCGATGCGCGCGGCGGCCGCGACCATCGCCCGCACGTCGTGCGCGCCGTCCGCGCGCAGCGGCACCCGCACCACCGGCGCGCCGCGTGCGGCAGCCAGATCGCCGAGCGCCTCGAAGGTCGGATCGGCGACCACCAGCCCGGCACCGGCCCCCGTCCACAGCACGGCCGCCCGGTTCAGCGGCTCGCTGGAGCCCGGGAACAGCCGCACCTGTTCCTTGCCCAGACCTTCCTGTGCGGCGAACAGGTCGCGCAGTTCGCCGGCCATCGCGAACAGATACCGCCCGCTCCGGCCTGCGACGTCACGGGCTGCGGCCAGCGCAGCCGGGGCAGGACCATAGGGGCACTCGTTGAAGTTGAGCAGGACCGGGCCGCCGGCAGGGGCTGCCGGCCCGGAGCGGGGCAGGGCGGCCTGCGCGGGCGTCAGCCCCAGCGTCGACAGTGCCAGGCCGGTGCCGGCCAGGTGCAGGAAGGAACGGCGGGAGGGCGCGCTGGGATGTGTCACGGGGCACCGTGTGCAGAGGGCAAGCCGGCACGCTAGCGCTGCTGGCGTGAGGCGGCAAGCGTTCACCATCCGCGATAAAATCGGCAGCCCCTTCAGGATTGCCGACCGCATGAGCCCCAGCCCCGCCGAACGTGCCGACGTCCTGCGCCGCCAGATCGAGGATGCCGGCAAGGCGTACCACGAGCGCGACGAGCTGCTGATTCCCGACGCGGACTACGACGCGCTGGTGCGTGAGCTGGAGGCGCTGGAGCAGGCACATCCCGAGCTGGCCCGTGCCGATTCGCCGACCCGGCGCGTGGGCGGCAAGGCCTCTTCACGCTTTGCCGAAGTCCGGCATGTGGTGCCGATGCTGTCGCTCGGCAATGCGTTCAGCGATGAAGAAGTGCAGGATTTCGTGCGCCGCATCGGTGAGCGGCTGCGCCGCGACGCGCTGTACTTTTCGGCCGAACCGAAACTGGACGGCCTGGCGATCAGCCTGCGCTACGAGGACGGCCAGTTCGTCCAGGGCGCTACCCGTGGGGATGGTGCCACCGGCGAGGATGTCACTGCCAATCTGCGCCAGATCCGTGTGATTCCGCATCGCCTGCAGGGCGAGGGCTGGCCCGACGTGCTGGAGGTGCGCGGCGAGGTCTACATGGCGCGGGCCGATTTCGAGGCCTACAACGCCGACGCCCGTCTGCACGACGGCAAGGTGCTGGCCAACCCGCGCAATGCCGCAGCCGGTTCGCTGCGTCAGCTCGATCCGAAGGTGAGCGCGCGGCGCAAGCTGAGTTTCTTCGCCTACGGCACCGGTGAGGTGCGGGGCGGCGAGCTGCCGGCCACGCACTCGGCCACGCTGGCGCAGCTGCGCGCGTGGGGCTTCCCGGTCAGCGACCTGTGCCAGGTGGTGGAAGGGAGCGAGGGCCTGCTGGCGTACTACCGTGACATCGGCGAGCGCCGCGACGGGCTTGCCTTCGACATCGACGGCGTGGTCTACAAGCTCGATGACCGCGCCGGGCAGGAACAGATGGGCTTCGTCTCCCGCGCACCGCGCTGGGCGATCGCGCACAAGTTCCCGGCGCAGGAACAGACCACGACCGTGGAGGCCATCGAGATCCAGATCGGGCGCACCGGTGCGGCCACGCCCGTGGCGCGCCTGGACCCGGTGGCGGTGGCCGGGGTGATCGTGTCCAATGCCACCCTGCACAACGCCGATCAGATCGCGCGGCTGGACGTTCGCGTGGGCGACACCGTGATCGTACGCCGTGCCGGCGATGTGATTCCGGAGGTGGTGAGCGTGATCGCCGAGCGCCGGCCAGCCGGCACCGCACCGTGGCAGATGCCGACGCACTGCCCGGTATGCGGCGCGGAGATCGTACGCGAAGAAGGCGCTGCCGCCTGGCGCTGCTCGGGTGAGCTGAGCTGCCCGGCGCAGCGCAAGGAGGCCATCGCGCACTTCGCCTCGCGCCGCGCAATGGACATTGATGGCTTGGGCGGCAAGTACATCGACACCCTGGTCGATGCGGGCATCGTGCGCGGCGTGGCCGATCTGTACCGGCTGCAGCGCGATCAGCTGCTGCAGTTGAAGCTGGTGCTCGATGCCGGGTCGCCCGAGGCACTGGCCAGCCAGATCGGTGCCCACCTCCCGCCGGAGGCCAGTGGCGACTACCTGCGCGCGATCCTGCAGCTGGATGGCCGCGACGAGACCTGGCGCGCCCAGGCGCTGGCGATGCCGGCAGCGTTCGTCTGGAACACGAAGAAAATTGCCACCCGCTGGGCGGACAACCTGATCGCGGCCATCGACGCCAGCCGCGACACCACGCTGGAGCGGCTGCTGTTCGCGCTGGGCATCGAGCATGTGGGTGAGAGCACCGCCAAGGCGCTGGCTGCCTGGTTCGGCGACCTGGCGCTGATCCGCCGGCTGCCGTGGCCGCTGTTCAAGCGTGTGCCGGACATTGGCGGCGAAGTGGCGCGATCGCTCGGGCACTTCTTCGAGCAGGACGGCAACCAGAAGGCCATCGATGCTCTGATCACGATCGGCAAGGTGCGCATCACCGACACGCACAGGCCGTCGGCCAAGCTGCGCGACGGCCTGGACTTCGCCCAGGTGCTGGTGGAGGCCGAAATCCCGGGCATTACCCGTCTGCGCGCCGAGAAGCTGGTAGCCGCGTTGCCTGACGCTGCCACGCTGCTGGATGCCGAGCCGGTGCGTTTCGTCGCCGCCGGGCTGCCCAATGATGTCGCGCTGGGCCTGGCCGACTGGCTCGACCGCGACGGTCATGGCCACATGCTGCTCAAGGCCGAGGCCTGCCGGCAGGAACTCCTGGACCTGGCCCCGGACCAGGCGGAGCAGATTGCCGGGCCGCTGGACGGGCAGACCGTGGTGCTGACGGGCACATTGGCGCAGATGACCCGCGACGATGCCAAGGCGCGGCTGGAAGCGCTGGGCGCGAAAGTCTCCGGCAGCGTGTCCAGGAAGACCGCGTTCGTCGTCGCCGGCACCGAGGCGGGGTCCAAACTGACCAAGGCGCAGGAGCTGGGCGTGGAGGTCTGGGACGAAGACCGCCTGCTGGCCTACCTGGCCGCACACTGATTTCTACGAGACGTCGCATGCATACCGTACCCCTCGATTTCCGCCTGGCCACCGTGGCCGACGCCGATCTGCTGATTGGCCTGATGCGCGACTTCTACGCCGAAGACAAGCTCGATTTCGACCCGGCGCGCGTGCGTCCCGCGCTGTTGGCCCTGCTCGAAGAGCCGCGCAACGGCGAGGTGCTGCTGTGGCTGTCCGAGACCGGCGAGGTGGTGGGCTATGCGGCCCTGGCGATGGGCTTCAGCCTGGAGCAGGGCGGACACTTCGCGCTGCTCGATGAGCTCTACCTGCAGCACGCCGCGCGCGGCCGTGGGCGTGGCAAGCAGGCGCTGGCGATCCTTGAGCAGCGTGCCAACGCGCGCGGCGTCGCGCGGATGCGCCTGGAAGTGAACCATCACAACGAACTGGCGCGCCGCCTGTACCTGGCCACCGGCTACGTGGATGACACCCGCGACCTGCTGACCCTGCCGCTGGCCGAACGCCTGCGCGACGCGCGCGCATGATCGCGGCCCTGCGCCAGCGCGCCGCGCTCAATGCGTGCATCCGTGACTTCTTCGCCACACGTGGTGTGCTCGAAGTGGAAACGCCGATCCTGTCGGTGGCCGGCAATACCGAACCCAACATTGACAGCTTCCACACCCGTTTCAGTGGCCACGTCGATGCGGGTGAGGCGCAGCGCTGGCTGCGCACGTCCCCGGAGTATCCGCTCAAACGCCTGCTTGCCGCCGGTGTGGGCGACTGCTACGAGCTGGGCAGGGTGTTCCGCAACGGCGAAGCTGGCGGCCGCCACAATCCCGAGTTCACCATGCTCGAGTGGTACCGCGTGGGCTGGGACCATCACCGTCTGATCGGGGAAACGGCGGCGCTGGTACGCGCGGCACTGTCGCTGGTGCAGCGCGAGGCGCGCCTGGAGGTCATCGACTACCGCAGTCTGTACCAGCGCCAGCTCGGGGTGGACCCGTTCGAAGCGGACATCGACGCACTGCGCGCGCCGCTGTCGGAGATCCACATCGATCCGCAGGGGCTGACCCGCGACGACTGGCTGGACCTGCTGATGACCCACTGCATCCAGCCTGCGTTCGGTGACGATACGATGACGGTCGTGCACGATTGGCCGGCCAGCCAGGCCGCGCTGGCGCGCGTACGGCCCGGGACGCCGGCACTGGCCGAGCGCTTCGAGCTGTATCTGGGGCCGGTGGAGCTGGCCAACGGCTATCACGAGCTGAACGATGCCGCCGAGCAGCGGGCGCGCTTCGAGCGCGATCTTGCGGTGCGGCGCATGCGCGGCGCGGTGCTGCCGCCCCTGGACGAGGCGCTGCTGGCCGCATTGCCGCAGCTTCCCGACTGTGCGGGCGTGGCGGTGGGGGTGGACCGGTTGCTGATGGCGATGAACCGTACACCGGCGATTGCCGATGTCCTGGCCATCGATTTCGCCCGGGCCTGAACCGTTCCCGGCCAATTGCGTCTTGCGCACCGTGGATGATGATGCTCTGATCACACCCGATGTCAGAAGGTGTAACGCGTGATCGTTCAGTTGCGGCGGGGACCGTGTCGATGAAGGTGTTGGCCAGCGCAGGCATGCCGCTATGTTCGTTGTTGCTGTGGGCAGGGCTGGCATCGCCGGCCGTGGCGCAGTCGTCCGGCTATGCCGGGCAGGTGGTGCGCTGCGAATCGCGCGACATGGAATGGGTGCATTGCGACATGCCCGTGGACGGTGGCGTGGATATGGTCCGCCAGCTGTCGGAGAACACCTGTGTGCGCGGCTCCGAGTGGGGCACTGATCGCTCGGGGGTCTGGGTGACGCTGGGCTGCCGCGCCGAGTTCCGCGCCCGCACGCCGGTGACGGCCAAGCGCGCAGGCGAGCGGTTGACGCGGCGCGTGGTGCGCTGCGAATCCAATGGTCGCCCGCAGAAGTGCCCGGTGGTGCTGCAGGGTGCACCGGTGCGCCTGCTGCGCCAGTTGTCGGCGCTGCCATGCCGCGAGAACCACAGTTGGGGCGTACGCCGCAACGAGATCTGGGTGACGCGTGGATGCCAGGGTGATTTCGAAGTGGGGGCCGCCGACGGGTCCGGCTTCCTGATGGTGCCGCGACTGCTGACCTGCGAATCCAAGTCGCGCCAGCGTCGCTTCTGCGGTGCCAGCATCAACCACGGCGCCACGCTGTCCAGGCAGCTGTCCGGCAGCCCGTGCGAGCAGGGGCGGAGCTGGGGCTGGGACGCACGCGGGGTGTGGGTGGACGACGGCTGCCGCGCCGAGTTCTCGGTCAATTGAAACGGCCGCGCGTCCGGGCCTGACCCGACGCCGGCGCGCCGCTACAATGGCGCGATGAACGCATCCACCGACATCGACTACGCCCGCTACGACCACATCCGCCCGATCCTGTGGACCGGCGACGCCCTGCAACTGCTGGACCAGCGCAAGCTGCCGTTCGTGGTCGAGCACGTGGCGTGCCATGACAGCGATGCCGTCGCCGCGGCGATCCACGCACTGACCGTGCGCGGCGCACCCGCCATCGGCATTGCTGCGGCGTGGGGCGCGGTGCTGGCCGCCAACGACGTGCAGGCCGACGATGGCGCGCAGGCGCTGCTGAAGCTGGAGCCGGCGCTCCAGCGGCTCAATGCCGCACGGCCGACCGCAGTGAACCTGGCGTGGGCCCTGGCGCGCATGCGCCGCGCCCTGGCGCCGGCCGGCAGCGACTGGCGCGACGTGCTGGCGGCCGAGGCCCAGGCCATCGCCGATGAAGACCTGGCCGCCAACCGCCACATGGGCGCGCTGGGTGCCGGGCTGATCGAGGCCGGCGGCGGCGTGCTGACCCACTGCAATACCGGCTCGCTGGCCACCGCCGGCTTCGGCACCGCGCTCGGCGTGATCCGCGCCGGCATGGCCCAGCACCGCATCGCCCGCGTGTTCGCCGGCGAGACCCGCCCGTGGCTGCAGGGCGCCCGCCTGACCGTGTGGGAGCTGCAGCAGGATGGCATCGACGCGACCCTGATCGCCGACTCGGCCGCCTCGCACCTGATGAAGACCGGCGCGGTGCAGTGGGTGATCGTCGGTGCGGATCGCATCTGCGCCAACGGTGATACCGCCAACAAGATCGGGACGTATCAGCTCGCCATCGCCGCACGCCACCACGGGGTGAAGGTCATGGTGGTGGCGCCGTCCTCGACGGTGGACATGGACACCGCCGACGGCGACCAGATCGAGATCGAGCAGCGTGATCCCGGCGAGCTGTACGGCTTGGGCGGGGTCCGTACGGTGGCCGAGGGCATCGCCGCCTGGAACCCGGTGTTCGATGTCACCCCGGGCGCCCTGATCGATGCCATCGTGACCGAGCGCGGGGTGATCCTGAACCCGACCACGGCCAATATGCGGGCCGCCTTCGGGGAAGCCCCCGCAACGGCCCCGTAAGTTCCTGATTCTTGCCGGTAAAACCCCGGTAAAACGAGGCGGGAAACGGCCCGTTGTGGTAGACTTCAACGGTTAATCGAGATTCCGGCGCGGCCGCCCCGAAAGGGCTGGCTGCGACGGACTGGACCGCTACCAGACAACGGAACCCGAATGGCAGAAACCGCCAAGGAAATCATCCAGGTCAACCTGGAAGACGAGATGCGCAAGAGCTACCTCGATTACGCGATGAGCGTGATCGTGGGCCGCGCCCTCCCGGATGCGCGCGATGGCCTCAAGCCGGTGCATCGCCGCGTGCTGTTCGCGATGAGTGAGCTGAACGCGCACAGCAACAAGCCTTACTTCAAGTCGGCGCGTATCGTCGGTGACGTCATCGGTAAGTACCACCCGCATGGCGACCAGTCGGTGTACGACACGCTGGTGCGTCTGGCGCAGCCGTTCTCGCTGCGCTACATGCTGGTCGATGGCCAGGGCAACTTCGGTTCGGTCGACGGCGACTCCGCCGCGGCGATGCGTTACACCGAAGCGCGCATGTCCAAGCTCACCCATGAGCTGATGGCGGACATCGACAAGGAAACCGTCGATTTCCAGCCCAACTACGACGAAAAGGAACTGGAGCCGACGGTCATGCCGACCCGGTTCCCGAACCTGCTGGTCAATGGTTCGGCCGGTATCGCGGTGGGCATGGCGACCAACATCCCGCCGCACAACCTGACCGAGTCGATCAATGCGTGCATCGCGCTGATCGACAATCCGGCGATCGACGTCGACGGCCTGATGGAGTACATCCCGGGCCCTGACTTCCCGACCGCGGGCATCATCAACGGCACCGCCGGCATCGTCGCCGGTTACCGGACCGGTCGTGGCCGTGTGCGCATCCGCGCCAAGGCCGATATCGAAGTGGCCGACAACGGCCGCGAATCGATCATCGTCACCGAGATTCCGTACCAGGTGAACAAGGCCCGGTTGATCGAGAAGATCGCCGAGCTGGTCAAGGAAAAGAAGCTCGAAGGCATCAGCGAGCTGCGCGATGAGTCCGACAAGGACGGCATGCGCATCTACATCGAAATCAAGCGCGGCGAGTCGGCGGAAGTTGTCCTGAACAACCTCTACCAGCAGACCCAGATGGAGTCGGTGTTCGGCATCAACATGGTGGCGCTGGTCGATGGCCGCCCGCAGCTGATGAACCTCAAGCAGCTGCTCGAGGCCTTCGTGCGCCATCGTCGCGAAGTGGTCACCCGCCGCACCGTGTTCGAGCTGCGCAAGGCGCGCGCCCGTGCGCACGTGCTGGAAGGCCTGACCGTCGCGCTGGCCAACATCGACGAGATGATCGAACTGATCAAGACCTCGCCCAATCCCAACGAAGCGCGCGAACGCATGCTCGCCCGCCTCTGGGAGCCGGGCCTGGTGGGGTCGATGCTTGGTGCCGCCGGTGCCGAGACCTCGCGTCCGGACGACCTGCCCAAGGGCGTGGGCCTGATCGAGGGTGGCTACCAGCTGACCGAGATCCAGGCCACCCAGATCCTGGAAATGCGCCTGCACCGCCTGACCGGGCTGGAGCAGGACCGCCTGACCGAGGAATACAAGCAACTGCTGGAAACGATCGCCGGGCTGATCCACATCCTGGAAGATCCGGACCGCCTGCTGCAGGTGATCCGCGAAGAGCTGATCAACGTGCGCACCGAGTTCGGCGACGAGCGCCGCACCGAGATCCGCCACAGCGAAGAAGACCTGGACATCCTCGACCTGATCGCGCCGGAAGACGTGGTGGTCACCCTGTCGCATGCCGGCTACGTCAAGCGCCAGCCGGTCAGCGCCTACCGCGCCCAGCGCCGCGGTGGCCGTGGCCGCAGCGCGGCGTCGACCAAGGAAGAGGATTTCATCGAGCAGTTGTGGCTGGTCAACACACACGACACGCTGCTCACCTTCACCAGCTCGGGCAAGGTGTTCTGGCTGCCGGTGCATCAGCTGCCCGAAGCCGGTTCCAATGCCCGTGGCCGCCCGATCATCAACTGGATTCCGCTGGAATCCGGCGAGAAGGTGCAGGCCGTGCTGCCAGTGCGTGAATACGCCGATGGTCAGTTCGTGTTCTTCGCCACCCGCAACGGCACGGTCAAGAAGACGCCGCTCAGCGAGTTTGCGTTCCGTCTCGCACGCGGCAAGATCGCCATCAATCTCGATGACGGCGATGCGCTGGTGGGGGTCGGCCTGACCGATGGCGAGCGTGACATCCTGCTGTTCGCCTCCAACGGCAAGACCGTGCGCTTCGCTGAGGACAAGGTCCGCTCGATGGGCCGTACCGCCACCGGCGTGCGCGGCATCAAGATGGCCAAGGGCGAGGAAGTGGTCAGCCTGATCGTGGCCGAGAGTGCCGGCGGCAGCGAGGACGACAACGATGATGACACCGTCATCGACGAGACCGTGGGCGAGAATGGCGATGCCGTGATCGAGAACGGGGTGGATGACGACAACGCGTTGTACATCCTCACCGCTACCGAGAACGGCTACGGCAAGCGCACCCCGCTGCCGGATTACCCGCGCAAGGGGCGTGGCACCCAGGGCGTGATCGGCATCCAGACCACCGAGCGCAACGGCAAGCTGGTCAGCGCGGTGCTGATGGGGCCGCGCGACGAGGTGCTGCTGATCTCCGATGGCGGCACCCTGGTGCGCACCCGCAGCTCGGAAATCTCGCGCGTGGGCCGTAACACCCAGGGCGTCACCCTGATCCGCCTGTCCAAGGACGAGAAGCTGCAGGCGGTCGAGCGCATGGATGCCTCGCTGGATGACGGCGCCGACGAAGAGGGCGCCGACGAGGCGGCCGCGACCGCTGCCGCGCCGGTGGTGGCACCGCCGGACGCGTAACGCGGTTGCGTTGCGGTACCACGGAAAACGCCGGCGCCTGCCGGCGTTTTCCGTTGGGGGTCCAGGCACGGCTGGAAAGAACGCGCCGCGTTCACGACCCCGGTGGGATAAGGACCCACAGGACCGGTGCAGACGCTGGCCGGCGGTGCAGGGGAAGGGAGGAGCGCGCGATGTCCGCCACGACGCAGGCCCGCTACACCCGCCATTGGCTGCTGGGTGTCCTGGCGATGATCCTGCTGGTGCTTGGCGCGGTGCTGGTGCTGGGCGGCGGCTGGTTGGCCCGCCTCGGCGGTTCCTGGTACTACGTGCTGGCCGGGGTCGGCCTGCTGGTGGCCGGCGTGCAGTTGTGGCGCGGACGGGTCAGCGGTGCGGCGTGCTTCGCACTGGTATTGGTGGGCACCGTGCTGTGGACCTGGTGGGAGTCGGGCAGCGACTATTGGCGGTGGGTGCCGCGCCTCGGACTGATGGTGGCGTTGGCCTTCATGCTCTGCCTGTTGCTGCCGCGCCTGCGACGGCCGGTATCCCGCGCTGTGTCGCGCAGTCTGGCCGGTGTCCTGGCGCTGGTGTTCGTGGCGGCCTTCAGCCTGGCGTTCGTTCCGCATGGCGTCACCGCAGCCGTGGGTGCCTTCCCCGAGCCAATGGTCGCCGCCGGGCTGGCGCCGACAACCGAGGCGGCGCTGCAACCGGCCGACCGGCCTGCCGATGGTGACTGGACCGCGTACGGCCGCAGCAACGCAGCCACCCGGTTCTCGCCGTTGCAGCAGATCACCCCGGACAACGTGGGAACCCTGCAGCAGGCCTGGGTATTCCGCACCGGCGATCTGCCGGACAAACGCTGGGGCGCGGAGACCACCCCGCTGAAGATCGGCGACCGCCTATACCTGTGCACCGCCCGCAACCAGCTGATCGCCCTCGATGCCGCCGACGGGCGCGAGCGCTGGCGCTTCGATCCCAAGGTCAGGAATGCCTCGATTCCGTACACCGCCGCCTGCCGGGGCGTCGCCTACTACGAGGTGCCGGCCACCGCGCAGGACGCTGCACTGGCCGACGTTGCCGCCGACCTGGCCGTGCCGCAGGTGGGCGTACCGCTGCTTACCCAGGTGCCGCGCGGCGCCTGCGCGGCGCGCATCATCGAGGGCACGCTGGATGGCCGGCTGATCGCGGTCGATGCCGCCACGGGAAAACCGTGCGCCGGTTTCGGCAACAACGGCCAGGTCGACATCACCCTTGGCATGGGCGAGACCCCGCCGGGCTATGTCTCGATCACCTCGCCGCCGGCCATCGTGCAGGGCGTGGTGGTGACCGGCCACCAGGTGCTGGACGGCCAGCGTCGCGATGCGCCGTCCGGCGTGATCCAGGCGTACGACGCAGTCACCGGCGCGCTGCGCTGGGCCTGGGACATGGACCAGCCGCAGCGCAGCGGTGCACCGCCGCGCGGCCATACCTATACCCGCGGCACGCCGAACATGTGGACCACCGCCACCGGTGACGACGCGCTGGGGCTGGTCTACCTGCCGATGGGCAATGCGGCGGGTGATTACTGGAGCGGGTCGCGCACCGAGGCCCAGAACCGCTACGCGACCTCGCTGGTCGCCATCGACGTCAACACGGGCAAGCCGGCGTGGCACTTCCAGGCGGTGCGCAAGGACGTGTGGGACTACGACCTGGGCTCGCAGGCGACGCTTGTCGACTATCCCACCCCGGCCGGCAAGGTGCCGGCCATCCTGCTGCCGACCAAGCAGGGCGACATGTATGTGCTGGATCGCCGCACCGGGCAGCTGCTCACTCCCGCCGAGGAGCGCCCGGTGCCGGGTGGCGGGGTGGAGCCGGAGCAGCGCTCGCCCACGCAGCTGTTCTCGCTGTACCACACGCTGCGCAAGCCCGACCTGACCGAGCGCGACATGTGGGGCATGACCCCGATCGACCAGCTCGTCTGCCGCATCCAGTTCCGCAGGGCGAGCTACCAGGGTTTTTACACTCCCCCGACGCCCGACCGCCATTCCATCGAGTACCCCGGCTACAACGGTGGCTCGGACTGGGGCAGTGTCGCGGTGGATCCACGTCGCGGGGTGATCGTGGCCAACTACAACGACATGCCCAACTACAACCGGCTGGTGCCGCGCGCCACGGCGGACAGACTGGGCTGGCTGCCGCGCGAGGAGGTGCGCGCCGACAAGGGCGGCGCCGAAGGGGCGGGGGACCCGCAGGTGGGGACGCCGTACGCCGTCGACGTCAACGCCGGCTGGCGACTGCCGTTCACCCGTCTGCTGTGCAAGCAGCCGCCGTATGGTGGCATCCGCGCCGTCGATCTGCGCAGCGGCAAAACGCTGTGGGACCGCCCGTTCGGCAGCGCCCGCGGCAACGGTCCGTTCGGCATCCGCTCGGGCCTGCCGATCGAGATCGGCACGCCCAACAACGGCGGTTCGGTCGTCACCGCCAGCGGCCTGGTCTTCATCGCTGCTGCCACCGACGACCTGCTGCGCGCCATCGACCTGAAGACCGGCAAGGAGCTGTGGCACGCCCCGCTGCCCGCCGGCGGCCAGGCCAACCCGATGATCTACGAGCAGAACGGGCGGCAGTACGTGGTCATCATGGCCGGCGGCCACCATTTCATGGAAACCCCCGCAGGCGATTACGTGATCGCCTACGCGCTGCCGAAAACGTGACGACGCACGCTGGCCCACGCCCCGTAGAGCCGGGTTCTACCCGGCTGCTCTTCAACGAAGCCAAGCAACCTGATGCAAGCCCGTAGAGCCGGGTTCTACCCGGCTGCTCTCACGCACGATCATGCAAGCCGGGCAGCGCCCGGCTCTACAAGGTGCCTGCGCACCCGATGACAAGATCACATCAGATCGGGTATTCCCCTGACACGACACCGCAGCGCCCCCTGCTTCAAGGTTCGCGCAGCCTCGCCCACGATGCAGACATGGCGAGTCCTTCTCTACAACGCGGACGCATCTCCTGCGAGGGCAGCTACTACGTCGTCACCACGGTTACGGCGCAGCGCACCCGCCTGTTCGTCGATACCGCCAATGCGCAGGAGGTCTGCTACTGGCTGCGCACCTCGGATGCCCAGGGCCGCACCGACTCCCTGACATGGGTGGTCATGCCCGACCATATCCACTGGATGTTCCGCCTGCGCGACACACCACTGTCGATCGTGATGCGAACCTTCAAGTCGCGGTCGGCCAAGGCCCTCAACCAGAGCAACAGCACCCGGGGCACCGTTTGGCAACCGGGCTACTACGACCAGCTGCAGCGCGACGATCGCCATCTGTTGGCCGCGGCCACCTACATACTCGCCAACCCGCTGCGCGCCGGATTGGCCAAGGGCATGAACGATTACCCCTTTGCCTGGTGCCGATGGCCCCTCCCGTAGCGCCGGGCTCTGCCCGGCGGGTGTCAGGTGTGCATGTGCCTGACGCAGGGCAGCCGGGTAGAACCCGGCTCTACGGGTGCGCGTGCGTGGCGCTTGGTAGCGCCGGGCTCTGCCCGGCGGGTGTCAGGTGTGCATGTGCCTGACGCAGAGCAGCCGGGTAGAACCCGGCTCTACGGGTGCGCGCGCGTGGCCTTGGTGACGCCGGGCTCTGCCCGGCGGGTGTCAGGTGTGCATGTGCCTGACGCAGGGCAGCCGGGTAGAACCCGGCTCTACGGGGTGCGCGCGTTTGCGCGTTGCGTTACTGCGGTACCCGCACCATCCGGGTCATCAGGTGCTCCACCACGTTCTCCGGGTGCGCGGTCCGGCCCACGTGGGTGCTGGACATCTGGACCACCGAGCTGCGCTTGGCGGTCAGGAAATGGAAGCGCGCGCGTGCCGGAAGCCGGGCGATGGGACCGGCGTTGGCGTCGCCACGGCAGATCGCCACGATGGCGTCCAGCCACGGTTGCAGCGCGTCCCTGTCCAGGCCGGGCGCGAACGCCTGCATCCGCGCCGCATCGATTTCGATCGCCGCTTCCAGGTGCTTCGCACCGGGGCAAGACACGATCACGCCGACGTTGATGAACTCCTCGCGCTCCACCCGCGGTACCACGCGGATGACGGCGTAGTCATACGTGTGCAGTGTGGGCACGGACGGCCTCCTGGACGAAGGCGGCGCGCATGCGCAGGCGATGGGTGAGGTAATCGATATACGCCTGGCGATACGCCGCCGGGCTGTCGAACGCGGGTTCGTCGACCAGCCAGCTGTCCGGCACCAGGCCGACGATGCGTTCGATTTCCGCGTCGGGCAGCAGCGCGGCCAGCGCGGCGTCGATCGCGTCGATCTGCGTGGCAAACGGCAGCAGCACGTGGTCCCGGATCAGCATGAAGGGTTTCACGCAGGCATCCCCGGCGGTGGCCCAGTCATGGTGGAAGTACATCGCCGCGCCGTGGTCGATCAGGTACAGCTGCCGGTGCCATACCATCAGATTGGGGTTGCGCGCGGTGCGGTCCACGTTGCTGGTGAATGCGTCGAACCACACGATGCGCGAGGCGAGGTCGGCATCCACCGCCATCGCTGCCGGGTCGTAGTTGAGCGCGCCGGGCAGATAGTCGCTGCCCAGGTTCAGGCCTTCGCTGGCTCGGATCAGGTCCTGGATCTCCGGGTCCGGCTCGGTGCGGGCAAACTCGCGATCCAGCTCGACGAACACGATCTCCGGAATCGGCAGGCGCAACGTGCGGGCCAGCTCACCGGCGATCAGCTCGGCGATCAACGCTTTCGGCCCCTGGCCGGCACCCCGGAACTTGAGCACCACCATGCCGTCGTCGTCGGTTTCGACCACGGCGGGCAGCGAGCCACCCTCGCGGAGCGGGGTGATGTAGCGGAGGGCGTGAACAGTGCGCACGGCGGCATCGGCAGGGAATGTGCGCGCATCTTACCGTGACGGTGCGCGGCCGGCCGGACGCGCACCGCGTTGCCGCATCGGGCGACTAGCCCTTCCGGCCCATTCCCGGCCCGCGCGGCGGTGCTAGATTCGGGATATCGCCCCTGCACGGGCACCGAACACCACAAGGGGTAAAGGATGCTGATCCGTCGTACCGCTCTTGCCGCGGCCGTCGCCACGGCCGCGTTCGGCCTGCTGGCCGCCGGCCCGGCCTTCGCCGACTATGCCAAACCGCCGGAACACCTGCTCAAGGTGCTCAAGGCGCCGCCGCCGCCGATGCCCAGCGTGGACCCCACCGGCCAGCGTCTGCTGCTGACCACCGCGCAGACCTACCCGTCGATCAGCCGTGTCGCGCAGCCGTACCTGAAGCTGGCGGGTGTGCGCCTGGAGCCGAAGAACCGCAGCCGCCACGACACCCAGGGCGGTTATGGCATCCCGGCCTGCGTGGCCGATTTCACGCTGGTGGATATCGACAGCCGCAGGCACACGCCGGTGGCGCTGCCACAAGGCTGTGCCGGCAACGCGCAATGGTCGGCCGACGGCCAGCGCTTCGTGTTCCAGAACGCGGTGGATACCTCGGTGCAGCTGTGGGTGGGAGATGCCGCGACCGGACAGGTCAAGCAGATCCCGGGTGTACAGCTCAATCCGATCTTTGGCTACACCGTGCAGTGGCTCGGCGGCAGCCAGAACCTGCTGGTCAAGCTGGTGCCGGCCAACCAGGGGGCAGCGCCGTCCAATGAGGATGGCGCGGCCGGCCCGGACATCCAGGAATCGCTCGGCGCCAAGGGTGAGAGCAGCACTTACGAATCGCGCGACACGCTGACCAGCGTGCATGACGAAAAGCTGTTCGCCTACTACGGCCAGTCGCAGCTGGCAGTGGTGGATGCCAAGGCCGGCAGCGTGCGTCCGATTGGCGCGCCGGCGCTGTACAACGATGTCACGGCTGCGCCGGATGGCGTGCACGTGCTCACCGAGACGCTGAAGGCGCCGTTCTCGCACGCGGTCACCTACCAGCGCTTCGCCAATGACGTGGCCGTGCTGGACCTGGGCAGCGGCCGCAGCACGCCGGTGGCCAGCCTGCCGCTGGCCGATCGCGTGCCGGTGCACGGCGTGCCGGAAGGCCCGCGCGACTTCGACTGGCGCTCCACCGATCCGGCCACACTGGTGTATGCCGAAGCGCTGGACAAGGGCGACTGGAAGGTCAGCGTGCCCCATCGTGACCGCGTACTGATGCTCAAGGCGCCGTTCACCGGGACGCCGGTGGAGATCGCGCGTACCGCGCAGCGCTTCGAAGGCATCGCCTGGAGCGCGGACCCGGCCGTGTCGTTCCTGTACGAGAACGACGAGAATCGCCATTGGCGCCAGACCCGCATTGTCGATGTGGACCGTCCCGGGCAGGAAGGGCGGCTGCTCTGGGATCTGTCCAGCGATGAGCTTTACGGCGACCCGGGCAACCTGGTGTTCACGCGTCTGCCCAACGGGGCCAGCGTGGTGCGCCAGGACGGCAACCACGTGTTCCTGCGCGGGCAGGGCGCCTCGCCGCAGGGCGACCGTCCGTTCCTGGACCGCCTGGACCTGGGCTCGCTGAAGAGCGAGCGCCTGTTCCGCAGCGCTGCCGATGCCTACGAGCAGGTCCTCGGTTTTGCCGGCACCACCGGCCGCGTCCTGACCTGGCACCAGTCGGTGACCGACGCGCCGAACGCGTTCATCCGCACCCTGGGCGAGCGCGATGCAGCCGCTGCCAAGGGCGAGGCGGCGTTCGCGTCCACCCCGGCCGCGCTGACCCAGCTGACCGATCCGACGCCGGAGGTGCGCAAGATCCAGAAGCGCCTGGTGACCTACAAGCGCGCCGATGGCGTGGACCTGTCGTTCACCCTGTACACGCCGCCGGGTTACAAGGAAGGCCAGCGCGTGCCGGCGATCCTGTACGCGTACCCGGCCGATTTCGCCAACGCCGCGCAGGCCGGCCAGGTGTCCGGCTCGCAGCAGACCTTCACCCGTCTGGCACCGTACCGCCTGATGCTGCTGGCCGGCTACGCGATCATCGACAATGCATCGTTCCCGATCGTTGGCGATCCGAAGACCGCCTACGACACCTACCTGGAACAGCTGGAAGCCGATGCCAGGGCCGCGGTGGACAAGGCCGTGGACATGGGGGTGGTGGACCGCAACCGGATCGGCGTCACCGGGCACAGCCACGGCGGCCTGATGACCGCCAACCTGATCGCGCACACCGACCTGTTCAAGGCCGGCGTGGCGACCAGCGGTTCGTACAACAAGACGTTCACGCCGTTCGGCTTCCAGAACGAGCGCCGGTCGGTGTGGCAGGCGCAGGACGTGTATCTGAAGGCGTCGCCGTTCTTCTACGCGGACAGGATCAAGCTGCCGCTGCTGCTGGTCCACGGTGAGGATGATGCCAATCCGGGCACCGAGCCGTTCCAGTCGCGCAAGCTGTTCCAGGCGATCCGCGGCAACGGCGGCACCACCCGCCTGGTGATGCTGCCGCATGAGCCGCACTGGTACACCGCACTGGAATCCAACGAGCAACTGGTATCGGAAATGCTCAACTGGTTCGACACCTATGTGAAAAACGCACCGGCCGGCAAGCACTGACGGCGCGCTGACGCACGCGACGGCCGCATCCCGCGGGGTGCGGCCGTCTGCGTCTGGGCGCGATGCAGGGGCAACCGGCGGTAGACTTGCCGTTCGCATCGAACCGGAGCAACCGCCATGCCGCAGTCGGCACACACCGTGGCCCTGACCGCCGCCTTCGCCCTGCTCGGGGCGCCGCTGTCCGGCTGTGCAGCCGCGGATGCGCCGCCGATCGGCCCGCCGGCGGTCAATCCGCTGTACGTGACGCCTGCGGAAGCGCTCACGCCGGACCAGGTCCGCTACCTCCAGCAGCAACTGCGCGACTGGCCGCAACTGGAGCGTTATCGCGCGGAAAACGCGGCGCTGCCGGTGGCGCAGGCGGGGCAGCCGCGTGTGGTGTTCTTCGGTGATTCCATCACCGAGGGCTGGGGGCCCACCGGCAGCGGCACGTTCTTCCCAGGCAAGGGCTACGTCAACCGCGGCATTTCCGGGCAGACCACCGCGCAGATGCTGCTGCGGTTCCGCCAGGACGTGATCGCCCTGCAACCGGCGGTCGTGGTGATCCTGGCCGGCACCAACGACATCGCCGGCAATACCGGCCCGGCCACCCAGGCGATGATCGAAGACAACCTGCATGCCATGCGCGAGCTGGCGCAGGCGCATGGCATTGGTGTCGTGCTGGCCTCGGTGCTGCCGGTCAGCGAGTATCCGTGGCAGCCCGGCGTGCATCCGGCACCGAAGGTGCGGGCGCTCAACGCCGCCCTGCAGCGCTATGCGCGCGACCAGGGCGTTGTGTATCTGGATTACTACCGCGCGCTGGCCAATGCCGACGGTGGGCTCGATCCTGTCCTGGCCACCGATGGCGTGCACCCCACGCCTGCCGGGTATGCGCGCATGGCGCCGCTGGCCGAGCAGGCCATCGCCGAGGCGCTGGGGCGATAACGGCGCGCGTGGTTGCCGCAGGCGGCCGCGTTTCCAGCGGCCACGTACAGAAACCGGTCACCGCGTGTCTGCCCCGCTGTCCCGCGACACCCGCCAGCACCGGCGTGGCCCGTTCAACGTCAACCGCCGGGGCGAAGGACATCTGCGGGTGACTGCTCGCCGAGGCAGTGGATGCCACGCTGCCGACCAGCACACGGGTCGGCGGAGACGTCTGTGCGCGCCATGCCGCAGGTGCCGTCCCCACGTATCCGCTCAGGCCAGCGGCAGCGTCGCCTCGGCGCGGGTGAGGCGGTCGTGCAGGTCGCGCACCGCCTCGGCCCGGGCATCGGTGCGGTTGGCTTCGCCGAGCGTGCGCAGGTAACGGCAGGCAGCGAATGCCGCCGCACGGCGTTCGTACTCGGCGATCCAGGCCAGCCGGTCGGGCAACTGTGCCTGTGCCGGCGTCCACGCCGCCGACGCCGGACGCACATGGCGGGCGATGCCGATCCGCCACGGTTTGGGCGTCAGGCGTGCACGGAAGCAGCGCTGCAGCGCACACATCCGCGCATACAGCGGGTCGCCGCGCAGCGCGCCGAAGAACCCGGCAACCGCCGGGTCGTCCGGCAGGAACGTGGCGTGCATCGCCAGCACGCGCAGCCCGGCTGGCGTGCGATACACGCGCAGGTGCCAGTCCGGGTGCTGCCGGGCGAAGGCCTCCACCCGCGCCATCGCCCGGGCCTCCACGCCGCCCGCGTTGGCGAACGCGCGGCGCTTGATGGCCGCCACCACGGCGTTGGCGACGATCACCACCAGCGTGGCCACCACCACTGCCGGGATGGCCCGTCCGAGGCCGGGCACGCCCTGCCACGCGGCGCCCACGACCATCGCCACGCCCGCCCAGAGCAGCAGGGCACCTTTCAGGTCCAGTGCGAATCCGCCGGGGGGCGATTCAAAGTCCACATCCCCGAACAGCACGTCCGGGGTGTTCAGGCACAGCGCGCCATAGCTGTTGCGCGTGACGACCACATCGCCGTGGCGCGACACGATCTGCTCGCGGATCGGTACGCCTTCCAGTCCATAAGGGGTGCGTCGCTCCTGCCGGGGGAGGTCGTTGCCGGCCAGGATCGCCGCGAGCGCCTCGCGGGCGCGCACGTCGGCATGCGCCTGCGCGGCGGCCTCGCTGTCGTCGGACCAGCCCATGCGGGTCACGGTGATGCTGCGGCGCTGCTGCTTGAGCTGCAGGCGGGCTTCGGCCCAGTAGTCGGGAACGATCACGTGCGTCCTTGCCGGCAATGTCGAACGGAGCGGCGAGTGTCGCATGCCACGCGCGCGCCGCAGATGGCGCGGTGCTTGTTGGCACGCGGCTGCTCTTCTAAGATCCGCTGGCATGCGCCCTGAACCGCCCGAGATCCCCCGCTTCCGTCCCTCGATCGCCCTGGCTGGCAGGGTCTGGGCGCTGCTGGGAACCGCCAGCGCAACGGTGACGGCGGTCGCTGTGACCGTGATCCGCGCCTGGGTATACCCGGCGTTTTCCGACGCGTTCCAGTCGATCGGCGTTGTGCCGCCCTTGGTCACGCGGGCGTTTGCCAGCGGCGCGCCGCTGGTGTGGCTCGCCCCGCTGGTGCTGGGCGCGATGTGGGCCTTCGGTCCACGCAAACCGGGCTGGCACCTCCTGATCGGCCTGATCGGCATCTGCACCGTGTTCATCGCCGCGCCCGTGACCATCTTTGCCCTGTACCTGCCGATGATGGCGGTCAACGCGGCCATCTGATCCCGGCGCCCTGCCACGTCACCGCGCACCGGCTGTGGCATGCGAACGGCATCTTCTACCCGGCCGGGAGGTGGGATTCCATTCGGTACTCCTGCCGTGACAAGGCCATCGTATGCACCGGGATACCACTCGCAGCACAGATATCTCGGATGCGCGATGCGTTGTCGGCCGATATCCTCGCGCCGAGATGAACTGCCTTCAACGGCGCGGGAAGTGCCATGCACCGGCGGGTTCGGTCGTCGGGATACACGATTCTCCATTCCTGCTCGTACGTCCAATCCCTGGCCTTGCACAGTGACGCTGCCATCGTGAAGGCATGATTGACGTCGTCCTTGTCGTTCATCGCAGCGGCAAGGACCTCGGTGATGTCCAGAAGGCAGTCCGTGTAGGCAACAGGCCAGAGACACAGTGACGGGTAGTCATTCCGGTGGCAGGTCGTGAAGTCGTACTCCATCGCGAACCCGCGATGGTTGTCGGCGTAGTGGCTCCACATGAGGATGGAATCAAGGCGCTCGGTGAAGCTGCAGATCTTGTAGGAATCCCGCAGTTCATCGACGAGGACGGACAGGCTGTTCGGAGGCCCCGAACCCTGCTGAAGACGGTCATCTGCGTTGTTGTTGTCAGGCGCGCCGAATACGAAGGAGTTGCGGCTCAGGAAGCCGGGGTCCGCGCAGAATGCGGTGTCATACGGGTCATTGAACTCGCTGGCCGGGCTCAGGTGAATCGTCGCGTTGGCCAGGTTCTCGAACGAAAAGTCGGTGCAGCCCCTGAGCTTGTAGAGCTTGCTGGGTAGATTGGCGCCCCTGGCCTCAATAGCGTCGTAAAACGTGAGATCAGAACGCCGCGCCACCGAAAGCACGGAAATCACCTTCTGTACCCAGGCTCTATCCACGACAGTCACTCCTTGCCAGCTGAAACCAGCGAGTGTGCTGAACCTGGTTGAGCAAGATCAAGCGCTGGTCGGACCGGCCGATGCTGCTCAATCAAAGCGCCAGCGCAGCCCGGCATACACGCCGCGCCCCTCGCCAGGCGTGGAGCGCGCCACGTCCTTGCCGGCGTCGTTGTAGCCGGGCGTGACGGTAGCGGCGTAGTGGCGGTCGGTGAGGTTGCGCAGTTCGGCCCACGCCTGCCAGCGGCCGCCAGGCGCATCGAAGCCCACGCGGCTGCCGAAGATCAGATGGCTGTCGGCGCTGAAGGTGTTGGCGTAGTCCACGAACATCCGCGAGGCGTACTCGGTGTTCAGCGCAGCATAGAAGCCGGTGGGGTGTGCGTAGCGCAGTTCGGCCTCATAGTAGTGGCGCGGCAGGCCGGGCAGGCGGTTGTCGCCGAAGCGGGCGTCGTGGCGGTAGCGGAAATCGCTGAAGGTGTAGGCCTGGCGCAGCGACAGCGTGCCGTCGCTGCCGTGCCACAGCGCGCTGTCCAGCGCAGCTTCGATGCCGCGGTGCACGGTGGGGCTGGCGTTGTTCTCGGCCACGAACAGGTTCGGTACCGGCTGCACTTCCACGCTCAGCAGTTCGTGCAGTACGTGCGCGTAGTAGCCGGTGAGCTCCCATCGGCCGAGTGCGCTTTCGCCGCGCGCGCCCAGCTCCAGCGTCGTCGCGGTCTGGTTGTCCAGCGGCACCGGTGCGCGCTGGCGCCCGCTGGAGGCGCCGTTGCCCGGCGCGAAGTACTGGTTGGAGCCCCAGATCATCGACCACGGATGCGCCGGCTCCACCGACCGGCTCAGGTTGCCGAACCACTGCGTCGCCGGCGTCTGCTGCCAGGTGACGCCCAGGCGTGGCGCGTAATCCCAGCTGCGCTCGTTGAGACGCCCGGGGGTGGAGGGCCACGTCACCTGCACGTCGCGACGGGTCTGGATCAGGGCCAGCCCGGTCTGCAGGCGCAGGGTGTCGGTGAGGACGAGATCGTTGGCCACGTGCAGCGTGCTGTCGGTGCCGTGGTGGAAGAAGTCGCGCATGTGGGTGCCGGCGGGATAGCCGTTGCTGGCAAAGCGCAGCGTTTCGCGCACATCGGCATCCAGATCGTGGGCGATGCGCAGGCCCACCGTGGTCACGCTGTCGCGGCCGAGCAGGCGATGCCGGTGACGGTAGTCCACGGTCGCATTGAGGTTGGTGTAGTCCAGCTGCTGGCGGTACAGGCTTTCGTTCAGGTCCATCGGGTAGTGGTGGTACACCAGCCCGGCCTGCAGCGACGATGCGTCATCGATCTGCCAGGTGGTCATGTTGCCGATCCAGGTGCTGCCCGGCTGCGGGCGGTGCGCGTCGATGGCCAGGTTGGCCGGGTTGGCCGCGCGCGGATCGTTGCGGATCTGGTCGCGGGTGAGGCGCCCCGGCGTTTCGTGATTGGTCTCGCGGTAGCGCACGAAGAAGCGCGTTTCCAGAGTTGGGGTGATCTGCCAGCCGAGGTTGGCCATCGCGCCCTTGCCGTCGCCGCGGGCATGGCGCTGGTAGCCGTCGAATTCGGTATCGGTGTAGGCGAGGTAGTAGTCGACTGCGCCGCTGACGCCGCCGTACCCCACGCTGCGTTTCTGGTAGCCGCAGCTGCCGGCGTCGTACTGCAGGTCCAGCCCGGCCGAATCGCGACCGCTGCGGCTGACGTAGTTGATCGCCCCGCCCAGCGCCAGCGCGCCGCGTTCGATGCCGTTGGCACCGCGCAGTACGTCGACGCGGCTCAGCCACAGCGGCTCCAGCAGTTCGTACGGGGTACCGCCCGGGCCGGTCAGCGGCAGGCCGTCGAGCGAGACGGCGATGCCGGAGGCATGCGCGCCGGGGCCGCGGTTGATGCCCGAGCCACGGATGGACACCCGGGTGCCTTCGTTGCCCGGCGACTGGGCACTGATGCCGGGCTGGTAGGCCAGTACATCGGCGCTGCTTGCGAGGCGGCGGTCGGCGTTGGCCACGTCGATGACGTTGCCGGCGCCGGGAACGCGCTTGAGCGCGGCGCGGGCCTGGTCGGTCTCGCTGGCGGCGGTCACGTTGACCGCGTCCAGCGTGGTGGCCTGCGGGGCGGCGTGGGCGGCGTGGGCGGCAAAGCTGACGAGCAGGGCGGTGGCGAGCAGGGACGGGGTGGGGCGGGGGGAAACAGTCATGCGTGCGGGATCGGATGGTAGCGACCGGCCGCGCGCGAGCGCGCAACCCTGTCAACTGCGAATGGGGTGCGCAAGTTAACAGGGTGGGCGGAAAACGTCATCTCCCCGGGGCGGTGCGGACCGCTGGTCCGCACGCGCTTTCAGAGAATCCCGGGCAGATCCAGCCCCTTCTCCTTCGCGCAGTCCAGCGCGATTTCATACCCGGCATCGGCGTGGCGCATCACGCCCGTGGCCGGGTCGTTCCACAGCACCCGTGCGATGCGCTTGGCGGCCGCCTCGCTGCCATCGCAGACGATCACCATGCCGGCGTGCTGCGAGAAGCCCATGCCGACGCCGCCGCCGTGGTGCAGTGACACCCAGGTGGCACCGCTGGCCGTGTTGAGCAGGGCATTGAGCAACGGCCAGTCGGAGACCGCGTCGGAGCCGTCGCGCATCGCTTCGGTTTCGCGGTTCGGCGAGGCGACGCTGCCGCTGTCCAGATGATCGCGGCCGATCACCACCGGGGCCTTCAGCTCGCCGTTGGCGACCATCTCGTTGAAGGCCAGGCCCAACCGGTCGCGGTCGCCCAGGCCAACCCAGCAGATGCGCGCCGGCAGGCCCTGGAATCTGATCTTCTCGGCGGCCATGTCCAGCCAGCGGTGCAGGTGCGGATTGTCCGGAATCAGTTCCTTGACCTTGGCATCGGTCCTGGCGATGTCCTCCGGGTCGCCGCTCAGCGCGGCCCAGCGGAACGGGCCGATGCCGCGGCAGAACAGCGGGCGGATGTAGGCGGGAACGAAACCGGGGAAGTCGAACGCGTTCTCCACGCCTTCTTCCAGCGCCATCTGGCGCAGGTTGTTGCCGTAATCCACGGTCGGCACGCCCAGCGCGTGGAACGCGAGCATGGCGCGGATATGGTTGGCCATCGAGGCGCGTGCGGCCTTTTCCACGGTCTTGGGCGCGCTCACGCGCTTGTCGTCCCATTCCTCCACGGTCCAGTCCTGCGGCAGGTAGCCGTTGACCGGGTCGTGCGCGGAGGTCTGGTCAGTGAGCAGGTCCGGCTTGACACCGCGCACCAGCAGTTCGTCCAGCACGTCGGCGACATTGCCGAGCAGCCCGACCGACAGCGGCTTCTTCGCGGTGCACGATGCCTCGATCAGGCGCAGCGCTTCGTCCAGGTTGTCGGTCCAGGTGTCCAGGTAGCCGGTGCGCAGGCGCATGTCGATGCTGCTCTTGCGGCACTCCACCGCCAGGCACGAGGCGCCGGCCATTACCGCGGCGAGGGGCTGCGCGCCGCCCATGCCGCCCAGCCCGCCGGTGAACAGCCACTTGCCGGCCAGGCTGCCGTTGTAATGCTGGCGGCCCATTTCCACGAACGTCTCGTAGGTGCCCTGCACGATGCCCTGCGCGCCGATGTAGATCCAGCTGCCGGCCGTCATCTGGCCGTACATCGCCAGCCCCTTCCTGTCGAGCTCGTTGAAGTGGTCCCAGTTGGCCCAGCGCGGCACCAGGTTGGAGTTGGCGATCAGCACACGCGGCGCATCGGCATGGGTGCGGAACACACCCACCGGCTTGCCGGACTGCACCAGCAGGGTCTGGTCGTCGTCCATGCGCGTGAGCGTGTCGACGATGGCGTCGAAACTCGCCCAGTCGCGCGCGGCACGGCCGATGCCGCCGTACACCACCAGTTCCTGCGGGCGCTCGGCCACGTCCGGATGGAGGTTGTTCATGAGCATGCGCAGCGGCGCTTCGGTCAGCCAGCTTTTCGCGGTGAGGGTGGTGCCGGTGGGCGCGGTGATGGTGCGGGACGGGTCGTTGCGGGTCATGCGGCGCTCCGGTTGGTCGCGAAGTCAAGGCAGGCCGTCAGCACCTGCGCCAGAGTGCGGCGCAGGTGTGCGGCGTGGTCGGGGTCGAGCGGAGTGGGCCAGCTGTGCTCGTCCAGCTGGTCCGGGGCCGGCTCGGACATGTAGCCACGGCAGGCCAGTTCCATCTGCAGGCTGTGCACGCCGCCGGGGATGTCGCTGTAGTGGCGGGTGATCCAGCCGCCTTTGAAGCGGCCGTTGCGCACCTGCGGCATGCCGCTGATGCGGCACAGGTTCTCCACGACGTCGCTGAGCGCGTTGTCGCAGGACGTATCCGGTGCGCCGGAGGGGCCGGCGGTGCCGAGGTTGAACTGCGGCAGCTCGCCATCGAACAGGTGCGGGATGCGCGAGCGGATCGAATGCGCGTCGTACACCACGACGGTGCCGTGGCGCTGGCGCAGGCGTGCGATCTGCGCGGCGAGCGCGTCGTGGTATGGCGCGAAGTAGGTGTCGCAGCGGCGCGCGATCTCCGCCTCGTCCGGTGCCATGCCCGGGCGATACAGCGGCTGGTTGTCGAAGGTGGTCAGCGGGCACAGTCCGGTGGTGTTCTGCCCCGGGTACAGCGATACGCCGCTGGGATCGCGGTTGAGATCGATCACCGAGCGCGAGATGGCCGAGCGCACCGTGGTGGCGCCCATGCCGCGGGCGAACTCGTACAGGTCGTGCACCCACCAGTCGGCATCGCGGCGGGCCAGCCACGGCGAGACGAAGCGGCTGGCCAGGTCCTCGGGCAGGTCGCTGCCGGTGTGCGGGAAGCTGACAATCAGCGGTGCGTCACCTTCATGCACCTGCAGCCAGTCGGGCCGGGTGTTCATGCCAGCGGCTCCACCTGCGGGAGCACGTCGGCCAGCCCTTCGGCCAGCGCGCCGCTGCGCACCAGGGTGGTGGCGGCCACCATGTCCGGGTGGAAGTAGCGGTCGTCCTGCAGGGTCGGCACCTGCGCACGCAGGCGCGCGCGCACGCCTTCCAGCGCGGTGCTGGAACGCAGCGGGGCGTGGAAGTCGCAGCCCTGCGCGGCGGCCAGCAGCTCGATGCCCACCACGTTGGCCGCGTTCTCGGCCATCGCCAGCAGGCGCCGGGCGCCGTGCGCGGCCATCGACACGTGGTCTTCCTGGTTGGCCGAGGTGGGAATCGAGTCGACGCTGGCCGGGTAGGCACGCTGCTTGTTTTCCGACACCAGCGCGGCGGCGGTGACCTGCGGAATCATGAAGCCGGAGTTGAGGCCGGGCTTGGGGGTCAGGAAAGCGGGCAGGCCGGACAATGCCGGATCAACCAGCATCGCGGTGCGGCGCTCGCTGATCGAGCCGATCTCGCAGACCGCCATCGCCAGCATGTCGGCGGCGAAGGCCACCGGCTCGGCGTGGAAATTGCCGCCGGACAGCGCTTCGCCGGTGTCGGTGAACACCAGCGGGTTGTCGGACACGCCGTTGGCTTCGATCGCCAGGGTGGTGGCAGCCTGGCGCATTACGTCGTAGGCCGCGCCCATCACCTGCGGCTGGCAACGCAGGCAGTACGGGTCCTGCACGCGCACATCGTTGTCGCGGTGCGATTCGCGGATCGTCGAACCCTGCATCAGGGTGCGCAGCGCGGCGGCGGTGGCAATCTGGCCATGCTGCCCGCGCAGGGTATGGATCCGCGGATCGAACGGTGTATCCGAGCCCTTGGCCGCTTCCACCGACAATGCTCCGGTGACCAGGGCGGCCTGGAAGACGGTGGTGATCGCGAACAGGCCGGCCAGCGCGTAGGCCGTGGAGTACTGGGTGCCGTTGAGCAGGGCCAGGCCTTCCTTGGCGCCCAGCACCAGTGGCGCCAGCCCGAAGCGGGCCAGCGCATCGGCGGCGGGCAGGCGCTCGCCGGCGACAAAGGCTTCGCCGACGCCGATCATCACGCTGGCCAGGTGCGACAGCGGTGCCAGGTCGCCGGACGCGCCCACCGAGCCCTGGCACGGAATCACCGGCACGATGTCGTGCTGGAGGAACGCTTCCAGCAAGGCCAAGGTCTGCGGGCGGATGCCCGACGCGCCCTGCGCCAGGCTGGTCAGTTTCAGCGCCATCATCAGGCGTACCACGGGCGCAGGCATCGGCTCGCCAACGCCGGCCGCGTGCGAGAGCACGATGTTGCGCTGGAGGGTTTCCAGGTCATCGCGCTCGATGCGCACGCTGGCCAGCTTGCCGAAGCCGGTGTTGATGCCGTACACCGGCTCGCCCTTGGCCACGATCGCCGCCACGGTCTGGGCGCTGCGCAGCACGGCCCCGGCCGAAGCCGGGTCCAGGCGCACCCGCGCCCCGTCGTGGATCGCGCGCCATTGCGCCAGCGTCACGGCGCCGGGGTGCAGGGTCAGGGTAGTGCTCATGAAATCTCCAGACATCACAGAAGTCAGACGGATACGCCGCGCATCACGCGCGCGTGCAGCGGGTTGAAGCCCATGCGGTACACCAGGTCGGCGGGTGCATCGATGTCCCACAGGGCCAGATTGCAGTCCAGGCCGACCGCCAGGCGGCCGATGCGGTCGGCGCGCCCAAGGGCGCGCGCGGCCTCCCGGGTGAAGCCGACGATGCACTCCTCCACGGTCATGCGGAACAGCGTGGCGGCCATGTTCATCGCCAGCAGCGGGCTGGTGAGCGGTGACGTGCCGGGGTTGGAATCGGTGGCCAGCGCCAGCGGCACGCCGGCCGCACGCAGGGCGGCGATCGGGGGCAGGGTGGTATCGCGGGTGAAATAGAACGCACCCGGCAGCAGCACCGCCACGGTGCCGGCGGCGGCCATCGCGGCGATGCCGTCGGCGTCGAGGTGTTCGATGTGGTCGGCCGACAGCGCGCCATGACGGGCGGCCAGTGCAGCCCCGTGCTGGTTGCTGAGCTGTTCGGCGTGGATCTTGATCGCCATCCCGTGGCGCTTGGCTGCCAGGAATACCTGTTCGGCCTGTTCGGCGCTGAAGGCGATGGTCTCGCAGAACACATCCACCGCCTCGGCCAGGCCCTCGGCGGCGATGGCGGGAATCATCGTCCCGCACACCTCGTCGATGTAGGCCTGCGCGGTGCTTCCCGGCGGAATGGCGTGGGCGCCGAGGAAGGTCGGCACGATCTCGACCGCGCGCCGCTGCCCCAGGGTGCGGGCCACGCGCAGCTGCTTGCTTTCGTCGGCGAGGGTGAGGCCGTAGCCGGATTTGATCTCCAGCGTGGTGATGCCTTCGGCGAGCATCGCGTCCAGCCGGGGCAGACTCGCGGCGATGAGCGCGTCGTCGGTGGCGGCGCGGGTGGCGCGTACGGTGGACACGATGCCGCCGCCGGCGCGCGCGATGTCGGCGTAGCTCACGCCCTGCAGACGCTGCTCGAACTCGCCGGCGCGGTTGCCGGCGTAGACCAGGTGGGTATGGCAGTCGATCAGCCCCGGGCTGATCCAGCGGCCGCCGCAGTCGATGCGCCGGGCCGGTTGCAGGTGCGCCTCCGAGCCGGCCGGGCCGACGTGCACGATGCGACCGTCGGTGGCGGCGATCACACCGTTGCCGATCACCGCCAGGCCGGGGCCGTCGACGGTGATGAGGTGGGCGTTGTACCAGAGGGTGTCACAGTGCATGGCAGCAACCACATCGGTGTATATGTCTATACAATATAGGCGCCTCTTCCGGGATGTCCAGTGATGCCAGCCAACCCCGCTCCGCTGCTCGTTTTCCACGCCGCCCACGCACTGCTGCCCAGCGGCTGGGCCCGTGATGTGCGCATCGCCTGCCAGGGCGGCACGCTGGTCGAGGTGACCGCCGGGGTGCCGGCGCAGCCTGGTGATACCGCACTGGCGATCGCCGTGCCGGGGCTGGGCAACCTGCACAGCCACGCCTTCCAGCGCGGCATGGCCGGCCTGACCGAGATCGGCGGCAACAGCGGCGACAGCTTCTGGAGCTGGCGCGAGCTGATGTACCGCTTCCTGGCGCACCTGCAGCCGGACGCGGTGCAGGCCATCGCCGAACAGGCCTATGTGGAGATGCTCGAATCGGGCTTCACCCGCGTGGGCGAGTTCCACTACCTGCACCATGCCGCCGATGGCACCCCGTACGCGGACCGTGCCGAGATGGCCGCGCGCATCGCGGCGGCCGCACAGGGCAGCGGCATCGGGCTGACCCTGCTGCCGGTGTTCTACGCGCATGCCGACTTCGGCGGCGTCGCGCCCAACCCGGCCCAGCGCCGCTTGATCCACGATGTGGACGGCTTCGCCGAACTGCTGCAGGGCTGCGCGCACGCGCTGCGCGGCAGCGACGATGCCGTGCTCGGCATCGCCCCGCACAGCCTGCGCGCGGTCACCGGCGACGAACTGGCCGCGCTGCTGCCGCTTACCGCCGGCCCGGTGCACATCCACATTGCCGAGCAGACCCGCGAGGTCGATGCGTGTGTGGCGTGGAGCGGCCTGCGTCCGGTGCGCTGGCTGTACGAGCATGCCCCGGTGGACGCGCGCTGGTGCCTGGTACATGCCACCCATGTGGATGCCGACGAAGTGCAGCGGATGGTGGCCAGCCAGGCCGTCGTCGGGCTGTGCCCGATCACCGAGGCCAACCTGGGCGATGGTCTGTTCCCGATGCAGGCCTTCGTGCGCGCCGGCGGCCGGTTCGGCGTTGGCTCGGATTCCAACGTGCTGATCGATGCGGCCGAAGAGCTGCGCCTGCTCGAATACGGTCAGCGTCTGCACGTCCGCGGGCGCAACGTGCTTGCCCCGGGCGACGGCCAGTCCAGCGGGCGCTGGCTGTTCGAGCAGTCGCTGCGCGGTGCCGGGCAGGCACTGGGCGTGGCCACGGGGCTGCAGGTGGGCGCACCGGCCGATGTGGTCGAGCTGGACGCCGCGCACCCGGCGTTGATCGCGCGCGAGGGCGATGCGTTGCTTGACAGCTGGGTGTTCGCCGCACGTAATGGCGCGGTGCGTTCGGTGTGGCGCCAGGGGCGCCAGCTGGTCCGCGAGGGCCGCCATCTGCAGCGCGATGCTGTGGCCGCCCGCTTCGCCAACGCCCTTCGTACTGTTCTGCAGGCCGGCTGACCGCCGGCCGCGCCCTCCCAGGAATCCCGCGTGACGGGCAAGAAAGCACCGACCCTCAACCAGCGCATCCGCGCCGATCTGGAGAGCCGCATCCTCAGTGGGACGTGGCCGCCGGGATTCCGTATTCCCTATGAGCACGAGCTCATGGAGCAGTACGGCTGTTCGCGGATGACCGTGAACAAGGTGCTCACCGCGCTGGCCGAGAGTGGCATGATCGAACGCCGCCGCCGCGCCGGCTCCTTCGTGGCGCGGCAACCGCCGCACCTGGAACAGGTGGCGCTGGAGATTCCCGATATCGCAATGGCGGTCGGCGCGCGTGGCCACGCGTACGGCTATCAGCTGCTCGAGCGCGCCTATCGCGCCCCGCGCGCCGAGGCCGACGAAGAGGTGGCGCTGGCCGGCGGCGAGAAGCTGCTGGCGATCCGCTGCCTGCACCGTGCCGATGGGCGGCCCTTCGCGTTGGAGCACCGCCTGATCAGCCCGGTCGGCGTGCCCGAGGTGCTGGAGGTGGATTTCGCCACCACCGCGCCGGGCAGCTGGCTGCTGCAGAACGTGTCCTGGACGCGCGCCCAGCACCGCATCAGTGCGTGGGGCGCCGACGACGCCGCTGCCGCGCTGCTCGAGGTCAAACCCGGTACGGCATGCCTGGTGATCGACCGCCTGACCTGGCGCGGTGAGCAGCCGATCACCTGTGTGCGGCAGATGTTCCTGGGCGATGCCTGGGACCTGGTGGCGCGTTTCTCACCGGGCGCGCGCTGAGGCTGCGCGCGGCGCGGCCCTCGACCCTGCTGCGGTGCTTCAGAGCGTGGCGCACTGGCGCCAGCGGACCGGCTCGTCCACACCGGGGCGTGGGTTGAGCTGGATGCGCACGGTGCGCAGTGCCGGATAGCGGGTCACCTCGGCGCAGATCAGCGGCCACACCTGGTCGATCTCGCCGGTGCGGTTGATGGCCAGCGTCTGCCGCGTCAGCCAGATGCCGCTGGCCACGCCGGGCTGCCCGGCGAGCGCGCGCGACAGTTCCTGCTGGTAGCGGTCCAGGGTGGCGGTGTCGGGGTTGGCCTCCATTGCCGGCGCCGGCGGGGCGGCCGGCCCCGGCGGGGCCGGTGCGGCGGTGACCGGCGCAGGTGCGGGGGCCGGGGCAGGCATTGCGGCAGGGGCCGGCACCGGGGCCACGGCCGGCGGAGCCACTGCTGCGCCATTCTCCAGGCGCGAGGTCAGGTAGCCCATGCCCACCAACAGGCCCAGGGTCAGCGAGCCCAGCGCAGCGATCGAAATCCGGCGGATCGCCTCACGACGCGCGCCGGCCTGCACCCGCGCTTCCATGTCGCCGGGCAGGTAGGGCTTGAGCAGCGGCCACAGCAGGTGGCCGTCGAGCACTTCCACACCCTGCTTCTCGGCGGCCAGGCGGCCATCACGCTCGACCCGGCCCTCGGTGATCAGGACGCCGCCACGGGCACCGGCCAGGCGCGCGGCGGCGCCCAGCTCGTTCACCGCGGCGGTGCCGATCCGGTAGGCGCGGCCGTGCTTGCAGGACACCAGCCAGCGGTGCTGGCCGTCGTCCATCATGAAGTCGCTGCGTGGCTCACGGCTGTCGTCAGCCTCGCCCGGCACATCCTTCAGGCCGCGCTGCTCGCGCATGGCCCGGCGCACGATCTCGGAGAAATCCCGCCAATGCATCCCTGCCAGCGCGTTCAGCCCGAGCTGGGTCTCCTTCTGCCGCCGCTTGACCAGCCACAGGTAGGCCGTCGCCAGGAACCACACAATGAGGGCCAGCAGCAGGGCCAGAATCCAGGAGAACATTAGATGCTTGATGTGAACAGGGAAGAACGATCAACAGTTTATATGTGCCCACCCGGCTGTGCGGTGTGATGCAAGGCACAAAAAACCCGCCAATCCGTAGCCGTGAGGGGAGGGAACAAACGGCGAAGAAGCGATTGGCGGGTCGATCCGGATTGTCAACAAAGTCCTGCTGCTTTGCAACAATCGCAGTGGCGGGCGATCAGGGGGGCGATCCCGGCGACTGGTGGCTGCCCGGCGACGGGTCCGCATTGGGCGAGGCGTTGCGGCTCTCGGCGCGGTTGACGCGTGCGGTCAGCGCCTCGATACGGGCGTTGAGCGCGGCCACATCCTCGGCCGTGGGAATGTTGAGGCGCTTTAGGACGCCTTGGACACGGTCATCGAAGGCCTTCTCGACCTTGTCCCAAGTGCCGGCCGCCTTTTCGCGCGCATCGCCCAGGTGTTCTTCCACGCTGTCGCGCCAGCGCGGCGTGTCGCCGGCCTGTTCACGGTTGCGGGCTTCGAGGGTTTTGCCCTCCTTGACCAGCGTGTCGAACACGCGGCTGCCTTCGGCCTGTGCACGCCCGAACGCGCCCAGCCCGGCCAGCCAGACCTGGTGGGCCGACCCGGTCAGCCGGCGCGAGAAGCGCTCGGCCTGGTCCTGCAACGAAGGCTTCTCGCCCGGGTTGCGCTCGTCGAATTCGTCGTGTGCATTCATGCTGCGATCCCGTTGGTGGACTCCTTGGGATCGTAATCACCCCGACCGTTGCGGCGGGGTGATGGCGTGCCGCCGGTTCAGCCGAGCTTTTCCTTGAGCACGCGCTGGATCTCGCTTTCCACCATGCCCTTCATCGCCGAGAGCAGGAAGCCCAGCTTGGCGGTGACGTGCACCTGGCCGGGCAGCAGCGCGATGGCGCCATCCACGCCGGAGCCGGAGAAGTTCAGCACATCGCCCAGCCAGTTGGACTGCAGCCCGAAGCGCTCGGAGAGCTTGGCCGCCACATCCTCGATCGCCTGGCGTGCGCCGTCGGCGGGAAGGGAATGTGCGTGGCGGATATCGATGCTGGACATGGGGGCTCCTGGCGGACCGTGGCAGGGAAAGGGGGTGCATTGTGCGCATCCTGCGCGCCAACTCCAAGGTCTGCGTCACACTTCTTCTTCCCTGACAGTCAACCTGCTAGGCTTTCGCCGCGTGCAGAACCTGCGAGTCCACTTCACCCATCGCCAACATCCCGACCAGCCCCTGCGGCCCGGGGTGCATCGCATCGTGCGCCACGCCTCGGGCACCGTCCGGCTGGCCGACGACAGCCCGGGCACGCTGCTGCTGGCCCAGTTCTGTCTGGACGACCGTGGCCTGTGGCTGCAGGTCGCCACCGGTATCCGTGGCATCCACGTCAACGGCCGCCCGGTCCGGCGCATGGCATTGCTGCGTCCCGGCGATGCGGTGTATGCCGACGGCGTGGAGATGGTGGTGCAGGGCGAGTGCGAAGCGCTGGCCCAGGCACCGGCGCGCAGCGACGAGGGGGGCGACGACCCGCGCCTGCTGCGTGGCGTGGGCGGCCAGCACCACGGCCGCAGTTTCACCCTCGACCGGCCGCGCGTGATCGGCAGCAGTGTCGAGGCTGACATCGTCATTGACGATCCGGCCTTCGCCGAGCAGCACGCCCGCCTGGAACGCCACGGCGAGCGCCTGTTGCTGCGCGACCTCGGCGCGGGCGAATCCACCCGGGTCAACGGCATCACCGTGCGGCACTGCTGGCTGCAGCCCGGCGATCAGCTGGTGTTCGATGCCCAGCACCGTTTCGTGCTGGAAGTGCCGCACGACGGCCGCCGACGCGCAGTGGAGGCGGAGGAGGACGAACCCCTCGACGCGCCGGCCGATGCCGATGTCGCCACTACCCGGCCGCGCGTGCAGCGCTGGCCGTGGCTGCTGGCCAGTGCGGTGCTGCTGGCCGGTGCGATCAGCGGGCTGCTCTGGTTCGGCGCGCGCTGACCGATAGATTCGTTTGCAACCAAATTCGCCTTGTGCGGCAAGGCCTAAAGCCTGGTGCGCTGCGGCATACTAGGGGTCTTGCCCCATAGGTGTGACATGACGCGCGCGTTCAATTTCAGTGCCGGCCCCGCAACCCTGCCGGAATCGGTCCTGCGCCAGGCGCAGGCGGAGATGTTGGAATGGAACGGCGCCGGCGCCTCCATCGTCGAGATGAGCCACCGCGGGCCGGAGTTCATGGCCGTGGCCGCGCAGGCCGACGCGGATCTGCGCCGCCTGATCGGCATTCCCGACGACTACGCCGTGCTGTTCCTGGCCGGTGGCGCCACCACCCAGCAGGCCCTGCTCGCGCTCAATTTCGCCGGCCCCGGGCAAACCGTGGACTACGTGGTTACCGGGCACTGGGGCAAGACCGCCATCAAGCAGGTTGCCCCCTACGTCAACGTCAACGTCGCCGCCAGCAGCGAAGCCAACGGCTTCCACGACATCCCGGCGCGCGACAGCTGGCGTTTGTCCGATGACGCGGCCTACGTCCACATCACCGCCAACGAAACCATCCACGGCGTCGAGTTCCGCGATACGCCGGACGTCGGCGACGTGCCGCTGTTCGCTGATTTCAGCTCGTCCATTGCCAGCGAGCCGCTGGACGTAAGCCGCTATGGCCTGATCTACGCCGGTGCGCAGAAGAACCTCGGCCCGGTCGGTGTGTCGGTGGTGATCGTGCGCCGCGATCTGCTCGAACGCACCGGTCAGCCGCGCGCCGACATCTTCGACTACCGCTCGCACGTGGCGCGCGATTCGATGCTCAACACGCCGCCGACCTGGAACTGGTACCTGGCCGGGCTGGTGTTCCAGTGGATGCTGGCCGAAGGTGGCGTGGAGGAATTCGCCCGCCGCAATGCCGCCAAGGCGGCGCTGGTGTACGGGGCCATTGATGCGTCCGGCGGTTTCTACCGCAACGACGTAGTGCCGGCGGCACGCTCGCGCATGAACATTCCGTTCTTCCTGCCCGACGACACGCTCAACGCGCGTTTCGTCAGTGACGCCAAGGCGGCCGGGTTGCTGGCGCTGAAGGGGCACAAGGCGGTCGGCGGTATCCGCGCCTCGCTCTACAACGCCATGCCGGTGGAGGGCGCCCGCGCGCTGGCCGCGTTCATGCGCGATTTCCAGCAGCGCCACGGCTGAGTTCTCACGTTTCGACCGGGGCGCCTGCCGCCCCATTGCACCTGGAATCCCTGATGGCCAAACAACCCGCCAAATCCACCGCCAAGACTGCCGCCACGCCCAAGGCCACGCCCAAGCCCAAGCCCAAGGCCGCGTCCAAGCCTGATGGCGCACTGCCGGCGCCGGTGCTCTCGGACGTGCGAGCCAAGATCGACCATATCGACCGCAGCATCCAGGCGTTGATTGCCGAACGCGCGCAGTTCGCCCACCAGGTCGGCAAGGCCAAGGGCAAGCTTGCCGCCGCGGTGGACTACTACCGCCCCGAGCGGGAAGCGCAGGTGCTGCGCATGGTGGTGGACCGCAACGAAGGCCCGCTCAGCGACGAAGTGCTGGTGCATGTGTTCCGCGAGATCATGTCGGCCTGCCTGGCCCAGCAGGAGCCGCTGAAAATCGGCTACCTCGGTCCGGAAGGCACGTTCAGCCAGCAGGCCGTGCTCAAGCATTTCGGCCGCTCGGCGCTGGGCCTGCCGTTGGCGAGCATCGAGGAAGTGTTCCAGGAAGTGGAGGCGGGCAACGCCGATTTCGGCGTGGTGCCGGTCGAGAACTCGGGGCAGGGCACCATCCAGATCACCCTGGACATGTTCCTCACCTCCAACCTGAAGATCTGCGGCGAAGTGGAACTGCGCGTGCAGCAGTACCTGATGTCGCGCAGCGGCCGGCTGGATGATGTCGAGCGCGTGTACGGCCATCCCCAGTCGTTCATGCAGACCTCCTCGTGGCTGCGCGCCAACCTGCCCAAGGCCGAGAGGATTCCGGTGTCGAGCAATGCCGAAGGCGCCCGCCGTGCCCGCAATGCCGACGATGCCGCCGCCATCGGCGGCGAGAGTGCCGGGCACGTGTACGGCCTGAAGAAGGTCGTCACCAAGCCGATCCAGAACGACGCCGACAACACCACGCGCTTCCTGGTCGTGGGCCGCACCATCTTCCCCACGTCTGGCCACGACCGCACCTCGGTGCTGGTGTTCATCCACGACAAGCCTGGCGCCCTGTTCGACGTGCTCAGCCCGTTCGCGCGGCACGGCATCAGCATGAACCGCATCGAATCGCGCCCGTCGCACAATGCCAAGTGGGAGTACGGCTTCTTCATCGACCTGGCCGGCCATATCGACGACCCGGCGATGCAGGCCGCGCTGGCCGAGCTGGAAGCGCACTCGGCGCAGATCAAAGTGCTGGGCTCGTACCCGGTGGCCGTGCCCTGATTGATCCGCGTCGCCGCGTACCGCGCGCGACGCACCGGCCCGGCGTCGCGCGACGCCGTGGCTGCTCCCTCCGAACCACGCCGCGCGCCGTGCGCGCGGCTGCCACACAGGACCGACGATGACCGTTTCTCCGTACTGGATCGCCTACAAGGGCCAGCCCCTGCAGGGCAGCCTGACCATTCCCGGCGACAAGTCGGTGTCCCACCGCGCGGTCATGTTCGCCGCGCTGGCCGATGGCGTCTCGCGCATCGATGGTTTCCTGGAAGGCGAAGACACCCGTGCGACCGCCGCGATCTTTGCGCAGATGGGCGTCCGCATCGACACCCCGTCGCCGTCGCAGCGCATCGTGCACGGTGTCGGTGTGGATGGGCTGCAGGCGCCCACCGCGCCGCTGGACTGCGGCAATGCCGGCACCGGCATGCGTCTGCTGGCCGGCGTACTGGCCGCGCAGCGCTTCGACTCGGTGATGGTCGGCGATGCATCGCTGTCACGCCGCCCGATGCGCCGCGTCACCGGCCCGCTGGCGCAGATGGGCGCGCAGATCGCGACCGAGGCCGACGGTACGCCCCCCCTTCGCGTGCAGGGCGGCCATACGCTGCACGGCATCGACTTCGCCTCGCCGGTGGCCAGCGCACAGGTCAAATCCGCCGTGCTGCTGGCCGGTCTGTACGCGCAGGGCGAGACCTCGGTCAGCGAACCGCACCCGACCCGTGATTACACCGAGCGCATGCTGCGCGCGTTCGGCGTGGACATCGCCTTCTCGCCGGGCCAGGCCCGCCTGCGCGGCGGCCAGCGCCTGCGCGCGACCGATATCGCCGTGCCGGCCGACTTCTCCTCGGCCGCCTTCTTCCTGGTCGCCGCCAGCATCATTCCCGGTTCCATGCTGCGCCTGCGCGCCGTTGGCCTGAATCCACGCCGCACCGGCCTGCTGGCCGCGCTGCGCCTGATGGGCGCGGATATCGTCGAGGAAAACCATGCCGAGCATGGCGGGGAAGCGGTGGCCGATCTGGTCGTGCGCCATGCCCCGCTGCATGGCGCGGAGATCCCCGAAGCGCTGGTGCCGGACATGATCGACGAGTTCCCGGCGCTGTTCGTGGCCGCGGCCGCCGCGCAGGGCAATACCGTCGTGCGCGGTGCCGCCGAACTGCGGGTGAAAGAGTCCGATCGCCTGGCCGCGATGGCCACCGGACTGCGCACGTTGGGCGTGCAGGTGGACGAAACCGACGACGGTGCCACCATTCACGGCGGTGCCGTGCTGGGCAGCGGCACCATCGAAAGCCACGGTGACCACCGCATCGCGATGGCCTTCGCCATCGCCGGCCAGCTCAGCGTTGGGGAAGTGCGCGTCAACGACATCGCCAACGTCGCCACGTCCTTCCCCGACTTCGACGGCCTGGCTGCCGGCGCAGGTTTCGGGCTGCGCCAGGGCTGATACGACCGCGTACACGCGGTGGCATCCGTCCCACGAAAAAGGGAGGCCAACGGCCTCCCTTTTCGTTACGCACCACCGCATGCATCAGCGCTCGGTGCGGAAATCCACCGGCACACGCACCACGCTGGCCACAGCACGGCCGTTGTGCATCGCCGGCTCGAACTTCCAGTCGCGGACGGTGCCCAGGACCGCACGGTCCAGATCGCGGTCGCGGGTGCCGCTGCGCTGCACGATGCTGGCATTGGTCACCTGGCCACGTGTATCCACGTTGAGGCTGGCCACCACGCTGCCTTCCACGCCGCTGCGCAGAGCGCTGCGCGGATAGGCCGGCTTGGCATTGCTGGCCAGCGGGCGCGCATCGCGGTTGCGTACCGCCGGGGCGGCCTTGCGCTGTTGCGCGGCGTTGGCCGGGGCCGCCTGGCGCGGGGCCGGCGCGGTCGTGGCTACCGGGGTTTCGGTGGCAGGCAACATGCGCTCACCGACCGGCGGCGCGGTAGGTTCGCCCGGCGCGGCATAGCGCAGCCAGACCAGCGCGGCGGCAAACATCGCCACGATCAAGGCCATCCACAGCCAGGGCGACGCACGCCGGCGGCCAGGTTCATCGATGACGTCGCGCTGCTGATGCGGCGAAGCATGCATTTCCGGATGGGTAACACTCATATCGGACTCCTGGTGTCGTTGCGACACCCGCAGTCTTGCCCGGGCCCGGTTCCGGATGTGTCAGCGCAACGTCAACGCGGCGACTGCATTGCCGACGGGGTTCAGCTTGCTGAGCCGTTATGCAACCGCCGCCGTGTTACTCCTGCTTGAAGTCGAACGGCACTTCAATGCTGCCCGGCACCGGCTGGCCATTGCTCTGCGCGGGTTGGAAGCGCCAACGGCGCACGGCGTCGGTGGCCGCGCGGTCAAGGTCCCGTGAACCGCTGCGCTGGATGATGGTCACATCCACCGGCGCGCCGGTCGCATCCACATCCACGCGCACCACGACGCTGCCACTCTCGCCCCGGCGCAGCGCGCCCGGCGGATAGCTCGGCGGCGGCGACTGGTCGGCGATCGGCATCGGGCGGTCGCCGGCGGCCATCGCCACCGGGGCTGTTTCCGGCGCCGGCGCTGCCGGGGCGGCGGCCGGCGGCGGAGGCGGTGCGGTTTCCACCAGCTGCGGCACATCCTCACCGGCCGGCGGCGCCTTGGCGTCGGGCATGTCGCTGGAGCCGGCCGCTGCGGGCAGGGGTTCGGGCAGCGGCTCGATCTCGGCCACCTGCTGCGGGGTCTGCGCGGGGCTGGCCTTGTAGAAGTCGTTGTTGCGGCTGCTCAGCCATACCACCAGGAACAACAGCAGGCCGACGCCAAAGGCGATGCCCGCGATGATCAGACTGCGACGGGGCAGGTGGAAGGTGATGTTCTTGCCAGACGAAGAGCGGGAAGCGGACATGAGCCATACCGTTGTGAACCCCCCGATTCTGCCACGGACCCGCTGACTGGCGCGTGTCATGGGCCTGCAGGGCGGCAGAAATCCGCATAACAGGCGATAATCCCCCTCCAGACCCGCAGACCTTTCCCACGCCATGCTCGATCCAGCCCTGCTCCGCCAACAGCCCGCCGACCTTGCCGAACGCCTGCGCACCTCGCGCGGTTTCGAGCTGGATGTCTCCGCGCTGGAGTCGCTGGAAGCTGACCGCAAGCGCATCCAGGTGCGCACCCAGGAGCTGCAGAGCCTTCGCAACAGCCGTTCCAAGGCCATCGGCCAGGCCAAGGCAAGGGGCGAGGATGTGTCGGCGATCATGGCCGAAGTGGCTGCCTTCGCCGATGAGCTGAAGGCCTCCGAAGTGGCCCTGGACGAGCTGCGCGAGAAGATCGAAGCGATCGCGCTGGGCCTGCCCAACCTGCCTGCCGACGATGTGCCGCCCGGCAAGGACGAATCGGACAATGTCGAGGAGAAGCGCTGGGGCACCCCGCGCAGCTTCGACTTCCCGGTGCTCGACCATGTCGAGCTCGGCGCCCGCAATCAAGGGCTGGACGCGGAAACCGCCGCCAAGCTGTCCGGCGCGCGCTTCACCGTGCTGCGCGGGCCGCTGGCGCGTCTGCACCGCGCCCTGGGTCAGTTTATGATCGACCTGCACACCGGCACGCACGGCTATGAAGAGACCAACGTGCCGCTGCTGGTCAACGCCGAGTCGCTGCGTGGCACCGGCCAGCTGCCGAAATTCGAGGACGATCTGTTCAAGACCGCCGTTGGCGAGTCGACCCGCTACCTGATCCCGACCTCGGAAGTGCCGCTGACCAACATCGTCCGCGACGAGATCGTCGATGCCGACCAGTTGCCGCTGCGCATGACTGCACAGTCGATGTGCTTCCGCGCCGAAGCCGGCAGCGGCGGCCGCGACGTGCGCGGCATGATCCGCCAGCACCAGTTCGAGAAGGTCGAACTGGTCACCGCGTGCCGTCCCGAGCAGAGCGAAGACGAACACCAGCGCATGACCCGCTGCGCCGAAGTGGTGCTGGAGACGCTGGGCCTGCCGTACCGCAAGGTGCTGCTGTGCACCGGCGACATGGGCTTCTCGGCGGTGAAGACCTACGACCTGGAAGTGTGGCTGCCTTCGCAGGAGACCTACCGCGAGATTTCGTCCTGCTCCAACTGCGGCGACTTCCAGGCGCGCCGCATGCAGGCCCGCTGGCGCAATCCGGATACCGGCAAGCCCGAGCTGCTGCACACCCTCAACGGGTCGGGCGTGGCGATCGGCCGCGCGATGATCGCGGTGATGGAGAACTATCAGAACGCCGACGGCAGCATCACTGTCCCCGACGCGCTCAAACCGTACATGGGCGGCATCGAGACCATCGGCTGATCCACGAAAAACCCGCCAACCGGCGGGTTTTTCGTCAGGCGCCTTCGCGCAACACCCGCAACGGAACCCATCCCGAGCCGCGACCGTCGGTCGTCTCGCTCCACACCCAGCCATTCATGATGCGGCCCCCGTCCAGCACCTGGCCGACATCCACATCCAGCTCGCGTGCGCAGTAATCCTCCCGCGCGAACGCCTGCTGCTGCGTATCGCGCCCGATCACCTGCGCCGGCACCCAGCCCGGTTGCTGGCCTGCTGCCTCGCACAGATACCAGTCATCCCATCCTTCGGGCCCCTGGTAGCGTTCGCCAACCACCAGCGCGTCGCCACGGCTCAAGGTGATCGGCTGGGGAAACTCGCTGCGGTGGGAGGCAACAACGGTGTAGCGCATGTACGGGAATCCATTGCGGAGGAACACAAAGCCTACCCGCAATCACCCGTAGAGCCGGGTCCCACCCGGCTGCTCTACCATCGCGCGCCACCAAAAAAACCTCCCAGAAAAAAGATGGCCCCAAAAGGGGCCATCAGGCGCGGCAACCGGCAGGGGAGAGAGAACCGGTTGCCGCGCACCACACCGTCACGACGAGGGGGAGGGGACGGGATGGGTCGAACGACTCAGGCCGCGGCGAGCGCCTGCGGCTGCGGCAGCGCGGCCAGCGCACCGGCGATCGCATCGGTGCGGTGCTGCGGCGAGTAGGCGATGCCTTCGGCGCGCACGAACTCCACGTTGTCGATGCCGAAGAACGCGAACACCTGGCGCAGGTACGGGTCCTGGAAATCGGTCGGGGCACCGGTGTGCAGGCCACCGCGGCTGCTGGCCACGATCACCCGCTTGCCACCGGCCAGGCCCACCGGGCCGTTCTCGGTGTACTTGAAGGTGCGGCCGGCCACGGCCAGGCGGTCGATCCACGCCTTGAGGGTGGAGGCCACGCTGAAGTTGTACATTGGGGAGCCGATGACCACCACGTCAGCGGCCAGGAACTGTTCCAGCACCTGTTCGGCATCGGCCGCTTCGGCCGCGTCGGTTTTGGCCAGCGAGCTGCTGCGCAGGTGGGCAACCGGCTGGGCGTCGAGGTCGCGGTAGCTGACCTCCAGATCCGGCACCTGGTCGCGCCACTGCTGGACCACGGCGGCCGACAGCTGGCGGGAGACGGAGTTGTCGCCAAGGACGCTGGCGTCGATGTGAAGAAGCTTCATGGCATGTACCTTGTTCTGGGAGAGGCGGTAGACGCCGCCGACGGAGAACACGATAGGTTGTTGCTAGTTTGGGATAAAGGTGGTTGAATGCCACGTATTGTTCTAAATCTGGAACTTCGGAATGCACGACCTCAACGATCTCTACTACTTCGCGATGGTGGTGGACCACGGGGGCTTTGCCGCGGCCGAACGCGCGCTGGGCATCCCCAAATCCCGCCTGAGCCGCCGTATCAGCCAGCTGGAAACCGACCTGGGCGTCCGCCTGCTGCAGCGCTCCACGCGCCGGTTTGCGGTCACCGACGTCGGCACCAGCGTCCATCGCCATGCCCAGACCATGCTTGCCGAGGCCCAGGCCGCACGCGAGGTGGTGGACCGCCTCAGCGCCGAGCCGCGCGGCGTCGTGCGCGCCAGCGTCCCGGTGTCGCTGGCGCAGATGCAGCTGCCCAAGCTGCTGCCCAAGTTCCTGGCGCAGTACCCGAAAGTGCGGCTGCAACTGAACATCAGCAACCGCCGCGTGGACATCATCAACGAAGGCTACGACGTCGCCCTGCGCGTGCGCTCGCGTCTGGATGACGACGGCAGCCTGGTCATGCGCAGTTTCGGCCAGGTGCAGGAACTACTGGTCGCCAGTCCCAAATACCTCGACCGCGCCGGGCGCCCCAAGGACCCGGACGAACTGGCCAACCACGTCACCCTGAGCATCAGCGAAGACGAAGCCCGCCAGCGCTGGGAGCTGCACGGCCCGGAAGGCGCGGTGCGCCGCGTTGACCTGCAGCCGCGTGTGGCCGGCTTCGATTTCCCGCTGCTGCAGAGCATGGTCAAGGACGGTTTCGGCATCACCATGCTGCCGGAAACCGTGTGCGCCGAAGCCGTGCGCAATGGCGAGCTGGAAGTGGTGCTGCCGGACTGGTCGCTGCCGCAGGGCATCTGCCACGCCGTGTTCGCCTCCCGCCGCGGCCTGCTGCCGGCAGTGCGCGTGTTCATCGACTTCCTCGCCGAACACCTGCCGCCCCAGCTCGAAGCCTCGCGCCTGGACTGCGGCGGCGCCTGCGAGCGCGCCAAGGAGAAGATCAAGGCCAGCGCGCTGGGTGCGCTGGCGGTGGATGCCGGCTGAGCCGCATCACGGGCGGCCTTGGGAAAACCCGGCCGCTCATGCGAGAATACGCGCCCGGCGCAAGGCCGGCGCGCGACATACGGAGAGATGGCCGAGCGGTTTAAGGCACCGGTCTTGAAAACCGGCGAAGGGTCAAACCTTCCGTGGGTTCGAATCCCACTCTCTCCGCCAATGAACCTTAAATCATTGATTTGAAATTGAAATCTTGATTGGGGTCAGTGGGAAAGCAGGAAGCATGCCGAGGAAACGCTCGCATGCGCATCCCACATCACTTGAGCCGGTCCTCGACCGGTCGCTGGTCCTTCGTCCAGCGCGTCCCCGTTGATACCACGCTTGAACTCGGCACTGAACTTCCTACGCTTTGACATGAACACTCCTCATGGCTTTGATCGGCCTTCTTGTAAGCGTCCGTGAAATCGGGGGTGAACCCCCGAATCAGAACGCGTGCATCCAGATTTTCAACGCCCACCTGCGCGACGAATGCCTCAACGAGCAAGGGTTTCCCACACGGCTGCATGCCCGCAGCGAGATCGAAACCTTGCGACGGGAATACAACGAGGAACGACCGAAGACGATCCTGGGCGGCCTGACACCGGCCGCCCATCCGTAGGGAGAACCGTTATGACGTTGCCTGAAGAGCGCTTTCAGCACGGACAGTTCGGGCGGAACTCACTCCCGGAATCGGATCGAAGCGGCCACAGCGGTGACAGCGTCCTGCACATCATGGCTGCTCCCCGCAGGCAGAATGGCGGCCAGGCGAACGAAGCGCTGGCCCGGCCAGAGCGCCAGATAGTGGTGGAACGTGCCGCCATCAGGCATGTGGCCGCTGACGCGATGTCCGGCGATGCCTGCGAACATGACATCGTGCCTCGACACAACCGTACCGTGCTGGATCTCGCGTGTGCCGGCGATCAGTTGATCGGAGACGTCTGCAAGGTCATCCGAACCGAAGGGGAGTGACAGTTGGGACGCGACGATCAGCAGAGGTTGGCGACCCTCCGGGTCGGTATCCAGTTCGCCCGCGGTCAGGACGGCCGAGGCGCCTGCCAGCGTATCGACAATCCGGAACGGCGGTTCCGGCGTCACGGTGAAGGGGAGGGCTGCAAGTTGCTCCTCCAGGGACGCCGGCGGGCTCACCTTGACGGAGGTCAGGGTCATCATTGCGGACTTGTGCTTCATTGCGTGATCCGTGGGTGCCTGGACCGTGATCATTACCGTAGGAAAACCGGGGAACAGCGCAATCCACTTGTTGAACGTCTGCCCATGAGCGTTCTGGGTGCCGATCGCGACGGGAACCGCGCGCCCCTCGACGTCAAGCGACTCCAGATGCTTGACCAGGACGCCGCGCGTGGCGAACTGACGACGGGCGGTTTGTTCATCGACGAACAGCGTTGCCACTGCCTCGCTGGCGTGGGCGGGCAACTCGGCGACCAGAATGCTTGCCCGGCCATCCTCACTCATGAAGCCAGTGAAGGTGGAGGCGGGCGAGAATCCCGACGGGGGAGCCAGACTGACGGACGTTCCAGGTACAAGCTGCGCGGGGTGGGGCGGCTTGGCGCACCCAAGGGCAACGGTGGCCTGCAGAAGAAGCAGCGCTGAGCGCAGCAAGTGTTTGATGGAAATAGGCATGTAGTGCTCGGATGGGGGAGACGGGCGTGGCGGGCGTGTGCAGCCCCGACGCCAGGATGAAACCGGAAATCCTGGCAAAGACCGTCTGTGTCGACCATGCAACTACTTCGAAGATGTCAGCCGTAGTCTGGCTGGTCGCGTGACGCGACTCTCGCGCGGAACAGTGGCGGAACTCCACGTTGACATAAGGGCGGGACGAGGGTGAGCGCCACCACGCCCAGCGAAACGTCATTCATGGTCGAGTTGTTTCGACCATTGGTGAAATCGCGCATCGAGCTTTTCGCATATGTCTCGTGCTTTTTTCTGGTCGTAGGGTTCGTGGTAAAGGGTCGGCAGATCATCGTCAGAAAGATCCACGTAATCCTCCAGGTAGGATGCTTCGTAGTACGCCTGCGCGAAGCCATTTCCCGTTTCTGACAAGTCGTCGCTCGTAAGCTTGTCATCGCAGCATTGGGCAAGCAGGTCCTTTCCGCTCAGCTTTCCTTGGCGAATTGAATGCAGCGCATCAGGATGCAAGGAGCGAAGCGTGTCGCTTTCATGCCCGCGACGGATGGCCCACTCCAGGAAGAGGGCGATATGGGTGCGGGCATGGGAAGCATTGAGGTCGGCTGGAAAGTCTCCGCCGGTGTGCCAGTCAATGTCATCGTACTTTCTCACGATCATCTGTAACTCACGTCTGAAGGGGCGCTGAGTCGCGTTCCTGCGATATCTCCGGAATCCCGCACAGCCAGCCCTTCCCGGCAGAAGTCAACCAGGGCGCGCCCGCGACCTCACGAACGCAATCCCACAACATTCTGGGCTCGGAACCGTCGAGAGTTGACGGGAAAAGATAGGGGCTGACGGACAGGAGCGACATGCAACGAGTTGCAACGCTTGGCGATTCAACCGAGGCAGAACAACACTGTGGCCTCATAGGCAGGCATGTAGCCTGCTTCTGCAACAACTGATGGCCTCGTGCAAATACTAGGTTGGTCGATCATCAAGAGAGCGCGATGCCCTGCTCTCCACCTCCAACCACCGTCGAAACGCATCCGTCGCTTCCACCTTCCGCCCCGCAGCCGGACAGACCGTCCAGAAGGCATACGCGTTGGGCAGCTGCGCTTCGAAGGGGCGGATCAACCGTCCTGCGCGGAGGTCTTCCTCCACCAGCGGTCCCACGCCCAATGCCACGCCGTGCCCGTGGAGGGCCGCTTCCTGGGCCAGGTAGATGCTGGGGTACACCGGGCCGGTATCCGCACGCACCGCCGGCACGCCGGCGAACGCCAGCCACGCGGCCCAGTCGGGCACACCCGGCCGGCCCTCCGCGCTCTGGTCATGGATCAGGGTGACGTGGGCGAGATCGGCGGGCGAGGTCAGAGGCAGGCCGTCGGCACGCAGGGTCCCTGGCGCGCAGACGGGGAACACCGGTGCCTCCATCAGCAGGTCGGCCGGGTTGCCGTAACCGGCTCCGGGACCATAGCGGAGGGCGATATCGATACCGTCGCGGCCGAGGTCCGCCAACTGGTCGGAGGTGACGATCCGCACCTGGATATCAGGGTGACGGGCGTGAAAGCGGGGCAGCCGCGGAGCCAGCCATTTGGCGGCAAAGGACTCCATCGTGCTGACGCGCAGGTCGGCGGTGGCTGCAGGCGAAGCGCGGTCCAGAGCGAGGTCCAGCATCTCGAAGATATCGCTCAGCGAGGTGGCGAGGGCGGCGCCTTCGCTGGTCAGCGTGACGGTCCGATGGCCGCGCTCGAACAACGCGATGCCCAGATGGTCCTCGAGCCGTTTGACCTGATGGCTCACGGCCGCCGGCGTGACAAAAAGCCGGGCCGCGGCCTTCTGGAAGCTCAGGCAACGTGCAGCGGTTTCAAATGCGCGCAGGGCGTTGAGAGGAGGGGCGTGACGCGGTTTCATCCAGGGCTCCAACCACCACCGATGATCGATCCTATCAGGTTAGGTTTTCTAACCTGAAGGTCAAATCATGTCGTTTGTCAGCCTCGGGGCTGCTGGCAATCATGGCGGCCTCCACCTCAAGGGAAGCCGCCGTGCATCTGACACCATTGGGTCCGGACGTCTCGCTATGCGTAGGCGACGAACATGCGTCCGTCGCGACCGTGTTCTTCTACGGGAGCGACGTGTTGCTGGTCGACGCCCTGGGCAGTGCGGCGGATGCCCGGCGGTTGCGCGATCTGCTGTGCCGGCAGATGGGGAAGACCGTACGCATGATGGTCTTCACCCATTTCATGAGCGATCACATCGCCGGGCTCACCGTGTTTCCCGAGGCGATGACGGTGGCGCATCGCAACTATCGCCACACCTTCCTGTCGCAGAACCGCCGCGTGGATGCGTTCTACCGTGAGCCGCAGGTGGTGTTCGACAGCGCGATGCGCATCGGCTGGGGTCGCCATGAGCTTCGCCTGCTGCATAACCCGGGCAAGACCCTGGACCACCTCAGCGTGGATGTCCCCACCGCCGATCTGGTCTGCGTCGGCGACAACATCGTGGGCAATATCGTCTATCTCTCCAAGGCGGACCCGGCACAGATCCGGACGGCGATTGGGCGGGCCAGGCAGTTTGGGCGCGGCACCGTGGTCGGCGGACACATCGGCGCGTTCGATGCCACGGTGCTCGATAACGCGCTGCACTATCTGGAGCACCTACGGCGCACCGTGGTAACCCTGCGCGCGCAGGCAGACGCGGGGCCGCTGGGAGAGAGGATTGCGGCCATCCCGATGGACGCGTGCCTCGCGCCGGGCGTTGAACCCACCGACTTCGAGCGGATCTGGCACCAGCGCAATCTGGAGGCGATCGAGGCCCAGGGCATTTTCGAGCTGGATACCTATCTGGCGCGTCCGACGGAGGTCGCATGAGCGCGCCTGCATCGGGCGGTGTCCGGGTGGGGCGACGGGCCTTCCTGTCCGGCTGTGCGGCCGGAGCGACGGCGCTGCTGCTGCCCGCATCGCTCGCTGCCGCGCAGGTGCCGACACAGGGCGGCCTGCGCATCCAGCGGCTGGCTTGGGCAGGCATCCGTCTCCAGCTCCCCGGCTCGACCCTGTTCATCGATCCGTTGACCAATGCCGCCGAGTGGGGCGCGGCGCTGCCGGACGTGTTGATCCCGGTCGCGGATGCGGTCGGGGAGACCAGCGTCCTGCTCACCCATGTGCACTCGGACCATTTCGATGCGGGTGCCGTGGCGCAGGCGCTGCACGCGGGGGGCAGCGTGATCCATCCCGCCGGAACCCATCCGCTCCCGATTCCCCCGAAAGCCCGGGCGCGTCCTGCAACGCTGTGGGAGCCGCAGTTGCTGGGCGACTTCACCGCCACCGCAGTACCCGCGTCGGACGGCTACGGCGACCCGCAGGTGTCGTGGGTGGTGTCGGCGGGCGGGCGACGGATCTTCCACGGCGGTGACACGATGTGGCACGGGCACTGGTGGAAGATCGCGCGACAGTTGGGTCCTTTCGACATGGCCTTTCTGCCGATCAACGGTGCCCGGTTCGGCTGGCGCAAACCGGTCAGCGGACAGCCGGGCGTGCTTACCCCCGAACAGGCCATTGCTGCCGCCACCGTCCTTGGCGCGCGGTCCATCGTGCCCATCCACTACGGCATCTCGGGCATTGCGGAGTACCAGGAAGTGGAGGCGCCGCTGCGCACGCTGGGCGTGCAGGCCAGAACGAGCACCCTGACTGTCCAGCCAGTGCAGCCGGGGGCGTGGGTGGCGTGGCCATGACGGGTGACGCATGTCCAGCGCCGCCAGCCGGGGATGGCGTACGTCGGCGGTTGCACAGGGGGCCGTCAGCAACGTGAACATTCCGAAGTAGAATCCTCTGCCCGTAAGGACGACGTAGTGCGGGAGGGGCATTCATGGACCCGTGGGGCCGTCTCGAGCCCAGAGGACATGCGTGCGTTGGAGGGTTCAAAGGAAGCATTGCGCTGCAATGCGATGTGGATGATTGGCGCGCACATGAGCGTTGGTCATCAGTACAACAGGGGGTTTCATGCGGTCCATGCGGAATGTGGTTGTTTTCGCTGTTGCAATGCTGGCTGTCGGGTGCGCGCAGAAGAAGGGGCTTGAAGAGAATCCGGACCTCGCCGCGATCGAGCAGCATCTGGATGCGTACCTGGAGGCGTATCCCAACGCCAACGACGGTGCCAGCAAGACCTGCCTGGAGATGAAGATCCACTTCGTCAGCGCGACCACCTCCGGTGCGCTGGACGCATCGGTGGGCCGACGTGATCTCGCCAGCGAACCCGGGCCGCTGAAGGCCGGCGAGGCGGTGTTCTTCGACGGCGTCGCAACGCAGTTTGGCCGTACCGTCCGGGTAAATGGCGACAGCCTTTCGGTGGGCACGGTCAACGTCGGCGCATCGGCCTACGAGGTGTGGTCGCCGAACAGCAGCGCCGTCATCAACCGGCGCATCGCCGAGGGTCAGCTGGTGACCGGTGGCAGGGAGTCGCCCATGTTCGGTACGCGCGGCGTGCCGGTGTGCGGCTTCGGTATCGCCACTGTGGGTGGCAGGCTCAATCACATTCTTCTGGCGGACATGATCGAATCCGGTGCGCCGCTCGAGCAAGAGGCGCCTGCCAGCGGCATCGCCGCCAGTGCGGCCGCAGATGTTGCCGAGGTGGCCGGCGAGCCGCCGCAGGAGGCGCCGGCCGCGGCCGGTGGCACGTGCGAAGTGATTGCGAAGGGCGAGGAAGAGGCGCGTTCCAACTGCAAGTCGGGCAACTTTGCTGCCTGCCGCGATATCGCCGGCTGGGTGGCCAACAAGGTCATGGAAGGGTGTGCCGTGACCACGAGGACGCCGGCAGAGGCGCTTCACGAGGAATGCCTGTCGCTTGCCAAATCGTCGTTGCTGGCCAACGACTATTGCATGGGCGGCAAGGGCGACCAGAGCGCGTGCGAGTTCCTTGGCAAGGCGGCAAAAGAAGCGGCGCAGAAGGGGTGTCCGTCGGACGTGGTCGCCGAGGCCCGCGCGCAGATGCGGCGAGACCGGGGCGAGCCGGCCCAGGCGCCTGCGACGGCCTCCGCGCCGGCGGCATCGGCCTCTCCTTCCGCCGAGGAGGCATCCCAGCCGACCCGGTCCCGCAGTGAAGCCACGGTGGACGCGACGTCCAAGAGCATGAATCCCCCGCGGTATCCGCCTGCCGCGTTCCGTGCCGGGATAGAAGGCCAAGTGACGCTGACCGTGGATGTCTCCGCCGACGGCGCGGTCACCAGCGTGGCCATCGCAAAAACGTCGGGCAACCGTGACCTGGACAGGGCGGCAATGGAAGCCGCGCGGAAATGGCGGTTCAACCCGGCGCAGGAGAACGGGGTTGGCATGGCAGGACGGGTGAGCGTGCCGGTCACGTTCGCGCTCAATTAGTACGACGGGGCGGGCTGCTGAAACCGGCAGCCCACTTGGCAGTGTGTATCTCACGACAGGGAGAAAGCGCATGGCCGTAATGCAGATTCAGTACAACGAAGACGGACATAGATATACGACATTTGTTGTGGCCCGCTTGGCAGGTTGGCGCGTCAACTCTGCGCTTGAACTCGCATGGGGATCACAGCTGCCTGATGAGTTCGACGACCTGAAGGCAACGCACAACGCAATTGAGTGGTTCAACGGCGACCGCCCGCGGCAGATCATGAGAGTGCTTCATTCGCTGCACGGATCGGACGTGGCAAAGCGAAGGGCTGGTTTGGCGAGATATGTTGCTCAGATGCTCAAGAATGGCATCGAGGACTGGAAGATCGGCGTGGTGATTCACGCGTTTGCAGATAGCTTTGCTCACACAAAAATTGTCGACTCCAAAGAGGTCGCGTACGACGCTCCATTCGGCCATCTGCTTGATGGTCACAAGCCAGATCACGTGCCGTTGTTTCCCGCCAAGTTCATCGACTATGTCGAAGCGCTCTACGCATGTTTGGCGCTTCGCAGCCAAGAGGAGGCGAAAGGCGCGGGGCGGGTAGTCGAGATCGCGCATCTCGTTGATTTCGATGAAAGAATCAAGAGGATTGCAAGTGATTTGGACTATGATGATAAAGCCATGAGAGACGTCGAGAGTCGATTGAAAGGGCGCCCGACCATTAAAGAGGTTCACGGCCTTCTGGATGACCTTGAATCCGAGCTCCTGCTGTAGGCGTTTCCATCCCATCTCTGGGTATCACGGATAGCGTTCGTGGGATCAAGACGTTGGTGTGCAAATCCTTCGGGCGACACGCTGGCGGCCCCGATACGGATGCGCTAGATTTGGATGGCCGCCAGGATGGTGGCTTACGGGGAACGTCACATGAATCTCAACGGTATCTGGTTGGCCGGTGCTCTGCTCGCAGCTTCCAGTACTGCGTGGGCCGGTCAGGGCGAAGTCTGCTTGGCTGAAGCCCAGACCACGCCGGCGGGCGTGATGAAACCATTCGATGACGCCACGGTATTCCGCTGCAAGGCAGCCGGCTCTGTCACCGTTTCCCAACGCTACGCAACAGGCTGGCGTGTCGTGTCAGTGTTCCCGCAGAGCTCTCTCGATCCGATCTAGCCCGGTGTGATGACGGTGCTGTGGACCTTTCCGACGGCTGCCACATAAGAGTGCGTTTGGAGCGTCAATGCAGAAGTATGGCGAAGTTTCTCAGGAACACACATGGGGTTGCGCCGCAGCGTGTGTGGCGTCGTTGATGGCCGTTCCATACGCGCGCGCCAAGCGCTGGCTCGAGAAGGAAAAGGGTAAGCCGGTGGGCGCTCGGCCCCGGGGTTTTGAGATCGACGAGATTGCCAATGCGCTGTTCAAGCAGGGCGTCAAGGTGATCGCCGATTGGCATCCACCAAGCCCGCCTCCCGAAGGGAGCATTGTGTGCATCCACAGCCCGGTTCGATACCGTGACTACCACTACCTGCTCAAGGTGCCGGGCGGCTACATGGATCCTTGGTTTGACCTTAAGAAGGGCGTGATGGAGGGAAAGATGCGGGCGTCTCTTCCGCGAGGGACCAAGATCTTTGTAGCGCTTATCCCTTGCTCATCACCGCCGCCGCATTGACGTCGGCTTGTTGTGACACGCCGGATAACTGGAGCAGGACTTGAACGGCCCGTGCGGCCCGGTCCGGTCCACGAATACGCCGACCTTGCACACCGGGCAGCGCTCTTCCGTGACGGGAATGCCGGTGACGCCGGTGATTTTGACGGCGCCGTCCTTGACCAGTTCGTCCAGGAAGGGTGAGTTCTTTCCCAACAGCGTGAACAGCGCAACGGTGCGCCGGGCGCGGGTGAGGGCGACATAGAACAGTCGGCGCTCTTCGCTCAGCGGGTAGGTGTCGCCGGTGGGCATCGCCAGCGACAGCACCGGATCGTCCGAACGCAGGCTGGGGAAGCCACGGTTGACCATGCCCGGCAGGATCACGTATTCGGCTTCCCTGCCCTTGGAGCGATGGGCGGTGAGAAACTCGATGTCCATCGTGCTGCCGAAGGCGCTCTTCCAATCGGCAGGCACGACGCTGCGGTCGGACCGGTAGCGGCCGAGCACGAACACCGAGACGCGGCCGTTTCGACCGCGGGGAATCTCGCCGGCGAGCAACTGCTGGTGCAGAGCCGCCAGGTACTGCCGCACCCCGTCAGGCACCTCGTCGCGCTTGGCGAGCTGGAAGGCCAGCAGTACCGGCCCGTGCGCCGGGGTAACCGAGCGGACGACCTTGTCGATCTGGGCTGGATTCCTGCCGATGAAGCGGCTTGAGATGTCGCACAGGGCTTGCGGGCAGCGGAAGGTCTGCTCGAGTTTGAGCACCTGGCCTTGCCCCATCCAGTCGCGGAAGCCGGTCATGACCGAGACGTCGGCGCCGGCGAAGCGGTTGATCGACTGCCAGTCGTCGCCGACCGCAAACAGGAACCTGCCGGGCTGCTTCACCAGCGCGCGGCAGAGGCGGGCACGTGCGCGGGACGCGTCCTGGAACTCGTCGGCCATCACCAGGTCGTAGGGCGACGCATACCGGTCCTGCTCCAGCAGGCTGGCCGCCATGTTCAGCATGTCCTCGAAGTCGATGCTTTTCTCGTCGGTCAGGGCGTTGTCCCACGCTTGCATTACCGGGCCGGCGATCTCCAGGAAGCGGCGGTGGCGTTCCTTGAAGTGGTCCTCGGGCATCTGCTGCAGGCGGGCGGCCATGTCATCGAGCGACAGGCAGTTGCTCTTGGCATGGGCGATGAACGTGCGCATCAGGCCAATCAGATCCGAATCGGGCATCGGCTTGGCGCCGTCGTCGGGCAGCTCGCGATCCGGATTGGGGTCAAGCGCCACGCGGGAGGCGCTGAGCCGGTCGGTAAGGTAGTCCAGGGCATGGCCACTGCGAAGCCCGAAGGACGTGGTTTCGGCCAGTGCGGTACCGCGCCGGGCATGTTCCTCGCGTTTCCAGACCATGCCGTCCATGTAACCGGCGAAGTGCCGGGGCGGTTGGCCATTGGCATCCAGCGCGAAATGCTCGTGATACAGGGCGGCGTCGGGATAGTAGAAGTCCGGCCGGTACTGGCGGTGGGCGTCGGTGGCGGTATCGAACTCGTACGGACGTTCGTACTCGTAGCTCACGCCGTTGTAGAACAGCCAGTCGGCAATGACGCACTCTTCCATGCTCTTGACCCGCTCGCCCTGCAGCGTGCGGATGTAGGGCTTGCCTTCGCGGTCGTAGCCATCGGCCAGCATGTCCTCGCCCAACGGCGGAAGGTCGCGGCCGAACACCAGCCGGAACATGTCCCACTGGGTGCGGAAACGGGTGGAGCGGTCCTTGAGGTCGTCCACCAGCTCGGTGAGCTTGTGAAAGCCCTGCGCGGCGTCGACGGCCCAGGCGGGAATGTCCGGCTTGCGACCGGTGGCCTTGGCAATGATGGCCAGGCCCAGTGCATGGAATGTGCGGGCTTCGACCACGGTGTCGGCCATGCCCAGACGGGCGAAGGAGCGCTGCGCACGTTCCTGCAGTTCGTTGGCGGCATCCTTGTTGAACGCCAGCATGACGATCCGTTCGGGCGCGACGAAACCGCGGTCAATCGCATAGGCGGCCTTGGCGACCATCGTGGACGTCTTTCCCGAGCCGGCCGATGCGACGACCTGTACCCGGTTGTCAAAGCAGATCACCGCACGGGCCTGCTCTTCGGTGAGCGGCTGGCTTTCGACCTTGTCCAGGAGGTCTTTGGCCAGGACCAGTTCGCGGGTGGTCATGCCCTCGTTGGCGTGGGCGATCACCGCCGGCCAGTCCAGTGTCCAGTCGTGCAGGGCAGACAAGGCGCGCTGATGGGGTGGGGACTGCAGGTCGCCGTGTATCTCCGCGTCGAGGAACAGCGGTTCCAGATCCGGCGCGGCCACGGGCAGGACGGGCCGGGCGTCAAGGAGGGCGGCCTGCTCTTCGTGGGTAATCCACCGACGGCCGCGGTCGCCCGCGTCGATCAGGGCGCGGGCAGCGCCCAACCAGGTGAGGATCTGGCCCAGCACCGTGTCGAACAGCGCTTTGCGCTCACGCCTGCGGCGTTCGTGAAGCACTACGTCGATGGCCGAGGCGAGCTGGACACCGTGGGCGTTCGGCAGGCCATCGACGGACAGCCAGGGGCCCGCATCGCGCTCCACGGCCACGCGCGACCAGAGCACACCCGGCATCACCTGCACCCGATGCGCATCCGTGAGGAACTCCCGGTGACGCTGCCCATCGATGCTGAGCTCGACGTGGTCGCCGTCCAGGCGAAGCCACCAATGCGGGGATCGAGTCAGAAGCCTGCCCCAACCAGAGGGGCGCCAATCGATTGCCATCCTTGATACTGCCTGCGTGCGTGGGGTACTGGCCCAGAGCGGGCCTCTATCGGGCTCCATGATAGAGCAGGCCTTGTGTGCACGCTTGTTTCGATAGATGGACTGCGGGAATGACCGGCCGTGTGCCAGCGTTCATGAACCGTACGGCACCCGAGGGGCCAAACACGCGACGCGCACATACCGGTCACTGATCTGCCACGCACGCGCCGGTATCTATGGACGCTCCACCCTCAACGGTGTTCGACCATGCAGGCCCCCGCCATCGCGACTGCCCCTGTTGACATGGATCGGCGCGCTGGACACGCAGCCCCCGCGCTGGAGGCTGATGCCCGCGACGTGCTCGCGCGCCAACCGTCGCTGCCGCTGCCCGGGCGCGGCCACACGCTGGAGCGCTGGCGCGCCCTGGGGGCCATTGCTGCGCGCGATCTGTGCGTGGCCAAGGTGATGGAGGCCCACTACGACGCGCAGGCGATTCTGGCCGACCTGCACGCGCCGCCGTTGACGGAAGGCACGCTGGCGGCGGTGTGGGCTGCCGAAGGGCCGCAGGCGACGTTGTCGTTCGATCCCGCCACGGGCACCGTCAGTGGCAGCAAGCCGTGGTGCTCCGGTGCCGGCTTGGTGGATGAGGCGCTGGTGACGGCGCGCTGCCAAGAAGGCACGCAGCTGGTCCGCGTGCGCGCCGATGCGAAAGGCATGCACCCGCAACCGCTGACCTGGCACGCAACCGGCATGGGCGGCATTCCCAGCGGTACCGTGCAGTTCGCCGCCGTCCCCGCCGAGCCGGTCGGCAAACCGGGCACGTACCTGTCCCGGCCGGGCTTCTGGCACGGTGGCGCGGGCATCGCGGCGTGCTGGTACGGCGCGGCGGTGGCGCTGGCTGCACCGCTGCAGCGCTCGCCGCGTGTGAGCGGCGATGCGCAGATCGCCGCGCTGCTCGGTCGGGTCGACATGGGCCTGCAGGCGTCAGCGGCGCTGCTGCGTGAGCTGGCGACATGGATCGATGCCATGCCTTCCCAGCCGCACCAGGCCGATGTGATCCGTGTGCGCAGCGTGGTGGAGCGTACCTGCGTACAGGTGCTGGATGCGGTGGGCCGCGCGCTCGGACCGGCACCGATGTGCCTGGAGGCCGGGCACGCCGCGCGCTGGAGCGACCTGACGGTCTTCATTCGACAAAGCCACGGCGATCGTGACTGGGCCGAACTGGGGCGAGCCGTCCACGCCCAGGAGGGACCGTGGACACTGTGACCGTGCCCATCAGCGGGCCGGGCAACCGCGAGGTCGACTGGGACCGCAGCGGCTGGCTGCGCGCGCTGCCCGACAGGGAGGCCGGCGCGGTCCTGGCCGACATACGCCGGCTGGTGGTGGTGTCGCCCCATCCGGACGATGAAGTGCTTGGTTGCGGCGGCCTGATGCAGGCGGCGCTGGACCAGGACATCGATGTGCACGTGGTGTCGGTCACCGATGGCGAGGCCTGCTATACCGACCAGCCCTTGTGGCCCGCCGCGCGACTCCGCGATGCACGCCGGCGTGAGCTGGCCGATGCCATGCGGCTGCTGGGCATGGATGCCACGCATGTCACCACGCTGGCGCTACCCGACGGGGCTGTTGCCACACATGAGGCGGACCTGGCCGCGGCGCTGGCCGCGCACCTTGTGGCTGGCGATCTGCTGGTGGCGCCGTGGATCCACGATGCACATCCGGACCATGACGCGACCGGACGGGCCGCGCTGGCGGCAGCAGCATCCCGTGCCGTCAACGTGCTGCAGTACCCGGTCTGGGCGTGGCACTGGCTCGACCCGCACGCGATGACGGCGCCGTGGTCGGCAGCCGCCCGCATTCCGCTCAGCGCCACCTTGCTGCGCCGCAAGCAGCGCGCGTTGGACGCGTTCGCCACCCAGACCGGCGCCGTTGACGGACTGGCCTGTGCACCCATTCTTCCCGAACACGTCACGGCGCGCTTCCGCCGTCCTTTCGAGGTGTTGATCGGATGAGCACGGCGGCGTATTTCGATGCGTTGTACCAGCAGCCGGACCCGTTCCACTACCGCAGCCGGTGGTACGAGGCCCGCAAGCGCGCGCTTACGCTGGCCTGCCTGCCGCGAAGGCGATACGCCTGTGCGTGGGAGCTGGGCTGCTCCAACGGCGTGCTTACGGCAGCGCTGGCGGCGCGGTGCGACGCGCTGCTGGGGACAGACATCAGTGCCGATGCGCTGGCCGACGCGGCGGTATCGACGCGGGCATGGCCGCAGGTGCGCCTGGAGCGGGCCACCCATCCGCAGGACTGGCCTTCCGGCCGCTTCGACCTGATCGTGGTCAGCGAAGTCGGCTACTACCTGCCGTCATCGGCGCTGCAGCAGATGGCGCGGCAGCTGCGCCACAGCCTCACCGACGATGGCCTGTTGCTGGCCTGCCACTGGCGGCCACCGTTCGACGCGGCACGCAGCATCACCGAAGACGTGCACGGCGCGCTCTCGGAACACCTGGTGGAAGCGTTTACCTATCAGGACGCCGATCTGCTGCTGCAGGGGTGGAGTGCACGCGCCACCAGCGTTGCTGCGTGGGAGGGGCTGCGGTGATCGCCGTGATCGTACCGGCACACAACGAGGCGCCGGTCATTGCACGTTGCCTGGCCTCGGTCCGGCTTGCGGCCGCCCACCCTGGCCTGCGCGGCGAGGCGGTGCTCACGGTGGTGGCACTGGATGACTGCAGCGACGACACCGCCTCGATCTGCGCCGACCAGGGGGTTGCAACGGTGGTGGTGGACGCCCGCTGCGTCGGCGCGGCACGGGCGGCGGCAGCGACCGTGGCGCTCTCCCACGGCGCGCGCTGGATCGCCAGTACCGACGCCGATTCGGTCGTGCCTGCGGATTGGCTCTGGCAGCAGACCCGCTGCGGCGCGGATGTGTTCTGCGGCGTGGTGGACGTGGTGGACTGGCTGGACTATCCCGATGCCGTGCGCAGGGCCTTCGCCTGCCGCGAGCTGGCCAGGGACGGACACGCGCATATCCACGGCGCCAACCTGGGCATGCGCGCCACCGCCTACACGGCAGCCGGCGGGTTCGCGCCGCTGCGCACCGGCGAGGACGTTGCGCTCATCCACATGCTCGGCAACACCGGCGCGACCATCGCCTGGCTGGCACGGCCCGTGGTGGCCACCAGCGCACGCCGGGTGTCGAAAGCGCCGCAGGGGTTCAGTGGATTCCTGCGCGCGCTGGAGCGGGAAGTGAGGGGGGCGGGGGCGGTGCTGGTGCCGACGAAGGCACTCCGGCACGGGTAAGGTTGCCCACCAGAAATCAGGGCAAAACGCCCTGCAGGTAGCGTTCAATCACGTAACTGAAAGGACGCTGCCGGTGGTCGCGCAGCACGGCGCGCACCTCCAGCACAGTGGCCTGCGGGCCTTCGCCGCAGTCGGGCCAGCAGGTGGCATCACCCAGCGTCTGGCGCTGGAAGCCAAGCGGCTTCACCACGCGTCCAAATGGTTCGTCGCTGCCATCCAGCGTGGCATTCATGGCGGACGTGAGCAGGTCGGGGACATACCAGTTGTCCGCTTCGGACAGCACGCGGGTGCCGCAGACCAGGCGCACACGGCGGTAGCGCAGCGGCACATCGGCTTCGACCTGCAGCGCTTCGCGCACTTCGGGCGGTGCATCGCGCACGACACCCTCAACGCGCACCGCCCGTACCTTCGCCGTGTCGGCGAGGCCCTGTTCGGCGCACCAGGTCTCCAGCGTGCTGGTCGCGCTGTGTCCCGCCAGCAACCGCGCGTGCAGCGCCTGCACCAAGGCCGTGCGCGAGGCCAAGGACGCTGTGGCGGCCGGCGAGGCCGGCGAGCCGCCTGTCGCGAAGGCGGCCACGGGCGCTGCAGCGAGCAGCGACGCGGCTTGCCAACGAAGACGGGCAGTGCGGTCGAACGGGCCCATCGTGATCCACCGTGAAAGAAGACGTCAGTTTACCCGGTCCTGTAGCGCGACCCGGCAATACGCGCGTGGATCTGTCGCACCGGTCGTCAAATCGGACGCCGGCGGCCGGACACATGGTCATTGCCGGGAACATGCCAGCGCCAGGGGAACGTCGTGGCGCGGCGGATGCCGATGCGCGGGCCGACACCAGGCTGCGAGGGCGGCGGCATGCCATCGCTGACGATCCGGATGGGCCCGGCGCTGTCGGTCAGATCGGTGCCGTCCAGTGCGCCGGTGATGCCCAGCGCCTGCGACAGGCGACCCGGCCCACTGGCCAGGTCACGATCGCGCCGGGCGGCGACCCGGGCCTGGCGCATCCGATCGATCCCCGCCAGCGGCGCCAGCGCCCGCAGCAGTACGCCCCAGCCCTGGCCGATGTCGCCGCAGACCGCATTGGCGCCCCAGTGCATGCCATAGGTGAAGTAGACATACAGATGCCCGGCCTCCCCGAACATCGTGCGCGTACGCGGGGTCATGCCGCGGAACGAATGCGCGGCCGGATCCTGGTCGCCGGCGTAGGCCTCCACTTCCACGATGCGCCCGGCACGTCCGTCGTCGCGCAGCAGTATCGTGTTGAGCAGGTCCGGTGCCACCTCGGTGGGGTGACGCTGGTAGAACGCGCGGGGCAGGGGTGTCCACTCAATCATGCGGCCCCCGCTGCGCGACGGTCCGATTCCGCATTGGAGGTCTCCTCGGTGGCCTGGGTCGCAGCATGCGCGTCGGAGCGTCGACAGGGTATCAAGCTGCCGGTCGTCACGTTGCGCTCGCGCTGCGTTCGCAGCTCATGAGTCGATGTCCCGTCAATCTGGCGGCGGTCCAGAACGGGAGCAAACCACCGATGATGAAACCGATGCAGGACCAGAACGCCCCGATCGCGCTCGATGGGCGCTGTTTCGCCTATGTGTTCCCCTGCGCGTGGGAGGACTACGGCAAGATCGGGTTCTCGCGCGATCCGCTGGCGCGCATCGGCGCGCTCCACCATCGCTGGTTCGAGTTCTTCGATCTCGACGCCGGCGTGTTGATTGAAACCGAGACCCAGCGCGACGCGCGCGATGTAGAGCTGGCGCTGCGCCGCCCGCTGAAGGCGCATCGCGCGCCGGCACCGCTCACCGTGCAGGACAAGGCCGGCGGCAGGACCGAGTGGGTACGGGGTGCCAACGATCTCCTGCGACCCGCCGTGCAGGTGCTGGCCGAGGGCGGTCACCGGATCCACCCGCTGCGCGCTTGGCTCGCCGCCGCGATGCTGGCGCGCGCCGACGGGTTGTTCGACTGGTCGGCTGCGGTGCTGCCGGAGGAACCGGTCGCGCGCGATGCCTTGTCCGTACGCGCGCAGGTGCTGCTGCGCGACGCCCTGGATGCCCACGTGGCGCTGGGGATTGATCTGGAGGGGCGTGTGCCGCCGCACGTGTGGTCCTGGTACCGGCCGACGTAGCGCGAACAGGTGCCTTGTTGGGCGCGCAAGGCGCTCATATAGTGCCCCCTTACAAGGGGGAAACATGGCCGACAACGCATCCGCTCCATCGTATGACCTGACCACGGCTGCGGGTATTGCCGCCGCCGGCATGGCGCTGAGCGTATTGACACCGCTCGGGCCGCTGGTGGCAGCGGCCGCGCTGGCACGGAAGTTCTTCAAGCCCAGCGTGGAGGTACAGGCGCAATCCGCAGCGGACCTGATCAAGGCGGGCGCCGAGAACAACGTGGACGAAATGGAGATCACGCTCAGCGAAGAAGCAGGGCTGCACATCAAGTCGGCGCATCCGGAGGTACCCATCAAATTGACGATGGGCAAGTCCGGGACGGTGACGATGAAGGTCAAGTACCGGTCGCCCCCGGCGACGGCCTGATCGGTACCGGGGCGGTCCCGGTACCGACACGGGGGCACACCCCGCCTGGCGGGCGTGAATCCGGCGGGCGGATCGACCGCTACACTGCCGGTTCCGTGACGATTCCGGTGGGGTGCCATGCAGTCGGTTGTTCCCGGAAGCGCTGCCCATGCGCTTGCCCGCCAGGCGTGCCGCGATATCGAGCAGGCGTTGTCGCCGGGCGGGGACGCGCATGAATCCGTGCACGCCGCACGCAAGGCGATCCGGCGCCTGCGGGCGTTGCTGGCGCTGCTGGAACGTACCGACCTTGCGCTGGGTGACGCCGATGCCATGCTGCGCCGGCTGGGGGATGGCCTTTCCGGACTGCGTGACGCGCACGTGGCCGTGGAGACGGCGGCGCTGCTCGCCGCCCGCGCACCCACTGCGCCGTGGCCGTATGTGATCGGGCGCCTGCAGGCGCGTCGCGATGCCTGGTTGCGGCGCGCGCTGGCCGGCGATCCGGCATTCGGTCGCCGGCGTGATCGGGTCCGGCGGGTCGGCGCGCTGCTGGATGCCCAGCCCTGGGCCGCGATCACCCTGTCGCAGATACGGGCCGGCCTTGCGCGCAGTGCCAACCGCGTGCGCAAGGCGGAGCGTCGGGCCCATCGACATCCGGAGCCGGAACGGCTGCACCGCTGGCGGCGCAAAGTGCGGCGCCTGCGCATGCAGGTGGAAGCCATGCCCCACCTGGACGCGCACCTGTTGAAGGTGCCGCATGTGCGCGGCGGAGGCGGTGAAGCCAAGGCCCTGCACCAGCTCAGCACTCAGCTGGGCTGGCAGCAGGACCTGCGCATGCTGCGGAACCTGGTGCGGGTCATGCCGGGCGTGACGGACCGCAGGCAACTGCTGGCGCAGATCGATCAGGCGCGGAGCAGGCCGGTCGCCTGATCGCCGTGCCGCTCAGCGCTCGCAGGGCACGGCGAGCGCGCGTGACTGGCGCTCGACCAGCATTGCCACGCCCCACAGCAGCAGACCGCCCAACGCCGTGGCAGCGCCGACATAGCCGGTGGTGGCCGGACTGAGGCCGGCACCGATGGCCATGCCGCCAAACCACGGCCCCAGCGCGTTGGCGGTGTTGAAGGCGGCATGGTTGGAGGCGGCCGCCAGCGTCTGTGCTTCTCCGGCCACGTCCATCAGACGGGTCTGCAGCACCGCTGCCAGCGCGCCCATCGTGCCCACCGCGACGATCATCGGGAAGATGCTCCACACCGAGCGCGCCGCCAGCGGGTAGAGCAGCAGCACGATCACCGACCACACCAGCACCACGGCAGCTGCACGGAAGTGGAACCGGTCCACGAGCCAGCCACCGGCGACGTTGCCGATGATCGCGCCGATGCCGAAGATGCCCACCGCGACCGGCATCCAGGATTCGGCCAGGCCGGTGACCTGCACCAGCGTCGGCGCCAGGTAGGTGAAGACGCAGAACATGCCGGCAAAGCCGATGGAGCCGATCGCCAGCGCCAGCCACACCTGCGGGCGGTTGAAGGCGCGCAGCTCGCGCATCGGCGAGGTGCGCTGCTCGTCCGGATCGGGCAGCAGGAAGCGGGCGATCATCGCCACCGTGGCGATGGCCAGCACGCTGACCAGCGCGAACGCGGTGCGCCAGCTGAGCATCTGGCCCAGCCAGGTGGTAAGCGGGTTGCCCACCAGGATCGCGACCGACAGGCCGAGCAGCACCTTGGACATCGCCGATCCACGCTGGGACGGCGGGCTGATCGCGGCTGCCACCAGCATCGCCACACCGAAGTAGGCGCCGTGCGGCAGGCCGGCGACAAAGCGCGCCAGCAGCATCGTGCCGTAGTTGGGCGCCAGCGCGCTGGCCAGGTTGCCCACCGCATAGAAGCCCATCAGCGCCAGCAGCAGGGAGCGTCGCGCAAATCCGGCACCGGCGAAGGCCAGCACCGGCGCGCCCACCACCACGCCGATGGCGTACGCACTGATCAGGTGGCCGACCTGCGTTTCGCTGATCGACAGCCCGCGGCTGATCTCCAGCATCAGGCCCATGCTCGCGAACTCGCTGGTACCGATCGCAAAGCCGCCCAGCGACAGCGCAAGCAGGATGAAGGTGCGCTCGCGCGGGGTCAGGCGCGCAGCGAGGGAAAGGGCGGGAGAGCTCATTGGGCAGCGGGAGGCAATGCGATACGGTCCGTAATTGTACTGCTGCGCCGCAACATCCAGCCCGGTCAGGAACGACGGCGGCGCCCGGTTCAGCACCGGGCCATATCGGCCGGCAGCCGGCAAAAGTGCCGCGCAGGCCGCGATCGCCGCGTTCGTGGGTCAACGGGGCGGCAACGGCCGGCGGTCCTCCGCCGATACGGGACGCAGCTTTCCGCCTGCAGGACAGGGCGCGGCGATGGCGATGCCGATGGAAGGGCTGCCGTTCCGGGGTCGCAGGTCGTGCGGCAGGTATCACGCGGGGAAACCGTTCGTGGCTGCGCCGGGGCAGCGCATGACGTTCCGTCCCCGACCCACCGATGTCACCGATCGCGTGTGGCACGGAAACGACCGGCGCATGGATGCTTCCTGCGCCTCACGCGGCGACACCCGACGCCGGGCCCGCACGGTACGGGCATCTCCGGCATTCGTGCGACAATGGTGGACAGGCGCGCAGACGCGCCGACAGGGGGGCTATGACTACCGGCACGCGTTTTCCAACAGTGATCGGTTTCGATCTGCCCGGCCAGCAGGACGCGCCAGGCGGGTCGCGGGTCATCATCACCGCGATCCTCGACGGCGTACCGCCCGACGATTGGATGCTTGCCTTCCACCGTGAGGCGGGCCGCGGCCTGCGCGAGACCTTTGCCGTCGAGCAGATCCGTCTGGTGGGCGAGGGGCTGCACTTCGTCGGCGCCATCACCGATGCGCGCGGTCTGTCGGCGGCGGTGCGTGGTCTGGTCGAGCGGGTGACGGCGCAGGTGCTTGATCGCCGTCTCGCCGTGCTGGACAACCTCGTCGATGAGTCCAACTGGGGGCCGAGCGCAGGAAACGACGACACTCCGCCCAGCGACCCGCGCATGCTCGACGTGGCGCAGTTGCAGGCGATGCCGGCGGTACCGGCCATCCTGGCGCTGGCCAGCGACCTCACCGCGATGCGCTTCGTTGCCGTGGCGCGGGTGACCAGCGACCGCTGGACCACCTGCGCGGTGCACGACCTGCTGGGCTTCGGCCTCGCACCGGGGCAGGATCTGGTGCTCGAAACCACGATCTGCCATGAAATCCGGCAGCACCAGATGACGGTGCAGTTCAACCAGGCCAGCGAGCACCCGGTATTCTCTCGGCACCACACGCCGGCGATGTACGGCTTTGAGAGTTACATCTCGGTACCGGTGCGACGGCGTGACGGCAGTTTCTTCGGCACGCTGTGCGCACTGGATCCGTTGCCCTCGCGCCTGGATGCGGCGGGGGTCGCCTGTTTCGAGGTGATGGGTGCGGCCATCGGCGCGCATCTGGATCTCGACGAAGGCGCATCGAACGTGGCTGCGCCGTCGGTCGCCGACGTCCTGGGTACGTTGGCCACACGGTTGCAGGCGCTTGAGCCTTCCGCCGACCCGGCCGTGCAGACGGTGCTGGCGCGGCTGCGTGCGCTGCTGCCTGCAGTGGCCGCCTGAGGCGCGCCGCGGCGGGCAACGCGCGGGAATCAGTCCGTGACGCGTGCGAATCGCGCGCGCGGCTGTCCGTCCACGTCGACCTGGGCGATGAACATCGCATACGGTCGGACCCAGACGCCGATGTCGGCATCGAGGGGGCGGTACAGCACCATCGGCTCGAGGGTTTCGCTGTGCCGGACGATGCCGAGCACCTCGTAGTTGCCGCCCTTGAAGTGACGGTAATGGCCCAGTGGCAGGGTGGGCAGGGCAGGCAGGTCGGACATGGGCGGAGGGCGTGGATGAGCGGTGTCCATTATGGCGCGGTGGACCGCCACCGCAGCCAGCCGTGAGGGGGATGCGGAACGGCTGCGGTAAACTGCGCCTCCAGCCGCCAGCGTCTTCTGCCCGCGGCCGCCCGCAGGAGCCTGCATGACCCCGACCACCCGCAAACCGCCGTCCCCGCTGATCGATGCCCACATGCACGTGGAAGGGTTCGTGCAGGTGCGCGAGGCGCGCCGGTCGGAGCTGGTGGAAGACTACGTGGAGCTGATTGCCGATCTCATCGCCGATGGTCGCGAAGCGCGGCAGGTGGACATCGCCACGCGCCTGGGCGTCGCCCAGCCCACGGTGGCCAAGGCGCTCAAGCGGCTGGTCAAGGAGGGCTGGGCGATACAGCGGCCGTACCGGGGGGTGTTCCTGACCCCGGCCGGCGAGCAGCTCGCAGTTGAAATGCGGGCGCGCCACCAGACGGTGGAGCGCTTCCTGCTGGCGCTGGGGGTGGATGCCGATTCGGCGCGGCGCGATGCCGAGGGCATCGAGCATCACGTCAGCGAGGCTACGCTGGCTGCCTTCGAGGCCTTCCTGCGCAAGGCCGAACGCCGTGGTTGAGCGCCTGCCGCCGCCACCGCCGCTGGGCGTTCCGGTCCACGACCGCGACGAACACTGGATGCAGCACGCCCTGGTCCTGGCGGGCCGCGCCGAGCGCGAGTTCGACGAGATTCCCGTCGGCGCGGTGCTGGTGGGTGCGCAGGGCGAGGTGCTGGGTGAGGGCTGGAATCTCAACATCGCCGACCACGATCCCAGTGCGCATGCCGAGATCGTGGCGATGCGTCACGCGGGCCGGGCGATCGGCAACCATCGCCTGCTTGGCAGCACGTTGTACGTCACGCTGGAGCCCTGCGCGATGTGCGCGATGGCGATTGTGCATGCGCGCGTGGCGCGGCTGGTGTACGGCGCCAGTGATCCGAAGACCGGTGCCTGCGGCAGCGTGTTCGACCTCATCGGCGACGCGCGGCACAACCACCGCGTGGAGGTTCACGGCGGCGTGCTGGCCAAGGAGGCGAGCACGCGCCTGACCAACTACTTCCGCGCCAAGCGCGGCAAGCCGCCACTGCTGCTGGAGTGACCTCCTGGCTGCGCCGGCGACGGAGCGTCGACGCGATGGCGGTATCATGGCGCCCTTTCCATCCCCGGTCGGCGCTGTCGCGACGACCCCAGCACAAGGCGTAGACATGGCGGACAACGGCGCAGAAGGCGAACGACTGATCTGGATCGACCTGGAAATGACCGGTCTGGACACCGACAACGATGCGATCATCGAGATCGCCACGGTCGTGACCGACGCGCAGTTGAACGTGCTGGCCGAAGGGCCCGAGTTCGCCATCCACCATCCGGTGGAGCGGCTGGAAGCGATGGACGAGTGGAACCGCAACCAGCACCGTCGCTCCGGCTTGTGGCAGCGGGTGGTCGAGAGCACCGTCACGCTGGGCCAGGCGGAAGCGCAGACGGTGAACTTCCTGGCGCAATGGATCAAGGCCGGCGCCTCGCCGATGTGCGGCAATTCCATCTGCCAGGACCGTCGCTTCCTGCACCGCGAGATGCCCCGCCTGGAAAAGTACTTCCACTACCGCAACCTGGACGTGTCCACGGTGAAGGAACTGGCCCGGCGCTGGGCCCCGGCAATTGCTGCGGGGGTCGGCAAGACGTCCAGCCACACCGCGCTGAGCGACGTGCACGACTCGATCGCCGAACTGCGCCACTACCGCCAGTTCATGGGCGCGCTGGCGGGGTTGCCCGGGCAGGCGTGATGAACGCGCCGTTCAAGCCTGCGGCGCTATGATCCGCGGCATGAACGACCTCGTCCGCAGCACGCCACCCCCGCTGGAAACGCAGATCCTGCCCACGTCGCAGGACTGGGCCGACCTGCAGCGCGCCGTCGTGCTGCTGGAGTCGCCTACGCTGACCGCCAAGATGGCCAACCTGATCGGCTCGCCGCTGGAGTTCGCGGTGAAGAAACTGCCGCAGTCGGTGTCCCGGCGCATCCACGGTGCGGTCGAAGCGGCACTGTTCAAGTCCGCGCAGGCCGCCCTGTGGACGATGGACAACACGCCTGGCAAGGCCGCATCGACGCGCTGGCACAAGCTGGCGGCGGCGACCTCCGGCGCGGTCGGCGGGGCCTTCGGCTTCACCACACTGTTCATTGAGTTGCCGGTGTCGACCACGATCATGATGCGCTCGGTGGCCGATGTGGCCCGCAGCGAAGGGTTCGACCTGCGTGACATGGCCACGCGCCATGCCTGCCTGGAGGTGTTTGCGCTCGGGGGAAACTCCGGCAAGGACGACGCCAGCGAGACCGGTTACTACATCACCCGCGGGTTTACCGCGGAAGTGATGCGCCACCTGTCGGCCGAGTTGGCCGGGCGCGCCGTGGGCGGCACCCCGGTGATGATCGGGCTGACCCCGAAGGAAGCCGGCAAGTGGCTGGCCAAGATCGTGGAGAAGGTTGCCGCGCGCTTCGGTGTGGTGGTGACCGAGAAGTTCGCCGCACAGGCCGTCCCGATCGTCGGGGCCGTGGCCGGGGCGACGCTCAACACCATGTTCACCGACTATTACCAGGACATGGCGCGCGGCCATTTCATCGTGCGCCGGCTGGAGCGCACCTACGGGTACGACACGGTCCGCGCCGCGTACGCGTTGCTCGCCGGCCAGGCCGACAATTCGTAACCACCGGTGGTTCGCTGCGCGTGCGCGCGGCAGCCGACCAACGGTCGGCTGATCGTGGCCCCTCACCGGTAGAGCCGACCGTGGGTCAGCGGCGCTGCGTTCACGTCCGGCATCGCGTGCCCCTGGCCCATAAAAGCAGAACCCCGCTTGCGCGGGGTTCTGTCGTCTACCGGAACGGCTGGATCAGCCGTTGGCTTTCAGCTTGGCCAGGCGCAGCCAGGTGTCGACGACGGTGTCCGGATTCAGCGACACCGACTCGATGCCTTCCTGCATCAGCCATTCGGCCAGGTCCGGATGATCCGACGGGCCCTGGCCGCAGATGCCGACGTACTTGCCCTTGGCGCGTGCCGATTTGATCGCCATCGACAGCAGCTTCTTCACCGCCGGGTTCCGCTCGTCGAACAGGTGCGCGACGATCGAGGAATCGCGATCCAGGCCCAGGGTGAGCTGGGTCAGGTCGTTGGAGCCGATCGAGAAGCCGTCGAAGATGTCCAGGAATTCATCGGCGAGCAGTGCGTTGGACGGCACTTCGCACATCATGATGATCTTCAGGCCGTTCTCGCCCTGCTTGAGGCCGTTCTGTTCCAGCACCTGGACGACCTTGCGGCCTTCTTCCAGCGTACGCACGAACGGAATCATCACCCACAGGTTGTCCAGGCCCATCTCGTTGCGCACGCGCAGCACGGCCTTGCATTCCAGGGCGAAGGCGGCCGAGAAGCTCGGGTCGACATAACGGCTGGCGCCGCGGACGCCGATCATCGGGTTCTCTTCGTGCGGCTCGTAGTTGCTGCCGCCGATCAGGTTGGCGTACTCGTTGGACTTGAAGTCCGACAGACGCACGATCACCGGATTCGGTGCCACCGATGCCGTCAGGGTGGCGATGCCTTCGGCCAGACGGTTGACGTAGAAGCTGACCGGATCGGCATAACCGGCGATCTTCTCGTCGATCTTCTTCTTCGTGGCCGCGTCCTGGCGGTCGTACTCCAGCAGCGCGTTGGGATGGATGCCGATGTGGCTGGCAATGATCATCTCCAGGCGGGCCAGGCCGATGCCGGCGTTGGGCAGCTGGCCGAAGTCGAACGCACGCTCCGGGTTGGCCACGTTCATCATGATCTTCAGCGGCGCCGGCGGCATGTTGCCCAGGTCCGTGGTGGTGCGCTCGAAGTCGAGCTTGCCTTCGTAGATGAAGCCGGTATCGCCTTCAGCGCAGCTGACGGTGACTTCCTGGCCATCGGCGATGACCTGGGTGGCGTTGCCCGAGCCGACCACGGCCGGCACGCCCAGTTCACGCGCGATGATCGCGGCGTGGCAGGTGCGGCCGCCACGGTTGGTGACGATGGCCGAGGCGCGCTTCATCACCGGCTCCCAATCGGGGTCGGTCATGTCGGCGATCAGCACGTCGCCGGGCTGCACGCGCGCCATGTCGTCCAGCGACTTGACCACGCGCGCGGTCCCGGCGCCGATCTTGGCGCCCACGGCGCGGCCTTCGGCCAGCACCTTGCCGTCCTTCTGGTTCAGCGTGAACCGTTCGATCTGGGTGGCATGGCCACGCGACTTCACCGTTTCCGGACGCGCCTGCACGATGAACAGCTTGCCGCTGACGCCGTCCTTGGCCCACTCGATATCCATCGGGCGGCCGTAGTGCTTTTCGATGATCAGTGCCTGCCTGGACAGTTCCTGCACATCCTCGTCGCTGATCGAGAAGGTGTTGCGGATCTCGACCGGGGTGTCTTCGATGCGCACGCGCTCACCGGGGACGTCCGAATACACCATGCGGATCGCCTTGCTGCCGAGCGAACGGCGCAGGATCGCCGGCTTGCCGGCGTTGAGCGTGGGCTTGTAGACGTAGAACTCGTCGGGATTGACCGCGCCCTGCACGACCATTTCGCCCAGACCGAAGCTGGAGGTGACAAACACCACGTCGCGGAAACCGGATTCGGTATCCAGGGTGAACAGCACGCCGGACGAGCCGACGCCCGAGCGCACCATCAGCTGCACGCCGGAGGACAGGAACACGTCTTCGTGCTTGAAGCCGTGGTGGACGCGGTAGGCGATGGCGCGGTCGTTGTACAGCGAGGCGAACACTTCCTTGACCTTGTGCACGACGTCGTCGGCACCGGTCACGTTGAGGAAGGTCTCCTGCTGGCCGGCGAAGGAGGCATCGGGCAGATCTTCGGCGGTGGCCGAGGAGCGCACGGCCACGGCCACGTCGCCGCCGCCGTTCTCATCGCACAGCTGCCTGTAGGCGCTGCGGATGTCCTGGTCCAGCTGCGGCTGCAGCGGCGCGTCGATCACCCAGCTGCGGATTTCCTTGCCGGCGGCGGTGAGCGCGGCGACATCTTCCACGTCCAGCGTGGCCAGCCTATCGAAAATGCGCTTGGACAGATCGTTGTGCGCGATGAAGTCCTTGAAGGCTTCAGCGGTGGTTGCGTAACCGCCGGGGACAGAAACCCCCAGACCGGCAAGATTGCCGATCATTTCGCCCAGCGACGAATTCTTGCCGCCTACGCGGGCCAGGTCGGCCAGGCGCAGTTCGTGCAACCACAGGATATTCTCGTTCAAGCGCGATGCTCCGTTTGGCCATCGCCCGAGGCGGGCTGGAATGGCCACGTCCGTAGGAAGAAGCCGATATGATGCCGGGCAGACCGCCGTCGGCACAAGCTTGTATCGACGGTCTTTTTAGGCTTCAGAGGGGGTAAAAGGCGCATGTCGACGATCCGTCCGGTGTTCTACGTGTCCGATGGAACCGGTATCACCGCTGAAACCATTGGACATAGCCTGCTGACCCAGTTCTCCGGGTTCAGCTTCATTACCGACCGCATGTCCTTTGTCGATGACCCCGAAAAGGCCCGGGAGGCCTGTGAACGGATCCGCGCGGCGGGCGAGCGCTACCAGGTCCGGCCGATCGTGGTCAGCTCCTGCGTGGACAGCGGGCTGAGCGTGATCCTGGCGGAAAGCGGCGGGTTGATGCTGGACGTGTTCGCCCCCTTCATCGAGCCGCTGGAGCGCGAGCTGGCCGTCAGCCGCCATTCCCGGGTCGGCCAGGCCCACGGCATGGTGGACTTCGAGACCTATCACCGGCGGATCAACGCGATGAACTTCGCGTTGACCCACGACGATGGCATTGCCATCAATTACGACGATGCCGACGTGATCCTGGTGGCCGTGTCGCGGGCCGGCAAGACCCCCACCTGCATCTACCTGGCGCTGCACTACGGGGTGCGCGCGGCGAACTACCCGCTGACCGACGAGGACCTGGAACAGGACCGGCTGCCGCCGCGGCTGCGCCCCTACCGCAAGAAGCTGTTCGGCCTGACGATCGACCCGGACCGTCTGCAGCAGATCCGCCAGGAGCGCCGCCCGAATTCGCGCTACGCCAACCTGGAGACCTGCCGCCGCGAAGTGGCGGCTGCGGAGACCATGTTTCGCATGGAGCGCATCCCGACCCTGAGCACCACCCACACCTCCATCGAGGAAATCTCAAGCAAGGTGCTGGCCACGCTGGGGCTGCAGCGGGAGATGTACTGACGCCTGGTGCCCGGCCGGCCCTTTGGCCGGGCCGCTGCCGCCCCCACGTTGGAGGATCAACGTGTAGGATCGAGACATGGCCCAGGCATCACCCCGACTGGAACGCATCCCCCGGCTCAGCCGCCTGAGCTGGCTGATGGGCCTGTACGCAGAGAACTACCAGCATCTGGTGCGCCTGTTCGCACCGGCGGAGCTGGCACCCGGCAGCTATGTGTCCTCGATCGGCGACGGGCTGGACGTGCGCCTGGATGTCATCGAATGCCACCGCTACACCGTCGAACTGCGGCTCACCTACGACTTCGCCGACCCCGTCACCGGCCAGCCGGACCCGTCGGCCTATGTGCGCCTGTACCGTGACGCCCGCCAGGCCGAGACCACCCATTGCTATGTCGGCCGCCGCTGGCAGGATGTCATGGGCATGTACCCGCCGCCGGCCGAGCTGATCAGCCACCGCATGCGGATGAACACCTTCCTGGGCAAGTGGCTGGAATACCTGGCCGAGCGCGGGCATGGCGTGGCCACGCTGCGCCGTGACGGCGATGCCGCGGCCCCGGCGCGCGACGCCCGACGCGCCAGCGCGGTGCCATAAGCGACGCGGTTGCGGTCGATCCCGCATAATCGGGGTCTGCAACCCGAGCGTGTGTGAGATGCCCTATACCCCGATCGTGGCCACCCTGGGCTACGTGCTGTCAGCGGACGGCAAGCAAGCGCTGATGATCCACCGCAACGCCCGTCCCGGCGATCAGCATCTGGGCAAGTACAACGGCCTGGGTGGCAAGGTCGAACGCGACGAGGATGTCGCCGCCGGCATGCGCCGCGAAATCCGCGAGGAAGCCGGCATCGAGTGCGGCACCATGCGCATGCGCGGCACCATCAGCTGGCCCGGTTTCGGCAAGCAGGGTGAGGACTGGTTCGGCTTCGTGTTCGTGATCGAGGACTACACCGGCACTCCCCTGACCGCCAATCCGGAAGGCACGCTGGAGTGGGTGGATGTGGACAAGATCGAAGATCTGCCGCTGTGGGAAGGTGATCGCCGGTTCCTGCCGCTGGTGTTCGACCAGGACCCGCGCCCCTTCCACGGCGTGATGCCCTATCGGGACGGCGCGATGCTGTCCTGGTCGTACACCCGCCTGTAAGGGCAGGACGCGATACCACTGCCGGCCGGCGCTAGCGTCGTGCTAGCAGCAGATGGAAGTGCTTGTCGATCTGGCGGCCATCGTTGCCGGTGCCGGTCTCTCGATGGCTGCGCCACCCGCAGACCCGCAGGCCGGCGCTGCGCAGGGCCAGCTCCACCTCGGCCAGCGCGTGCAGGTGAAAGCCGTGGGCGGCGAAGGGCAGGGTGCGCATGAACGCCGCGTCGCCGAAGGCCAGGCACAGCCGTGCGCCGGGGCGCAGTACCCGCGCCAGTTCCTCCAACGGCGTACGCAGGTCCTCCCAGAAGTACAGCGTATTGACCGCCAATGCCGCGTCCATGCACGCCTCGGGCAGCGCCAGGGCATGGGCATCGCCCAGGCGTATCTCGGCGCGGTCCTCCAGCCCGGTGGCGTGCAGCCTGGCCTGCGCGGCCTCCACCATGTCGCTGGACACCTCGATGCCCAGGTAGCGGCTGCCCGCGGCATGCAGCAGGTCGCCGGCGAAGGCGGCGTTGCCGGGGCCTATCTCCAGCACCCGCTCGGCAGGGCCGACCGCCAGCAGCGCGATCGCGGCCCGGTTGAGCGCGCCGTTGATGCGGTTCATTGACTCGGCGATCGCCAGGGCGTGCTCGCCATGCGGGTGCCGCAGCTGCGCGGCCAGGTGTTCGGGGGAAAGCAAGCGCGTGACTCCTGTCGCGGCGGGCGGGCAGGACATGGCGGCGGCGAGTCCACCCGGCAGCATAGCGCGTCGGCGGCGGTGGGCGCATGCCAACTCAAGCGCGCGCGCGGGGCGGCGTGCTGACAACGACTTGTCCACAGGGGGTGTGGATGACTGGTGCGCAAGTTTGTGGATAAGCGCCGTCAGCCCCCGCCCACGTTGGCTGTCAAGATGGGTGGCCAAAAATTCACCGCACGTCGTGGGCCGGTGAACAGCGCGGGAAGGCCCGGTCCGGCCCGGATGCTCTGTCCCCGTTCGGGCTGCTCGCGGTACTCTCTTGCCACTGCCGTCAACCGATACCCCATGAAACGTCACTTCTCGATGCTGCGCGAATTCCAGCTGGCCGACTGGTTCACCTTGGCCAATGCGTTCTGCGGCACCGGCGCGGTGTTTGCCGCGATGCGTTTTCTGCAGGACGGCGAGCACCGCTATCTGCTGTTCGGAATGGCCCTGATCCCGCTGGCCTTCATTTTCGATGCGCTGGACGGACGCATCGCGCGCTGGCGCAAGTCCAGTTCCACGCTGGGCCGCGAGCTGGATTCGCTGTCGGACATCATCTCCTTCGGTGTCGCCCCGGCCGCGCTGGCCTACGCCTGCGGCATGCAGGGCGGTTGGGACTGGCTGGTGCTGAGCTACTTCGTCTGCTGCGGGGTGAGCCGCCTGGCGCGCTATAACGTGACCGCCGAATCGCTGGCCGGCGAGGGCGACAAGGTGCCGTATTTCGAAGGCACGCCGATTCCCACCAGCCTGGCGCTGGTGGTGGTACTGGCGATCGCAGCCAGCATGGGGGCGATCGGACCGGACCTGTGGCTGGGTCAGTGGCAGTTGGGGCCGTGGCAGCTGCACCCGATGGTGCTGCTGTTCGCCCTGTCCGGGTCGCTGATGATCAGCAAGACCCTGCGCATTCCCAAGCCGTGAGCCCGACCGTGCCCCTGTCGAACCGCCTGCTGGCTGGAGCCCGCCGATGAGCACCGCCGGCCGTGGTGGTGGCGCGGGCGATATCGAAGCGCTCGCCCGCCAGTATTTCGGTGCCTGGGGTGATGCCCTGCGCCATGCCGCCGGGGTGCCTGGCGACAGCCACGATCCCGGTCGCGCGGGTGGTTGGCAGCAGGCGATCGAGGCGTGGTCGCAGTTGATGCCCGACGCGGGCAGCGGTCCGGCCGACGACGCCGTGCGCCGCTTCCGCGAGCAGGCCGGCGGCTGGTACGGGACCATGCAGCAGGTGGCCGCGCAGTTTGCCGGCCGCGACGCCAGCAGCGCCGACGTGGCACAGGCCTGGCGTGCGGCGGTGGAAGGGCAGGGCGACGGTCTGCTGCAGTGGATGCTCCAGGCCGCGCGAGGCCACACCCGTGCCGACGGTCCGGACCTGCTCAAACTGCTGGAATCGCTGCAGCGCGATCTCGGGCCGTGGATGCAGAGCCCGGCGTTCGGCCCTGGCCGCGAACACCAGGCACGCTGGCAGGCCCTGCTGCGCGCGCAGCAGGAGTTCCAGACGCACTCCAGCGCCTATGTGGACCAGATCAAACAGGCGCTGGACGATGCATTCGCCCTGTTCGAGCAGCGCCTTGCCGAGCACGAGCAGCCGGGCAATCAGCTCACCAGTGCCCGGGCGATGTTCGACCTGTGGATCGAGGCGGCCGAAGAGGCCTATGCGAAGGTCGCCCTGTCCGAGCCGTTCCAGCAGGTGTATGCGGCGCTGGGCAATGCGCAGATGCGCCTGCGCGCGGCCACGCAGCATGAAATCGAGCGCGTGACCGAAAGTCTGGGTCTGCCCACGCGCACGGAGATGGATGCCGCACACCGTCGCATCGCGGAACTGGAGCGGCTGGTGCGGCGGATGATGCAGGCGGCGCCGGCGAAGGCCGCGCCGGCCAGGTCAACAGCACGCGCCACCCCTGCCGAGGCCCCCAAGGCCCCCAAGGCCCCCAAGGCGACCAGAACCCCCAAGCCGGCTAAACCTGCCAAGCCGGCTCCGGCCACACCCGCGCGGCGGACGCGCAGCCGATGAAGGGCCCGTTGGGATTCAACGCAGAGGACCTGCTGCAGGAAGCCCTGGCCATGCAGCGCAAGCTGATGGACGGGCTGACGCTGCTGCCGTCGGTGGAGGACGTGGACTACGGCGTCACCGCGCGCGAAGAGGTCTGGCGGGACGGCAAGGTAGCGCTGTATCGGTTCATCGGCACCGAAGCGCCGGTGCACTCGACCCCGCTGCTGATCGTGTATGCGCTGGTCAACCGGCCGTACATGGTTGATCTGCAGGCCGACCGTTCGCTGGTGCAGAAGCTGCTGGCACTCGGACACGACGTGTACGTGCTGGACTGGGGCTACCCGGACCGCTCCGAGCGCTACCAGACGCTGGAGGATTACCTGCTGCGGTTCATCGACGGCGCGGTGGACTACCTGCGCGCGCAGTCCGGCGGCCCGATCGACATGCTCGGCATCTGCCAGGGCGGGGTGTTCGCGCTGTGCTACGCGGCCCTGCGCCAGCACAAGCTGGCCAACCTGGTCACGATGGTCACGCCGGTGGATTTCCACACCGCCGACAACATGCTTTCGCACTGGGCACGGCATGTAGACGTGGACCTGCTGGTGGACACGCTGGGCAACATCCCGGCCGACCTGATGAATGCCAGTTACCTGATGCTCAAACCGTTCCGGCTCAACGTGCAGAAGTACGTCGGTCTGCTCGACATCCTGGACGACAAGGCCGCGCTGGAGGACTTCCTGCGCATGGAAAAGTGGATCTTCGATTCGCCCGATCTCGCCGGCGAAGCCTTTCGCGACTTCATCAAGCAGTTCTACCAGGGCAACGGCCTGATGCACGACGGCGTGCGGATCGGCGAGGAACATGTCGACCTGCGCCAGGTGACGCTGCCGGTGCTCAACATCTACGCCGAACAGGACCATCTTGTCCCGCCGGATGCCTCGCGCGCGATGCGCGGCCGGATTGGCAGCAGTGATTACACCGAAAGCAGCTTCCGTGGCGGCCACATCGGCATCTATGTCTCCGGCCGCGCCCAGCGCGAAGTGCCTGCGACCCTCTCACAGTGGCTGAAGGAACGAACATGACCCACCTCCGCGTGATGACGACGCTGCTCGTGGCGCTGCTGGCGGCCGCCGGTGGCGCCTCGGCCGCGCCCAGCGACACCGCGCGCCGCGAGATCGCCGCGCTGATCGGCGCACTGGACGGCTCGTCCTGCCGCTTCCAGCGCAACGGCAGCTGGCACGACGCCGCAGAAGCGCGCGCGCACCTGCAGCGCAAGTACGACTACCTGCTCAGGAAGGACAAGGTGGATACCGCCGAACAGTTCATCGAACGGGCCGCCAGCCAGAGCAGCATGAGCGGCAAGCCCTACCGGATCGCCTGCCCGGGCCAGCCCGAACAGACCGCGGCGGCGTGGTTCGGTGCGCGCCTGAAGGCCTTGCGCGGACGCTGAGCGCCTGGCGCCGCATGCGCCGCATACACACCGGTCCGCGCTAGCATTTCCCTCATACCGTTGGAGGACCCTGCCATGAACGCCACACCCCGCACGCTCTCGCGCTCGCTCAACGACCGCATGATCGCCGGCGTGATGGGCGGCATCGCGCACCGCTTCGGCTGGAACCCGACGCTGCTGCGGATCGTGTTCGTGGTGGTCTCCCTGGCGTCGGCTGCCTTTCCCGGCATCCTGGTGTACCTCATCCTCTGGCTGCTGATTCCCAACGAGGCCGATTGATCCTGCCGCCATTGGCGCTGCGCGTCCTGCAGGGGCTGGGCGCGCTTTGGACCGCGCCCAACACCCTGATCGGTCTGCTCGGTGGCCTGCTGGGGATGGTGGCGGGCGCGCGTCCGTCGTGGAATGCACGCGACCGCGCGGTCGTGTTCCGTGACTGGCCGTGGGGGCCGGGCGGCGCGATCACCCTGGGCAACGTGATTCTGCACACCGGCCCGGTACTGGACGTGCCGTGCCGCACGTACGCGCATCAGGCGGGCCACTGCACCGAGCCGGTCATCGGTCTGCACGACCATGAGCGCGCACATGTCTATCAGTACATGGTGCTGGGCCCGTTGTACCTGCCGGTGTACCTGCTGTGCGGCGGCGTCAGTGCGCGCAATCCCTTCGAGCGCGCGGCCGATGTGTATGCGATGACCGGGCGCGGCTGGTGGCCGTAATGGCCACGTGTTAGCGATGCGTTAATTTCGTGTAAGCAAAACGTCGGTAACGCGACGTCATCTGCATGCAAAAAAACGTTATTAACCTCAATGACGCATCAGTCAGGTTGGGCGCGGTAAGCTGCACGCTGTTGGACATGCACGATGCTTTTTGGAGGAGTACATCACATGGCAATTGTTCTTTATGTCGGTGGTAGCAAGGATGGCGACAAGGGCCTGGTGCCCCACGGCTTCAGCAAATCCCGCGCCGAGACGGCCCAAGGGCCGGAGATCTACACCGAGCGGTTCATGGAACTGCAGGGCGTGGGCCGGGTGCGCGTCATGGCCCTGGAATCCCTGCTGGATGAATCGGTGAAGGTCCGCGCGGCGCAGCACTACCGCTGAGCGCCGACCATCGGCGACAGGTTGGAGGGCGGCTGTCAACGGGTTTCCCCCGCCGCCCTGCGTTGCCACAATCGGGTTTTCCGTAACGTGGCTCCGGCCGGAAGCAATGCCTGACATCAAGCTCGCCCAGCAGATCGCCCAGACCATCGCCGACGAAATCGGCGCCCAGGCTGCCCAGGCGCGTGCCGCCATCGCCCTGTTGGACGAAGGCGCCAGCGTTCCGTTCATCGCCCGCTACCGCAAGGAAGTCACCGGCGGCCTGGACGACACCCAGCTGCGCAACCTGGAGACGCGCCTGACCTACCTGCGTGAACTGGAAGACCGCCGCGCCGCGGTGCTGTCCAGCATCGACGAACAGGGCAAGCTCAGCGACGAATTGCGTCTGGACATCCTGGCCGCGGACACCAAGTCGCGCCTGGAAGACCTGTATCTACCCTACAAGCCCAAACGCCGCACCCGCGCCCAGATCGCGCGCGAGGCCGGGCTGGAACCCTTGGCCGATGGCCTGCTGGCCGATCCTGGTCTGGACCCGCAGGTGTTCGGCGCCACTTTCGTCGATGGCGACAAGGGCGTGGCCGACGTCAAGGCCGCCCTCGAAGGCGCCCGGGCGATCCTGATGGAGCGCTGGGGCGAGGACGCGGCGCTGGTCGGCGAGCTGCGCAACTGGCTCGGCGAGCACGGCGTCATCCGCGCCCGTGTTGCCGAGGGCAAGGAAGAGCAGGGTGCCAAGTACCGGGATTATTTCGAGCACGCCGAGCCGCTGGCGAAGATTCCGTCGCACCGCCTGCTGGCGCTGTTCCGCGCGCGCCGCGAGGAAATTCTGTTCTTGGAGCTGGACCCGGGCAGCGATGCCGAGGCCGGCCACCAGTACGCCGAGGGGCGTGTGGCGCACAACGCCGGCATCCGCGATGCCGGGCGCCCGGGTGACCGCTGGCTGCTTGACGCCTGCCGGCTGACCTGGCGCGCCAAGCTGCACATGCACCTGCTGCTGGACCTGTTCAACCAGGCGCGCGAAAAGGCCGAAGCCGACGCCATCGCGGTGTTCGGCGACAACCTCAAGGATCTGCTGCTGGCCGCCCCGGCGGGCCCGAAGACCGTGCTTGGCCTGGACCCGGGCATCCGTACCGGGTGCAAGATCGCCGTGGTCGATGCCACCGGCAAGCTGGTCGCCACCGACACCATCTACCCGCACGAGCCGCGTCGCCAGTGGGACCAGTCGCTGCACACGATCCGGCAGCTGTGCATCACGCACAACGTGGAGCTGATCGCGATCGGCAACGGCACCGCCAGCCGCGAGACCGACAAGCTGGCCGGCGAGGTCATCAAGGCGCTGGGCGACACCCGGCTGCAGAAGATCGTGGTCAGCGAGGCCGGCGCATCGGTGTACTCGGCCTCGGAAATGGCGGCCAGGGAGTTCCCCGATCTGGACGTGTCGATCCGCGGTGCGGTGTCGATCGCGCGGCGTCTGCAGGACCCGCTGGCCGAGCTGGTGAAGATCGAGCCCAAGGCGATCGGCGTGGGTCAGTACCAGCACGACGTGGACCAGTACCGCCTCGCGCGCGCGCTGGATGCGCGGGTGGAAGACTGCGTCAACGCGGTTGGCGTAGAGGTCAATACGGCCTCGGCCGCACTGCTCTCGCGGGTATCCGGCTTGTCCTCCACCGTGGCCGAGAACATCGTGCGCCACCGTGACGACAACGGTCCGTTCAAGCGCCGCAAGGACCTGCTCAAGGTGCCGCGCCTGGGCGACAAGACCTTTGAACAGTGCGCCGGCTTCCTGCGCATCGCCGACGGCGACCAGCCGCTGGATGCCTCGTCGGTGCACCCGGAAGCCTATCCGGTGGTCGAGCGCATCGTGGCGGCCACCGCGCGCCCGATCAAGGCGCTGATCGGCGACGGCAGCTTCCTGCGCAGTCTGAAGGCCGAGCAGTTCACCGATGCCACCTTCGGTGTGCCGACGGTGCGCGACATCCTCAAGGAGCTGGAGAAGCCCGGCCGCGACCCGCGCCCCGAGTTCAAGGCGGCGCGCTTCGCCGACGGGGTGGAAGAGCTGAAGGACCTCAAGGTCGGCATGATCCTCGAAGGCGTGGTCAGCAACGTGGCCGCGTTCGGCGCGTTCGTGGACATCGGTGTGCATCAGGACGGCCTCATCCACATCTCGGCGCTGTCGGACACCTACGTCAAGGACCCGCGCGACGTGGTCAAGGCCGGCGACATCGTCAAGGTGAAGGTGCTGGAGGTCGACGTGGCCCGCAAGCGGATCGCGCTGACCCGTCGCCTGGACGACACCCCGGCACCGGCCAAGGCCCCGGGCGAGCGCGACGCGCGTCCGGCCGGCGGTGGCCGCCGCGACGGCGGGGGCCCGCGTCCCGGCGGCCGGGGTGGCCCGTCTGGTCCGCGCCCGGGCAGTGGCGCCCCGCCGGCCAACAATGCCCTGGCCGACGCCTTCGCCCGCGCAAAACGCGGCGGCTGAGGGCCTGGGAGCCGGCGGCGGTCGCGGTGCGACCGCTGCCGTTCGCCGCAACGGGACATGGGTACCGGCGGCGAACGGGCCTGTTTTCGTGGGCTGCCCGCCGCCGCCGGGGCTGTGGCGGGCCGTTGCACCGCCATGCCGCGGGGGGGGCGGTGGGCCGGGGCACTTCTGGTTTGACTCCGGTTTAAGCACACTTCCCGTTGAATGGCCGCACGGCGTGGCGCGCGGTCGCGGGGAGGGGACATGGCGGACACCAGGAACAGGGCGTTCGGCCGGGCATGCGCCCGGGCCGCGCACGCGCCTGCCGCATCGGCGACGGGCAGCCGGAGGCCGTCATGAGCCGCGAGCCGGGCAGCGTTCCCGCCCCGACGGACGATCTGTCCGACCAGCTTCGCCGCATGGAGAAAATCATCGATGGCATCGCCGTCGGCACCTGGGAGTGGAACATCCAGACCGGCCAGATGCGGGTCAACGAGCGCTGGGCCGGCATTGTCGGCTACACGCGCGAGGAACTGGCTCCGATCACCCCGGAGACATTCTTCCGGCTGGTGCATCCAGACGATCTTGAGAGCTCCAACGCACTGCTGAAAGAGCACCTGGAAGGACGCTCGCTGCGGTTCGACAGCCTGTGCCGGATGCGCCACAAAGACGGACACTGGATCTGGGTACAGGATCGCGGACGCATCTACGAATGGGATGCGCAGGGCCGGCCGGTGTGGATGGCCGGTGCGCATGCCGATGTCACCGACCTGCAGACAGCCCGCCAGGATGCGGCCAACATGCGCCAGCGCCTGCAGGCGGTGGTGGATGCGTCCGACGAAGTGGCGGTGATCGCCACCGACATCGATGGCGTGGTCAACCTGTTCAACACCGGCGCGCAGAAGCTGCTCGGCTACAGTGCGGACGAAGTGATCGGGCGGGTCAACCCCGGCCTTTTCCATGATGCCGAGGAAATGCGCGCGTACCTGCAGCAGGATGTCGGTGACGGTGTGCCGCTGCCCAGCATCTTCCAGGCGCTGACCGCTCGCGCCGCGCAGGGCACCTGGTCGCACCAGTGGACCTTCGTGCGCAAAGATGGCGAGCGCCGCCAGGTGCGCCTGTCGATCAGCCCGCTGGATTGCGCCAGCGGCTCGCGGATCGGCTACGTCGGCATGGCGGTGGACATCACCCCGCTGCTGGCGATCCGCGAGCAGGCGTATGTGGCGGCGGAGAAGTTCGCCGGCGCGTTTTCCTCGGCCGCGCTTGGCATGGCGCTGGTGTCGCTGGAAGGGCGCTGGCTGGATGTCAACGATGCCCTCTGCGGCATCCTTGGCTACACCCGTGCGGAACTGCTGCAGATCGACTTCCAGACCTTGACCCATCCCGAAGACCTGCACGCCGATCTGACCCTGGTCGGCGACCTGCTCGCCGGCCGCCGTGATCATTACCACATGGACAAGCGCTACCTGGGCAAGGCCGGCAATATTGTCTGGGGGCGGCTGTCGGTGTCGCTGGTGCGCGCCGGCAACGGCGAGCCGCTGCATTTCGTGTCGCAGATCCAGGACGTCACCGCGCAGCGCCAGAGCGGGCAGCAGCTGCGCGAGTCCGAACAGCGCACGCGGATTACGCTGGATGCGGTGGCCGACATGGTAGTGACCCTGGATCTGCACGGCACGGTCCAGTACGCCAACGCAGCCGCGAGCCGGGCGTTGGCCGGGGCAGGCGCCGACGGCCTCACCGGCAGCCGGCTGGCCGAGCTGATGGAACTGACCACCGAGTACGCGCCCCGTTCGCCGCTGGACCTGTCCGTGCTTCTGGATCCGGACAGCAATGCGGTGGATCTGCATTCGGACCTGCTGTTGGCGGTGGGCGCCCAGCGGGTGCCGGTGGACCTCACGCGCGCCTGGCTGCGTGGCGAGGACGGCGTCATCAGTGGTGCGGTGTGGGTGATCCGCGATGTCACCCAGCAGCGCGCGCGCCAGCGCGAAGCGCGCCATCTGGCCGAGGTCGATCCGTTGACCGAACTGAGCAACCGCCGCGGGTTCGAAGCGCACCTGCAGCAGGCGATCACCCGCGTGGCCCGCACCGGGCAGCAGGCGTCGCTGATGTACATCGATCTGGACCACTTCAAGCCCGTCAACGATACGCACGGTCACCTCGCCGGCGATGCCGTGCTGTGGGCGGTGGCCAGTCTGCTGCGGCATGGGGTGCGCGATTCAGATATCGTCGCCCGACTCGGCGGCGACGAGTTCGCGGTGATCCTGGCCGGCTGTTCGCTCAAGCGTGCGCGGCGCATCGCCAGCGATCTGCTCGACGCGCTGCGCGCGCTGTCCATTCCGTGGGACCAGCAGCGGCTGGCAGTGGGGGCCAGCATCGGCATTGCCGCCCTGGGCGGCGCCATGAGCGTGGATGACGCTGTGGCCGCCGCCGATGCGCAATGCTATCGGGCCAAGGCCGCCGGCCGCGACAACGTGCAGGTGGAGGCGCCGGGCGAGGGCCCGTTCGATCCGCTCGACAGCGGCGATACCAGCGAGGCAGGGGAGGGCTGAGCGGTGCCGCAGGCTGGCCGCCGCCACGGCGGTCCGGGATACTCGCCGGCCACGCGAATGGACAGGAACAGCCGGATGAGCCCCCCCGGATCGCGAGGGACGTGACCGCCCTGGCGATGGCTCTGGCTGGATCGGCCGGTCTTCCCGCCCAAGCCGCTGCCGGCCCTGCATATCGATTGATCGGCCGCCCTAAAGGTTGCCTGCCAGGGGCCGCTATATCGGTCGGAGTTGCCCCCTGCGTGGCAGGGGGACCTGGCGGCCTGTCTGATCGATAGATCCACCCGACCGTGCTCCGGTCGTGCACTGCCTCTGGAAGTCGCGTCATTTCAACTGACGATGTTCGTGCGTCCCAAACCAGCTGATCACCCGCGCCGGACATCCCGTTCGGCGTCGCCATCGCTTATCGGACACGAGGTCATACGATGTTTACTTCAGGCTTGCATACGCCGGTGCGTGCACCGCTGTCGGTCACTGCCGTCGATTCACCCTGGCGCGCCCTGCGCGGCCTGTTCCGCGCCCGCCGCAGCCCCGGCGAGGCGGGGGCCGGGGCGGCCGCACGCCACCAGGCGGCGCTGGAAGCGCAGGTCGCGGCCCTGCACCGCGTGCATGCCGTGATCGAGTTCGACCTTGACGGCACCATCCTGGAAGCCAACGACAACTTCCTGCAGACGCTGGGCTACACCCTGGCGGAGATCCAGGGGCGGCACCACGCGATGTTCGTCGACCCGGTGCAGGCGCAGAGCGAGGAGTACCGCGCGTTCTGGGCCAAGCTGGGGCGCGGCGAGTTCGACGCCGGCCAGTATCGCCGGGTCGGCAAGGGCGGCCGGGAGATATGGATCCAGGCGTCCTACAACCCCGTGTTCGACAACGATGGCCGGCCCTACAAAGTGGTGAAATTTGCCACCGACATCACCGCGCAGAAGTTCCAGGCGGCCGATTTCGCCGGCCAACTGGCGGCGATCAGCAAATCCCAGGCGGTGATCGAGTTTGGCATGGATGGACGCATCCTTGCCGCCAACGACAACTTCCTGGCGGTGATGGGCTATCGCCTGGAGGAGGTGCGTGGCCAGCACCATTCGATGTTCGCCGAGCCCGCCTACCGCCAGAGTGCCGAGTACCAGCGCTTCTGGGAAAAGCTGGGGCGGGGCGAGTTCGACGCCGGCCAATACAAGCGACTGGGGCGCGATGGGCGTGAGGTGTGGATCCAGGCGTCGTACAACCCGATCTTCGACATGAACGGTCGGCCGTTCAAAGTGGTCAAGTACGCCACCGATGTGACCGCGCAGGTGCAAGCCAGTCTTGCCCTGGAGCTGGCGGTGGCGCAGACCCGTGAAGTGGTGGCAGCGGCCCAGGGAGGGGACCTTACCGGCCACATTCCGACCACCGACAAGCGCGGCCCGATCGCCGAGCTCTGCGAGGGCATCAACGCGCTGGTCGAGGCGATGGCCTCGATCATCGGGCAGATCAAGTTCGCGGCCGACACCATCGCGGTCGGTGCCAGCGAGATCGCCGAAGGCAACAGCGACCTGTCGGTGCGCACCGAGCAGCAGGCGGCGTCGCTGGAGGAAACCGCGGTGTCGATGAAGGGGCTCACCGCGACCGTGCAGCGCACCGCCGACAACGCCCGCCAGGCCAGCGTGCTTGCCAGCGGCGCGGTCGATGTCGCCGACCAGGGCGGACACGTGGTGCACGAAGTGGTGGCGACGATGGCGCTGATCAACGACTCCTCGCGGCGCATCGTCGACATCATCGGAGTCATCGACGGCATCGCATTCCAGACCAATATCCTGGCGCTCAACGCAGCGGTGGAGGCGGCGCGTGCCGGCGAGCATGGCCGTGGCTTCGCGGTTGTCGCCTCGGAGATCCGCTCGCTGTCGCAGCGCTCGGCCGACGCCGCCAAGGAGATCAAGCAACTGATCGGCGACTCGGTGGAGAAGGTCGGCGCGGGAACCGCGCAGGTCGAAAGCGCCGGACGGACGATGACGGACATCGTGGTCAACGTGAAGCGCGTCAGCGCGTTGATGAGCGACATCAGCGCCGCCGCCCAGCAGCAGAGCGAGGGCATCCAGCAGATCAACCGTGCCGTAGAGCATATCGACGAAGGCACCCAGCAGAATGCGGCGCTGGTCGAGGAAGCGTCGGCGGCGGCGCGCAGCATGGAGGAGCAGGCATCCCAGTTGCTGCAGACCGTGGCCGGATTCCGAGTGGATGCGGCAGTGGCGCAGACGCAGCGACAGGCAATGCAGGGCGCCCAGCCGGTACTGCGCCTGGTGTGAGCGCAGGCGCGATGGGCGGCGGCACCGGCTGCACCCTTGCGCGTGGCTCTGGGATACGCCTGCATCCAACGGACGGGCGTACGCGGTTGCAACAGGGATGGATGTGGGCGGCCATGCTGGCGCTGGCCGAACGACTGCGCGCTGGCCATCGCCTGGCGTGAGATCGTGCCGGCGCAGGGCCGGCCGAAGTGCGCGCCAGAGCAGGGTCCAGCGCTGCCGGGTGCACCCAGCCACCGCTGCATGGGTCGACTGGCGTAAACGAAAAACCCCGCCAAAGCGGGGTTTCATCTCCGATGATTGCGGAGCGTATCGTTCCATTGGTGCCGAAGGTGGGACTCGAACCCACACGCTTTTAAGGGCGGCGGATTTTGAGTCCGCTGCGTCTACCGATTCCGCCACTTCGGCTGGCTGGCCGCGTAGTGTATACAAAACCTGCGGCGGTGGGGAGACCTGAACGCTTCAGTGTGACGGCGGCCTTCATCGGGTTGGGACGCTATAATCACCGCGCTGAACCATACAGGGAGCCGGGGATGAGCGCGCTGCAGGATCTACGGGTGCTGGTGGTGGAGAACGACGAGATGAGTGCGGCCCTGCTGCAGATGCAGCTGGTGCAGTCCGGGGCGGTCGTCGTGGGGTTGGCGGCCTCGGTGTCCGAGGCATTGCACCTCCTGGGCGAGACCGCACCGCAGGTCGCGCTGCTCGATTACCGTCTGGCCAACAACGAAACCAGTGAGGCGGTGGCCGAAGGACTTTCCGCACGTGGCATTCCGTTTGTTCTGGCGACCGGCATGGCGCCGGATCATCTGCCGGCGACGTTCCGCAGCGGTGTCGTGCTCAGCAAGCCGTATCTCACCGCGGAACTGACGGCCGCACTCGAGCGTGCCCGCCAAGGCGATTCAGTCGCCGGCTGATGCCGCGACAGAGGGCGTGTCAGGCCGCTTCCTGACAGACAAGATCAACCGGTTCGCGGTCGTCGAGAATGCGGTACTGCGCGGCCAGATCGGCCGGGTCAGGATTGAGCCACGCGTCCAGGTGTTCCGGGCGGATCGGCACGATGCAGCGGTCATGCCCGGCTGCGGCTACCGCCACCGGCGGTTCGTCGGTGATCGCCGCGAACGACAGCAGCCGGCCTTCCGGCCCGTCCCATTCCGACCACAGGCAGGCCACCAGCAGGTCGCGTGCGGGCTGCGGGCGGAATTCCAGGACCACGTTCTGCGCGCGCTCGCCAGGTGCCAACGCGCGGTGTTCGAGTGCATGGCGCGGAACGTGCTCATAGAACGACTGCACCACCACGACGCCGTGTCGATGACCGAACGCGGGCTTCCAGTACCCACCGAGGCTGTCGCGGCGCGCATTGTAGGTGCCCGGGTAGAGCACGTCGTTGCGGGCCGGCACATCCGGCAGCCGGCATTGGTAGCGCATCGGCTTGATCACGCGCTGGCCGCCCTCGGAAACGATCACCGGCGCGTATACGCCCGGAAAGATGCGGCTGTCGCGCGGCAGCAGCCCGGTGCGGTGCAGGTCGTCCAGGCGCGCCTGCGCGCGCTCGATCCGGTTGCCGGCGATACGTAGTTCGTTGCGTGCCTTCTGCGAAGGGCGTGCGGCGAGCTGGCTTTCAGCCGATGCCAGGCGTGCGGACTGCAGCCGGATCTCCTCGTCGAGTGCGCGCATTTCCTCGGCATGCCACTGCTGGATCTTTGCCACGATGTCCTGCCCCTGCGGCGTGCGTGCGCCGGCGAACCCGTCATCCATCGCCTTGGGCGTTTTGGGCCGTGGCTTGCCAGGATCGTGCGCATAGAGCTGCGCGAACGCCTCCAGCGACATGATCGCGCCGTACTCACGGACAAGCCTGGTGTAATCGGCACGGATCTGGGCGGAGTAGCACATGGCGGCAGGGGCGGCGGGCAGGGGGAACAGGATAGGACGCGTGGGTCTCACCGGGTGCGCATGGCCTGCGTCATGCTACAGGCCCGTTCACTCCGAGAAAGCCCCATGCCCCTGCCTGCCAGCCTGCAGCTCTACCCCGTGCCGCCCACTGTCGAGGAGTACCGCCAGCTGCGCGTGCTCGCCGGCCTGAGCCCCAAATCACTGGAGGCAGCCACGCTGGGCCTGCCCAACACGGTGTTCGGGGTGAGCATCCGCCACGGCGAACGGTTGGTGGCGATGGGCAGGCTGGTCGGCGACCGCGGCTGCTTCCTGCAGGTGGTGGACATTGCGGTGGTTCCCGACCGCCAGGGGCAGGGACTGGGCAAGGCGGTGATGGGCGCGCTGGATGTCTGGCTGCGCGCGAACGCGGTCGGTGCTTACGTAAGTCTGATCGCCGATGGCCAGGCGCATCGGCTGTACGCGCAGTTCGGTTTTGCCCAGACCGCGCCGAAGTCGGTGGGCATGGCCAAGGTGGTGGGCTGACCACGCAGAGAAAGAAGCGCCAACAAAAAGCCCCGACCGGAGTCAGGGCTGTTTGTTGAAGCTGGCGTCCCCACGGGGATTCGAACCCCGGTCGCCACCGTGAAAGGGTGATGTCCTAGGCCTCTAGACGATGGGGACGCGTTGAACCGGATTTTGCTTCTGTCGGACGGCCTGTGTCCGGAGAAGTGGTGGAGCCAGGCGGGATCGAACCGCCGACCTCCTGCATGCCATGCAGGCGCTCTCCCAGCTGAGCTATGGCCCCACGTTGATGCTGCTAGCCGCCTATCATAGCGGCGCTTTTGCTGGATGGGAAGCTTTTTCTGGGGCACCAACAAAAAGCCCCGACCGAAGTCAGGGCTGTCTGTTGAAGCTGGCGTCCCCACGGGGATTCGAACCCCGGTCGCCACCGTGAAAGGGTGATGTCCTAGGCCTCTAGACGATGGGGACGCGTTGAACCGGATTTTGCTTATGCCGGACGGCCTGTGTCCGGAGAAGTGGTGGAGCCAGGCGGGATCGAACCGCCGACCTCCTGCATGCCATGCAGGCGCTCTCCCAGCTGAGCTATGGCCCCACGTTGTACCGCGAGCCGCCTAGTATACCTGCGTGTTCACGTTTGTGGAAGACCACATTCGAAGCCCGCAGGGGGCGGTGAATAAAAAGACCCGGCGTGCCGGGCCTCGGTATTCGTTGATGAGTGGCGTCCCCACGGGGATTCGAACCCCGGTCGCCACCGTGAAAGGGTGATGTCCTAGGCCTCTAGACGATGGGGACGCATGAACTCATCAATGTTTTCAGCGCTCCTGACGGCCTAATGTCCGGAGTGGTGGAGCCAGGCGGGATCGAACCGCCGACCTCCTGCATGCCATGCAGGCGCTCTCCCAGCTGAGCTATGGCCCCACGATGCTGGAGGCGGAATTCTACGCGTGTGCGTTGCATTCGCCAAGTCTTTTCTCTGACACAACCCTGAAAAAAACCGGGTCGGGACAGTGACCGTGTCAAACAAAACGCCCCGGCCAAGACCGGGGCGTTCTGCGTTTCAATTGGCGTCCCCACGGGGATTCGAACCCCGGTCGCCACCGTGAAAGGGTGATGTCCTAGGCCTCTAGACGATGGGGACGCACGAAAACCGAATTTTTCCCACGTTGCTTCAATCGGCCTAATGATTGAAGTGGTGGAGCCAGGCGGGATCGAACCGCCGACCTCCTGCATGCCATGCAGGCGCTCTCCCAGCTGAGCTATGGCCCCACGTCGTGAGGAGCGAAATCATAGCGACGGCGTTTTCGATTGGCAAGAGAAAACTGCACGAAATTTCTCATCCATTGCCTCAACTGCATTCACGCGGCCGCGTCGATAACGCGATACGTGACCTGTGTCGTGCACAACGGCAGCGTGGCTATCGGTGCGGTGCTGTCAACGCGGCCAGGATCGGGCACTCGCCGCGTTCGCCGTGGCCGGGGCACGCATCCACCAGCTGCTTCAGTGCACCGTGCATGCGCTGCAGTTCGCCGATGCGCTGTTGGATGTCCTGCAGTTTCTGCACGGCGGTACTGCGGACCTGCGCCATGTCCTGTCCATGCTGGTCGCTGAGCGACAGCAGTTCGCCGATTTCCTCCAGGCTGAAACCCAGCGCCTTGGCGCGACGGATGAACTGCAGCCGCGTCAGATCGTCTTCGCTGAAGACCCGGTAGCCCCCGGCGCTGCGGCGCGCGGTCGGCAGCAGGTGCTGCCGCTCGTAGTAGCGCACGGTGTCGATGGGCACGCCGGCCTGGCGCGCGAGCTGTCCAATGTTCATGACCACCTCGGAAGAAGATCGCCCTCATTGTGAACCCTGGAGCCGGGTCGAGGGTCAAGGGTCTGGCCGTTGGGCGGCCCTGTGCAAGGTTGGCTGCAAAGATGCAATTAGTTTCATGGATGGCCCTCGAGGCCGTCCGTAACCTCCAGCGAACTGTTGATCGGGCGTGCGCGCAGGCGCCTCCCGGCCCCCCCCCATGACGGGTAACGCTGCTGGAGCTAGGTCGCATGAACACCTCGTTGAACTCCCTTCCGCCGCGGCGCAAGCCGGCTGCGCCAACGCTGATGGAAGTGGCCGTGGTCGAGTACGCCGGCAGCATCCGCGGCGCTGCGACGGTGCTTTCCGAGCTCGCGCAGCTCTCCAACCGGGTTGCGGCGGCCAGTCGGCGGCCCGGCGCGCGCATGCTCGTCACCCGCTGGACCCTGTGCCCACGCGGCGGCGGAATGCAGCGCATGGCCGGTGCCACACTGTTCGGCGAAGCATTGCCGGCGGTCGTGGTGCTGCCCGGCAACGAGCCGGGCTGGGCGATGTCGGTCGCCGGCGAGGCGCTGCTGGCATGGCTGCGTGACTGCCATGACGCCGGCAGCCTGCTGGCCGGGTGCGAGGAGGGCGCGCTGCTGCTGGCCCGTGCCGGCGTCCTGGCCGGGCGGCCGGTGCGGCTGCCCAGCCTGGACCGCTGTGCCGCGTTGAAGGCGGTTGTGCCCAGCTGGCTGCCGAGCGAGCGCACGCTGGTGGACGATGGCGACCTGCTCACCGCCGCCGGCACCGATGCCTGGAAGTACCTGAGCCTGCGTCTGCTCGCCCGGGTGTACGGGCACAGCGTGATGTCGTCTGTGTCCCAGCAGCTGCAACTGGTGATTCCGCGGACCGTGCAGGATGATCTGGAACGCTTCAGCCCGAACTTCGCGCACGGCGACCGCTGCATCCTTAAAGCGCAGCGCTGGTTGCACGGCATCGCTGCGCGTGGAGTGAGCTTGCAGGACATCTGCGATTCGGCGGGATTGGAGCCGCGCACCCTCCAGCGCCGTTTCCTGCGTGCGACCGGGATGCGGCCCATCGAGTACTGCCAGCGGCTGCGCATCGCCAAAGCGCAGATGCTGTTCCAGGCGGGCGGGGCGATCGACGAAGTCTCCTGCCACGTGGGCTACTCAGACCAGAGCGCCTTCCGACGGCTGTTCCTGCGCATCGTCGGGACGACACCGGCGCGCTATCGGCGTCAGATCGTCAGCCAGCGTCGCGAGCGTGCCGCGGCAACTACGGTGCGCGCGGTGGAGAGCATGCGTGCGGCATGACGTGCGGCGCTGCGGCTTGATCGCAGCGGTGCATGCTGGGACCATGCGGGAAGGCCCGATACCGAAAGCGAAACGATGATAAGCAGTGTCGGCCCGGTGCCGTTGGTGGTGGTGTGGGTGCTTGTTGCGATGGGTGTGGCGATGCTGGTGGCGCGCATGGTGCGTGCCGAGCCGAAAGAAAAGGCGCCCACGCCGCGCAGTGTATTGTTCGACATGCTGCTGATCGGCCTGCTGGCCGGCCGACTCGGGTTCATCCTGCGCTACTGGACCGACTACCGCCACGATGGCTGGGCTGTGTTGCGCCTGGGTGATGGGGGGTTCCTGCCTTGGGTGGCCATCCTGGTCGGCCTGGGCTGGGGCGCATGGCGCCTGCGGCGCTGGCCGCATCTGCGCCGCTCCGTGGCGGCCGGCGCGTTGGCCGGCGTGCTGTGCTGGGCCGCGCTGTCGCTGGGCAGTGGCTGGCTGCAGCGCGATCGCATCGCGCTGCCCACACTTGCACTCACCCGTCTGGACGGGGTGCCCGACACGCTGGGCGGCGCACACGCGCAGCCGACGATCGTCAATCTCTGGGCCACCTGGTGCGGACCGTGCCGGCGCGAGATGCCGGTGCTGGCCCGTGCCCAGCAACGCCATTCCGACCTGCGCTTTGTGTTCGCCAACCAGGGCGAGACCGCTGAAGAGGTTCAGGCCTTCCTCACGGCCGAAAGGCTGTCGCTGCACAATGTGCTGCTGGACGAGCCCATGCACGCTGCCGCGGCGCTGCATGTACAGGCGTATCCGACTACCCTGTTCTTCGATCGTGACGGGCGGCTGCAGGAGGTGCACCTGGGGGAACTCAGTGCCGCCAGTCTGGAATCCAAGCTCGCGCGGCTGCGATAGCCGCGCGGGTTCTTCTGTCTTTCAATTCCGGGAGTTGCCATGCTGTCCACATCCTTCCCTGCGCTGGGTACTGTATTGAGCGCCGCGCTGCTGTTGAGCCTGTCCGGCTGCAGCCAGGCCCAGGCACCGAAGGCACCCACCGCCACCGCCGGCAAGACGGGCGAGCGGCCGGCCGTGCTCAAGAGCATCGAACAGCAGGGTTTCGAGGTGATGGGCGAGTTCGACGCGCCCGGTGGCCTGCGCGGGTTCGCAGGGGTGGTCGGCGGGCAGCAGCCGGCCGCGGCGTACGTCACTGCCGATGGCAAGCACGTACTGGTCGGCAGCCTGTTCGACGCGCAGGGCAAGGATATCGGTACCGAGCCGGTCGAGCGTCTGGTGGCCGCGCCGATGTCCGCGCGGCAGTGGGCCAAGCTCGATGCCAGCGCCTGGGTGCGCGATGGCCGCGCCGACGCGCCGCGGGTGGTGTACACCTTCAGCGACGCCAACTGCCCGTACTGCCATCGCTTCTGGGAAGCGGCGCGGCCGTGGGTCGACAGTGGCAAGGTGCAGCTGCGCCATGTGATGGTCGGCGTGATCCGCGAGGACAGCCCGGCCAAGGCGGCGGCGATCCTCACCGCGCCGAACCCAAGTGCGGCGCTGCTGGAGAACGAGCATCGATTTGACCAGGGCGGCATCAAGCCAGCGGCGAATCTCACCGCGGAGGTGGCCAACAAGCTCGATGCCAACCAGGTGTTGATGATCGAGATGGGTTTCCAGGGCACGCCGGGCATTCTGTTCAAGGACGACAAGGGCATGCTGCAGCGTCGTGCCGGCATGCCGCAGGGCCAGGACATGGACGTGGTGATGGGCCCGCGCTGAGTCGCGCCAGGCCCACTGCGTATCGCGCGCCGGTGCAATGCCGGCGCGCCGGACCGCCGCGCCGTGGTATCGCCGGCGCCGGTTGATCTGGATCAAGGTAAAAAATCCGGCGCGCACTAGTCTGTAGCGCATGCGGTATTCCTCAGACGTTTTGCGTGCTGTGCGTCGCACGGCGCGACTGTCATCGACGCGTCGGCAACCATTCACGAGCTCCTCACCCAGCGGCTGGTACTCAAGCCGCTGGCATTCGTGCCGAACGCGACACGCGATCCGGGATGAGGAGGGAATCCCGCGCCGGACCCTGCTTCGTCGCCTGGCGACGTCGACGGGCAGCACTGTCTGTGATTCATGGAGGACGCAATGCGCCTGGGTGTGTTGACGTTGGCAGGTACGCTCGCGCTGGTGGCTGTCCCGGCCCACGCACAGGATTCGGCCGAGACGCTGCGCCAGGAGATCCGGTCGCTGCGGCAGACGCTGGACGCGATGGAAAAGCGCCTGAATGCGATCGAGTCGGCGCCGACCCCGGCGGCCCCCGCCGCAGTGACATCCTCACGTGTGGTGCCTGACGCAGGCACGGTGGCTTCGTTGCCCGCGCCGACCGGCGGCGCAACGCATGTCCCCGGCAGCGGGCAGGCGATTCTGCCGCAGCGCGATTCGGTGGCCGATCCGTCCAGTGCCGCCTCGCGCCCGGACAGTGCGGCCGGACCGACGGACCCCGATCTGAAAGGCTTCTTCGCGGTACCAGGCACCGATACGCTGATCCGCATTGGCGGCTACGCCAAACTGGATGCGATCGCCGATGCGCGTGCGGCCGGTGACCAGGAACAGTTTGTCACCTCGTCCATCCCGGTGGGCAGCGCGCACCGCGATGTGTCCAACTTCACGCTGCACGCCAAGCAGACCCGTTTCAGCTTCGAAGCACGGCGACCCACCACGCACGGCAATCTGCGCTTCTACCTGGAGAACGACTTCTTCGGCAGCAGCGACAGCTACCAGTTCCGGCTGCGCCACGCCTACGGCCAGCTGGGCAACACCTACGCCGGGTATGGCTATTCCACCTTCATGGACGCCGACAGCCTGCCCGATACCCTCGATTTCGCCGGGCCGGGTGGCGCGGGCTATCTGCTGGTAGCCGGTATCCACCACAGCATCGCGATGGGCAAGGGCAATACCCTGACCGTGGCCGCCGAAGACCCGGACACACAGCTCAGCGCGCCGGCAGAGGGGATGATGGCGGTGGACCGGCTGCCCGATGTCACCGTCACCGCCCGCATGGAGCGCGACTGGGGCCATCTGCAGCTCGGCGCGGTGGCGCGCAGCCTGGGCTACGACGGCGATGACGGCGATGGGCGTCGTTTCGGCGGTGGCGTGCAGTTGAGCGGATCGGCGTCGGTGGGCGAGCAGGATCTGCTGCTGTTCGGTGCATTGGGCGGCAAAGGCCTGGGACGCTATACCGCCGACCTCACCGGGTCGGGCATGGACGCCGTGGTCACCGCCGATGGCCGCCTGGAGGCGCTGTCGCTCTATGGCGGCTTCGTCGGCTATACGCACTACTGGACCCCGCTGTGGCGGTCGAACCTGATCTATGGCCAGCTCACCAGCGGTCGCAATGACGCGCTGGCGGCCGACGCCTTCCGGCAGAGCCGCTACGGGGTCTTCAACCTGCTGTGGAGCCCGGCTCCGTCATGGACGATGGGCATGGAGCTGCTGTACGGCCAACTGGAACAGCAGAACGGACAACGCGCGGACACGGTGCGGCTGCAGGGCAGCCTGCAATACAACTTCATCAAGTAAACCCTCATGCCCGGCGCGACCGGGCCCATGCCTGGCAAAGGAGAAACCGTCATGGCAGAAGCGAAGAAAATCGGGGTGGTCGGCGCCACCTTCCTGGTGGCCGGCAACATGATGGGTTCGGGGGTGTTCCTGCTGCCCTCCAGCCTGGCCAAGATCGGCACGGCGTCGATCTGGGGCTGGCTGATCACCACCGCCGGCGCGCTGCTGCTGGCGTTCGTGTTCGCCAAACTCGGCAAGCTGGCGCCCAAGGCCGGCGGTCCGTACGCCTACGCGCGCGACTGGTTCGGCCCGTACATGGGCTTCCAGACCAACACCATCTACTGGTTTGCCAACTGGATCGGCAATGTGGCCATTCCGATTGCGGCGGTAGGCTACTTCAGCTATTTCTTCCCGATCCTGTCCGAGCCGTTGCCGCGTTGCATCGCGGTACTCGCACTGGTGTGGGCGCTGAGCTTTGCCAACGTGATCGGGCCGTCCTTTGTCAGCCGGTTGCAGACCGTGACCACCAGTTTCGCGCTGGTGCCGATTCTGGGCATCGCGATCTTCGGCTGGTTCTTCTTCGATCCGGCCATTTTCAAGGGCGCCTACAATGTGTCGGGTGAGTCCAACTTCGGCGCGGTGTCCAGCGCGGCGGCGTTGACGCTGTGGGCGTTCATCGGCGTGGAGTCGGCGTCGGTCACCGCCGGCGTGGTGGAGAACCCGGAAAAGAACGTTGCCCGCGCCACGCTGGCCGGCGTGTTCCTGGCGGCGGTGGCCTATATCGCCAGCTCGTCGGTGATCATGGGCATGGTGCCCAACGGCGAACTGCAGGTGTCCGACGCGCCGTTCGCGCTGGCCGCAGCCAACGCGGTGGGCGGGTGGGGCGGTGCGGCGGTGAGCCTGTGCGCCTTCATCGGCGCGGCCGGTTCGCTCGGCGGTTGGATCCTGCTGACCGCGCAGAGCGCAAAGGCGGCATCGGACGATGGCCTGTTCCCCCGTATCTTCAGCCGGACCAACAAGGATGACGTACCGGTCAAGGGCGTGCTGATCGTGGCAGTGCTGATGACCCTGGCGGTGCTGGTGACCTCCACTTCGGCCACCGCATCGGCACAGTTCGATGTGATCACCTCCGCTGCCGTCGTGCTGACCCTGCTGCCTTACATCTATTCCTGCGTGGCCTGCTATTTCGTGGTCGAGCGCTCGCACACGCTGGTCCATACCGGCGCGTTCTGGGCGCTGACCAGCATTACCGTCGTGTACTGCCTGTGGGCGATCTTCGGCTCGTCGGGCAGCATCGTGCAGTACGCCTTCCTGTTCGTGCTGTTCATCACCGTGTTCTATCCGTTCTTCAGCGAGGAGCGCCGCCGCCAGCGCGGCCAGCTGCCGGCGCTGGACGCGGTGAGCAACCCCAGGATTTCGTGACATTGCCCCAGGAGAATGCCTGTGTACTTCAAGTCGCTTGATTACCCCATCATCGTCATCGACGACGATTACGAGTCTCCACGCATCGGTGGCATCCTGATCCGCGCGCTGGTTGACGAGCTGCGCAAGAACGACCAGCGCGTGCTGTGCGGCCTGACCCTGGCCGATGCACAGGCCGGTGCGCGCACGTATGTGGCCGCTTCGGCGGTGCTGATTTCCATTGACGGTACCGAGGACAAGCCCGAGCAGTTCCAGCGGCTGCTCGGCTTCCTGCGCGAGCAGAGCGCGCGGCGCGGCAACCTGCCGGTGTTCCTGTATGGCGAGCGGCGCACCATCGAGAAGGTACCCAGCAAGCTGCTCAAGTATGTGCACGGCTACGTGTTCCTGTTCGAGGACACCAAGAGCTTCATCTCGCGGCAGGTGATGCGCGCGGCCGAAGATTACATGCAGAATCTGCTGCCGCCGTTCTTCAAGGCGCTGATCCACCACGCCGCCGAGTCGAACTACTCCTGGCACACGCCAGGCCATGCCGGTGGCGTGGCCTTCACCAAGTCGCCGGTGGGTCGGGCCTTCCACCAGTTCTATGGTGAGAACACCCTGCGCAGCGATCTGTCGATCTCGGTTCCCGAACTGGGTTCGCTGCTCGATCACAGCGGCCCGATCAAGGCCGCAGAGAACGAGGCCGCGCGCAACTTCGGCGCCGACCACACGTTCTTCGTCACCAATGGCACCTCTACCGCGAACAAGATCGTCTGGCACGGTACCGTTGGCCGGGGCGACGTGGTGTTCGTGGACCGCAACTGCCACAAGTCGTTGCTGCACTCGCTGATCATGACCGGTGGCATCCCGGTCTATTTCACCCCCAGCCGCAATGCGCACGGCATCATCGGGCCGATCAGCCTGGACCAGTTCACGCCTGAAGCGCTGCAGCAGTCGATTGCCGCCAACCCGCTGGCGAGCAAGGCCTACAAGGCCGGCTCCAAGCCGCGCATCGCGGTGGTTACCAATTCCACCTACGACGGGCTGTGCTACAACGCCGAGAAGATTGCCGAGGAGATCGGCAGCGCGGTGGACTTCCTGCATTTCGATGAGGCCTGGTACGCCTATGCGGCGTTCCATCCGTTCTACGAGAACCATTACGGCATGGCCAAGGGCAAGCCGCGCGAGCAGGATGCGATCATTTTCACCACGCATTCCACGCACAAGCTGCTGGCTGCCTTCTCACAGGCGTCAATGATCCATGTCCGCAATGCGGCCAGCCGCGAACTCGACGCCGAGCGCTTCAACGAAGCGTTCATGATGCACACCACCACCAGCCCGCATTACGGGGTGATTGCCGCATGCGACGTGGCCTCGAAGATGATGGAAGGGGCGGCCGGCGAGTCCCTGGTGCAGGAAATGCACGATGAGGCCATCGCCTTCCGGCGCGCCATGCTGCACGTGCGAGAAGACCTCGGTCGCGACGACTGGTGGTTCAGTGTGTGGCAGCCGGACAAGCTGGAGCGTTCGTTGGCCAAGGGCGACGCCCCGGCGCCGATGGTGGCCAAGCGCGAGGAGTGGTATCTGCAGCCTGGCGCGCACTGGCACGGCTTCGATGGCCTGGTCGAGGACTATGTGCTGATCGACCCGATCAAGGTGACGTTGCTGACCCCCGGGTTGTCGATGGACGGCGAAATGGGGCAGCGCGGCATTCCGGCCGCGGTGCTGAGCAAGTTCCTGTGGACGCGCGGCATTACGGTGGAGAAGACCAACCTGTACTCGGTGCTGTTCCTGTTCTCGATGGGCATCACCAAGGGCAAGTGGAGCACGCTGGTGACCGAACTGATGGCGTTCAAGGAGCTCTACGACAGCAATGCGCCGCTCAGCCGCGCCCTGCCGCAGTTGGTCGCCGACTACCCGCAGGCGTACGCGGGCTGGGGACTGCGCGACCTGTGCCAGGCGTTGCATGCCTTCAATGGCGAGTTCGCCGTGCCACAGGTGATGCGCGAGATGTACGTGGACCTGCCCGAGCCGGTGCTGACGCCGGCCGAGGCCTACGACCACCTGGTGCGCGGGCAGATCGAGCGGGTCGATATCGAGGCGATCAGCGGCCGCATCGCCGGCACCATGCTGGTGCCGTACCCGCCGGGCATCCCGACGATCATGCCGGGTGAGCGTTTCGGTGCCACCGACGAGCCGATCATCCAGTCGCTGCGCATCGCCCGCGAACAGAATGCGCGATTCCCGGGCTTCGAGTCGGACGTGCACGGGCTTATCATCGATCGTGACGGTGATACGCCGAGCTACAAGGTGGAGGTGCTGAAGGTCTGACGCCCGCGCGACGGACCCTCGGCAAGCGATGGATACAGCACGCGAGCAGCGGGTCCTCAAACTCTCCATCGGGATGACGATGGCCGTCAGCGCCGTCGGCTTCGGCGGTGGCCTGCTGGTGGGATCGCAGGCCATCCTGTTCGACGGGGTCTACAGCCTGGTGGATGTGGCGCTGACGCTGGTGGCACTGTCGGTGCTGCGGCTGGTGGCGCGGGAGGAAAGCCCGCGCTTCCAGTACGGCTACTGGCACCTGGAGCCGATGGTGGAGGCCCTCGGCGGGGCGATCCTGTCGCTGGCATGCATTTACGCACTGGCCAATGCGGTGATCGGCGTGACCACCGGCGGCCACGAGGTGAAAGCCGGGCCTGCCCTGGTGTGGGCGGCCGTGCTGTGCGTGAGCAACCTGGGCATGGCTGCGTTCGTGCGCACCCGGGCGATGCGGCTGCAGTCGGCGCTGTTGTGGCTGGACGTGCGCGCCTGGCTGCTGAGCGGCCTGATGAGCCTGGCCGTGGTGCTGGCGTTCGCGCTGGCGCTGCTGCTGCGCGGCGGTGACCATGCGCATTGGATTCCCTATCTGGACCCGCTGGTGCTGGCGGCGATCAGCCTGGCGGTGCTGCCGGTGCCGCTGCGCAGTGCCTGGAAGGCCATGCGCGAGGTGCTGCAGGTGGCGCCGGACACCCTGGACGCGCGCGTGCAGGCGGTGATGAAGGACTTCGTGGCCGAACACGGCTATCTGGATTTCACCAGCCACGTCGCCAAGATGGGGCGCATGCGGTTTGTCGAGATCCACATCCTGACCCATCCGGACACGGTCATCGGCACCATCGGCAGCGTGGACGCGCTGCGCGACGAGATCGCCGCGCGCCTGGACGCTCGCGGCAGCGAATTCTGGCTGACCATCGATTTCACCGCCGACCCGGCGTGGACCTGAAGGGGAGCGGGTACAGCGACTGCTACAGCCAGATCGAACGGCGCACGCTGACGTGGCTGATGCGGCCCTGGACGGTGTGATAGGTCACGTCCAATCCGCGCGTGAGCAAGGGGGATTCATCGACAGGCACCCTGCACACGAGGCGATCCGCCGACGGTGACCGGCAGCGGTAATAGAGGAAGTCGGTGGATGCCGGATCGGCCGGGCGGCCGCGCATGGTGCGGTTGAGGCCGGCCTCTATCGTTGCCGCAGGCACGGGAATGCCGGGCAGGTCCAGCCCGGCGCTGTGGGTGAGCGTGTCGATCGGGCTCACGCAGCCGCAGGCCGATGGCGAATAGCCGACCAGCGCCACGCCCGCCGCCAGCGCCGCCACGGCGGCCGATGACACCAGGAGCATCCTGCGCATTGCGTTCCTCCGTTCGGGGCGTTGCCGTCGGCGGCATCCTCGCACGGACCGGTGGCGGTGGCGACCGCATCGGCTGCGGTATTGCACGGCATATATGGAACATATATGTTGTATATCCTATTCGTATTGGAGCGCCTGTATGGGCATCGTCAACATCGACGACGCGCTGCACGACAACCTGCGCCGCGCCAGCGGCGTGTCCGGCCGCTCGATCAACGCCCAGGCCGGGTTCTGGATCCGTATCGGCATGCTGTGCGAGATGAACCCCGGCCTGAGCTATCAGGAGATCGTCAGCCGCGAGCTGCGCGCCGCCGGGGTCGATCCCGGCCTGCTGCCGGCGGTGCCGGCATGATCAAGACCCCCGACGAACAGCAGCGGATGCGCGAAGCGGGTCGGCTGCTGGCATCGGTGTTCGAGGCGCTGGACCGGTTGCCGCTGGAAGGCATGAGCACGCTGCAGGTCAACGACTGGGTGGAACACTTCATTGTTGACCGGCTGCACGCGCGCCCGGCCAGCAAGGGCCAGTACGGCTTCGCGTATGTGCTCAACAGCTCGATCGACAACGTGGTCTGCCACGGCGTGCCATCGGCTGCGGACGTGCTGCGTGCCGGCAGTATCGTCAACCTGGACATCACCCTGGAGAAAGGTGGGTACATCGCCGATTCCAGCAAGACCTATCTGATCGGCGAGGTGGACTACGCGGCTCGTCGGCTTGTGCGGGTGACCCGCGAGGCGATGTGGAAAGGCATCGGCGTGGTACGGCCGGGCGCGACGCTGGGCGATATCGGTTTTGCCATCCAACAGCACGCCAAGGCGCACGGCTACAGCGTGGTGCGCGAGTTCTGCGGCCACGGCATCGGGCGCGAGATGCATGAAGAGCCGCAGGTGCTGCACTACGGCCGCCGTGGCGACGGCCGGGCGCTGGAGGAAGGCATGGCCTTTACCATCGAACCGATGATCAACCAGGGCCGGGCGGGCATCGACATCAGCGAGGACGGCTGGACGGTGACCACGCGCGACGGCCGGTTGTCGGCCCAGGCCGAACACACTGTGCTGGTGACCGCCGACGGGGTAGAGGTGCTGACGTTGCGTAGCGACGAGCGGGACACGCTGGGACGATACGCCGGTCATCGCCCACTGCCACGCTGAGCACGCTCAGGGATCGCCGGCCGCGGCGCGGGCCTGGATGACCTTGTCGATGGTGAAGCCGGGCAGCATCGCGCGCATTTCCTCGATCATCGCCTGGCGGGAGGCCTCCGCATCGTCAACCGGGAGGCCTGCTTCCAGCGCGCGCCGGTAGGTATCCAGACCGGCCGCCTGCAGTGCGGCGTCGCAGTGCGAGGCCGCCGCCAGCGCGATCTCGGTGGCGCTGGCGGTGCTTCGATGGTGCTGCTGCGCGTAGCCGAAATGGCAGCCGAGCAGCGCTGTCAGCGGCAGGTCCTGCGCAGGTTCGGCGTGCTGTGCCTGTGCAAGGGCCGGTACGGTGCCCAACAGGGCGAGCAGTGCGATGCGGAGGCGGGGATGCATGGAGGGTTCCTGTCGAGGTGGGTCGTGGCGGGCGCGGTCAGGATGCACCCGGGCGATCGACCGGCGCCCAGTGTCCCATCCGTCCGGCGACGCATTCAATGAAGGCGCGCAGTCTGGCGCTCACGTGCCCGCTCGGGGGAGGCGGCATGCATCGGCATCGGGTCGATCCGTCACTCGGGAAACAGGCGCACCAGGTCGCCCGTGGCCCCATGCCGGGCAGCCATGATGTTGGGCAGCCACAGCGCACCTTCACGTGCCGCCGCAGGCCCGGTGCCGATAGTAGGGGCTGTTCCTGCTGCCGGTTGCCGTTGCCCATGCCATTGATTCCCGAGCGCGTACGCCGCTGGCCCCGTCCGTGGCGCGTGGCGCTGTTGTCGCTGCTGGTGGCGTATGCCCTGTATCTGGTGGCCGGCAATGTCTTCCTCAACACGCCCTTGTTCGACGCGGTCACCAACCGCAAGCCGGAGAAGTTCGCCATGCAGACCGGCGCGGCGCTGACCCTGGTGCCGGGACACGCCATCGTCTGGAACGTGCGCATGCGCGGCCAGGCCAACCGCACCGTGTACATCTTCCGCGCCGACCGGGCCAGCGCCTGGATCGCGCTGCCGGCGCTGTTCCGCCGCGAAGTGCGCATCCCGCGGATCGACGCCAGCGGCGTGGAATCGGAGGTGGAACGTGTTGACGCGGCGATTCCGCCGCCGCCACGCAGTGATCGCGGCTGGACCCTGCGCTTCGACGCGATCCACAGCGACAGCATCCGCAGCGGGCGCTTCGGCAAGCTGCTGGTCACCGGCCAGGGCAGTGGCACGGTCGGTTTCCTCAAGCAGCTGCGCGGCGGTCCGTCGGAACTGTTCGATTCCACCGCGGCATTCGACCGGGCCGCAGTGACCTTCGATGGCGTCAAGGTGCTGGACGACGCGCACCTGGAGGCGCGGTTCCGTTACCCGCGTCATTACCGCGACGAGGCACCGGGGCTGCGCAAGTTCGACATTACCTGGGCGCAGCTCAGGATCGATGCGCGCAGCCAGGGGCTGCGCCTGGATACGGCCGGTGCGCACATCAAGGTCGGCAGCATGCCCTCCAATGCCCGGCTCAACGCCGACGTGACGATGGATCGTGGCGTGCTGCAGCCGGGCAGCCGGGTGGTCTGGCGGGTGCCGGTGCATGCCGGCGTGCATGCCACCGATCGCGGTCTGCTGTCGCTGCAGCTGGATGTGGCGCAGGACATGCGCGTGCAGGCGCGGCTGCCGCGTGACCCGGAGACCGGCAGTGAACTGCACGCCGATCTGCGCGTGACCGGGCGGCGCATTCCGTTCCAGGCGCCGGCGGACCTGCTGCCGCGGCTGTCCGGGCAGGTCAGTGGCGCCTGGCAGTTCCAGTCCCTGAACTGGATCGCCGACCTGTTCGTGCGCAAGCCGTGGTTCCATCTGGACGGGGGAGGGCTGCTGGAAGGCGACCTGAAGATTGCCGAAGGTCAGCTCGCGCCGGGCAGTACGCTGGATATTCCGCAGGTGGCCGCGGTGGCCGAAGTGGCCGGGGTCCGTCTGCAGGGCGACGCCAACGCGCACGGCCGCATCGTCGCAGGTGCACCCGCGCAGGCGCAGTTGGACGTTGAGATTCCCCGGTTCCGCGCGGCACCGGCGGCCACGCCGAAGGCGCTGCTGTTCGACGGTCGCGACATGGCGTTGACGCTGCGTGGCGATGCGCGGCTGCAGCAGTTGCGTGACGGCATGCGTGCGCACCTGCGCTTCAACGATGCGCGGGTGCCGGACTTGACCGCCTACAACCGCTACCTGGAGGGCGACAATGTGCGTCTGCTCGGTGGCACCGGCCTGCTCAGCGGCGATGTCGAACTGGATTCGGCCGGCCGGGTGGGTACCGGTCGCGCCGACCTGCGCGGTCGAGGTGCGCAGTTGCAGGTGGCCGGCCTGGCGATGCGTGGCGACGCGCAGTTGAAGGCACGGGTACGTCGGGCCGACTTCGACGCCCGGCAGTTCGACCTGGCCGGCACCACGGTGGATCTGCGCAACATCCGCGTCGGTGATGCCAGCGCACCGGCCAACTGGTGGGGCACCGTGGCATTGCGCCAGGGCCACATCGATGCGGCCGCACCGTTCGAGGTCACCGCACAGGCCGATCTGCGGCTGCGTGATGCGGGGCCGCTGCTGGGGGTGTTCGCCGAATGCAGTGCGTATCCGCGCTGGGTACTGGGCCTGCTCGATTCCGGCGAGGTCCAGGCCAGTGGCCAACTGCGCTGGCGCAGCGGCGAGTTGTGGGTGGATGACCTGCAGGCCGAGAACGAACGGCTGTCGCTGCGCGCGCGGCTGGACCTGGCCCGCGCGCAGCGGCGCGGCAACCTGTACCTGCGGTGGGGCGTGCTCGGGGCAGGAATCGAGTTGGATGGCCAGCAGCGCAAGTGGCACCTGGCCGGCGCCCGTGAATGGTACGAGCAGCAGCCGCGCGTGTTGCCGGCGACCGCACCGGCGCCCTAGCGCGCCGGCTGCGGACGCGCTGGGTGCGCGCGACGGTGCGCGGCTGCGTGCCCCGCGACCGGCGATGGAGCTCAGGGGGCCGTCATGTCCCGGTACACCGGCGCGCTGCTCAGGACCTTCAGTCCGTCCGGACCACTGTGCAGCACCCGTTGTTCGCCCACGGCCTGCTGCCACTGCAGGTGAAAGCCATCCTGCGCGGGCAGGCGACCGGCCAGCGCCACCAGGTGGTCGCGCGCGCCCGGGCCGTCGCTGTCGAACTGGCCCCAGCGCACACCGTGGCAATGGATGATCAGCCGGTAGCCACTCATGCGCATGCCTCCAGCCACGTGGTGAACAGGTCGCGTGCGGCGGCAGCGAGCGGTGCGCCGTAGCGTGCCGCCTGATCGCGGAGCACGCGCGGATCGATGCCGGCAGCGTGCAGCTCGTGGGCATGGCCGATCAACCAGGCCTCGGTGCGGCGCGCATCCAGTTCCGGATGGCATTGCAGGCCAAGCACGTGCGTGCCGAGGGCGAACGCCTGCTGCGCACATGCCGCTGTGGCTGCCAGACGCTGTGCGCCGGGTGGCAACGTGAACGTCTCGCCATGCCAGTGCAGCACCGGAATGCCGGCCAATGCACGCAGGGGCGAGGCCATGCCGGCATCGGTGAGTGAAAGCGGGGCGAAGCCGATTTCCCGGGCGCCCATCGGCGCGACCCGCCCACCGAGCGCGCGCGCGATCAGCTGCGCACCCAGGCAGATGCCGAGGGTCGGCCGCTGCTGCCGCAGGCGGCGCTCCAGCAGTGCCAGCTGCAGGCGCAGGAACGGGTAGGTATCGGTGTCGTTGGCACTGATGGGTCCGCCCAGCACGATCAGCAGATCGGCGGTGTCAGCGGCGTCCAGCGGATCGATGCCGGCCTGCAGGGTCTGCAGCTCCCAGCCCCGTCCGGCCAGTACGGTGCCCAGCGTGCCGCAGTCTTCGAACGCGACGTGCCGGATGGCGACGGCGCGGCGCTGTGGCGCCGCCGTCATGGCGCAGGCCCTGCTGCTGCGGGGGCGGGCCAGTAAAGGCTGTCCGGAGTGCTGCGCGCGCCGAAGATGGCCTGGCCGACGCGGACCACCGTGGCACCTTCCTCGATGGCGATCTCGACATCGCCGGACATGCCCATCGACAGGGCATCCAGGCTCACCCCGGCCGGGAGCTGCGGCGACAGGCGATCGCGCAGTTCGCGCAGGCGCACGAAGCAGGGGCGCACCTGTGCGGGGTCGGGGGAGAACACGGCCAGAGTCATCAACCCGCGCACGCGCAGGTGCGGGAAGGCGGGCAACTGCTGCACGAAATCGGCGACCGCGATCGGGTCCAGCCCGTACTTGCTGGCCTCACCGGACGTATTGACCTGCACGAACACGTCCAGCGTGCGCTGTTCCAGCGCCAGACGCTGGTCCAGCGCCTGGGCAACGCGCAGGCTGTCCAGCGCCTGGAACTCGCTGGCGAAGCGTGCCACGTCGCGCGCCTTGTTGGTCTGCAGATGGCCGATCACCGACCAGCGCAGACCGGCGAGGTCGGCCATCGCAGCGGCTTTGCGCTGCGCCTCCTGCACCTTGTTCTCGCCCAGCTCATGGCAGCCGGCCTGCCACGCCAGGCGCAGGCGGGCTTCATCGACGGTTTTGCTCACCGGCAGGAGCCGGACGCCCGCCGGGTCGCGCCCGGCGCGGGCGCAGGCGCGGGCGATGCGTTGACGGACCACGTCGAGGTTGTGCGCGATCTCGTCGACGGTGGTGGCCTGCGGCCAGTCGGGTGGGGCAAGGGGCATGGGGGACTCCGGTGTGCAACACTGTCACGGGACGAACCGTATATTGGCATAGGACAAAATGAAAATCACGGGCCAGACCGCCGCTGCGGTCTTCGAGAGCATCCGCCAGCAGATCCTCAGCGGGGCATTGCCGCCAGGCAGCAGCCTGCCGCCGGTGCGTGAACTGGCCGCGCAGCTGGCGATCAACCGCAACACGGTGGCGGCCGCCTACAAGCGGCTGGATGCCGCGGGACTGGCCGTGACCCAGGGTCGCCGTGGCACCGTGGTGGCCGCACGTCCTGTAGCGTCGGCACAGGAAGGCAGTGCGGCGGGGACGACACTGTTCGACCTGTCCAGCGGCAATCCCGATCCGCAGTGGCTGCCGGATCTGCGCGCGCTGCTGCCTGCGCGTGCGCCGCGGTTGTACGGCACACCGACGCTCGACCCCACCTTGGCGCTGCTGGCACGGGCGCAGCTGGACCCGGATTGCCCGGCCGGCTATGCGCTGGAGCTCAGCCACGGCGCGGTGGACGCCATCGAGCGCGTGCTGGCCGGCTGGCTGCTGCCCGGCGACCGCGTGGCGGTGGAGAATCCGTGCTTCCTCGGCAGCCTCAATACGCTGCGGGCGGCCGGGCACGCCACGGTTGCGGTGTCGATCGATGAGGAAGGCATGCAGCCGGTGTCGCTGGCCGCCGCGCTGGAGGCGGGCGCCCGCGCGGTGCTGCTGACCCCGCGTGCGCACAATCCTACCGGCGCCTGCATCAGCGCGCGTCGCGCCCGCGCGCTGCGCCAGGTGCTGGAGCGGTATCCGCAGGTGCTGGTACTGATCGACGATCATTTCGCCGGCCTGTCGCAGCAGCCATATCACTCGGTGCTGCCGCCGGGCACACAGCGCTGGGCGCTGGTGCGCTCGCTGTCCAAGTCACTGGGGCCGGACCTGCGGCTGGCGCTGCTGGGGTGCGATGCCGATACCGCGGCCCGGCTGCGCCTGCGGTTGGCACCGGGGACCGGTTGGGTGAGCCATCTGCTGCAGGACGCGGCGGCGGCGGCGCTGGGCTCGGCCCGGGTGCTGGCCCGCGTGGCCAAGGCCGGGCGCGATTACGCCCAGCGGTGCCAGAGGGTACAGGCCGCGCTGCGCGAGCGCGGCATCGCGACACCGGCGGTGATGGATGGCCTGAATCTGTGGTTGCCGTTGGCACAGGACAGCCAGCCGCTGGTACTGGCGATGGCCCAGCGCGGCTGGCAGTTGCGCGCCGGCGAGGTATTCGCGGTGCAGCCGGGTGTGCATGGCGTGCGCATCACCACGGCCAGCCTGAGCGCGGCCGATGCGCGGCGTCTGGCGGTGGACCTGCAGCAGGCGTTGCAGGCTCAGGGCGCGCTGGGAGTGCTCGGCCGCACGTAGTGCGATTGGCCGTTGTCGCCCACGAAGATCAGTTCGGGTTTGCCCTGCCATGAGGTCAGCATCGCGCCGGTGCTGTTCTGGTGTTTGATCACCAGCGTGGCACCACGGTCGGGATTGGCGGTGACCTTGAACACTTCGGTGGTGCCGGTGGCGTCGTCCAGAGTCAGGATGGCTTCGTCGCCGACATCGGCCGTGCCGTAGCCGCCGCGCTCGGAACCGTCCGCGCCGATCAGGATCAGGCCGGACAGCGGCGAGGCGCGCGGTCCCTGCGAGACACCTTTGCTGAGCGGATCGGGCACCGGTGCGCCAAGGATCACGCGGGCCTGGCCGGAGCCATCTTCGATGATCAACCCGCGCGCGGTGATCACGCGATCGCGCGCCTGGCTCTGGTGCAGCGCCAACGCGGTCCAGCTGGACACGACCAGCGCGAGGCTGGCAACCACCAGGGTGGTGAGGGTGAGCGCGCGCGACATGGTTTCTCCGAGTCCTTGGAAAGCGCCGACGATACCGAAAGCTTCGCGCGGCGACCAGTCGGAAAATGCCGCATCGAAGCGATGCACGTCACGTTATGAACGAATGCATCGCGATACATCACAGCATGCCGCATGGAGGCGTCAGTGGAAGTCGCGACTGTGCGTGCGCACACCGTCGATGAGGCCGCCGATGTCCTGCATCTGCCGCACGATCAGGTGCTGCACGCCGTCCACGCGTTCGAGCCGGCCATCGATCTGCATCAGGCGCGCTTCCACCAGCACGCGGTGCTGGCGGTCGGCGATGCGCCGCCAGACCACGGCATTGACCATGCCGCATTCGTCTTCGAGCGTCAGGAAGGTGACCCCGCTGGCTGTCTGCGGACGCTGCCGCATGCGCACCAGCCCGGCAAAGCGCACGTTGCGGCCGTGTGGCAGCGCGGCCAGTTCATCCGAGCGCAGGCAGCGCTGCTGCTGCAGCTGCGGGCGGACGAAGGACACCATGTGGCGGCCCAGTGTGGTGCCGGTGCTGTTGTAGTCGGCCTGCATGTCGTCGAACGCGGTGGGAGCGGGCAGCGCCACCTCGGCTTCGGCGGTGGCGCGCGCCTGCGCGAACAGCGGCAGCGGTTTCTCAACGCCGGAGACCTCCCAGCGCGCGCGATGGCGATGGCCACTGAGTGCCTTGAGCGCGCCGGCATCGGCCAGCAGGCCCTGGTGGCGCCGATCGAGGCGGGCGCGCTGGCTGAGGTCGGCGACGCTCTCGAACGGCCCGCGTTGGCGTGCCTGCACCAGTGCGGTGGCGACCGCTTCGCTGAAGCCGTCGATCATGCGCAGGCCCAGGCGGATGCCGAACCCGGCACCGGCCACGGCCGGCGGCACCAGCGTGCAGTCCCATGCGCTGTGGCAGGCATCCACGGGCAGTACCGGTACGCCGTGGCGGCGCGCGTCCTGCAGGATCTGGTCGGGCGTATAGAACCCCAGCGGCTGGCTGTTGACCAGGCTGGCGGCGAACGCGGCCGGGTGGTGGCATTTGAGCCAGCAGCTGACATAGGTGATCAGCGCAAAGCTGGCGGCATGGCTTTCCGGGAAGCCGTAGCTGCCGAAGCCCTTGATCTTTTCGAACAGGCGCTCGCCGTAGTCGCGGCTGTAGCCGTTGCCGATCATGCCGGCGAGCAGCTTGTCCCGATGCGGTTCCAACCCGCCGTGGCGTTTCCAGGCCGCCATCGAGCGGCGCAGCGCATCGGCCTCGCCGGGACTGAAACCGCCTGCGGCGACGGCCAGCTGCATCACCTGCTCCTGGAACAGCGGCACGCCCAGGGTGCGTTTGAATACCTTGTGCAGCGCCGGCGGGTAGTCGATTTCTTCGACGCCGCTTTCCTTGAGCTGCTTCCGCCGGTTCAGATACGGATGCACCATGTCGCCCTGGATCGGACCGGGGCGAACGATTGCCACTTCGATCACCAGGTCGTAGAAACAGCGCGGTTGCATCCGTGGCAGCATCGCCATCTGTGCGCGCGATTCGATCTGGAACACGCCCAGGGTGTCGGCGCGGCAGATCATGTCGTAGGTGGCGACGTCGTCGGGCGGGATGGTGGCCATGCTCATCGGCGGTTCGCCATGCGCCTGCAGCAGTGCCAGGCATTTGCGCACGGCGGTGAGCATGCCCAGTGCCAGACAGTCCACTTTCATCAGCCCGGTGGCATCCAGATCGTCCTTGTCCCACTGGATCACGGTGCGCCCGGGCATGGCCGCGTTCTCCACCGGCACGAGCGTGGACAGCGGATGTTCGGAGATCACAAAGCCGCCGGGATGCTGGGACAGATGGCGGGGGAAATCGACCAGTTCGGCGGTCAGCGCCACCACCCGCCGCATCAGCGGCGTGTCCGGGTCGAAACCGCGTTCGCGCAGCGCGTCGGGCAGCGGTTCGTGGCTGCTCCAGCGGTCCAGGCAGGCGGCCAGCTCGTTGACCTGGTCCGGTGGCAGGCCGAGCGCGCGGGCCACATCGCGCACGGCGCTGCGCCCGCGGTAGCTGATTGCCACGGCGGTCAGCGCGGCGCGCTCGCGGCCGTAGCGGTTGAACACGTACTGCAGCACTTCCTCGCGGCGCTCGTGTTCGAAATCGATGTCGATGTCCGGCGGTTCGTCGCGTTCGGCGGAAATGAAGCGTTCGAACAGCAGCTCCATGTGGCTGGGATCGATCTCGGTGATGCCCAGCACGTAGCACACCGAGGAATTGGCGGCCGACCCCCGGCCCTGGCACAGGATCTCCTGGCTGCGCGCGAAGCGCACGATGTCGTGCACGGTGAGGAAGTAGGACGCGTACTGCTTGGTTGCGATCAGGTCCAGTTCGTGTTCGATCTGTGCCCGCTGGGCCGGTGTGGTGCGCTCGCCCCAGCGCCATTGCATGCCGTCCTCGACCAGCGCGCGCAGCCAGCTCCCCGGATCGTGCCCGGCCGGCACCAGTTCGCGCGGATAGGTATAGCGCAGCTGCGACAGGTCGAAGTGGCAGCGGGCGGCGATGCGCAGGGTTTCCTCCAGCAGCGCGGTGGGGTACAGCAGGGCCAGCGCCTGGCGGCTGCGCAGGTGGCGTTCGCCATTGGGGAACAGGCGCCAGCCGGCGTCGGCCAGTGTGCAATGGTGGCGGATGGCAGTGAGGGTGTCCTGCAGGGCGCGGCGGCGGCGCACATGCATGTGCGCATCGCCGCTGGCCACCAGCGGAATCCGGTGGGTCTGGCCGAACTGCTGCAGCACGCGCAGGCGCGCTTCATCGTCGGCCTCGCGGTGCAGTTCCACTGCCAGCCACAGCCGCTGCGGGAAGCAGGCCTGCAGCCAGCCGGCATCGGCCGGATCGGGGCTGCGGTCGACCCACAGGCACAGCAGGTTGGCGGACAGCCCCTGGATGTCGTCGCGCAGGCAGCGATAGGTGCCCTTGGTCGCGCGCCGGCGGCAGGTGGTGATCAGTTGGCACAGCGCGGCATAGCTGGCCAGGTCGGTGCACAGCAGCACCAGGCGCGGGCCATCCTCCAATTGAAACTCGGCGCCGGTGATCAACGCCACACCGTGGCGGCGCGCGGCCTGCCAGGCGCGCACGATGCCGGCCAGCGAGCATTCGTCGGTGATTGCCAGGGCCCGGTAGCCCTGGTCCCGGGCGCGCGCGAACAGTTCCTCGGCGGTGGAGGCACCACGCTGGAAACTGAAGGCCGACAGGCAATGCAGCTCGGCATAGTCGGGCAGAGGCAGGTTCATGCGAACCAGCCGTGCAGCATGAATGGGCCGGCGCTGGCGTCGGGCGCGGTGTAGGCCCAGCCGCGTTGGCCCTGCGCGGTTTCCACCACGTAATAGTCGCGGCGCACATCGCCCGCGTCCCACCAGCCCGACTCGATCCGCTCCGGCCCGGAGAGCACGCGCAGATGGGGATCATGCAGCGGCTGCGGTTGCGGCAGCAGCCAGCCGGGGCGCAGGGGCAACGCCACCGGCGGCGATGCCTTGCCGGTGGCGTCGGCATCGCCGCTGGCGCGTTCCGGGCGGTGGTCGGCGCGTAGCCCCAAGCCCTGCACGGCGTCGTCGCCCAGCCGTGCACGCAGGCGTTCGCGCACCTGCTCCCACGGCATGGCCTGCTGCGGGCGCGGGTCGAACAGGTCACGGGCGGCCGGTACGAACGGTGGCAGGCGCTCGGCCTGCAGGCGCAGGCCGCGGCTGCCGGCGGGCAGTGCCAGGTGATCCACCCGGTTGCGCGCCAGCTCGAACAGCATCGCCGGGTCGCGCTCCGGTGCCAGCAGACCGATCGACAGGCGGGTGTCGGGCTGGCCGTCGTGCTCGAACCACAGGTCGAACTGCTGCACGCCGCCATCGCGCGAGCACAGGAAGGCGGCCAGGTCGGCGGTCAGGCGACGCAGCGGGAACAGCAGGGCCTGGGTGGAGTCGATCTCGTACTCAAACTCGATCCGCGCATCGAACCGGTCGGGGGGCTGGAAGTAGCGCAGCAGCGGAGACTGCAGGCCGCGCAGGGCATCCAGATGGGCCAGCACCTGCGGTGCGAAACGCCGCGCCAGGCTGTCACGCGGCACCGCGAAGGCGGCCCCGAGCGTACGCAGGCCCGAGCGGGTCAATACCGTGACGGCATCGGCGGGCAGGCCGCTGCGTTCGATCGGCACCGGGTCCAGGGCGGCCAGCAGGTGGCTGTCGTCCACGCCCAGGCGCGGGTGCAGGTGGGTGAGCACGCAGGCGGCGTAGGGATTGGGCGCGGCCACCAGACGATGGCGGAAACCGAGTTCCTGCAGGCCTTCGTGCAGGCGCTGCTCAATCGCCGGCCAATCGCCGAACAGCGCGCGGCTGGCACCGACCTCCAGGGCCAGCGCATGCGGAAAATCCAGACTCACCTGCGAGCTGATGCCGTACAGCCAACTGGCCAGCAGTTGACGGGTGGCCTGTTCGGCGCGCGGATCGTACTCGACGCAGACCAGCTCGCCGGTCAGTACCTGCGCGGCCGACAGCAGCATGCCGCGGCGCAGCCCGAGCTGCCGCGCGCGTGGGCTGACCGCATGCAGCATGCGCCGCTGTGCCGGCCCGCTGACCAGCACCAGCGCGAGCGACGGATCGGGCTGCTGGCGCAACGCGGTATCCAGCGCCAACTGCGGCAGCAACAGGCAGGCCCACTGCATGGCGGCGGCTCAATGCGCCAGCGACAGCGGCAGCGGGTGGGCCGGTGCCCGTCCGCCACGGCACTTGAGGACCTGCACCTGGCCATCGTCGACCTGCAGGCGCAGGGCGGCCGGGGACGGATTGCGGGCCTGGCGGGCATCACGGAAGGCGAAGCCCAGGCACTGGCCGGTTTCGGCGGCCACCTGCAGCCGGCGCAGGGCACGGTCATCGCCCTGTGGCCAGCACAGCACGGCCGCACAGGCGGCCGAGCGCAGGCATTGTTCGGCTGCCCACAGCGCCTCGCGCGGAGTGGCCCGGACGATATGGACCTGGTCCAGCGCCAGCCCGGCGCCGGCCCAGGCCGGGGCATGCGGTTGCCACGGCGGGGCGACCAGCACCACCGCCTGCTGCTGGCTCAGCCGCGCGAGGGTCGGCCAGACCAGCCCCAGCTCGCCCTGGCCCGGGCTGGACAGCAGGATCTCGGACAGGGCCGAGGGGGGCCAGCCGCCGCCCGGCAGGCGGGCGTCCAGCGCCGGATGGCCGGTGGGGTGGGGGGCCTCGACCGGCGCCGTGCGCGGCTGCCCGCGCCAGACCTGGCGGCTGGCCAGCAGGTCTTCCAGGGCCCGGGCCGCGCCCATCAGCGGGCCTCCCGGGAGGGCTGGAACAGGCGCGGGCGGGCACGGAACAGGGGCATGGCGGCGAGTATCGGGAAGGACGGTGTCAAGGGCTGATACCGACAATCCTACCGCCAATGAGTCAAATTGCTAATGAATTTCGTCCGGGCGCACCGGCAGCGCGACGGGGCGCAGCGGCGCGGCGTCACCGCCCCGGATCTTCAGCGGCCCGCCGATGAAGGCGAACTCGTAGACCCGGTCGCGGGCCAGCGCATCCAGCGCGACCAGCTCGATGATCGGGGCGCCCTGCTGGGCCAGCAGATAGGTGTGCAACGGCACGTAGTCATCGGCCACTTCGGAGGGGAAGGTCTCGAAGCTGAGGTTGTCGGCGCCCACCACCATCGCCCCGCCGTCCTCCACCAGGAAGCGGGCTGCATCCAGGCTCATGCCCGGCGGGTTGGCCATATAGGCCCGGGGCTGGTCGAACAGCTGCATGCGCCCGGTGCGGATCAGCACGATGTCGCCCTGGCGCAGGTCGATCTTCTGCCGGCGCAGGGCCTGCTGGAGATCCTGGCGGGTGACCCGGTAGTTGTCCGGCAGCATCGCCACGCCCTTGGCACCGGCGACGTCGATCAGCACGCCCCGCGCCACCAGCGGAGGGAATTTCTCTACGCCGGTCACTTTCCAGCCGCGGTCCCCGAGATGCCGGCTGGCCTCGAAGCCGTTCCAGATACGGCCGTGGATGCCGAAGTGGTTGAGCGCATCGATATGCGTACCGGTGTGGCTGTACATCGAGAACGCCGTGCCGGTGTAGCTGCGCGTGCTGTTCATCGTTTCGCCCACCCCCATCGGATCGTCGATGACCGTGCCCTGCGGGGTGTGGGTCATCCAGAACTGGTAGTGCGGGTCGCCGGCGTCCTGCCAGCTGGGCATACCGACGTAGTAGTCGGTCGCCAGGTCATAGACCTTGCCGCCCGTGACGCGCGACAGGATCGCCGCACGCGAGGCGTCGGTGATCAGGTTGAGCCGGCCGATCTCATCGGTGGGCCCCCAGGGGCTGATGCCGACCTGTTGACCGGATGGCACGCGTTCGGTCGGCACCGACGGGTGGGCGCCAGCGGGCAGCGCGAGCGCGCCGAGCAGCAGGCCCAGTGCGGCGGCGAGAGGGTGAAGCGACATGGGAAAACTCCTTGCAGTGGGGCGGAAAAACTCAGGCGTGGACCAGCGCGGCCAACGCCTGGCGCAGCTGCGGCAATGGCAGGGTCTGCAGGCGCAGCGCGTCGGCGCCGATCACGGTGGGAATGGAGCGGATGCCGAGATCGCGTGCCCGGGCACGGTCGGACTGCACGCGTTCATGGGCGACGGGGCCGCGCATGTACCCGGCGAAACGGCCGCGTGCATGGCCCAGCGCTTCGGCGATGTCCAGCAGCACCTCGACATCGCCGATGTTGCGGTGCTGGTGCAGGTGCGCCCACTGGATGGCATCGAACATCGTGCCGTGTGCGGTGTTGCCGCCCAGCAGCGCGGCGGCCTGGCAGGCCAGCGCACCCTGCCAGCCGGAGGGGTAGTCGAACGAGGTCGCGCGCATGCCGTCCACGTCGATGCGCGGGATGTCCTCCTGCGCGGCGCACTCCTCCCAATGGGTCAGGATGATCCGTTTGGCATCGGCCATCGAACCGAACACCCGGATCATCTCCGTGCGCGAGTCCTGCAGGACGAAGCTGCGGTGCCGTACCTGGATGTCCAGTTCGGCCGCGACCCGGGCCAACCGTGGCGCGAGCACGAAGCACCAGCCGCAGACCACGTCGTGGAAGAACTCGACCACCGGCCGCGATGCGGTGGCGGGGGGAAGGGAAGAAGACATGGCAGAACCTGGTTCAGCGGGGGAGAACGCAGGTTAGGCAGCGCACGGCAGGCGAAACAGCCGTGGCCAGGCAGCTCAGTTTTCGCCGGGTGTCAGTAATCCAGCCCCTCGGCCTGAGGGAGTGCCTCAAGCAGGAAATCGATGAAGGCGCGCACCTTGGGTTGCAGGTGGCGCTGGGTGGGATAGATCGCGTGGACCACGCGCGGCGGATACCGGTGGTCGGGCAGCACCTGCTGGAGCTGGCCGTTGGCGAGCAAGGGCGCCGCCAGGAACGAGGGCAGTGCGCCGATGCCCATACCGGCCACCAGCAGCTCGCGCAGCAGCAGGCTGTTGTTGGCGCTGACGCGGGTTGGCAGAGGGACGCTGATGCGCCCATCGGGCCCCTGCAACGGCCAGCTGCCGGGCGAGTCGGACAGGCTGTAGGCCAGCAGTGCATGCTCGCGCAACTGTTCGACGGTGGTGGGCGCCGGGTGGTGCCGCAGGTAGGCCGGTGCCGCGCACAGCACCTGCTGCAGCGAGGCCAGCCGGCGCGCGACCAGGCGGGAGTCGTCCAGGTCCGCGCGCAGCCGCAGCGACACGTCGAAGCCTTCACCGACGGCATCGACCACCCGGTCTTCCATCACCAGGTCCAGCGCCAGTTGCGGATGCAGGGCAAGGAAACGCGGCAGCAGCGGCGACAGCGTGCTCACCGCGAACGAGAGCGGGGCATTGACCCGCAGGCGGCCGCCGACCTGGCCATGCTGTTCGGCGATGCCGCGCTCCAGTGCGTCCAGCGCATCGAGCAGGCGACAGCATTCGGCGTAGTAGGCATGGCCGGTGTCGGTCAGGCTCATGCGGCGGGTCGTGCGCTGCAGCAGCACCACGCCCAGGTGGCTTTCCAGCGTGCGCAGCTGCTTGCTCAGACCGGCCGCCGACATGCCCAGATCCTCGGCGGCGCGCGCCAGGCCACCGCGTTCGACGATCCGCCGGAAGGCGCGCATCAGGGTGAAGGAATCCACGACAGCTCTCGTTCTCATCGTTGTACAGCGTAGCGCGAAGCGCTTATGGACTGCGCCGGGCGCGCGCCCACAGCATCAGCGCCCCCCCCGATACCACGGCGCCGGCACCGCAGACCGCGCTCCAGCCGTGCGCGGCATACAACGCGCTGCCGGCCACGGCGCCGATGCCGCTGCCGGCCGCATAGAACAGCATGTAGGCTGCGATCGCCTGTGCCTGGGCCTGCGGGGCGGCCGCCAGGATCAGGCTCTGGTTGGTCACATGCAGCGCCTGCACCGCCAGATCCAGCAGCAGCACGCCAAGCACCAGCCAGCCCAGGTGCACGGGCAGCGCGGCCAGCGGTATCCAGCTGACCAGCAACAGCAGCAACGCCGCGCCCGACACGCGCCCGGCGTGGCCCTGGTCGCTCCAGTGGCCGCTGCGTGCCGCAGCCAGCGCGCCGACCAGGCCGACCAGTGCGAAGGCGCCGATGGCGGTATGGCCCAGCGCATGTGGCGGTGCGCTCAAGGGCAGCGCCACGGTGCTCCAGAACAGTCCGAATGCGATGAACATCAGCAGTCCCAGCATGCCGCGCCTGCGCAGGACCGGCTGCGTGCGCAGCAGCGCGGGCAGCGACACACGCGGCACCGCTGCGGGCACGGCCAGCCGCGGCAGGCGCAGCCACACCAGCACGCCGGTGATCACCATCAACCCGGCCGACAGCCCATACACGGCGCGCCAGCCGCCGATGTCAGCCACCGCACCGGCCACCACGCGCGCCAGCAGCAGCCCGATCACCACGCCGGCCTGCGCCGCACCCACCACGCGGCCCCGTTCGTGTGGCGAAGCGGCAGCCGCGGCGTAGGCGATCAGACCCTGGGTCATGGCCGTACCGAGCAGGCCCACCGCAAGCATGCCCAGCAGCAGCGTCGTCGCGCTGCCGGCCACCGCCACACCGAGCAGGGCCATCACCAGCGCAACGTTCTGGACGGCCAGCAGCCGATGACGGCGGAGGCGGTCGCCCAGCGGCACCAGCCACAGCAATGCGGCCACGGACCCCAGCTGGGTGGCGGCGATCACCGCGCCGATCCGGGCGGTGCCGATGCCCAGGTCGGCGGCGAGCGCGTCCAGCAGCGGCTGCGCGTAATAGACATTGGCGACGCTCAGGCCGGCAGCGCACGCGAACAGCAGGATCAGCGGCGAGGCGGTACGGGGACAGGTTGCAGAAGCGGACATCTTTTGGTCTCAAAATAGAACCAGTTGATTCTGGGTCTTATGGTTCTAAAATGAAACCATCAAATCGGAGCGCCGCCATGCACACTCCCAATCCGACCTGCCCGGTGGCCCGTGCGCTGGACGTGGTGGGCGACCGCTGGTCGCTGCTGATCGTGCGCGACGCCTTCGATGGCGTGCAGCGCTTCAGCGATTTCCAGCGCAGCCTGGGGATGTCGCGCAGCATGCTGAGCCAGCGCCTGCAGGCGCTGGCCGATGCCGGCATCCTGGTCCAGCAGCCGTCTCCCGATGGCGGTCGCTACCTCCACTACGCGCTGACCGACCAGGGCCAGGCCCTGTTTCCGCTGGTGGTGGCGCTGCGCCAGTGGGGCGAAGGGTTCTGCTTCGCCGATGGCGAAGCGCGCTCGGTCCTGCACACCCGTGAGGGCGGGGAACCGTTGGCACCGCTGCTTCCGCGCGACCTGCAGGGGCGGGTGGTCGGCAGTGCGCAGACCGTGGTGATCAAGCCTGTGGGCTGACGCGATCCGCCCCGGATGTGAATGCGGTGTTGACAGCGATGAACAGGCTCGCCCACTCTTCGCCTGGGAGCATCGGTTTCGCTGCGGCTTCCGGCAGTGCGGCTGTCACGTCGGGCGGAGGGGCCCGGGCGTAGCCGACACTGACCTGCATCACCCCGGTCCGGGCCCTTGCGGCCCGCGGCCCGCCCGTACGGCGCTGCACCCTTCTGCGGCAAGACTCCCTGGATTTATTGCGCAAGCAAAGGTGTTTCGCCCGCTCATGAAAACGATTTCAAAGCCCCTGGCCCTGACGGCCGCCATCGCACTCTCGCTGTCCGCCCCGGCCTTGGCCGCGCTGCCCAAGGCTGTCGCCACTGGCGATGCCTTCACCGTGTTGAGCCTGGAACAGGCGCCCGAGCGCATCGACGCCACGGTACTGGCCGACCAGCTGCAGGCCCTGCAGGTGGACGCCCTGACCATCGGCAATGTGGTGCGCGCGGCCGATGCCGGCCCCGCCGCCGACCCGCTTCAGGTCCTGGCTGACCGGCTGGGTTACTCGTACCGCTTCGTGACCGGTGCGGCCGACGCGGCAGAACGCCGCGGCAGCATCGTGATCTCGCGCCTGCCCGTGGAAGCCGAACTGGACAGCGCGTCCGGCGACCTGAACTACCTGCGCCTGAACGATGGTGCCCATGTGGTCGCGCTCTACACCCGCAGCGTGGGTGCGGCGAGCGGTGCAGCCCCGGTCAAAAATCTGGTGGAGGCCACGCGCCTGGGCGCGCCGGCTGTGCTGCTGGGCGCGGTCGATGCCGAAGGCGCCACTGCCGCCGGCTTCGACTCGGCCGCCACCGGTTCGTACTTCAGCCAGGGCTTCGAATCGGCCACCAGCACGTCGGTGAAGCTGCGTACCGATACCGGCAAGCAGGGCGTTGCCGGCACGCTGCTGACCCTCGGCTACGCCGCCCCGGTGGGCGGGGAACAGCCGTGGATGGACACCGGCCTGAGCGCCGACGCTCGCGCGGCGCTGCTCGTCGCGCAGATGACCGTCGATGAGAAATTCCAGATGCTGCACAGCTACTTCGGGCTGGGCAAGGATGGTGGCCCGCTGCCGGAAGGCGCGGTCGGCTCGGCCGGCTTCGTGCCCGGCGTTCCGCGTCTGGGCATTCCGGCGCAGCAGTCGGCCGATGCCGGCGTCGGCGTGACCAACCCGGGCGGCCTGCGCAAGGGCGACCATGCCACGGCCATGCCGTCCGGTCCGTCCACCGCCTCGAGCTGGAACCCGCAGATCGCCTTTGCCGGCGGCGCCACGATGGGCCGCGAAGCCTGGCAGCAGCGCTTCAACATCCTGCTGGCCGGCAGCGTCAACCTGCAGCGCGATCCGCGCAACGGCCGCAACTTCGAGTACGCCGGTGAAGATCCGCTGCTGGCCGGCCGCCTGGTCGGCGAGTCGATCCGTGGCGTGCAGAGCCAGCATGTCATCTCCACAATGAAGCACTTCGCGCTCAACGACATGGAAACCTCGCGCAATTTCCACAGCGCCGAGATCGGCGAGCAGGCGATGCGCGAGTCGGACCTGCTGGCCTTCGAGATCGCACTGGAAACGGGCAAGCCCGGTTCGGTGATGTGCTCCTACAACCGCATCAACGGCATCTATGGCTGCGAGCACGACTACCTGATGAACCAGGTGCTCAAGCAGGAGTGGAAGTTCCCCGGTTTCGTGATGTCCGACTGGGGCGGCGTGCACAGCGGTTCCAAGGCGGCCCTGGCCGGTCTGGACCAGCAGTCGGCCGGCGAGGTGTTCGACAAGGCGGTGTATTTCGATGAACCGCTGCGCCTGGCCGTGGCCGGTGGCGTTGTGCCGCAGGCACGCCTGGACGACATGGTCGCCCGCATCCTGCGCACCATGTTCGCGCACGGCAACTTCGACCTGCCGCCGCAGCACCAGCCGATCGACGACGAGGCCGGCTTCCTGGCCGCGCAGCGCACCGTGGAAGAGGGCAGCGTGCTGCTGCGCAACGCCGGCGACCTGCTGCCGCTGGGCAAGGACGTGCAGCGCATCGTGATCATTGGTGGCCATGCCGACAAGGGTGTGATCGGTGGCGGCGGTTCGTCGATGGTGGGCTGGACCGCACGCGGCACCAACGCCGTGCCAGGCGTGCTGCCGACCACTTGGCCGGGTCCGGTGATCTTCCACCCGTCCTCACCGCTGGAGGCCCTGCGTGCAGAGCGTCCGGATGCGCAGATCAGCTATGTCGATGGGCGTGACGTGGCCGCTGCCGCGCGCGCTGCCGCCGCTGCCGACGTCGCCATCGTCTTTGCCACGCAGTGGTCGGCCGAGTCGGTCGATCTGCCGCACATGCAGTTGCCTGACAACCAGGACGCGCTGATTGCCGGCGTGGCCAAGGCCAACCCGAAGACCGTGGTGGTGCTGGAAACCAATGGTCCGGTCGAGCTGCCGTGGCTGCAGCAGGTGCCGTCCGTTCTGCAGGCCTGGTACCCGGGCATCCGTGGCGGTGAAGGCATCGCCGCGCTGCTGACCGGCAAGGTCAATCCGTCCGGCCGCCTGCCGGTGACCTGGCCGGTGGATGCCAGCCAGTTGCCGCGTCCGCACGTGAACGGACTGGGCTTCACGCCCAAGCAGAAGCCCGACGACACCATCGACTACGACATCGAAGGCGCCAACGTGGGCTACAAGTGGTTCGCCGCCAAGGGTCTGGTGCCGCAGTTCGCGTTCGGCCACGGCCTGTCCTACACGCAGTTCGGCTACGACAACCTGGCAGTGACCGTGGAAGGCCAGCGGCTGGTGGCCACCGTGGACGTGCGCAACACCGGCAAGGTGGCCGGCGCGGACGTGGCGCAGCTGTATCTCACCCTGCCCGAAGGCAGCGTCACCCCGATCCGCCTGATCGGCTTCCAGAAGGTGATGCTGCAGCCGGGCGAGCGCCGCCGCATCCGCATCGAGGCCGAGCCGAAGACCCTGGCCAGCTTCGATACCGCCGACAAGCAGTGGAAGATCGCCGCCGGCCGTTACCAGGTGCAGGTGGCGCGTTCGGCCACCGATCCGGTGCAGCACGTGGATGTCGTGCTGGACGCAACCGTCGTACGTTGAGGACCACCGGCAGGCACGACGCTGCGTCGTGCCTGCCGCTCACTCCGGCAGGTGCTGGCGCAGGTGCGCCAGCAGCAGCTGCACCCGCCGCGAGGGCTGGGCCGTGTCCGGAAACACCGCATAGACGCCCTGGCGCGGGAAGCGGTGCCTGCGCAGGATCGGCAGCAGCCGACCGCAGGCAAGATCCTCGTCGATCAACCACCTCGGCAGCACCGTCGCCCCGGCCCCAGCCAGCGCGAAGGCGCGCAGTGTGGACGCGTTGTCCACCGTGACCACCGCATCGGCTGGGTTGCAGGCAAAGATCTGATCGCTGCCATCGGGGGCGATCAACGGCAGGTCCGCCAGGCGCGGATAGCCCAACCGCGGCAGCGTCCGCACCCAGTCCGGATCATCGCGCGCGGCCTCGTCCGGCAGCGGGGACAGCACCGACGGCGCGGCCACCGCGCACAACGCATGCTCGTCGAGCAGGGTGGCGCGCAGCCGGGAATCGGCCATGCGCCCCAACCGGATCGCCAGGTCGAACCGTTCCGGAATCAGGTCGGCATGCGCCGGCGAGGTCGACAGGTGCAGGCGCAGCTGCGGGTGCAGGGCACGGAAGCGCTCCAGCAGCGGCACCACCCTGGCGATCGCATATTCGGGCGTGGTGGTCAGGCGCAGCGTGCCACGCAGGTGCTGCTGTTCGCTGCGGGCTTCCTCGATGGCCAGCTCGGCGCTGGCGAGCATCGCAGTGCAATGCTGGTGGAAGCGCTCGCCCGCTTCGGTCAGTGCCAGGCTGCGCGTGTTGCGCACCAGCAGGGTCACGCCCAGCTCCTGCTCCAGCCGTTTCAGGTTGAAGCTCACCACTGCCTTGCTCTGGCCCAGCCGTTGGGCCGCTGCAGTCAGGCTGCCGGCATCGACCACGGCCTTGAAGGTATCGAAGCGGTCCAGGCTGACCATCGCGCTCTCTGGCTGTCAAAAACGGTTTGACAGTTTTGCATCGAAGGTTCTGTTTATCCAGCACGCTTGAACGCGCATGCTGCCGCCTCGTTTCCGGGAGTGCGTGATGGTGTATCGAGCCAGGGTGGAGCTGCTGTACCTGCTGGGATTCTCGCTGGACCTGGTCAACATGTTCATCGGCACCGTCGCCTATCCGGCCATCGCCGCAGAGCTGCATGCCTCGGTGTCGCAACTGGCATGGATCGGCAACGCCTACATGCTTGGCCTGACGCTGGTCATTCCGCTTGGCCACTGGCTGGCCGCGCGCGTCGGCGAGCGCCGGGTGCTGTGCCTGTCGCTGGCGCTGTTCACCGTGGGTGCGCTGCTGGCCGGGACCGCCCCCAGCATTGCGTGGCTGATCGCCTGGCGGCTGCTGCAGGGGTTGGGCGGCGGGTTGTTGATTCCGGTGGGGCAGGCGGCGGCCTACCGCGAATGTCCTCCGGCCGATCGCGCGCGCCTGACCACCCGCATCATGGCGGTGGCGCTGCTGGTGCCCGCGCTGTCGCCCACCCTGGGCGGGCTGCTGGTGGAGTGGGGCTCGTGGCGGGGCGTGCTGCTGATCAGCGTACCGCTGGCCGTGGTGGCGCTGGTGCTGGCAGCGTGCTGGCTCCACCCTTCGGTGCCGGCGTCCGCACCCGCGTTGGACCGGCGCGGGCTGCTGCTGGGCGGCGTGGGTCTGAGCCTGTTGCTGCTCGCACTGAGCCTGCTGGCCGAACCGGCGCAGCAGATGTCCGGCGCCGCGCTGCTGGTCGGCGCTGCGCTGGTGCTGTCCGGCTACGCCCGCAGTGCGCGCCGCACCACGCATCCGGTGCTCCACTGGTCGCTGCTGCGCCATGCCGGGCTGCGCGTGGCGATGCTGGTCTATCTGCTGGTGCCGGGTACTTTCATCGGCGTCCAGCTGGTGGCCACGCTGCTGCTGCACCGACAGGGCTACGGTCCTGCGGCCATCGGCGGTTTCATGCTGCCCTGGGCCATCGCCTCGGCCTGCGCGATCGCCACTGCCCGGCACGGGCTGACACGCATCGGGGCGCGGCCGCTGCTGAGCGCGGGCATGGGCTGCCAGGCGGTCGGCATCGCGCTGCTGACCGGCGTGCAGAGCGGTCATCCGGTGCTGCCCGTGGTGGCCTTCGCGCTGATGGGCCTCGGCGGCAGCCTGTGCAGCAGCAGCGCGCAGACGCTCGCGTTCCAGGGCTTGGCGGATACGGACCTGCTGCCGGGCAGCGCGTTGTGGAACCTCAACCGCCAACTGAGTTTCTGTCTGGCCGCCGCACTGCTGGCCTGCGTGCTCGGCGCGCTGTCTGCCGTGCTGCCCGAGCGCGCCTTCACCCTGACGCTGCTGCTGGCCAGCAGCATGACCCTGCTGCCGCTGCTGCCCCTCTGGCGGCTGCCGGCGGCGTCCCTTTCCGCATCAGCGAGCTCACCATGAATAGTCCCCCTATCTCTGCCCTGGCCGCCTTCGACGAGGTGCGCGCGCTGCACGTGCTGATCGAGGACTGGTTCAACGCCCGTCTGCCGGTCGACGCGCTGGACACCCTGCTGGCCCGCTTCACCGACGACTTCAGCATGGTCGGCATTGGTGGCGTGCGCCTGGACAAGCCGGCCCTTGCCCGGTTCTTCGCCGCCATGCACGGTGGTCGCCCCGGTCTGCGCATCGCGGTGGACGACGTCGCCTTCCTGGCGGTGGCGGGCAATGTCTGCGGTGTGCGCTACCGGGAAGACCAGGCCGACGCGCAGGGCCGCACGCGGCGCGAGGCGCTGGCGCTGTTGCGCGCAGACGCCGACGGCGCGCTGCGCTGGCAGGCTTTGCACGAAACGTCGGTTGGCGGCTGAATGCGAGCCGGGGGCGGTGCCGGACGACCGCCGGCACTTACGTTCCCGGCCGGCTCGACGCTAGGCTGCGGATGTTCGTCGCCAACCTGCCGGGAGAGAGCCCATGCGTGTCCGTGTCGTGCCTGTCGTGCTGTTGAGTGTCCTGGTTGCGGCCAGTGTGTCGGCGCAGACCTCGCCGATGACGCCGGATATCCCGGCCAAGGGGTTCGTAACGCCGACGGCCCGCAACGACTACGACAAGCGCGTGGTGATGGTACCGATGCGCGACGGTACGAAGCTGTACACCGTGATCGTGGTGCCCAAGGGCGCCCACAACGCGCCCATCCTGCTGACGCGCACGCCATATGACGCCGCCAACCGTGCCAGACGGATCGACTCTCCGCACATGCGCGACATCCTGCCGCAGGGCGACGAGGTGTTCGTCGATGGCGGCTACATCCGCGTGTTCCAGGACATCCGCGGCAAGTACGGTTCCGAAGGCGATTACGTGATGACGCGGCCGCTGCGTGGACCACTCAATCCAACCCGGGTGGACCATGCCACCGATGCGTGGGACACCATCGACTGGCTGGTCAAGCATGTGCCGGAAAGCAATGGCAAGGTGGGCATGCTGGGCTCGTCCTACGAAGGGTTCACCGTGGTGATGGCCTTGACCGACCCGCATCCGGCGTTGAAGGTGGCCGCGCCGCAAAGCCCGATGATCGACGGCTGGATGGGCGACGACTGGCTCAACTACGGCGCCTTCCGCCAGGTCAATTTCGGCTACTTCACCGGTCAGCTGGCCAAGCGTGGCAAGGGGCCGACGATTCCCAGCGTCGGCTACGACGACTACACCACGTTCCTGCGTGCCGGCTCGGCCGGCGACTACGCCACGGCCAACGGCCTGGATCAGCTGCCGTGGTGGCACAAGCTGATCGAGCACCCGGCCTACGATGCGTTCTGGCAGGAGCAGGCGCTGGACGCGCGCATGGCCAAGACGCCGTTGAAGGTACCGACGATGTGGCTGCAGGGCCTGTGGGACCAGGAGGACATGTGGGGCGCGGTGCACAGCTATGCGGCGATGGAGCCACGCGACACCGGCAATACGCTCAACTACCTGGTGATGGGCCCGTGGCGGCACAGCCAGGTCAACTATGACGGTTCGACGCTGGGCGCGTTGAAGTTCGATGGCGACACCGCGCTGCAGTTCCGCCGCGACGTGCTCAAACCGTTCTTCGACCAGTATCTGGTGGATGGCGCGGCCAAGGCCGATACACCCCCGGTGCTGATCTACAACACCGGCGAGAACCACTGGGATCGCCTGCCGCAGTGGCCACGCACCGCCGCGCAGAACAGGCCGCTCTACCTGCGTGCCGGCGGCAGACTGTCCTTCGAGGCGCCGCAGCCCGGCGAGGCAACGTATGAAGCCTACGTGTCCGACCCGGCCAAGCCGGTCCCGTTCGTGCCGCGCCCGGTGCGCTTCGCCGATCGCGACATGTGGACCAGCTGGCTGGTCAAGGACCAGCGGTTTGTCGATGGTCGTCCCGACGTGCTGACCTTCATCAGTGAACCGCTGACCGAACCGCTGCGCATCGGCGGCGCACCGCAGGTGAACCTGCAGGCGGCCACCAGCGGCACTGACAGCGACTGGGTGGTGAAGCTGATCGATGTGTACCCCGACCAGACCCCGTCCACGCCGGAAATGGGGGGCTACGAGCTGGCGGTGTCGATGGCGATCTTCCGCGGCCGTTACCGCGAGAGCTTCAGCACGCCCCAGGCGATTGCCGCCAACCAGGTGCTCGACTACCGGTTCGGGCTGCCCACCGCCAACCACGTGTTCCAGCCGGGCCACCGGGTGATGGTGCAGGTGCAGTCCAGCCTCTTTCCGCTGTACGACCGCAACCCGCAGACCTTCGTGCCGAACATCTACCTGGCCAAGCCGGGCGACTACCAGAAGGCGACCCAGCAGATCTGGCACGCGCCGCAGCAGGCCAGCTTCATTTCGCTGCCGGTGTATTGACCACGGGCGTCGCGGCCAGCCAGTCCGGCTGGCCGTCGACGAACGACTGCCCGCGCGGGGCCAGTGCCGGCGCGTGCGATGCATCGAATGCGCCCGTGAGCAGGGCAATCACCGGCCCGTCGTCGATCGCGCCCAGTGTGCTGCCGCACTGGGCGCAGAAGGCGCGGGTGGAGTGCGCGGACGAGATGCCGCGGGCCTCGAAACGAATGGCGCCGCAGAGGCAGCCGCCTTGCCAGACAGGTACATCCATGTGGTGATCCTGCGAACGCGTGGCCCGCAATGTAGCGGGCCACGCGCACAACGCATCAGCCGGACACGCTCGGGTAGTCGGTGTACCCCTGCGAGCCGCCCCCGTACAGCGTGTTCGGGTCCAGCTCGGACAGGGCCACGCCCAGACGCAGGCGCTCGACCAGGTCCGGGTTGGCGATGAACGCACGGCCGAAGGCGATCATGTCGGCGTACCCGGATGCGATCGCCGCCGAGGCGGTGTCCTTGGTATAGCCGTTGTTGGCGATCCACGGGCCACGGAACTTCGCACGCAGCGTTGCGTAATCAAAGGCGATGTTGTCGCGCGGACCGCCGGTAGCGCCTTCGATGACATGGATGAAGGCCAGCCCGCCAATCGCGTCCAGGCGTTCGACCGCGCGCTCGAACAGCGGCTGCGGCTGGCTGTCGTGTGCGTCGTTGGCGGGGGTGACCGGCGACAGGCGTACGCCGGTACGCTCGGCGCCGATCTCGGCCGCCACCGCGCGCACCACCTCATCCAGCAGGCGGGTGCGGTTCTCGATGCTGCCGCCGTAGGCGTCGGTACGCTGGTTGCTGCCATCGCGCAGGAACTGGTCGATCAGGTAACCGTTGGCCGCATGCACTTCCACGCCGTCGAAGCCGGCGGTGATCGCATTGCGCGCCGCCTGGCGGTAGTCCTGGATGATGCCGGGAATCTCATCGAGCGCCAGAGCGCGCGGTGCCGACACATCCTCAAACCCGTTGGCGGTGAACGTCTTGGCGTTGGCGGTGAGCGCGCTGGGGGCTACCGGCGCCTGCCCATCAGGCAGCAGGCTGGTATGTGAGATGCGGCCGACGTGCCAGAGCTGCAGCACGATCCGGCCACCGCGCGCATGCACGGCGGCGGTCACGCCGCGCCAGGCCTCGATCTGTGCCTGGCTGTAGATGCCGGGGGTGTCCAGGTAGCCCTGACCCATCGGGCTGATCTGGGTGGCCTCGGCAATGATCAGGCCGGCGCTGGCGCGCTGCTGGTAGTACTCGATGGCCAGCGGGTTGGGCACGCGGCCTTCGATGGCGCGGTTGCGCGTCAGCGGGGCCATCGCGATGCGGTTGCGCGCCTCGATCGCGCCCAGCCGGGTGGGGGTGAACAGGGGGCCGTCGGTGGAAGATGTCATGTGCATGCCTTGGGGGAGGGCGCTGCCATCGGGCAGCGTGAACAGACGAGATGTGGACGTACGACCGCCAGCATAGGGGGCAGTGCGTTGCAGCGATGGGAAGCATTGTTGCGGGTGCCTGCGTGCACGTTCTGTAACGCAGCCGGGGCGTAGGGTGGATGTCATGCAGGCACGGCCTGCCGCTGTTTTCCAACCCGAGGTACAACGTGATGATCGATTACAAGCTCAAGGGCAAGGTGGCCATTGTGACCGGCGGCGTCTCCGGTATCGGCCTGGCCGCGGCCGAACTGCTGGCTGCCTCCGGTGCAGCGGTGGCGGTCTGGGACCTGAAGGCGGATGCGGTCGAGAAAACCGCCGAAGCGCTGCGTCGCAAGGACGTCAACGCCATCGGGATCGCGTTGGACGTGACCGATGAAGCGGCCGTGGAGGCGGCGGTGCAACGGACTGTGGAGGCCCTGGGTGGGCTGGACATCGCAATCAACAACGCGGGCATCGGCGGCCCGTCGGCGCTCAGTGGCGACTACCCCGTGGACGGCTGGAAGCGGGTCATCGACGTCAATCTCACCAGTGTCTTCCTGTGCCAGCGGGCGCAGATCCAGGCGATGCGTGCGGCGGGGAAGGGCGGCAGCATCATCAACATGGCCTCGATCCTGGGGCAGGTCGGTTTCAACAACTCGGCCGCTTACGTAGCGGCCAAGCACGGCGTGGTCGGGCTGACCCAGACCGCCGCGTGGGAGCATGCCGCCGACCGTATCCGGGTCAATGCGGTCGGCCCCGGCTTCATCGCCACACCGTTGCTGGACAAGATGGACCCGGCAGTGCGCAAGGCGCTGGAGGCCAAACACGCGCTGGGCCGGCTGGGCAAGGCCGACGAAGTGGCAGCGCTGGTGGCCTGGCTGGCCAGCGACGATGCCTCCTTCGCTACGGGGACCTACTACGCCATCGATGGTGGCTACCTGGCCCAGTAGGCGGCCTGACGGCCGGTGCGGCGGGGCATGCGGGCGGCTTCACGGTCCCCAGACGCCATCCTCTGCAACGCTCGGCATCTCTACTGCCGGGCGACGTCAATGATGGGACTGGAACAAGATCTGTCGATTCTGTTGCGCATCGCCGCGGCGATGCTGTTCGGCGGGCTGATCGGCATCGAGCGCGAGATGGGCCGGCATGCGGCCGGGCTGCGCACGCACATGCTGATCGCCGGTGCGGCGGCGCTGATCGTTGGCTTGGGTGACAGCATCGCCGAGCACTTCCAGCAGGAGCGTTATCGCGACCTGCTGCAGGTCGATCCGGTGCGTCTGATCGAAGCAGTGGTGGCCTGCGTGGGCTTCGTCGCGGCCGGTACCATCCTGCGTGGTTCGCACGAGGATCAGGTCAGCGGGCTGACGACAGCCAGTTCGCTGATCATGGCCGCCGCGATCGGGATCGCGGTGGGCATCGGCGAGTACGTGATCGCCATCGGGGTGACCCTGCTGTGCCTGATCGTGTTGGCGGTGTTCCGCAGGATCGCCAGGAAGATCGAACCGACACCGTGACGGCACGCCTCACGTCCAGTTGATCGAGTCGCCCGTCCGCGATGGGTCGGAACGGGGCCGGCAGGCGGCCCCGTTGGGTACGACACGGTCCATCAGAACCGCTGCTGATACTTCATGTACACCATGCGCCCGATATCGAACCCGCCGTAGTAGGGGAACGCGCTTTCCGGACTGGAGAACATGATCGGCCCCCGGTGATTGAACAGGTTGTTGGCGCCCAGCGATACGGTCGCGTTCCACGGCGCACTCCAGCGCACCTGCAGGTCATGGAAGGTGTTGCTGCCTACTTTGCGGATGGCATCCGGTTCCCCGTTGGCATGGTGGTCGGGCGCCGTACACGGGCGATTGGGGACGCAGCTCTCTTTCATGCCGGAGTAGTACCGTACTCCGTAGCGCAGCCCCCAGTCGCCCTTCTCCCAATCCACGCCGAGCGTGGAGCGCACGCGGAAGATGCCCGGCGTACCGACCATCCCGATCATGATGGTCTCGCCGGCGGCGTTGTTGCCCTGTTCGTCGTACCGGCTGACATAGCTGCTCTGCCAGTCCAGCCGGATCTGGCCGACCGCCAGTTCCGGAAGGCGGTAGTTGACCCCGAGGTCGTAACCCTCGGTCTCCAGCCTGCCGAGGTTGGCGAGGCCGTAGACGATGCCGTCGATGTGTCCATCGGGGGCGCGCGAGATGCCGTCGCACTGGCTGGCGTTCCCGAGGACGTAGCAGTCGCGCAGGATGCGGTCCACGCTGTCCTGGATGATCAGGTTGTCGATCCTGTACTGGTACCAGTCCAGCGAGATGTCGAGACCTTCCACCCAGCGCGGACTCCAGACCAGACCCACGGTACGGCTGGTCGAGGTTTCCGGTTTCAGGTTGGGGTTGGACTGGTTGGTGAATACGTCCGGTGTCTGGCAGGGGTAACCGGTGCAGTCCTTGCCCCCTTGGCCCTGCTGTGTGTAGCCGATGGGAACGCCGGCGGCGTTGCACGCCGCGTTGCCGTTGACGCTGTTGGTCGCGCCGACACCGCAGGGATCGGTGTACGACTCGAAGCTGGAGCCGGCACCTCCGTGCAGGTCGTCGATGGTCGGCGCGCGGAAGCCGGTGGCGACCGTGCCACGCACCAGCAGCTCTTCCAGCGGGCGCCAGTTCAGGCCGAACTTGGTATTCAGGGTCTGCCCGAAATTGCTGTAATCCGAGTGACGAGCTGCCAGGCTCAAGCTCAGTTCACGGGCGAAGGGCAGGTCCTTCAGGATCGGCACATTCAGCTCGGCATAGAACTCGTCGAGCGAATAGCGGCCCTGGGTCGTGGTGGCGGCGAGGCCGGTGCTCTCACCGGATTGCCTGAATGCATCGGGCACGAAACGGCCCTGCTCGCGCCGATGCTCATAGCCCACCGCAACGCCGACTTCGCCGGCCGGCAGGTCGAACAGGGTGCTGACCAGGTTGGCGGTGTAGCTGGCGGTGGAGGTGGTTCCGGTATCGGTGAAGAACGGGAACAGGAAGTTCTGCAGGCCCGGGGCGGAGAGCGAGCCCGGGCCGCTGCCCCCTGCAGGCAACAATGGATTCCACGGCGTGCAGTGGATGTCCTTGGCAGTTCCGCAGTCCGGGCTCAGCGCACGCGCCATCGCCAGATAGCTGGCATCGCCGTGGCCGGTCTTGTTCAGCTGGTTGCGGTTGTGCAGCCCGCCCACGTCCCAGTCGACGACACGTCCGGCCAGCTGCACGCTGCCCTTCAATGCACCGCTCACGCGGAAGGTCTGCAGGTCGCTGCGCGTGGTGCGCGGGACCTCCCACAGGCGCCGGTTGAACGTCGTGTCGACGCCATAGGGGTTGAACGGGCTGTCGGCGGGAAGGGTGTACTGCAGCGGGTAGCCGGCAACCTGCTGGTCGGTGATGCGCTGGTTGTACATTGCCTCGCCTTCCAGCCGGACGGTATCGCTGAGGTCGTACCAGCCCGTGGCGAACAGCGAACGGCGTTCGACGCCGGTCTGCACCATCATCTGCTCGTTGGCATTGACCCGGTCGCTGTCATCGGTGCGGCGATAGTCGCCCGGACGGGCCGGGTCGCCGCCGTCTTTCAGGGTCCACCAAGCCGGCGTGATGCCATCACCAGGCGTACTGCTGCAGGGGTTGCAGTGCGATCCGTTCCTGCCGATCGCGCTCCAGCCCGATCCGCGATAGTCGGGGCCGGCATTGCCATCGCGGCTGAACCAGCGGTCCTTTGCCCAGACGGGGTCGTCCTTGGCATGCTCCAACGCGACGGTGATGCCGCTGTGCGGGCCTTGTGCGCCCATACGCAGGGAGAGCTGCTGATTGCCGCCGTCCCCCTGGCTGAACTGGCCACTCGACACATTCACCTCCAGGCCGTCGAAGCCGGCATCGGTGATGACGTTGACCACCGCGGCAATCGCGTCGGAGCCGTAGACCGCCGACGCACCGTCCTTCAGCACCTCGATGCGCTGGACCATGCTCATCGGAATCTGACCCAGATCCTGCAGCCCGGCGGTGGTGGCGCCCAGGCGGCGTCCATTGAGGAGGACCAGCGTGCGCGCCGCCCCCAGATTGCGGATGTTCACATAGTAGCCACCGACGTTTTCGCCGGAGGCCAACGCGTCGGCGCGGGAGATCGCCGGTGCACCGGCCGAGCTGAGGTTCTGCAGGACATCGGCGACGCTGGTGAAGCCCTGTCGTGCGATGTCGTCGCGGCTGACCACGAGGATCGGCTGGCGGGTCTCGGCATCGGCGGCCCGAAGGCGTGAACCGGTGACCTTGACCTGGTCCAGTGTGGTGGGTTCATCGGCGGACGCCACGGCCGGAACAAGGGCAGCGCAGATCGCGACGGGCAGCAGCTTTGCGGGGCGTACGACGGGCAACGTCAGGTTGAGCATAAATCTCTCCAGGGGATCCGGGTGTGCGAAAAGCGCGATCCAAACGTTACTGTTTCGTTTCCGCTCAGCCTGTACGCGATGCGCGGTGGATGTGTGCGACTTGAGCTTTAGTGCGCAACGCGCGCATCTGACAGCGGTACGCCGATGCCGTGACGCCGAAGTGCGCGCGGAAGGCCCGCGCGAAGCTGCAACCGCTTTCGAATCCGCAGGCCGCTCCCACCTCACCGACGATCAGGTCGCTGTCCAGCAGCAGTTCGGCGGCGCGCTCCATGCGCAGCCGCACGCCAGCGGCCTGCGGGCTCTCGCCGAACACGCCCTGGTAAGCCTTGGAGAAGTACCAGTAGGACAGGCTGGACAATTCCGCCAGCTCCCCGATGCTGACTACCCGGTCGACGTTTCCCTGCAGCGTCAGATGAGCGCGGCACAGCCGGCCCAGCACATGGCGCCTGCGATGCAGCGAGCGGCCCGGACAGCGATCTTCCTGCAGCCCCATCGATCGCTGCAGATGGACGACGTGGCGCAGCAGCGCCCGCAACATCGCATCGCCACTGACGCGATCGTGCGCAGGTCTGCGGACCAGCTGACGCCAGAGACGAATGGCAATCTGCAGGTCACACCGGGTCATCGCGCCACAGCCGGGATAGAGCCGGCACGCATCGGCGTTCAGCAGCTCAAGCGCGTTGCCCTGCAATGCCACGCCGATGCAGAGGCCGCGACGGTCGGCCTGAAGGCGCGGCTGCGAGTTGCGGTCCAGCACGATCCAGTGTCCGGCGTGCAGGTGGAAGCGACCCTCGCTGGACTCCATCCGGCTGCAGCCACGCACCTGCAGCCACAGGGTGAATGCCCCGCTGCCGACCTGTACCGACGACATGCGTGATACGCCGATGCATCCGCGTGTGATGTAGCTCTGGAGGTCGATCGTCAGGTTCTGTCCGCGATCCGCCCAATTGATTGTCTGCATATCGTCCACGCCGGCACCTGCCTGCACGATGTGTTCGGCCGGCGGCCGTTGCCAGCACGTGCGTCAAGGTTCTGTGTACGCAGGCTGCAGGCGTCGTGTTGTGTCGCTATCGGCGCGTTTTGCGATTGTCGAGGCCACCCTCACGGTGCCCACGTCATTCTTGAGGCCTATCTGATGAGGAGTCAGCGCATGCGACCGTTCGAGATCCAACGCATCGATCATGTGGTACTGCGCGTGTCCGATCTGCCGCGGGCGCTGCGCTTCTACTGCGACGTGCTGGGCTGCACGGTGGCGCGCGAGCGCCCCTCGCTGGGCATGGTCCATCTGCGCGCCGGGGCGTCGATGATCGATCTGGTCAGCATTGACGGCGCGCTTGGCAGACCGGGTGGACCCGCCGCCGGGGCGAAGGGGCGCAATGTCGATCACCTGTGCCTGCGCGTGGACCCGTTCAACGAGGCCACCCTGCGCGCCCACCTGGAGATGCACGATGTGGCGGTCGAGGGGCCCGTGGAAAGCAACTTCGGTGCCGAAGGCGACGGGCGCTCGCTCTACGTGCGCGATCCCGATGGCAACGGGGTCGAGCTGAAGGGTCCGGCCAGTGAGTGCGGACGTTGATAATGGTATGACCAATATACCAGCGTAAACCTATGGTCTAATAGGCCGGTCGCGCATTTGACGCTTCAATGCGGACAGTTCCGAGAGATCGCCCGATAAGTGGTAGGACCATTAATCGGGCGCATGACACTCGTGGATTTCCTCGGTTCGCGCGGTGGTGACCGCGCGGACCCCTGTCCGTTCTTGATGAGATCCGTCGATGCAGGCCTGGCCACAACTGTATGACCCCGCTGGCAACCTCTGGGTGTCCAGCCTGATCGCGCTGCTGCCGATCGCCTTCTTCTTCGTTGCCCTGGCCGTGCTGCGCATGAAAGGCTGGCTGGCCGGCACGCTGACCGTGGCCATTGCCCTGGGGGTGGCGCTGCTGTTCTACCGGATGCCGCTGCAGCAGGCCGTCGCCGCCGGCGCCTACGGGTTCATCTACGGGCTGTGGCCCATCGCCTGGATCATCCTGGGGGCGGTGTTCCTGTACAAGGTGTCGGTCAAGACCGGGCAGTTCGACATCATCCGTGCGTCGATCCTGTCGGTGACCGAGGACCAGCGGCTGCAGATGCTCATGGTCGGCTTCGCCTTCGGCGCGTTTCTGGAAGGCGCCGCCGGTTTCGGCGCGCCGGTGGCGATCACCGCCGCACTGCTGGTCGGGCTCGGCTTCAAGCCGCTGTACGCGGCCGGACTGTGCCTGATCGTCAATACCGCGCCGGTGGCGTTCGGCGCGATGGGCATTCCGATCATCGTGGCGGGGCAGGTGACCGGCCTGGATGCGTTCGAAATCGGTCAGATGGCCGGTCGCCAGCTGCCGTTCCTGACCATCATCGTGCTGTTCTGGATCATGGCGATCATGGATGGCTGGCGCGGCGTGAAGGAGACCTGGCCGGCGGTTCTGGTGGCCGGTGGCTCTTTCGCCATCGCCCAGTACCTGACCTCCAACTTCATCGGCCCCGAACTGCCGGACATCACGGCCTCGCTGGCCTCGCTGGTGTGTCTGACCCTGTTCCTGCGCCGCTGGACGCCGGTGCGCATCTTCCGCTTCGACACCGAGGCCAGCGCGCAGGCTGCCGCCCAGGCACTGGAAGCACCGCAGTACAGCCGCGGGCAGATCCTGAAGGCATGGTCGCCGTTCCTGATCCTGACCGCGATGGTGACGGTGTGGAGCATCAAGCCGTTCAAGGCGCTGTTCGCCGCCGGCGGGGCGCTGGACCACTGGGTGCTCAAACTGCCCGTGCCATCACTGGATCAACTGGTGCAGAAGATGCCGCCGATCGTGCCGGCCCCAACCGCCTATGGCGCGGTCTACACGTTCGATGCGGTGTCGGCCACCGGCACGGCGATCATGCTCGGCGCGGTGCTGGCCATCGTGCTGCTGAAGATGCGTCCGGCCGCAGCCCTGCGCACCTTCGCCGAAACCGCCAATGAACTGAAAGTGCCGATCTACTCCATCGGCATGGTGCTGGCGTTCGCCTTCATCGCCAACTACTCGGGGCTGTCGGCGACGCTGGCCCTGGCCCTGGCGCACACCGGCAAGGCGTTCACCTTCTTCTCGCCGTTCCTGGGCTGGCTGGGCGTGTTCCTGACCGGTTCGGACACTTCGTCCAACGCGCTGTTCTCGGCGCTGCAGGCAACCACGGCGCAGCAGATCGGCGTGTCCGAGGTGCTGCTGGTGGCGGCCAACACCACCGGCGGGGTGACCGGCAAGATGATCTCCCCGCAATCGATCGCCATCGCCTGCGCGGCGGTTGGTCTGGCCGGCAGGGAATCGGATCTGTTCCGCTTCACGGTCAAGCACAGCCTGATCTTCACCGTGATGGTGGGCATCATCACCACGCTGCAGGCGTACTGGCTGACCTGGATGATTCCCTGACCCCATGCGCGCGGCACCGGCTCCCGGCATCAACCCCATCGCCCGCCACGCGGGCGACAATGGCGGCATGAAGAACGAACGCCTCTCCGACAAGGTGGCCGCGCAGTTGCGCGACCTGATCCAGACCGAGAACCTGCAGCCCGGCGACCGGTTGCCGGCCGAGCGCCCGCTGTCGGTGCAGCTGGGGGTGTCGCGCACCGCGCTGCGCGAAGCGATCGCGCAGCTGTCCAGCCAGGGGCTGCTGACCGCGCGCGTGGGCGGCGGCACCTTCGTGGCCGAGCCGGCCGCACGCGCGCGACAGGCCATCGACGAACCGCTGATGCCCTACCTGCCGCTGTTCCAGGGCGACCCGGAGTACCGCTTCGACGTGCTGGAGATCCGCCACGCACTGGAAGGCGCCACGGCATGGCACGCAGCCCTGCGCGCGACCGACGCGGACCGCGCGAAGATCCGCCAGGCATTCGACACCATGATGGACGCACACGGCAAGGATGATCCCGCCGGCGAGGCGCGTGCCGATGCCGCCTTCCACCTGGCCATCGCCGAGGCCTCGCACAACCTGGTACTGCTGCAGGTCATGCGCGGCCTGTTCGAACTGCTGCAGACCAACATCTCCCAGAGCCGCGAAAAGCTCTACACCTCGCCACGCACGTTCGAGCCGCTGTCGGTCCAGCACCGCGAAATGATGGAGGGCGTGCTCTCCGGCGATCCCGAACGTGCGCGCGCTGCCGCGCACGCGCACCTGGAATTCGTGCACACCTCACTGCGCACGCTCGACGACAACGAAGCCCGGCGCACACGCGCGTCGCGGCTTCCTTCTTCCCACGGTTGACCCATGATCATCTCCGCCTCCACCGATTACCGCGCGGCCGCCCAGCGGCGGCTGCCGCCGTTCCTGTTCCATTACATCGATGGCGGCGCGTATGCCGAGCACACCCTCAAACGCAATGTCGCCGACCTGGCCGACGTGGCCCTGCGCCAGCGCGTGCTGCGCAACATGGCCGAACTGAGCCTGGAGACCGAGTTGTTCGGCGAGCGGCTGGCGATGCCGGTGGCGCTGGCCCCGGTTGGCCTGACCGGCATGTACGCACGCCGCGGCGAGGTGCAGGCGGCGAAGGCGGCGGCCAGCCGCGGCATTCCGTTCACCCTGTCCACGGTGTCGGTGTGCCCGATCGAAGAGGTGGCGCCGGCCATCGACCGGCCCATGTGGTTCCAGCTCTACGTGCTCAAGGACCGCGGTTTCATGCGCAACGCGCTGGAGCGGGCCAAGGCGGCAGGCGTGACCACGCTGGTATTCACGGTGGACATGCCGACGCCCGGTGCGCGCTACCGTGATGCGCACTCGGGCATGAGTGGCCCCCACGCGCCGGCACGGCGCATGCTGCAGGCCGCCACCCATCCGCGATGGGCATGGGATGTGGGTCTGCTTGGCCGCCCCCATGATCTGGGCAACATTTCCACCTACCGCGGCCATCCCACCGGCCTGGCCGACTACATCGGCTGGCTGGCCAACAATTTCGATCCCTCCATTTCCTGGAAGGACCTGGAATGGATCCGTGAGTTCTGGACCGGGCCGATGGTGATCAAGGGCATTCTCGATGCAGAGGACGCGCGGGATGCGGTGCGCTTCGGTGCCGACGGCATCGTGGTCTCCAACCACGGCGGACGCCAGCTGGATGGCGTGCTGTCCACCGCACGGGCGTTGCCGGCCATCGCCGACGCGGTCAAGGGCGAGCTGAAGATCCTGGCCGATTCTGGCATCCGCAACGGCCTGGATGTGGTCCGCATGATCGCGCTGGGCGCGGACAGCGTGCTGCTCGGCCGCGCGTTCGTGTACGCGCTGGCGGCGCACGGCGAGGCCGGCGTGGCCAACCTGCTGGACCTGGTCGCCAGGGAAATGCGCGTGGCGATGACGCTGACCGGCGCCAGAACCATCGCCGACATCAGTCGCGATTCGCTGGTGGACGCCACCCGTCACCTCGCGGTCGCCCCGTGAGCGGCGCGCCCGGGAACACGGCGGCGCTGCTGGCGCAGCTGCGCGGCATCGTCGGCGATGCGCACGTGCTGTGCGGCGACAAGCCGACCCGGCGCTTCCGCAAGGGCTATCGCTTCGGCGACGGGCCGGTACTGGCGGTGGTGCGTCCCGGCACGCTGCTCGAACAATGGCGCGCCCTGCAGGCAATCGTGGCGGCCAACGCCATCGTCATCATGCAGGCGGCCAACACCGGCCTGACCGGCGGCTCCACGCCCGATGGCGCGGACTACGACCGCCCTGTGGTGATCGTCAACACGCTGCGGCTCACCGGCATCCAGCTGCTCAACGACGGGCGCCAGGTGGTCTGCCTGCCCGGTGCCACGCTGGATCGGCTGGAGCAGGCGCTGGCGCCGCTGGACCGCGAACCGCACTCGGTGATCGGGTCATCGTGCATCGGGGCATCGGTGCTGGGCGGTGTCTGCAACAATTCCGGCGGCTCGCTGGTCCGCCGCGGACCGGCCTACACCGAAATGGCGCTGTTCGCCCAGGTCGACGCGGATGGGCAACTGCACTTGGTCAACCATCTTGGCATCGCGCTGGGAGACACCCCCGAGCAGATTCTGGAACGGCTGCAACGCGGCGACTACTCGCCGGGCGACGTCGACAACGGTGGCGATCGCGCCGCGTCGGACCCGCGCTACGCCGAGCAGGTCCGTCAGGTCGATGCCGACACCCCCGCACGCTACAACGCCGATCCCTCGCGTCACTACGAAGCCTCCGGTTCGGCCGGCAAGCTGGCGGTCTTCGCGGTGCGCCTGGACACCTTCGCGCGCGAGGCGGGCGAAGTGTTCTACATCGGCAGCAATGCGATGGAGGATCTCACGGCGATCCGGCGCCACCTGTTGACCGCGTTCGAGCGCCTGCCCATCTCCGGCGAATATCTGCACCGCGAGGCGTATGACATCGGCGAGCGCTATGGCAAGGACACCTTCCTGCTGATCGACCGCTTCGGCACGGGGCGGGTGCCCGCCGCATTCGCGTTGAAGAGCCGCATCGATGGCTGGTTCGAAAGCCTGGGCCTGCGCGGCGTCACCGACCGCGCGATCCAGCTGGTCATGCGCTGCCTGCCTGGCCACCTGCCGGCGCGCATGGGGCAGTTCCGTGCGCGCTACGAGCACCATCTGCTGCTCAAGGTGTCGGCGGTGGATGCCGCGGCGACCGCGACCTTCCTGCGCGATCACTTTGCGAGCGGGGAGGGCGATTACTTCCAGTGCACGGCCGAGGAGGGGCGCAAGGCCTTCCTGCATCGCTTCGCCGTGGCGGGCGCCGCCGTGCGGTACCGCGAGGTCCACCGGCGTGACGTCGAGGACATCGTGGCCCTGGACGTTGCGCTGCGTCGCGACGATCGCCACTGGGTGGAGCAGCTGCCGCCGGACCTCGATGCACGCCTGGCCGGCAAGCTCTACTACGGGCACTTCCTGTGCCATGTATTCCACCAGGACTACATCGTGCGCAAGGGCGAAGATCCGCTGGCGATCGAACATGCGATGTGGGCGCTGCTGGACCAGCGCGGGGCCGAGTATCCGGCCGAGCACAATGTGGGCCATCTCTACCCGGCCAAACCGCCGCTGGCAGCGTTCTACCGCACGCTGGACCCCAGCAACGCCTTCAACCCCGGCATTGGCCAGACCCCGCGCGGGGCGCACTGGGGCGGGCACGACTGCGGGCGCCACTGAGCGCCCGCAGCGGGCGCATCACTCGCAGCGTGCTGCAGTGATGATGTTGTCCTTGTCGATGAACACCCGCAGGCGGTCCTTGCGCAGGTCTTTGGAGGTGATGGTGGCTGGGCCGATCGGATTGATCAGGCCCGCGCCGCTCTCACGCAGCAGGCGGCGCAGGGTGGCTTCATCGGCGACGTGGCCGACCGACCAGCCCAGGCCACTGGCATCGCAGAGGCCGGGACCGGTGATGGCCGGGCCGGGGGAGCTGACGCAGGCGCTCAGTGCCGCGGCGCTACACAGCGCAAGCAGCGGAAGGGCGGCGCGACGGGCGAGGGATGGCATGGGGATGGCTCCTGCAGGTTCGGGCGCCGACGATACCACTGCCGCCGCGAGTTTCGTGTCGTGGGCGGGCGCGACACGATGACGCGCCGCGCGGGGGCGGGTCCACAGCGCAGGTACAATGGCCGCCCGCCGCGAGGGTGGGACGCAGGAGCAGATCGGACATGTTGCATGTATTCATGCTGGGCGGCCGCCATGACCGCGCCCGCATCGAGGTCCACGACGTGGCCTTCGCCAACGTTGCGCGCATCGAAGACGCCTACCCGCAGCTGCGCCAGGACTGGTTCGGCGCAGCCAAGGGTCTGCACATCGATGGCTGGCTCGCGGTGGATGGCGTAGACGGCTACAAGGTGACCTTTGTCGAGGCGGCACCGGCAGCGGATGCACCGCGGCTGTTCTTCATCAATCTCGGTGGCTACGTCGCACGCTCGCTGGGCGAGGCGCACGATTACCGGTTGCTGGTAGCCACCGATACCGCGCAGGCACGTCAGAAAGCCAAGGCGCTGCGCGATGCGGCCTGGTTCAAGCCGCACACCGACGCGGTGCTGGACGTGGACGACTGCATCGCCATCGACCAGGTCGGCGGGCGCTACGTCCACCTGGCACCGGGTCCGCACAAGGGCACGGCGCTGGTCAGCGACTACATCGTGATCGGCTGACAGCGCAGGGCGCGGCACGGGCTACGGCCCGCCGTCCGATTCGCGGCCGGGCAGGGTGTGCACCGCCTGCCAGACCGTATCCAGGTGCTGGCGGAACGCTGCCGGTGCGGCGGCGTAGGACGGGCTGTCGGCACGTTCACCGCCAAACGGCGCTTCGCCATCGATGACCACCAGCGACTCGCCCTCGACCCGGTAGCGATCATCGCCGCGTCGCAGCTCGATCACGATCTGATGCGGGTCCACACCGCCGCCGCAGAAGGCGTGGCTGGGCAGGGTCAGTTCGGCCACACCATCGCCGTCGAGGTCGGTGGCCTCGGCGTTGTCGAGGAAATAGGCGGCTTCCAGGTCAAGACCCGGGCACTCGGTGCGGTGTTCGCTGCGCCAGCGCTCGACGAACGACGTGGCGGTGTCGGCACGCCGGTAGAGCGTGGCGGTCAGCAGCGCCACGTCCATCGCCTCGCCGCTGTCGGCATCGGGCGCCTGGCTGTCGATCCGGTCCAGCACCAGCAGGCCTTCGCCGTCCCTGTCGCGGAAGTGCACAGTCTTCAGCGGGGCGCTCACGCCCAGCGCCTGGAGCGTGGCGGCGTCGATCTCGGCGAGATGGACCAGTGGGGTCGCGGCGGGCGCCGATGGCGTTGCCGCGCCTGCAGCCGGGAGCGGTGCCGGTGTCGCAGGGTCGGTCGGCGGGCCCTTGCAGGCGGCCAGCAGCGCAACGCAGGCGAGCGCCGGCAGCAGGGGGGTACGCAGTCTCATGGTCAGTCCATTGATCCGGATGTTTCGCCTTGTTCCAAGACGTCGATGATGGCCAGCACCGCATCGGTGGCCAGACCAGGCTGCCGTGGCCCGGTACAGCGGCGCGTTGCGACGTGACATTTCACGCGCTGTTCTTGCCCGCGAATGGCGCGCACGTTTCCGGGTGAAACGCCGGCGGAGGATCGACCTCCGTGCCGTCGGCCTGGCGCAGAATCCGCTCGTCAATGCGGACCAGGGTCTGGTCCTGGCTGAATTCTGTCTCGTAGGGGCCACTGCTGACAGTGACATGGGCAACGATCTCACCCTTGTCGAGGTCAAGCAGATAGAGGTTGGAGTAGGGTGCGTCGCCCGGCTGGATCTGGTCCCATGCGCGGCCCCATACCAATGCGTGGCGCTTGTCGCAGCTGACGTTCCAGGCGTCCAGCGACGGCCCCAGCCTGATGCTCGCTTCGGCCTGCTGCGACGGGTAGACGAAATGGTCGCCCTTGATCCGGATGGCGCCGGCGGGCGTCGGCGCGCACGCGGCGGCGGTGCTGGCGACGAGTGCGAGCAGCGCCCACGAAACATATTTCATCGACTAGTACCCGATAGGAAAGACTGGGATCCGTTCACCTGCCGCACACCTGCGCCGGCATGGTCAGGCGCAGGTCAATCCAGTGCGTCGGCAATGGCAAGCGCGTCGTCCGGCGACAGGATCTGTTTGCCGGCGGCTTCATCGCGCAGGGTCAATTGCGTGTAGTGGAACCGGCGGGCGTCATCGAACGAGACGGCGGCAAGGCAGGTCCCCGTGGCGCGGTATACCTCGCCTGTGCCGGTGTCGCAGTCGACCTCCGCGGTGAATCCATCGCGGCCATGCAGCCTGCGCGGCGTACCGCTGTACTGGCTCATGCCTGTGGCGAAATCCACGTTGCGCGCGGGGCTGGCGTCGCCGGGGTCTGCCGGGGTGACCGACACTCCGAGCTCCTGCAGCAGGGCCGTGCTGCTGGATCGGCAGTACACGCCGACGGTCCGACGCTTTACCTGCACGTTCCGGCACACCGTATCGGGTTGCCCCGCACCCAGGCCGGTGTTGGCCGAGAGCGTGTACGCGGGCGCTTTGGACGCGACCGGTTCCAGGGCGCTGCCCACCGTGCTGCAGGCGGTCAGCAGGAACAACGCAGTGAGCTGCAGGGAGCGGGTAAGGGTCATATCTGATCCGTAAGTACACGGCCCGCCGATTCGGTTTCCCGAAGTCGTTCGGCCAGGCCATTGGGATCGCCCGTGCTGCGGTTGACCCCGTTGATGGCGACGGCAACGGTACGCACGCTGGCGCGGTCGATGACGTTGCCGGTGATGGCATTGTTGATGGTGCGGAACTGATTCTGCGCCGAGCCAGCCTCCCAGTACCAGCCGCCGGCATCGATGGCGGCGTAGGCGTCGGTGGACAGGCGTTGCGGATCATTGATGGTCGGCGCCCGTGCGGGCCGCGCCGGGTTCCACCACGGCGAGGTGAATGTGCTCGCATCCAGCCAGCCGCGATACACCCAGTACTTGGAGTAGTTTTCCCGGCCGGTGAGCTGCTTCATGCCCCGACCGCGGTACTTGGGGCCATCGCCGGTGGTGATGTTGCCCAGCCGGTTTTCCAGGTAGAACAGGTAATTGGGCTGCGCTGGCGCGTAGAAACCATTGGTTTCCGGCTGGAAACTCTGGTGCCGCGGGTTGCGCGAGTAGTTCGCCGAGCCTTCCAGCATCAGCGCCAGATACATCGATTCCACGGCGCCCTGGCCGAAGAAGTGCGCCATCCGGATCTGGGTGGTGACCAGATACTTGCGTGTGACCTGGTTGATCTGGACGCGGTAGTCGTCCCGGATGCTGTCCGGTGTTCGTCCACGGCCTTCGGTAGCCAGCGCGGTGATCGGGTACTTGCTGTCGGGGTAGACCTTCTTGAGCTCGTCGCGGCTGAGCCACAGGCACTTGCGGTAGTGGTGGATGAACTGAAGCGGGTGGAAGTGCCAGACCTGGCGTTCCGGCAGCCCGCTCTGCGGCCAGAAGGCGAGCGCTTCCACGTGGGTCTTGAAGTTCTGCCAGGACTCATCGGTGTGCAACACCGCGCCTGGCTGACGATACACGGCGTAGCGGGCCTCCAGATCGCTGGCGTCCCATTCGCTGGGGTGTTTGCAGATCAGGTGGCGAAGCTGCTCGGCCGCGCCGGCCGCATTGGCCCGGGCGGCAAACTCCGCAGGTGCCGACAGCGATGGGACCGGCGACGGAGTGGCCAGGCCGAGCAGCTCGGTCAGGCGATCGACATTGGCAATGCCATCTTCCGGGCTGGCCGCGTCGCCCTCCACCACCGCACGCCAGTGCAGCGGAAAATCAGCATCGGAGAGAACGCTGATCTGTTGGGCGGGATCGGCCAGATTGATGTAACCCACACTGGCATCTGCATAGCGGACCAGCTGCCAGTTCTCTACGTGGGTGGTGGTGTCCGCGCCCAGCAGGCGACCGAAACGCAGGTAGTCGAAGCCTGCGCTGGTACAGTCGTCGTACAGAAGGTTCGCGATGCGGTACATCTCGTACTCATAGCCGGCCTGCTGCACAGGCTGGCCCACCTGGGCGACCACCTCGCCCTGGTCATCCAGCGCGTACGTGGTGGAGACGCGGTTGCCGCCACCGAAGGCGACTTTCACCAGCAGACGGGTGGCGTTCTGACCCTCCTGACCGACGTCCAGGTCGTAATGGGTATTGCGGAACGCAGGGAACGTCAGACGGTGCGGAGCCGTCGCGCGCGGGTGACGCGCGCTGAAAGTGCGCGAGGCGGGAATGATGAAGTAGCTGTCGCCATAGACATCTGTTGAGCCGTGGCTGCCTGCCGCGATAGCAGTGCGGTCGCGCCAGAAGCCGGTATCGGCGGCGCGGAAGTCGGCCTCGCTGGCGAAAATTTCGAAATGTACGGTGGACTGCCCATACAACTGGCCGCCGAAGCCGATCACGTCCTTGCGCGAAACACGCGTATTGTCCGGCGCGCGTACGGCATCGGTGCCGACGGCGGCGTCGCGCAGGAAGGGAAGCAGCAACTGGCGTCGCGCCGGGGTCATTACGCCCTTGGGCTGCAGGTGCATGTAAAGCGAATGGAACACCACGCGGGTGTTCTCGCCCGAGTCGGTCTCGTGCTTTATCAACACAAAACTGGTGTCGTAGTTGCCCAGACCCGGATAGTCACGGGTCTCCGGCGCCAGCCGGTACGCGACGATCACACCATCGGCCACCGCACGGATCGGCTGGTCGCCTGGGGTCAGATGGATGCCGCCATGCCAGCGGTTGCCGGTGGTCACCGGATACAGGCCGCGGTCCGCTTGTGCCAGCGCCAGCATGGCGTCGAGTTTCTGCTGCTCGTTCTGATTGCCGCCATTGGCGGGGAGGATCGGGTAACTGATGAGCATGCTGTCTTTCCCTAGACCGAGAACGGGGCACGGCCCTTCAACTGGACCAGTCCCTGCGGAAGCGATTCGATACCGGCCTCACCGCTTTCCCCGCCCATGAACGGATGCTGCCCGGCCTTGACGGTAAACGTGCCCGGGCAGCTGAAAGTGATGTTGCCGCCTTCCAGCGTGATCGCGCTGTTGCCAGCCTGCAGCACCACTTTCTGCTGGGCCAGGATGTCGATGCGGTCGTCGGTGGCGGTCACGGTGATGGCCTGGTCGGCCAGCAGCTCCAGCTCGCCGGTGTTGGACTGCAGGCTCACCGGGCCGTTGGCGGCAATCACCTTGACCGGCCCGGCCTGCGCAAACAGCGCCACATGCTCGCCGGCCACGGCCGACACGGTTTCTCCGGCGCTGACCTGCAGGTCCTGCTGCACGGTCATCTGCAGGTTCTGGCCGGCGTAGGCCACCGCGCTGGCCGGGGTGGTCCAGACGATGCGGTC